>NZ_DATFAO010000112.1:0-4866 GCF_035254505.1 Aromatoleum sp. | reverse complement strand
ACTGCGCCTCGTCGTGCTCGGCGGCCTGCGCATCCTCGAACGCATCGAGGCGGTGCGTTTCGACGTTTTCCGGCGGCGCCCGACTCTGACAAAATCCGACTGGCCGCGACTCGTGTGGCGCGCGCTGAATTACAAAGGTATCCGATGAATCCCCACGACTACTGCCAGGACAAGGCTGCCAAGAGCGGCTCGAGCTTCTACTACAGCTTCCTCTTCCTTCCGCCCGAGCGGCGGCAGGCGATCGTCGCGCTCTATGCCCTGTGCCGCGAGGTCGACGATGTCGTCGACGAATGCCACGACGTGCAGGTCGCACAGACGAAGCTCGAATGGTGGCGCAAGGAGATCGCCCTCACCTACGGCGGGCAGCCGACGCACCCGGTCGGCCTGGCATTGAAGGACGTCATCGGACGTTTCAACCTGCCGAAGGAGCAGCTGCTCGAAATCATCGACGGCATGGAAATGGATCTCACGCAGACCCGTTACCTCGACTTCAAGGGACTGCAACTCTATTGTTATCGAGTGGCGAGCGTCGTCGGACTGCTCGCGGCGGAAATCTTCGGCTACGAGGATCGGCAGACGCTGAAGTACGCACACGATCTCGGGATGGCCTTCCAGCTCACGAACATCATCCGCGACGTCGGCGAGGACGCGCGGCGCGGCCGCATCTACCTGCCGATCGAGGATCTGCAACGCTTCAACGTCCCGGCCAAACAGATCATGGACGCGCGCCACGACGACAACTTCGTCGAACTCATGCGTTTCCAGGCCCAGCGCGCCGAACAGTACTACGATCAGGCTTTCGCGCACCTGCCGCGGGGCGATCGCAAGAGTCAGAGACCGGGCCTCGTGATGGCCGCGATCTATCGCACGCTGCTGCGCGAAATCGAACGCGACGGCTTCCTCGTGCTCGACCGCCGTACTTCGCTGACCCCGATCCGCAAGCTGTGGCTCGCCGGGTCGACCTGGCTGCGGGCTTGAGGCTCACGACCGTGCTGCGAGGGGGAATCGTGTGAGTCAGCACGTTGCGGTGATCGGCGCGGGATACGCCGGGCTCGCCTGCGCGGTCGAGCTGGCGCGGCGGCGCGTCCAGGTCACGGTCTTCGACCGTTCGCACACGCTCGGCGGGCGGGCGCGCGTCGTCAACAAGGATGGGTGGCGCGTCGACAACGGCCAGCACATCCTGCTTGGCGCCTATTCCGAGTTGCTGCGCCTGCTAAGACTGACCGGCGGATCGCCGAAGCAGCTCGCACACCTGCCGCTCACGCTGCACACGCCCGGGGCACTGCACCTGCAAGCCGCGCGACTGCCCGCGCCGTTTCACCTAGCGTTCGGAGTCATCAGCGCCAAGGGCCTGCAATGGTCGGATCGCCTTGCGATGCTCCGCCTGATGCGGTCGCTTAAGAAGCGCGCATTCCGCGTCGCGCCCGATCTCACCGTCGCGGGCCTGATGCGCGAGACGCGCCAGACCCCGCACCTCGTCAAGCTGATCTGGGAGCCGCTGTGTGTGGCCGCGCTGAATACGCCGGTCGGCGAGGCCTCCGCTCAGATCTTCGCCAACGTGCTGCGCGATAGCTTGGCGGCGGGCGCTGCGGCCAGCGAACTGCTGATTCCCCGCGTCGACCTCTCGGAACTCTTCCCCGTGCCGGCGGCCCGCTTCCTGGCCGTGCGCCGAGGCAAGCTGCGGACGGGCACGCCGGTCGAGGCCATCCAACGCGTCGACGAAGGCTTCCGACTCGAAGGCGACCCGTCGCCGCGCCAGATCTACGACCAGGTGGTGCTCGCAACTGCACCGCACCACGCGGGAGGACTGCTGCGCACGGTCGGCGACTGCGATCGGCTCGCCACGATGATCGAGGGGCTGCCGAATGAACCGATCACGACCGTCTATCTTGCGCTAGGTCCCACCTGCCATCTGCCCTTTCCGATGATCGGGCTCACGCGCGGACCGGCCCAATGGGCTTTCGACCGGGGCCAGCTCGGCGGGCAGCCGGGACTCCTCGCCTGTGTGATCAGCGCCCACGGCCCTCACGAAGGAATGAGCCGCGAGGAGTTGCTTCTCGCCATCCACCGTCAGTTGGAACAGGAACTCGACGTACGCCTGCCGAGCCCCGAATGGTCGCAGGTGATCACCGAAAGGCGGGCGACCTTCGCCTGCCGTCCGGGACTGATGCGGCCCGGCCCACAAACGCCCGTCGCGGGCCTGTGGCTCGCCGGCGACTACCTGGAATCGGAGTACCCTGCGACGCTGGAATCGGCGGTGCGATCCGGCGTCGATACGGCAAGCCGCGTGTTGCGCACGATCCGGATCAGCGCCGCCTGACACGCTTCAGGCGTGCTCCGCCGCCCCGCTGATCCGCCCAGCGCGCATGTGGAGGACATGGCTGCAGCGTGCCGCAAGCGACTCGTCGTGGGTGACGAGGATCAGCGTCGTGCCCGCCTCGCGATTGAGCGAAAACATCAGCTCGATGATGTTCTCGCCCGTCACCGCATCCAGGTTCCCTGTCGGCTCATCGGCGAGCAACACCTGCGGGTTAGGCGCGAAAGCCCGGGCAAGGGCCACCCGCTGCTGTTCGCCGCCCGACAGCTGGCGCGGGTAATGCCGCAGCCGCTCCCCGAGGCCGACGCGCTCCAGCCACTGGCGGGCGATCGCCGGCGCATTGCGGTTTCCGGCAAGTTCCAGCGGCAGCATCACGTTTTCCAGTGCGGTCAGCGCCGGCAGCAGCTGAAAGGACTGGAAGACGAATCCGATCGCCTCTCCACGCAAGGCCGCGCGTGCGTCCTCGTCGAGGGAAAAGATATCGGTGCCGCGTATGCGCACGCTGCCTTCGCTCGGAACATCCAGGCCCGCGAGCAATCCCAACAGCGTGGATTTCCCGGACCCCGACGCACCGACGATCGCAACCGATGCGCCGCGCTCCACGGCGAACGAAACATCCTTCAGAATCTCAAGCGTCCCCTGCCCCGCCCCCAGATCCACGCGCTTCGCGAGCCCCGCGACCTCAATGACCGGAATGGAGAACTCAATGCCGCTGCGATCCATCGTATTCATCTTCTTTGCGTTGGTGACATGTGCTCGCGTTGATGCGGCGACGATTCTCGTGTGGGGTGACAGCCTGTCGGCCGGCTACGGCCTGCAACCGAAGCAGGACTGGCCCACCTTGTTGCAGACGCGCCTGGAGCGCGAAGGGTTCCATCATTCCGTCGTCAACGGGAGCGTGAGCGGCGAAACCACGGCGGGCGGACGCTCCCGCCTGCCCGCCGCGCTCGAACGCAACAAGCCCGATTACCTCATCCTCGAACTCGGCGCGAACGACGGCCTGCGGGGACTCAAGCCGGACCTGATGGAGGAAAACCTGGCCGCGATGATCGAACTCGCCCGCCGCCAGGGTGCCCGTGTACTCCTGGTCGGGATGCGGCTGCCGCCGAACTACGGCCCGGCCTACACACGCCGATTCCAACAGGCCTACGCGGACCTCGCCGACCAATACAAGGTCCCCCTCGTACCCTTCCTGCTGGACGGATTTGCCGACAGGCGCGAACTCTTCCAGTCCGACGGGATTCACCCGACGGCCGAAGCCCAGCCCCTGATCGTCGAGACGCTCTGGAAACAGCTCACCTCGCTGATCAGGCACTGATCCAGCGTCACGCGACCTGCAGCACCGATTCCCCGGCGACCATGCGACCGATCACCGCCGCTTCATTGCCTTGTTCCTCGCGCACGGCAGCCAGCACGGCTTCGACGCAATCCTCGGCACACGCGATCAAGAGACCGCCGCTGGTTTGAGGGTCAGTGATGAGCTTGCGCTGCCATTCCGGCGCATCGGCCGTCAGCCGGATGTCGTCACCATAGCTCGCCCAATTGCGAGTCGACGCACCGGTTGCGACACCGTCTTGCACGAGCTCGACGGCCGCATCAATCTTCGGCAACGCGTCGAACGAAACCTGCGCCCCGAGATGCGAGCCACGGCAGATTTCGAGCAAGTGCCCCGCAAGACCGAATCCGGTAACGTCCGTGACAGCATGCACGCCACTCACGCCCGCGAGACTCGCGCCGACGCGATTGAGCAACGTGGTCCATCGGATCATCTCGGCATAGCCCTCAGGCGCCAGCACGCCTTTCTTCAGGCCGGCCGACAGGATGCCGACGCCGAGCGGCTTGGTCAGGATCAGCACGTCGTCCGCCTGCGCACCCGCGTTGGTCTTCACCTGCGCCGGATCGACGACACCCAGCCCTACGAGGCCGTAGATCGGCTCCAGCACGTCGATCGAATGACCGCCTGCAATGGGAATGCCCGCGTCCCGACAAACCGACGCGCCCCCTTCGAGGATGCGTCCAATCACTTCCGGCGGCAGCTTGTCGATCGGCATGCCGACCAGCGCAAGCGCCATGATCGGACGCCCGCCCATCGCGTAGACGTCCGACAGCGCGTTCGTCGCCGCGATGCGTCCGAAATCGAAGGGATCGTCGACGATCGGCGTGAAGAAGTCAGTCGTCGCGACAATCGCCTGGCGATCATTGAGGCGATACACGGCCGCGTCGTCAGCCGTTTCGGTGCCGACCAGCAGGTCCGGCGGAATGATCCCCGCGGGCGCGTGCGCGAGCAGTTTCGAGAGCACGGACGGCGCGATTTTGCAGCCGCATCCGCCGCCGTGGGAGAATTGCGTAAGTCTGATCTGATCCATGACATCCTGAAGGGAAAAACCGGCCACCGGCGCACGCCGAATGCCGCGACAACGCATGAAAAAAGGCCTCGCGACCGTAGCACAGCTCTCCGAATTTGACGAGTTCATCGACGCCCGCAGCCCGGCCGAATTCGCCGAAGACCGCATCCCCGGCGCCATCAGTTGCCCCGTCCTCGACAACGA
>NZ_DATFAO010000111.1:0-83762 GCF_035254505.1 Aromatoleum sp. | reverse complement strand
TTCAACATCAGCATGACGATGCTGAAGGGCCGCAAGACCGTGATCAGCATCGTGATGCTGCTCGGCCTGTGGGGTCTGGCGGTGTTCTTCCTGTTCTCCTTCTACAACCCGTCCAACCTGGTGCTCGACAAGTTCTACTGGTGGTGGGTGGTGCACCTCTGGGTGGAAGGCGTGTGGGAACTGATCATGGCGGCGATGCTGGCCTTCGTGCTGATCAAGGTGACCGGGGTCGACCGTGAAGTCATCGAGAAGTGGTTGTACGTGATCATCACGCTGGCGCTCGTCACCGGCCTGATCGGCACCGGCCACCACTACTTCTGGATCGGCACGCCGGCATACTGGCAGTGGCTGGGTTCGATCTTCTCGGCGCTCGAACCGATCCCGTTCTTCGCGATGACCGTCTTCGCGTTCAACATGGTGAACCGCCGCCGCCGCGAGCATCCGAACAAGGCTGCCGTGCTGTGGGCCCTGGGCACCGGCGTGATGGCCTTCCTCGGCGCAGGCGTGTGGGGCTTCCTGCATACCCTGGCTCCGGTGAACTACTACACGCACGGTTCGCAGATCACCGCCGCTCACGGTCACATGGCCTTCTACGGCGCCTACGTGCTGGTCGTGCTGACGATGATCAGCTACACGATGCCGCTGCTCCGTGGCCGTGCCGCCAATGACCAACGTGCTCAGGTCTGCGAGATGTGGGGCTTCTGGCTGATGACGATCTCGATGGTCTTCATCACGCTGTTCCTCACCGCCGCCGGCATCCTGCAAGTGTGGCTGCAGCGCGTGTCCTCCACCCCGCTGCCCTTCATGCAGGTGCAGGACCAGGTGTCGCTGTTCTACTGGATGCGTCTGTGGGCCGGCGTGGTGTTCGCAGTGGGCCTCGTAACCTACATCTCGAGCTTCTTCGTCAAGGGCGAAAGCAAGCCGATGATCACGGCCTGATCGGTCTCCATACCCCGCTCGGACCGAGCGGGACATCCTTCGGGGCGGCACTTGCCGCCCCTTTTTATTTTGCCGGGCGATATCATCGGGCGGGTGAAATTCCCCACATTCGCTGCACCTCTCTGGTGCGAATTAACCAGAATCAAGGTTCCGGCGGGACCAGCTTCGTAGACTGATCCCCATGGATACCAATACCGAAGCCCTGATGCCCCCCCTCTCCGTCCAGGCCGAGCAGGCCGAAACGCCGGCCGATACAGAACGTCGCCTGCACGGCGACCTCGCGATCTGGTTCTTCATCCTTGCGGAACTGCTCGCGTTCGGCGCCTTCTTCGTCGCCTACGCCTTCACGCGTGCGCACAACGTCGAAGTGTTCAATGCCCAGCAGCTCGGGCTCGATCGCACCTCCGGCGCCATCAACACGGTGCTGCTGCTGACCTCAAGCTTCCTGGTTGTGCGTGCCGTGCAGCTCGCGGAAGCCGGCCGGAGTCGGCTGGCGGCGCGCTGGGTCGCCGGCGCGTTCGCATGCGGCGCGGGCTTCGTGGTCGTGAAATCCTTCGAATACGCGGCAAAGTTCGCCGCCGGCGTGAGCCTGTCGTCGAGCACCTTCGACATGTTCTACCTGGTGCTGACCTTCTTCCATTTCATGCACGTGATCCTCGGCCTGGTGATCCTCGCCGCGCTGTGGAACGGTGCGCGCCAGGGCCGCTATCGGCCCGATAACATGAACGGCATCGAGACCGGCGCGGCATACTGGCACATGGTCGATCTGGTCTGGCTGATCCTGTTCCCGCTGGTCTATGTGATGCGCTGAGAGGTCAAAGACATGCAATCCTCCACTCGAACCGCCGTCGCCCACGCGTCCGCGCACGGCACTCCCGAACGGGCCGCAACCATCTGGGCGATCCTGATCGCCGCGACGATGGTCACCTGGACGATCGGCGAACGTGGCGAGGCCGGGCCCGCGGTAGCCGCCCTGCTCTTCGCCATCGCCTTCGCAAAAGGCTCCCTAATCATTCTCGACTACATGGCATTGCGCCGCGCCCCGCGCATGTGGGCGGGGCTGGTGCTAGGCTGGATGGGCCTCGTCTGCGCCCTGATCGGCATCGCATACTGGAAAGGACTCGCGGCATGATGCTCGAAACGCCCAAAATGGAACTCCCCTTCTATGAGGCGGCCGGCGACGAGATCGGCGTCTTCGAACACGCGTGGAAGAACCGTCTGCCGCTGCTGATCAAGGGCCCAACGGGCTGCGGCAAGACGCGGTTCGTCGCGCACATGGCGGCGCGCCTGGGGCTACCGCTCTACACCGTCGCCTGCCACGATGACCTGACCGCGGCCGACCTCGTGGGCCGTCACCTGATCGGCGACGGCCAGACCGTGTGGTGCGACGGACCGCTGACGCGCGCGGTGCGCGAGGGCGGCATCTGCTATCTCGACGAAGTCGTCGAGGCGCGCAAGGATACGACCGTGGTGCTGCACCCGCTCGCCGACGATCGCCGCATCCTGCCGATCGACCGGACCGGCGAACTCCTGGAGGCGCCGCCGTCCTTCATGCTGGTCGTCTCCTATAACCCCGGCTACCAGAACCTGCTGAAGGGGATGAAGCCATCGACGCGGCAGCGCTTCGTGAGCCTGCGCTTCGACTTCCCGGCTGCAGCACGCGAGGAGGCGATCCTGATCGGCGAATCGGGCTGCGCATCGGATCTCGCGAAGCGTCTGGTGTCGATTGCACATGCGCTGCGCACGCTGAAGGACCAGGATCTCGAAGAGGCCGCCAGCACGCGACTGCTCGTGTATGCAGCGCTGCTCGTGCGCGACGGCATGGACCCGGTCGTCGCCTGCCGCGCAGCAATCGTCGAGAGCCTCACCGACGACGCGGAAGTCGCGGACGCGCTGATGGAAGTGGTGTCGGCGACCTTCGGGCGCTGACCGCTCGCCCATCCCCGCGCCGGCGCCCGCCATGTCCGAACAGGAACACGATCTGCTCACGGAAGCGATGCCCGGCCCCCGCCTCGCGGTGGTGGCCGAAGCACTCTTCCTGATGAACCTGCTGCTCCTGCCGGCGATTCCGCTGGTCGTGCTGTTCATCCTGTGGCTGCGCCATCGCCACACGGCGTCGCTCGTCGAGCGCAATCACCTGCAGCAGACGGTCGTCGCGAGCGTGTTCGGCGGCGCGATTCTGGTGGGGGTGAGCGGCGCGATCTTCCTGCTCGGCGGATTCGACAATCCCTGGTCCTGGGTCGTCGGCATCCTCTATTTCGTTTCCTTCCACGCAACCCTGGTCATCTTCGGCGTCATCGGGCTCAACAACGCGATCCTCGGTCGCAGCTGGCAATACCCGGTGGTCGGCCCGGACCTGTTCGAGTAAGTTCATGAGCAGCGCTCAAGCCTCCCCTACGCTGCGCCGCGTGATCCCGATCGCGACCGCGAAACCGATGGGGCACAACCGCACGCAGAAGAAGCGCATCGCCTTCCAGGCGGCGTTCTTCACGCTGTTCATTCTCGCGCCGGTGTTCAACCTCTTCCGCTACGACCTCAATGCCGGCCACGCATGGCTGCTGGGGATGGAATGGCGGCTGGGTCTCGACGATTTCGTCGCCGGACGCATCGGGGCGCTGGAGGCCGGCTCCAATGTGATGCTCCGGCTCTTCGTGCCGATACTCGTCGGCGCCGGCGCCTTCCTGTGGGTCGCATGGAAATGGGGGCGTCTGTATTGCGGCTGGCTGTGCCCGCATTTCTCGGTCGTCGAGACGATCAACAAGCTGATGCAGAAGGCTTCCGGCAAGCCCAGCGTGTGGGTCAAGGAACCGCTTCCGCCCTGGAAGGCGGACGGCACGCCGTGGCGGGCGGACGCGCGCTGGTGGCTGGTGGTCGTGCCGGCGGCGGTGTTTTTCGCCTTCCTGTGGGCAATGGTGTTTCTAACGTACCTGCTGCCGCCCGCGGAGATCTACGGCAACCTCTTTCATGGCGCGCTGACGCGCAATCAGACGATCTTCCTCACGGCCGCGACCGGCGTGCTGTCGATGGAATTCCTCTTCGCGCGCCATCTCTTCTGCCGCTACGCCTGCGCTGTCGGGCTGTTCCAGAGCCTCGCGTGGATGAGCAACCGCAACGCGATGGTCGTCGGCTTTCAGAGAAAGCGCGCCGCCGACTGCGCGAGCTGCCTGCCCGAACGGCAGTCGGCCTGCGACGCCGTGTGCCCGATGCGGCTCACGCCGCGCAACATCAAGCGCCTGATGTTCACCTGCACTCAATGCGCACAATGCGTCGAAGCCTGCGAGCAGAGCCAGCACGACAACCCCGAAGGGCCGCTGCTGCAGTGGGTGAGCGACGAGGCTGCGCGCCAGAACGAAGCCGGCTTCCGCTCCGGAAAGGAACGCTAACGTGGAAGAATTCGTCGGAAAGCTCTGGCACCGCTGGGTCACCGGGACGGCCGAAGGCAATCACCCCGAGGCCGCGGTCAAGCTGAAGGAGATCGAGCGCACGGCGGGCGTGTTTTTCCGCGCCCTCGGCGGCAATCCGGGCCTGCGCGTCGCCGCGGCCACCGTCGACATGCATGGCGCCCGTCGCAACCTGCTGCAACGGATCGCGGGCTCGGGCGAACGCATGGCGCAGGCGCGCATGGACCCGTCGACGCTGCGCCTGCCGCCCGAAATCGACGCTTTTCCGACGAAATCGCTGAACCGCGACCTGTACCTCTGGCTGATCGCCCTCGCCGCCGCGCATGACGGCATCGATTCGGTGGGTTGCGCGGAGGCCCCGGACGATTTCCGCCGCAACCAGTTCGCGACGTGCGTCGTCATGCAAACCTGGCCGGGCCTGGCGGCACGCTACCAGCGCCTCGTCGATGCTTACCTACCCAGTCGCCCCCGACCCGAAAGCTTGCCGAAGGCGGAGGCCGAACGCGAGCGCGCGATCCGCCAGGCACTTCAATCTCCGGGTACCGTTGCGGCCCTGCCTCCAGTGCCCGCGAAGGCGCCGCCCGCGCGCCCGGTCCTGCTGTGGCTGAAGGGCTCCTTGTCGGGCAAGACCGGGTTCGGACGTGGCGACGACACCGAGCCCGAGCAACCGGCCGACGGCGGCACGCCGACCTTCGAGGAGAGCGAGCGGCGCGCGCACCATGTCGAACGTGTCGACATGCCGAAGGAAAAGAACGGCATGGTGCTGTTCTTCCGCGCCGAAAGTCTGCTCGCGGTGGCGGAGTTCCTGCGCATCAATCGTCCGCCCGACGACGACCCGGACCCTAACGCCGCCGACGCCGCACGCGACCTCGACCAGCTCGCGCTGGCGCAGGACAAGGAGCGCGTCGCCTCCAAGGTGCGCTTCGACCTCGACCTGCCTTCGGCCGCCGAGGACGACATCGTGCTCGGCCCCGGCATCCCGCTGCCCGAATGGGACTACCGCAAGGGCATACTGCTGGAGGATCACGTAAGGCTCGCGGAACTCGCCGCGCGCAACGCTCAGCCCTGCCCGCTTCCCGAACACCTGCGCCGCACGGCCAAGCGCCTGCACCAGCAGTTCGCAGCGCTGCAGCCGGGAAGGCGCTGGATCAAGGCGCAGGTCGACGGCAGCGAGCTCGATCTCGACGCGGTCGTGCGCGCACAGACCGACCGCGCCGTGGGACGCAATCCGTCCGACCAGCTGTGGCTCTCGCTCGAAAAGCGCGAGCGCGATCTCGCCTGCATGGTGCTTGCCGACCTGTCGCTATCGACCGACAGCTGGGTCTCGAGCGAGGCACGCGTGATCGACGTGATCCGCGACGCGCTGCTGCTTTTCGGCGAGGCGCTCGGCGCGACGGGCGACCGCTTCGCGATCGCGGGCTTCTCGTCGGTCAAGCGTAGTCAGGTCCGCTTCCACCGGCTGAAGGACTTCGGCGACCGTTTCGACAACGACATCCGGGGGCGCATCGCGGCGATCAAGCCGGGTTACTACACACGTCTCGGTGCTGCGATCCGTCATGCAAGCCAGCTGCTTGCGAAGGAGCCTGCGGCCCGGCGCATCCTGCTGATCCTGTCGGACGGCAAGCCGAACGACCTCGACCTCTACGAGGGGCGCTACGGCATCGAGGACTCGCGCGTCGCAATCAACGAAGCGCGCAAGCTGGGCCTCGTGCCCTTCTGCGTGACGATCGATCGCGAGGGCGAAAACTATCTGCCCCACCTCTTTGGGCCGGCGGGCTACGCCGTGATCCGGAAGCCTGAGGAGCTTCCGGCACGGCTGCCGATGTTCTACGCGCAACTGACGCGGTGACGCCATGACCGCCAACGACCTCAAGTTCGTCGTTCCGGCCGCTCCTTGCGGCGACGAGTCCGAGACTGAACGGATCGTCCGCCTGCTCGGCTGCATCCCGCTGCTGAGCGGGCTCACGCGCGACGAACTCGCACGCTTCGCGCGCGGCGTGCGCATGCAGACGGCAGGTCGCGGCAGCGTGCTGTTCCACCGCGGCGACCCTTGCCACGGCTTCTATCTGCTGCTCGAAGGCCAGGTCAAGCTCGCCTTCACGTCCTCGGAAGGGCACGAAAAGGTCATCGAGATCGTCCGCCCGGGCCAGAGCTTCGGCGAGGCGGTGATGTTCATGGACAAGCCCTACATCGTGATGGCGCAGGCGCTCGCCGACTGCCGGCTGCTGCACGTCGCGAAGAAGGTCGTGTTCGAGGAGATGGACCGCGACCCCCTGTTCTGCCGCCGCATCATCGCGAGCCTGTCGCAGCGGCTGCACCTCCTTATCGCGGATGTCGAAACCTACTCGCTGCACACTGCGCGCGAACGCATCATCGGCTACCTGCTGCGCGAGGAGGAGCTCGACGGCAGCCCCACCCCAAGCGGCAGCGTGTCGCTTCGGCTACCCACGAGCAAAGGCACGATCGCGTCGCGGCTCAACCTGACGCAGGAACACTTCTCGCGCATCCTGCACGAACTGGCCGAATCGGGGCTGATCGTCGTCGAGGGGCGCACGATCCACATTCCGGACATCGAAAAACTGCGGACGACCCGCGCCCACTACTGATCGACTGCCGTGAAGCAATTACCGGCAACCCGGTAGCCTTAACTGGCACGGCGGTATTGCTTGCCGGATAATCGGCTCCATCCATGTAGGGGGAGCCGCCATGAGCGTGACCGAAAGCTGGCAGGAATTCGCCGCGTCCGCCGCGAAGCAGGCCGGCAATCTGCACACGGCTTCGGTCAGCGAACGCATCCGCGACATTCACCAGCGCATCAAAGAACGCCATCCCGCCATCGCGCGCATCGCTGTCGCGCTATACGACCCCGAGATGCGCAGGCTCAAGACCTTCGTCGCCAGCAACGATTCGGGCACGCCGCTCACCGGCTACGAATGCTGCATCGATGACGTCCCCTCGCTACTCCGCATCGCGGAATCCGGCGAGACACGCATCCTCAACGACGTCGGCAGCGCGCCCTTGAGCGACGCCGAGCACTCGCGCTGGCTGAAAAACGAAGGCTACCAGTCGAGCCTCACGGTACCGATCCGCCGCAACGAACAACTGCTCGGCTTCCTGTTCTTCGACGCCTACGAACGCAACGTCTTCACCGACGGCGTCGTTGCCGATCTCGTCCTCTCGGGCCACCTGATCGGCCTGATCGCGACGCAGGAGCTCTCGACGGTGCAGATGCTCGTCGGCGGACTGCGCCTCGCGAGCCAGTTCGCCCACGTGCGCGACCTCGAGACCGGCGCCCATCTCGATCGCATGGCGCGCTATGCGCGACTCATCGCCCGTGAGATCGGGCCGGCCCACGGCCAGAGCGATGACTATGCCGAAATCGTCTTCCTCTTCTCTGCGTTGCACGACATCGGCAAGGTCGGTGTTCCTGACCGCGTGCTGCTCAAGCCCGGCAAACTCGACGACGCTGAACGCGAGGAGATGCGCCAGCACGTCGTCGTCGGGCTGGAGATGGCCGAGCGCATCATCAACGACTTCGGCCTGAGCAACCTTCCGAACATCCAGATGCTGCGCAACATCGTTCTCGCACACCACGAGCGCATGGACGGCAGCGGCTATCCGAACGGCCTCGTCGGCGACGACATTCCGCTCGAAGCACGCATCGTCGCCACCGCCGACGTTTTCGACGCGCTGGCCTGCAAGCGCAGCTACAAACCCGCCTGGACGCTCGCCGACGCCTTCGCCGAAATCGCCCGCATGTCCGGC
This sequence comes from Aromatoleum sp., assembly GCF_035254505.1. GTDB lineage: Bacteria > Pseudomonadota > Gammaproteobacteria > Burkholderiales > Rhodocyclaceae > Aromatoleum. Next base: position 75,657 of record NZ_DATFAO010000111.1, on the reverse strand, counting down.
TCGCAACTCTATGCCCCGACGGTCCAGGCGCTCTTCGACCGACGCGATGAGGTCGAGGCCATCTACAAGCGCTTTCAGGAAACGCCGCTTAAGCTATAATCCGGCCCGCGCCGGCATAGCTCAGCTGGTAGAGCAACCGCCTTGTAAGCGGTAGGTCACGGGTTCGATTCCTGTTGCCGGCACCAATAAATACCATTGAAACAACGAGTTAGCCCGATCAATGCGATCGGGCTTTCTCGTTTTTGTGCAGGAATCGGCGGCTTGGGAAGGAATTGGGTAGGAATCGTTCGCCCGTGCGTGCAGCGTCTGAACGCTGACCGAACTCACCAGAGCGCTCTCGCCTTCGACAGAGGGGCGATGATTCTTTCCTCTCTCGTCATATATTCCCCTTCTCCGAAGAACGACAGCGCGCTACATTCCTGCGGCGGGACAGCACTTTTCATCGTCCGAGAGCGAGGGGCACATCATGATGACTGCAAGACGACTTCTCTTTGCCGGGTTCGTCGGTCTTACCCTTGGCGGGTGCGCAACCACGCCGGTGCCAACCGCCAGCGCACCGCTTGTCCCACAGGTAAGAGTTCTGAACGCGACGTTCCTTCAAAACAAGGACGGGACCGGTCAGGTCATTGTGAAGCGGGATAGCGGTTTATCGGCAGCAGCTTGCAACACGCGCATCTTCGCGAACGGCACCCCAGTTGCTGAGATTGCGCCGGGAGAGAAGGTTGTCTTCTATCTGCCTGAAGGCGAGCAGATGCTGGGGGCTATCGCCAATGGAATCTGCGCTGGAGGTCTGATGGAAACCCGCGGCACAGTCAGCAGGTCTCGTCCTCTTGTGTTCAGAGTAAGTTACGGCAGCAACGGCGAGTTCTCGATTCAGCCTACCGCATTCTGAACAGCCGCCGCGACGATCACGCGTGCTTCGGACGTCATGGCCGCGACCATGACAATTGTCTCATCAGAACAGGTCAGTTTATCCCAATTACATGCATCAATAGCTCCAGTAAGCTTCAGTGAAAGTAACTTTTCACAAGGGAGGCTCTGATGAAGTCAAACATTCTATCGCGAGCCGCAATTGTGGTTTTAATCACACTTGCGGGGTGCGCGGGCGTGTCTCAGCAGGCGCAATATCAAACGGCGATAAGCTTGACGAGGGAGCATTTCCGAAGCACGGCGACCATCAAAGACGACCCGCTTGACACCATTGCCACAATCAATACAGCAAACGGGTTTAAGGAAAAGCGCGGACTTCTCGGCATCGTTTGGGACGACAATTTTCTTCGTGCGTTCATTGACAAGAAATCAGGAAAGACAACTTTTCAGGTCTATCAAGTTATTTACTATCAAGGTAGCGGATGGAATTTCTATCAGTCAGTGAACTTTGAAACGCCAAATGGCCCTGTATCGGTGCCGGTAACAGTCATCGACAGAAGTGTCGAATGCTCGGGTTCACGCTATGGAGGTTGCACATACACTGAACACATTGGCTTCGACCTTGATGAGAGCTTGCTTCGTACAATCGCAGCCGGATACCAAGCTGGTCAGCCGGTTGCATGGAAGTTCAAATTTAATGCAAAGTCAGGGGCCGAATACCGAGACGGGATGCTGCCAGCTGAAATTGCAGGAATACTGGATGCAGTGGACGGATATCGCGCTCGAAGGGGTTTGCCGACTGTAGCAACTAAGTAGCCTCAGTCCTCAGTATTTACCTGACGACCGCAAATAGAGGTTACGAAGATGGCTAATCCGCGGTTTCGACGAGCCGCCTACAGACGCCGCTTTGGCGAAGCGGCGCCCCTAAGATCAGGGAGAGGTACTCCTTCTCCACTCACGCTTGTACTTATTTTTTTTGGAGCATTCGTGCTTGTCGCGATGGCCGGCAACCACGTTAGCTCGAAGACGATTTTTTGGACGGCCATCGGCATGGTAGTCGGACTGACTTGGTTCGACACATGGCACAAGCGGTGACCCTACCGATGCCGAATGAATAGAATTTTGGCGGTTACTCGCATGCCTCATGCATAACCTGACGGCAACACCGAAGGGGCACACAATGCTCATCGTGACAACCTGATAGCTCGCTTCCTTCCTCTTGCCTCTTGCATCTGCCGCCGCCACTCCTGCGCCCGCTTCCATGCCTCGATGACCACGGGTGAGGAATACGGGCAGGGTCCGTCATCAACCTCCGACGGCGCAAACTCCCACGGTCGCAACCCCAGCGCTTCACGCTCGCGGTCGATGCGTTCTTCAAGCGTCATCTTCTGCATCCAAGTTCAGCAGCGCATCGAGCGGATCGCCGCGGCCGCTCGCGTCATGCTTCGCCGAGTCGGGACGGTACCGGCTCTGCGGCGTCAGGCGGAGCCGCGTCATCAGGCTGGTGACGGTTTTCGTCTCGCGGTCGGCGAGGCGGGACAGGTCGTCGTAGTCGCCGACCGAGAGGAACGGGTTCGCGCGAAACTTGCGCTCGATCTCGTCGGCGCGGGCAAGATGCCGACAGAGTTGGACAAGCAGCGGAACGTCGACCGGTTTGAAGAAATCGGCGGGCTTCGAGGCGACCACGGCGGCGAAGTGCGCCTGTTGAGCCGCCGACAGATCGGCGGGCGGGTGTAAGCGTTCGATGCGACGCAGGCCGGGCAGTATTGCGGCCTCGGTCGCGATGGCTTCAGCAGATCTTCTGGGCATGGTTACTCCCGCACTTGTCCGGACATAGCAAAGAAGAAGACCCTCGATCGGGTTCCAGCCTGCTCTCGAATCGCATTGCTACCTCCCCCCCCCGGTCATACCGCGCGAATCCGGGGCATAGGGCGATCGTTGCCGTCGCCCATGTCACCCACTTGCCCGCGCATCAGTAACCCCGTGATCGCGCGATTTCGTCGCTTGCCGCGTCAATCGACACGCGACAAACGCACCGGCTGACCGTCGAGGGGTCGAGCCAGGTCGAGTGACATGCCCCAAGCTCGCTCCTCGTGATCCTCGAACAGGATCAACAGCCCTTTGCCGTCCTCGGTGACCGTCGTGCTGTGCCATCGCAGTTGCAGCATCTGGTGTCCGAGACATTCGCCGAACTGCTCGAATGCTCGGTGGAAGTCCTGTTCGAAGTTGCTCTGGACATCGGTGGTCATTTGCCCGCCTCCAAATCCGCAATACGCGCTTCAAGCTCGGACACCCTGCTCAGCAGACGCGCCTCCAACCCGGCGACGACCTCCAATTGCTCGTCCTGCGACTTCGAGACGGCGCGTGCGATTACGTCCTTGACGGTTTTCAGGAGGCTATCGCCCATCTCCTTCAGTTCCGGTCGCATGGCATCACTCCAAGAATCGGTTTGTTCTCCGGGATCGGCAGCCCTGCCTGCTCCCGGGCCTGTCGATCGAGCAGATAGATGTACGCAGCCTCCAACGCCTTGAACCGCACTTCCAGCTGCTCGATCTTCGCGTGCAGGTCGCGCGTCAGATACTTGGTTTGCTTTCGGGCAACCATCACGCGCCTCCGTACAGCGCGCCGTTGAGCAGCACGACCGTTCCGGGAAGCGGTGCCGACCAGTTCAAACGGCGCTCCATCAAGAAGGCGACAAGGTTGTTCTGCCACAGCGAGACCATCGCCTGCGCGCCCGCGCTCGGGGCGTCCTCCATCTGCAGCGCCGCCTGCTCGGAAACGTCGAGGCGAATACCCTCATCCGCCATCAGCACCGCAGCCTGATCGAGCAGCACGATTTGCCCGCCACTCGTGGAACGCGGCGAACCCGACGACGTGAAAACCGGAATGCCGACCGCCTCGCCGCCTTTTGCGCCGACGACGACCGCATTACTACCGCTCGACCGCAGCCCGATCTGAACCGCGGTCAGCGGATCGGTGATGAACGCGGCGGTTTCGAGGTCGCCCGCATACGCGCCGATTAGCGCTTCGACGTCGGCAGGCACGTTCCCGGTACTGGCCACAGGGGTGAGGTCTGCGGTGACGGAAGCCGGTTGCACGCCGGGGACGCCCGTGCTCGTCGGGTCGAGGAAGGACGCATCGGCAAGGGCAGCAGCGGCATTGACCAAGTCACGCCGCACCAATGCCTCTGCCGTGCTATTCGAGAGGCGGACGAGATCGCGCGACAGCGGCACGATACCAACGACCTTGCGCGGTTCAAGCGTGGCGGAATCGAGCGAGCCTTTCGACAACGGCTTCGGCGCACCCTGCCCCGCCCAGTACGCGGTCGCGCGTCCTGTCTGAACCGGGACTTTCACTTTCGTCGGCACGCGCCGCAGATCGGTCAGCTTCGCGAGCACGCTGCGGGTGCGCGTGGCCTCAAGAAAATCGTTGGCGATGATCTGCGCCTCGGTGAGCGGCGCCGCCCATTGGCTATCATCCGTGGTCCCGGCAGCGACAGCGGCGCGGATGACGGCGGCGACTTGCGACGTGGGGCCATAGGTAGATTCGGCGACTTGCAGCGCGGCAGGCAAGCCAAGCTCACCTGCACGACCAAGGCAGATTGCAATGCGTGCGAACTGGGTGCCCTTGGCGAGAACGGAAACGGGAGCGGTCATGATGGGTGCGTCCTGTGTGGTTGATGGTTATTCCATCGTCCAGCAGGCGCATCACACCATCCATGCCGTTAATGCCCTTATCGTTGAGCGGCCGCTATTTTTCCTGCCACAGATGGGCGTAGAGCCTCGGGCGGTTGTCGTCGATCCATTGCGCCAACGCAGTAAGGCGATACGAGTAGCGGCACCGTCTCAGCCCCTTTCCTGTCGGGACGCATTCCGGAGCCCTGCAATCCTCGCCTAGCGGTCTTTCTTCGTCCTCCTGCCGCATGTGTTTCAGCCCACCATGCGATAAGCCAATTAGCCGTGCTGCATCCTTTTCGCTGACGCGAACGTCGCCGCTGGTATCGAAGACTCGCTCAATCTCCTCGCGGTCTGCGATCGTCAGAAGTTCTATCGCGATGCGTTCGATTCGATCTTCGCTGTTCATGGCTTCGTCCTACTGCTTGCTGATCACGGGGCGAGAGGTGGTGCATCATGGCTATCCCCCATTTCTTTCCCCCGCCTATCCCCCGTAACTCCCTTGTGAATATTGATGTTCATTCGAATAGGGGATAGGGGGATAGGAGGGGTGGGGCAGCATGAGATCGAGAAGTGAAACAGAGGGAGAAATGTCCATTTTTGCTATCCCCCTATCCCCTTTCCCCTATTCGCCTAACTCCCATGGTTTGTAAGGGCATGAGCGGGGATAGGTCAGCCATTCCCCACCGTCTCCCCCTCACCATGCAGGCCCCTTGATATATAGATCCGTCTGCGTTCCGAACTGAGATACCGCCTGATGCGGCGGAATTTGACTCAAAATTCCCGCTTTCACCAATTCCCGTAGTGAATTTTCTAGGACTGCAGCGGAATCACGGTTCGGCGCCTTGAATGAGGCGAGCAGGCGGAGGCGACGACGCAGATAGCCGAACGGCACCACGGGCTTGTCCCATAGGCTCTTGGGAACCTTGTATTGCTGACGTTGCGGCACGCGCATGGAGAGGTAAGCTTCAACCGCCTTACGGATGTCCGGTTCGCGCTTCGAGTCGCCCGATCCCACGTCTCCGCTCTCGAAGCGCTCCGCAAGGTTCAACACACAGCGCCGCACGAAGACAATTGCCCAATCGGCCATTCCCCCCGTGATTAACGGATCGTAATGATTCACGCCGACGGCAATCAGTCCCGCCAACTTGATGGCATTCTGATAGGCGCGATTCCAAACCTCTGCCACCGGGCCTTCTGAATTTGCGCGAGCCGCGCGGGCGTCAGCCTCCTCCATGAAGGCAAAAAGCTTCGCTTCGGCCGTTTCGTCCTGCTTCACCAAACATGGCGGAACGCCCCTGTCCCCGACAGAGATCGCCGTCGCTGCAAGATCAGCGAAGCTACGGACAAGCGCGGCGGCGGGCATGCTCCCGTGATTGCGATTAAATTTCGGCCTCGCTCCCTTGTACTCAATGACGAGGAATCGCGGAATCAACCCATCTTCGATGTGACTTGCATCGAGCCCATCGAAAAATGTCGACGGCGTCGACTCTCCGATAAGAGTCAAGTTTGGAGCTTGAACGGCCTGCGTGTTCTTCGTGACATCTGAATAGACTGTCGGCCGCAAGATGCCGCTCCACCCTGACTGGTTATAGAGATCGAGCAACATGCGCTTGAGCATCTTTTCGGCGGAATTCGCACGCGGATGGGCAAGTTGTTGCAGAGTGATGCCGAACTCACCCAGCACAGCGACAAAGCACGGTTTGTCGTTGAAGACTTTGATGAGCGCTTGGCCCGAGGCGATGCCGGCAGGGCCGATAAAGTCGTCTGCCCTTGGAACTTGGGAACGAACGGCAGCGATGAGTTTTTCGATCCCCTTTCGAACGCCCTCCTTGCCGGAGCCGGTCTTCGCAAGAAGAATGACGTATTGATTGAGACCTGTGTCCGAGACGTTGTAGGCACGACCACATACACCGGCCATCAGAGCGATCGCCGCCGCAAGCGCGATTTCAGGGACGGGGCGAGTTGCAGTGTTGTAAAAGAAGTCTGCCATCTCGCCGACGAGCCCCGGCGGAAGCTCCATTCCTGTTGCTGTCGCGATACTCGATATTGCCGTGGCGGGCACGTTTAGATTTTCATCAGTCTCGGATGCGCAGTCCGGCTCAACCATCAACTGGTCAGCTTGTTGAAGGAGCGCAGATAGATCGATCTCAGGCGGCTGTTGCGCCCTGATCTTCTCAAGCATGCGATTCAGGTACTTGTCATCCCGAGTCGCCTTGTCCCGCTTGCCGAGTTTCGACATGCGAAAGATGCGCCGCACCTGTTCATTGCTCCCGGTGTAGAACGCAAGCATCGCCATCAGGGCAAAGTCGGCCTCGGACTGTGACGGGTAGTTGAGCTTTTCCCACTCGCCGTTACACAGCGCGGTGAACTTATCACCGTTCCTAGCGTTCATGGCCATATCGACCAGCTCGCCGTCGTCCATCGTGCCTTCGACGTCGATCAGCGTGGTTTTCGTGATCGGATGCATACCAGCATAAAGCCGATCAAGCCAGATTTGATGCCCGTCCGTGATTGGCATGTCCCGCAGAACATTGCCGGTGAAAACCATGAACCGCGAGTCGGAATAAACTTCGACGTTGTCCCGGTGCCCGCCGAACGGCACGACGCCCCGCATTACAATATGCACGCCGGTCCCGGAGACGCTCAGTTCGGTGTAGCTTTGGAACGTCTCATAAATCTTGGTGTGCCGTGCGAGCTGTTCAGGCGTCGCCGGTTTGTCGGGCTTGTTGTCTAGGTCGATGATCGTGTAAGGATCATCTTTCGACAGCATGAAGCCGATGCCGCTGAATACGCCGAACGACATGGCGTAGATCACTGACTCGAAATCAGCCCAGGTGTTCGGGTCCGTGGGACTTGCCCTGTGTCCGTTGGTTTGGTACGGGGCCTTGGTGATTCGCTTGGTCCCGTCTTCGCGTGTTTCTTCTTCGTACTTCCAAACAGCCCATTGGTGGAACGTTTTGAGCTCTTCGGGGATTCTGTCAAACGACATTGACTTGCCGCTAATCGCCGAGTGAGGCGTGGCCCCGGCGTCCGTATGATTGCGCCTGTCGTCCTTGGGTTGTTCGTAAGGCCGGTGCTGCCCCCCAGCATCGGCCTTTTCTTCGCCCATCATTTGGCGTCCGCTCCGATCAGTCTTGCGAGATCGTCGGCATTCCACAGGAGGCGGCCATTCGGAAGCCGCCGCGGTTTCAGACCCATGTAGTGCCCATGCAGGCAGAGGGCCTTTGCGACGGTCTGACGACGGACGCGCAGAGCGTCAGCGACTTCTTGGGTGGAAAGGCTCCTGCCGACGAGATCGGCACGCCACGTGAAAGGGATAGTGTTGTTGCTTTCCATTGCGAAGGGCCCATGTGAATTGAACGCAATGGATCGTGATGGAGGCCCCCTAACATTCAAAACTAAGTTGAGGGGGTCAATAAGGCGATGAAAATAACCTATTGAAGAATCGGCCAATAGACGGGCTCAGGGGAATCCCGATTGAATTTTGGCTTCGAATCTCGAAGTGCATTTCGCAAAGTCTCGCGCTCAAGCGGCAACATTCCGGCTGCGGTACAGAGCCTTTCAAGTTCCTGCACATGCTCACTATCGATGCTCAACTTTAACGGCTCATAACCATGGCGATGTCGTAGATATAGGAGACCAAGTGCGGCGAAGGGCAACGCACGGCGTTGTCGCGAGTCGGGCAGACATTCTCCATACATGCGGGCGGACTCTTCTAACAGGAGCATGTTTCGCCGAATGTCTTGATAAAGCGGCCAGTCGCCGTACTTGTAGTCTTCGCCTTCTTTTGGCGGCCACGATGGCTGGGGACGAGCGTCATGGAACGCTTCAAAATCCGGGGTAGCGTCAAGAAATGCGATGACTTCGTTCATTTTTTTGGCCGCGGCAGTCAATCGCTTTCGGAGCGGTGTCGGGCTACATTTCATGTCCCATTCGTAATGCTGCTTGACGGCAGCAACCAATTTCATGAACCGGTATGCGTACAAGTCGAGGTCTTTTTGGTCCGACGCATTCCGCTTGTCTCCGGCGTCTCGCTGCTCGTGCTTGTCACTCATCCCACCACCTTGAGTCGTTGCTGGTCGTCTTGATCCTGAGCCGGCTGTTCAATCCCAGCCTGCTCCAAAATCCAGCTTTCAATTCGGGCATGCCACATGCGCAGCAGATCGAGCGGGCGACGACGGTAGTGTTTCTCGGCGGTCGCGCTCGGTTTGTGCCCCATGATTTGCGCGACGACCCCGGCTGGGCACTCGACCCACTCCGAAAGCGTCGCGAATGATCGGCGCAGACCATGTATCGACAAGTGCGGAAGGCCAGCCATATTGAGTGCCTTCATATGTTGGATGCGCGGTTCCTGAAGCCTTCCCGATTCGGCTGTCGGACTACTAAACACCCATGGCAATGAAACGGGTTCGCCGTCGCGAATCACGGTTCGGCGCGGTAATGGAGCGAGCAGCGAGGCGACATAGGGGGTCAGCGGAATCGTGCGCTCGCCTTCCACTTTGTCGCGAATCGTCATACTCCGCCACCGAAAATCGACGTCCTCCCACTTCAGCCCCGCCAGCTCTTCCCGCCGCGCCCCTGTGAGCAATAACGTCTGCAGATACGCGGCGATCACAGGGTTTCCGATCTTGCCCATGTGTTCAAACCACAGGGGGAGTTGCTCGCGCTGTAAGCAATCATCCTTGGCTCTCGCCTTCGGCAGCGTATCGCGTGCCATACGGCGGTTGCACGCGTCCCCGTGCGTCACGCTTCGATACTGCGGGTGATCGCTACACCAGCCGATGAACGCACGTAGGGCCCGGTATGTCTGCCCCGCTTGTGTCGGCGTGCGTTGCGCCAGCGGTTCGAGCCATGCCCTGACAGCATCGCCATCCAGGTTGCCCAGACGCACAGCGAGCAGGGGATACAGTGGGCCGGGCATCGTCTTGTCCGATTCGCCCTTGCGTCGCCCCCTACCCCGTGGCTCGCCGCCCGCCTTCGCCATCGCGAGGTGATTTTGCATGTGCCGCTCGCCCCACTTCGCGCGCCGAGCCTCAAGGTAGGCGTCCCATGCCTCGCCAACAGTGACGGCCCTTGCCGCCTCGATGCGGGCCTGCGCCTCTAACTCGGTCGCACGTGCAACTTCCGCCGCCTGCGCCTCGCGCTCCTGTTCCTTGATCACCTCGCGCGGATCTTTGCCCTGATCGACCAACTCCTGCCACGACTGCGCCTTGCGGCGAGCGTCGGGCAGCGAAACGGCACCGACTTCGCCGATGGCGATGCGGATATCCTTGTAGCGTAGCGTGCTCATGAACACGAACACTTTCGAACCTGTCGCCCGAGCGCGGACGGCAAGGTGCGACTCGGTGTCCCGCAGGTAGGCGTCCTTCGTCGGGCGGAAGTTGGCAATCTTGGTGTCGGTAAGGCGTTCGCGTCGCATGTGTCGCTCCCCTTGCATGGAGTCTGTAGGTCGCTCTGGGTAGGAATTGGGTAGGAATTATCTCAACCCGAGTCAACCTCTGGCAACGCGATAATACGCACAAACGCAATACAAACAATAACTTAATAGATCACTTCAACCCGTATCAACGCCGATAAATGATATTTATTCCCGCCTTGTAAGCGGTAGGTCACGGGTTCGATTCCTGTTGCCGGCACCAGCGCGATTACAAGTGAATAGCCCGACCCGATGTGGTCGGGCTTTTTGCTTCATGAGCTTCGAGTAGCTCTCCGACCCGCTGATCGCTCCCACCGGGCACCATGACAAAGCTCCTGCAAAGACAGGAGCTTTCTTCCGTTTCGTCCGTCGCGCCCGCCGCCTATTTTTAAGACACGGGATCGAACAAGCAGCAAGGGAGATTAATCATGAGACTCCTGCTTCTTGCCGCGGTGGCGGCAGCCTTGTCGTCGTCGGCGCTGGCTGACGCACGTGTGCAGACTCGGGACGGACGGGCCTGCTGGATCAACGACCGCGCCGTCGTCTATGGCTGCGAACCGGCGTCGAGTTCCGGCCACGCTGTAGACGTGCAAAGCGGCCAGGTCTATACGCCGGTCGGACCGGGCTACGTTGGCCAGGATGGCCGCTACTACGCGCCCGTCGGCCCGAACGCAATCATCGACTCCCGGACCGGCCAAGTCGTGTCGATCGCTCGCTAGCTCAGGCTTCCAGAAAACCGTTCGCGGTCAGCACGGCCGCGATACCGCGCATCGCCTCGGCGCCCGTCATCGGCAGCGACACGCCGCGCTCACTCGAGGTCTTTGCCTCGGTGGTGTTGATCCGGACCAGCGGAGCGTTCTGCCGCTCGCCGAAGAAGCGCACCGACGGGACCGCCGTCCCGGCACCGATCTCGATCACGAGGATGCGCTCGACCTTGCGGCGCCAGGCGGCGAAGCGGACTTCCTGCTCACGCGTCCGGTCCTCGATCCATTCCCAGTCGCCGAACATCAGGATGTTCGGCCGCGCCAGTCCGCGGCAGCGCGGGCAGCGCGGCATTTCGTTCGTGAGCCGGCAGGCGTCTTCATCGACCTCGGGCGCGAAGCCGTCTGCCGGCCAGATCGCGTTCGTGCAGCCGGTCATGCACTGCAAGTGGTGGATGGGGCCGTGGCATTCGAGGATGCGCAAGGGATCAAAACCGGCTTTCTGGAACTGGCCGTCGACGTTACTCGTGAAGACGAAGGCCCCTGCCGGCACGCGGTGCACGATCGCCTGCAGGATCGCGAAAGTCGGGCCGGGCTGCGTCTCGCGGTATAGTTTCAGCCGATGGCCGTAGAAGCCCCAAGCGAGATCGGGATGCTGCCGGAACGCATCCGGGCAGGCGATCTCCTGGAAATCCATCCGTGCACGCCCGAGCGCCGGATAAGCCCTCCACAACCCTTGGCTACCGCGGAAATCCGGTAGCCCCGAATCCACGCCCAACCCCGCGCCGGCCGTGATAAGGAGACCGTCCGCCTGTTCGATCAAAGAAGCTGCGCGGATGAAACGCTCGTCCAAGGGCATTCCGGCTCCCGATAGCCCGGCCGTGCCGCGGGTCAGAGACAGCAGGCCGGCGCGCACACGAGTTCCGCGCCAACCTCGCCGAGCACCGGACAGCCGAGCAGGCCCAAGGTGCGGTCGATCTCGCTACGCAGGATCTCCAGCGCCCGCCGCACGCCGGGTTTGCCTCCTGCCGCGAGGCCATACAAGGTGGCCCGACCCGACATTGCCGCATCGGCGCCCAGGGCCCGCGCCTTGACGAAATCACTGCCGCGGCGCAGCCCGCTATCGACGATGACCGTCATCTCCGACCCCACCGCTTCGCGGATCTGCGGCAGCACCTCGATCGGCGCGGGACAACCGTCGAGCTGCCGCCCGCCGTGGTTCGTGACGACGATGCCATCGACGCCCATCTCGCGGGCGCGCAAGGCGTCGGACGGCAACAGGATGCCCTTGACGATCAGCTTGCGCGGCCACAGATCGCGCAGCCACTGCACATCCCCCCAGTTGAGCGAAGGGTCCATCTGCTTCGACAGGAAGGTCGCGGCGTTGCGCGCACTGTCCTGGCCCGGCGGCAGGAAATCGCCGAGATTTCTGAAGCGCGGCATGCCGTGCGGCACGAGCACGTCGAACACCCAGCGCGGCGACATCGCCACGTGCAACAGGTTGGCGGCGTCGAGCTTCATCGGCGCCCGGTAATTGCGGCGATCCCATTCGCGGTTGCCGAAGAGCGCAACGTCGGTCGTCAGCACGATCGCCTCCGAACCCGCACGCTCGGCACGCTTCACGATCTTCGCGATGTTGTCGCGATCCTTGAACGGATAGATCTGCATCCAGTGGCGCACGCCCGTCGCGGCGAGGCGTTCGAGCTCGACCGTCGACACCATGCTCTGGCACATCGGGATGCCCGCCTCGCGCGCCGCCTCCGCAAGCATCAGGTCGCCTTCGTGCGACAGCAGCCCATTGAAGCCCGTCGGCGCGATCACCATCGGCATTTCGATGCGCGAACCGAAGAGCTCGCAGCCGAGATCGCGCACCGACACGTCCACCAGCGTGCGCGGCAACAGGGTGACGGCATCGTAGCTGCTGCGATTGCGCCGCAGCGTGAGCTCGTCGTCCGCACCGCCTTCGAGGTATTCGAAGCAGAAGTTCGGCACGCGCGCCGCCGCCATCGCCCGCAGTTCGGCAATGTTCTGGGCGCGGCGCAGATCATTGCCGCGGTAGAGTTTGCGCCTCGCGATCATGCAGTAAGCCCCCTTCGCACTGGGCGCCGATCATGACATGGCATTTCACGCTTGCCCAGCTCGTGATTGGGGTCGAATTCTCGAAGAGCAGGAAGAATTTGTCACAATCACCTGCTAGGCTGAAGCTTCACAGGGAGGGCTTGGGGGAGCCAAGGCAAGAGAGGATCACCATGACCAATCGCTTCATTTCCGACATTGTCCAGAATCAGGACCCGCTGATGTTGCCGCCGGATGCGAGCGTGAAGCTCGCTTGCGAACGGATGTGCGACCGTCACGTCGGTGCGGTGCTGGTCGCCGATCGTACCCGGCATCTTGTCGGCATCTTCACCGGACGCGACGCCGTCCGGATGCTCGGCAACGGGGTCGACGCCGCCCACACCAAGCTCGACGACGTCATGACTCACAAGCCGGTGACGATTCCACCCGACGCGCATGCGATCGACGCCCTGCGTCTGATGAACGACGGCGGTTTCCGCCACCTGCCCGTCGTGCGTAACGGCAAGGTGCACGCGATCGTCGCGCGGGCGGATTTCGAGGGTCTCGAACTGGACCGCTTCGAAGAAGAGACCACCCTATGGGAGCACATCGCCTGATCAGGAATCCTGCATCAGCTCCCGATGCACGCGTACGGCCGTGATGCGCGGGCGTACCGGGCGTCCTCGCGCTTCCAGATGCGCACGCGTGAAGGCGGCGCCGAGGAGCAGGATCAGCGACGAGTAGTTGACCCACATCAGCAGCAACACCAGCGAACCGGCCGCGCCATACGTTGACGCGGTCGCGGTCGTCGACAGATAACGCGCGATCAGCAATCGGCCGAACGCAAAGAGCAGCGCGGTCACGAACGCCCCCACGCGTACATCGTGCCAACGCAGCATCACATCCGGCAGCACGCGGAAGATGGTCCCGAACAGCAGCGTCACGACGAACAGGGATACCGTCCAGTCGAGCACCACGAGCAAGTACGGCGGAACGGGCACCCAGTCCCGCGCAAACACCACCAGCGCCTGCACCGCCACGCTCAGCAGCAGCGACACGAGCAGCACGAAGCCGATCGCCAGCACCACCGTCAGCGAGAGCAGTCTCCCCTTCACATAGAGCATCACGCTGCTGCGCGTCGGCTGCGGCGCCACACCCCAGATCGCGTTCAGCGCGTTCTGCATCTGCGCGAACACGGTCGTCGCACCGAACAGCAGCGCGCCGAACCCCGCCAGCGACGGCAGGATGCCACTGCGCTCGATGCGGCTGCCCTCGACCGCCGTCTGGACGGCCGCCGCAGCCTCCGGCCCGATCACCGCCTGCAGCCGCTCGGCGATCTGACCCTGCGCGGCGGATTCCCCCAGCACCAGGCCGACGATCGTCACCGCGACGATCACCACCGGCGCGATCGAGAACACGGTGAAGAAGGCCAGCGCCGCGGCGTGCACGAACACCTGCGCGTCCAGCCACAGGCGGACGGTCGCCTTGACCACATCGACCCAGAATTTCCACGAGTTCCGCAACGCTGCAACCGGCATCGTCCAACGCCTCCCGCCCTGCCCGCAATAGGCCGCACACATCGGCACCTTAGCCTGCCCATCCCCAAGCATGCAATCCGCGTGCCCCTCGAATAGAATCCGCCCAGTGCGCAATCCATTCCAAGGAGCAGACATGAGTCAGTACCAAGCGGGCATCCTCGAAGCAGTGCCGGCCCACGCACAGCACCTGTTCTTCGCACTGGAATCGGCCGCGGACCTGCCGGCGGCGATTGACCGCCTGACGAACCTCGTCGAAGGCACGAGCACGGTCGTCGGGCTCGGCGAATCGCTCGTGCAAGCCCTCGGGCGCGAGGTCGCGGCCCTGCGCGTCTTCCCTGCGCTGAGTGGCAAGGGCGTCGACATCCCCTCCTCCCAACACGCGCTCTGGTGCTGGCTGCGCGGGGACGACCGCGGCGAACTGCTGCACCGCAGCCGCCGCCTCGAAGCGGCCCTCGCGCCTGCACTGCGCCTCGTGCAAAAGACCGACGCCTTCCGTTACGACGGCGGTCGCGACCTGACCGGTTACGAAGACGGCACCGAGAACCCCGACGGCGACGACGCAGTCGCCGCGGCCGTCGTCGCCGAAGGTATGGAGGCCGGCAGCAGCTTCGTCGCCATCCAGCACTGGGTGCACGACCTCGACGGCTTCGACGCGCTGCAGCCCGACGAGCGCGACAACATCATGGGCCGCCGCCGCAGCGACAACGAGGAACTCGACGACGCGCCCGAGTCCGCGCACGTCAAACGCACCGCGCAGGAGAGCTTCACACCCGAAGCCTTCGTGCTGCGCCGTTCGATGCCCTGGTCGGACGGAACCCAGGCGGGGCTCCTCTTCGTCGCCTTCGGCCACAGCCTGGACGCCTTCGAAGCCCAATTGCGCCGCATGGCCGGACTTGAGGACGGGATCGTCGACGGCCTGTTCCGCTTCACGCGGCCGACGACCGGCGGTTACTACTGGTGCCCGCCGCTGCGAGACGGCCGTCTCGGCCTGTGACGGCGGACTCGCCCCGCGCTGGTGTATCGTTGACCCCGCCATGAACGCACCCATTCCGACTTTGACCGAACGCCGCTGCCTCCTTGCCGCATGGATACTGGCCGGCCTCTCCCTCGTGCTGGTGCTGGAGCTTCATCTCCTGCCCGCGCTGCTCACCGGCCTGCTGGTCCATGAACTGGTCCATCTGCTCGCTCCCAGCCTGCAGAAGTCCTTCTCCAACCGGCGCGGCAAGACGGCGGCCCTCGTGCTGGTCGTGGGACTGGCGGTGATGATCGTCGCGGCGATCGGCATCGGAACGGTCGCCTTCTTCCGCGGCGATACCGGCAGCCTCGCCGGGCTGCTGAACCGAATGGCGGTCATCATCGAAGGCATACGGGAATCGGTGCCCCCCTGGGTCGTCGATCACATTCCCAATGGCGTCAGCGCGATTCGCGAATTGATCACCGGCTGGCTGCGCGAACATGCGACCGAAGTGGGCAATCTTGGCAAGGAAGCCGGGCGCGTCATCGCCCACGTGCTGATCGGCCTGATCATCGGCGCGATCATTTCGCTGCACGAGCTGCAGGCCGGGCGCGAGTACGCGCCGCTGGCGAGGGCTCTGGGGGAACGGGCCCACCGGCTCGCGAGCTCATTCCGGCGCGTCGTCTTCGCGCAGGTGAAGATTTCGGCGCTCAACGCAATCTTCACCGCGCTCTATCTGGCGGTCGCGCTGCCGCTCTTCGGCGCGCACCTACCCCTCGTCAAGACCATGATCGCGGTGACCTTCGTCGTCGGCCTGCTGCCGATCATCGGCAACCTGATTTCGAATACCGTGATCGTCGTCGTCAGCCTCGCGCATTCCCCCGAGATCGCGGTGGCGTCGCTGGCTTTCCTGATCAGCATCCACAAGCTCGAATACTTCCTCAACGCCCGCATCGTAGGCAGCGAGATCCGCGCCCGCGCGTGGGAGCTGCTGCTCGCGATGCTGGTGATGGAGTCCGCCTTCGGCCTGCCCGGCGTCATCGCGGCGCCGATCTTCTACGCCTATCTCAAGGACGAACTGCGCTCGCGCGGACTCGTCTGAACAGCCGCGGCGGCCGGCGCAACCGGCCTTCCGCCGCGGCCCGGTCGATCAGCGGGGAGCCCGCATCATCAGGAGCTGGCCACCCTCGACCAGCTCGGCGTCGAGCGGCACGCCATTGACGCTGTTGTAGTGCGCCTGCACGTCGAGCAGGAAGTAGCGGAAGAGATCCGTGTCGTAGCCCGGAACGCCCGCGAACAGCCCGCTGACTTCGATGATCCCCGACGACTCCTCGTCCGACTGCTTCGCATCGGTCCCGTCGATATCGGCCGGGGCGCCGGCGATGAAGCGGGCCGCGTCATGCTCGGCGACCAGCGTCAGCGCACCGCTCGCCGGCTCGTACTTCCAGATCTTGCCCAGGTGCGGGTTGTTGCCGACGTCCTCCTGCAGCCAGAGGTTGCCCGCGCCGTCGACGGTCATGTTGTCCATCATCTGCTGACCGCTCACGGCACCATTGATGAGCACGCGGATCTCGCCGCCGCGCTCGGGCGCCGTGATGTCGTCGAAGGTCAGGCTCCACAGCCGGCTGTTGCCGTTGAACTGATCGGTCGTGACGAAGTAGAAGCGGTTCGGGTTCTGCGTATCCCACGCGCCGTCCTCGACGCGGTTGAGGCCCGTGCCGCCGGCTTTGACGAGGCTGAAGCGCGCGACGAAATCGTTCGCGATCGTCGCCTCGGTCGCAGCCGCGCCCGCCAGCACCTCATACCTTGTGCCGCCCGTGAGCCCCGCCATCGCGATCGGAGAGCCGCTGTCCTTCTTTTCACCGACATAGAAATAGACTTTGCTGCCCAGGCGCGCGCCGTCATCCATCCCGGCGACGACCGTCTTGTCCTGTTCGAACGGGCTCGCGATCAGGTTCTCCCACGCGGCCTTGCCCAGCGCCGCCACCTCGTAGGACGTGCCGTGGTCACGCCCCGCGGCGAGGTGCGCAAAGGCTCGCCCTGCGCCATCGACCTCTTCGCCGCTCATGAAGATGCGGCCTTCGCTGAAGCCCTTGCCGCTCTGGCTATTGAAGAAGGCGCTACGGGCCGGCAAGTCGGCCGAACAGAGGCGGTTGATCGCCGGGTCGTTCGAGGTGGCAAGCACCTGCCGCTGGATCAGGTCCTCCCCATTGAGTACCGCCAGGTCGCTCTTGCGAATCTGCCACGTGGACACGAAAGCGCCCTTCGCCCCGTGGGCGCGCGGCACGCCGAGCGTGTTGCGCAGCTCGTGGTTCATCAGCACGGTGATCGTGCCGTCGCCATTGTCGTAGGCCCCCAGGCCGTCCGGAATGCCGACCATGCGGTAGCTTTCGTTGCCCTTGTGCTTCTTCTTGACCGTGTCGCCGACAGTCAGGATGGACGTGAATTCCACGCCGCCGGCAATCGGCGTCAGATAGGGGCTCTGGCTGCTGCTGGGCCCTTGCGCGGCATGGCCGGCTGCGGACATGCCGGCGATCGCGGCAGCGACGAACAACACCGTCAGTTTGCGTTGCATGCTTGATCCTCCGGGAGAGCGCCGCGGAGGCGGCGCCGGGTCTGTGGGATGTTGCCCGGGCAGCACATCCTTCACCCGGCGCGGACACAGGCTACCGGCGCGATATTGCGGCCACTTTACCGTCCGGCAGATCGAGACATACGAGGCGTCAGGACGGCTGTTCGAGGAGATCGCGCACCGCGCGCTGGAATAGGCGCATCACCGTCGCCTTGTCGATTTCCGGATTGCGGATCGCGCGGCACATCAGCCCCTCGAACATCGCAGCGAGCACCTCGACCATCGCAGCGAGAGTGGCGTCATCGTCCTTGTGGCCGGTCGCCTGGCGCATGTGGCGCAAGGTCAGGCACAGGCTCTCGCGGCAGGCGACGTCCGCGTCGTGCACGATCTTCGCAACGCGCGGATTACGAGAAGCCTCCGCGACGATTTCGAGGTTCAGTCCCGCGTAATGCGGCTCGAGATTGTCCTCCACGCCCGTCGTCACGCACTCCAGCATCGCCTCCTTGAGGTTGCACGCGGATCTCATTTCCGCCGTCAGTGTCAACAAATGCTCAAGGTCGCGTGCGACGATGGCAGCGATGATCGCCTCCTTGTTCTCGAAGTAGTGGTAGATATGACCGGCGCTCATCCCTGCAGCCTTCGATATCTGCGAGATGCTTGCGCCGTGAAAGCCGTGAGACCGGAAACAGTCGGCCGCGGCGGACAGGATCTGTTCGCGGCGCGCTTCCGCGCGAGGCTGATCGACATGTTCTGCAGACATTGAAGCTATCTCCAAAGGAACGCAACGCGTCCTCACTTTCTGTTGCACTGCGAGGGAGCCTAACATAGAATGAGCGTTCAATCTAGAATGATCATTCTACCTTCGACACAGGCCGCGCCCATAAGACGTGCCGTCCGTGCCGACCCCAACTCGAGGCGATTTATGCAGATCCCCACCCTGCCCTCCAGAACGCTGGCCCTCTCGATCGCAAGCGCGCTGATCCTCGCCGCCTGCAGTGGCGACAAGCAAGCGGCGAACGCACAGGGCGCCGGTGGCCCGCCCCCCGCTCCGGCCGTCACTGTCGTCACCGTCCAGACCGAAGCCGTGCCGATGATGGCCGAGCTGCCCGGCCGCACGGCACCCTGGCTGATTGCCGAAGTCCGTCCGCAAGTGACCGGCCTCGTCAAGCAACGCGATTTCGTCGAGGGCAGCGAGGTGAAGGCCGGTCAGGTGCTGTACCAGATCGACCCGGCGACCTATCAGGCCGCCTACGACAGCGCCAAGGCGGCACTCGCACGCGCCGAAGCGAACCTCTACGCGGCGAAGATCAAGGCCGAACGCTACGCCGAGCTGGTGCAGATCGAGGCCGTCAGCAAGCAGGCCAACGACGACGCGGCCGCCGCGCTGAAGCAGGCGCAGGCGGACGTCGCGGGCGCCAAGGCCGCGGTCGACAAGGCGAAGGTCGATCTCGATTTCACGCGCGTCACCGCTCCGATCGCCGGCCGCATCGGCCGCTCCACCGTCACGCCGGGCGCACTCGTCACCGCGAATCAGGCCGCAGCCCTCGTGACCGTGCAGAAACTCGATCCGATCTACGTGGATGTCACACAGTCGAGCGCCGACCTGCTGCGCATGCGCGCCGACCTCGCTGCCGGCAAACTCAAGCGCACTGCGGGCGATACGGTTCCGGTCAAACTCGTGCTCGAGGACGGTTCGCAATACGGCGCCGAAGGCAAGCTCGCCTTCTCCGACGTCACCGTCGACCAGGGGACCGGCAGCGTGACCTTGCGCGCCGTCTTCCCTAACCCGAAGGGCGAACTCCTGCCCGGCATGTACGTGCGGGCGCGCCTCGCGCAAGGCGTGAACGCCGACGCCGTGCTCGTGCCGCACGCGGCGCTGAGTCGCGACCCGCGGGGCAACGCGCAGGTGATGGTCGTGAACGGCGAAGGCAAGGTCGAAGCCCGCACCGTCACGGCCGACCAGTCGCAAGGCGACAAATGGGTCGTCACGGCGGGCCTCGCGAGCGGCGAGCGCGTGATCGTCGAAGGCCTGCAGCGCGTGCGCCCGGGCGCCGCGGTCCAGGCGCAGGAAGCGGGAGCTCCGACCACGAACGCCACCAGCGGCGCCCAGCCTGCCCAGGCAAAGAACTGAGGAGGCGACCATGGCCCGTTTCTTCATCGATCGCCCCATCTTCGCGTGGGTCATCGCGATCGTCATCATGCTCGCCGGCGCGCTGTCGATCCTCAAGCTGCCGGTGTCCCAGTACCCGTCGATCGCGCCCCCGGCAGTCGCCATTAACGCGCGTTACCCCGGCGCGTCCGCGAAGGCAGTCGAGGACTCCGTCACGCAGGTCATCGAACAGAAGATGACCGGCCTCGACGGCCTGCTCTACATGGGATCGTCGAGCGACTCCTTCGGCAACGCCACGGTGACGCTGACCTTCAACGCCGGCACCAACCCCGACATCGCCCAGGTGCAGGTGCAGAACAAGCTGCAGCTCGCGCTGCCGCTGCTGCCGCAAGCCGTGCAGCAGCAAGGGGTTCAGGTCGCGAAGTCGGCGCGCAACTTCCTGATGGTGGTGGGCTTCGTCAACGACGGCGGCCAGCAAAGCGCGACCGACCTATCGGACTTCCTCGTCTCCAGCGTGCAGGACCCGCTGTCGCGCGTGCCCGGCGTCGGCGAAGTGACCGTGTTCGGCGCGCAGTACGCGATGCGGATCTGGCTCGATCCGGCGAAGTTGACCAACTTCCACCTCACGCCTTCGGACGTGCGCAACGCGATCCTGGCGCAGAACACGCAGGTGTCGGCCGGCCAGCTCGGCGGCACCCCGTCGCTACCGGGTCAGGGCTTCACCGCCAACATCACGGCCCAAAGCCGGCTGAAAAGCGTCGACGAATTCCAGGCGATCCTGCTCCGCACCTCGGCGCAGGGCGGCGAAGTCCGCCTCGGCGACGTCGCCCGTATCGAGATCGGCGCTGAGAACTACGGCACCGTCGCGCGCTACAACGGACAGCCCGCAGCCGGCATCGGCGTCAAGCTCGCGGCCGGCTCCAATGCGATTGCGACGGCAAGCGCCGTGCGCGCGAAGCTCGACGAAATGCAGCGCTTCTTCCCGCCCGGCGTGAAGGTCGTCGTCCCCTACGACACCACGCCCTTCGTGAAGATCTCGATCGAGGAAGTCGTCAAGACCCTGATCGAGGCGATCGCGCTGGTCTTCCTCGTGATGTTCCTCTTCCTGCAGAACATCCGCGCGACGCTGATCCCGACGATCGCCGTGCCGGTCGTGCTGCTCGGCACCTTCGGCGTGATGGCCGCGGCCGGCTTCTCGATCAACACGCTGACGATGTTCGGCGTGGTGCTCGCGATCGGCCTGCTGGTCGATGACGCGATCGTCGTCGTCGAGAACGTCGAACGCGTGATGACCGAGGAAGGCCTGTCGCCCAAGGCGGCAACGAAGAAGTCGATGGGGCAGATCACCGGCGCACTGGTCGGCATCGGCCTCGTGCTCGCCGCGGTGTTCGTGCCGATGGCCTTCTTCGGCGGCTCGACGGGCGTGATCTACCGCCAGTTCTCGATCACGATCGTCTCGGCGATGGCGCTCTCGGTGCTGGTCGCGATCGTCTTCACGCCCGCGCTATGCGCAACGATGCTCAAGCCCGTGCAGAAGGGTCACGAGCATGGCGAGGGCGGCCTGTTCGGCGGCTTCTTCCACTGGTTTAACACGATGTTCACGCGCAACACGCAGCGCTATGAATCGGCCGTCGGCCGCATCGTCCATCGCAGCGTGCGCTTCCTCGCGATCTACGTCGCGATCATCGCGGTGCTGGGCCTGCTCTTCCTGCGCCTGCCAACCTCCTTCCTGCCGGAAGAGGACCAGGGCTTCATGTTCAACCAGGTCATGCTGCCGGCTGGCGCGACGCAGGAGCGCACGCTCGAAGTGCTGAAGAAGGTCGAGCAGCACTTCATGGAGACCGAGAAGGACACGGTGAAGTCCCTCTTCACGGTCGCCGGCTTCAGCTTTGGCGGCAGCGGGCAGAACATGGGCATCGGCTTCGTCAACCTCAAGCCGTGGGACGAACGCAAGGGGCCGGGCATGAACGTCAAGGCGGTCGCCGGCCGCGCGATGGGCGCCTTCTCGCAGATCCGCGAAGCGATGGTGTTCGCCTTCGTGCCGCCCGCCGTCGTGGAGCTCGGCACCTCGAACGGCTTCGACGTCCAGCTGCAGGACCGCTCGGGCCTCGGCCACGACGCGCTGGTCGCCGCACGCAACCAGTTCCTCGGCATGGCCGCGCAGGACAAGCGTCTCGTCGGCGTGCGTCCGAACGGCCAGGAAGACATGCCCGAGTACCAGCTCGACATCGACCACGCAAAGGCCTCCGCGCTCGGCGTGTCGGTCGCCGACATCAACGACACGCTGTCGACGGCTTGGGGCGGCGCCTACATCAACGACTTCCTTGATCGCGGGCGCATCAAGAAGGTCTATCTGCAGGCCGACGCGAACGCGCGCATGAAGCCCGAGGACCTCGAAAAGTGGTACGCGCGCAACAGCCAAGGCCAGATGGTGCCGTTCTCCGCCTTCACGCACGCGAAGTGGACCTACGGTTCGCCGCGCCTGGAGCGCTACAACGGCCAGCCGTCGATCGAAGTGCTCGGCCAGGCGGCGCCGGGCCTGTCTTCGGGTGAAGCGATGGCGGCCGTCGAAGAAATCATCGCCAAGCTGCCTCCCGGCATCGGCTATGAATGGACCGGCACCTCATACGAGGAACGCCGCAGCGGTGCGCAGGCGCCGGCGCTCTATGCACTGTCGCTGCTCGTCGTGTTCCTGTGCCTGGCAGCGTTGTACGAGAGCTGGTCGGTGCCTTTCGCGGTCATGATGGTCGTGCCGCTCGGCGTGCTCGGCGCCCTGCTCGCGGCGACGGGCCGCGGCATGTCGAACGACGTGTATTTCCAGGTCGGCCTGCTCGCGACCATCGGGCTGTCATCGAAGAACGCGATCCTGATCGTCGAGTTCGCGAAGGCACAGATGGAAGAAGGCAAGGACCTCGTCACGGCGACCCTCGAAGCCGTGCGCATGCGGCTGCGTCCGATCCTGATGACCTCGCTCGCCTTCGGCCTCGGCGTGCTGCCGCTCGCGATCTCGACCGGCGCGGGCTCCGGCAGCCAGAACGCGATCGGCACCGGCGTGCTCGGCGGCACCATCGCCGCGACGGCGCTGGGCATCTTCTTCGTGCCGCTCTTCTACGTCGTGATCAAGCGCATCTTCAAGGACAAACCCGCGCAGGATGAGGGAGACCTCCCCGCGCCCGCTGCCCAGGAGGCCAGCTGATGACTTCGCTCCGTACCCTCACGGTCGCCCTGGCCGCGACGCTGGCCGGCGCCTGCACGCTGATCCCGGACTACCTGCGCCCGGCCGCACCGGTGCCGGCCGCCTTCCCCGATGCCGCAACGACGGCGCCGGTCGCCAACGCCCCCGCGGCGGGCGCGATTGCCTGGCGCGACTACTTCGCCGATTCGCGGCTGCGTGAGCTGATCGACCTCGCGCTGCAGAACAACCGCGACCTACGTGTCGCCGCCCTCAACATCGAGAAGGCGCGCGCCCAATACGGCATCCAGCGCGCAGATCTCTTCCCGTCGATCGGCGCCAGCGCAGGCGAGACCGCGCAACGCCTACCCGGTGACCTGAGCCGCAGCGGCGAGCCCACGACCTCGCGTCAGTTCAGCGCGACGGTCGGCTTCTCGGCCTACGAGCTCGACTTCTTCGGCCGCATCCGCAGCCTCAATGAGCAGGCGCTGGAGCAATATCTCGGCACCGAAGAGGCGCGGCGCAGCGCCCAGATCAGCCTCGTCGCCGAAGTCGCCACCGACTGGCTGCGGCTCGCCGCGGACCGCGACCGTCTCGCGCTTGCCCGCAGCACGCTTGGCACGCGACAGAAATCGCTCGACCTGACGCAGCGCAGCTTCGACGTCGGGGCGACCTCGGCGCTCGACCTGCGCCAGGCGCAGACGTTGTTCGAAAGCGCACGCGCCGACGTCGCCCGCTACACCGCCCTCGTCGCCCAAGACCAGAACGCGCTGGCCCTCGTCGTCGGCGCACCGCTGCCGCCGCAGCTGATGCCGGATGCGCTCGCAGACACAGTCGCCACCGTCGCAGAACTCCCTGCCGGCGTGCCGTCGGAAGTGCTGACCCGCCGCCCCGACGTGCTGCAGGCCGAACGCCAGCTGCGCGCCGCGAACGCCAACATCGGCGCCGCCCGCGCCGCCTTCTTCCCGCGCATCACGCTGACGGCATCCGCTGGCACCGCCAGCAGCACGCTCGACGGCCTGTTCCAGTCGGGCTCGGGCAGCTGGAGCTTCATCCCGCAGATCACGCTGCCGATCTTCGAGGCCGGCCGCCTGAACGCCAGCCTGGACGTGGCGAAGGTGCAACGCGACATCAACGTCGCGCAGTACGAAAAGGCCATCCAGTCCGCCTTCCGCGAAGTCGCCGACGCGCTCGCCGACCGTGCGACGCTGACCGAGCAGCTCGACGCGCGGCGCAAGCTCGTCGCGGCGACCGAAGAGAGCTTTCGGCTGTCGGAAGCCCGCTACAAGGCCGGCATCGACAGCTACCTCGGCCTGCTCGACGCGCAGCGCAACCTCTACAGCGCGCAGCTCGACCTGATCAGCGTCCGCCAGTCCGACGCCGCCAACCGCGTCACCCTCTACCGGGCGCTCGGCGGCGGCTGGCAGTAATCGTCCGACGCCGGCGGCATCGGCGTCGCATCCCGAAGCGCGAGAATCGACGCCACTGGCGCCTGTTCTCGCGCTTTTTTTCAGCGCCTCCGAACCGCCACAGCGCACGCCGTGCCGTTCCATTTGAACCGGGCGCCCCGCCAACACTCCAACGTGGCACGGCTCGTCCCTGGCTAAGTAGGGCCCGTCGATTGCATGCACGTTCGATCCGACGGGGATGCCCGGCCCCGAAAGCTTGACGACGGTCTTCCTCCCGGGCTACCTGACCAAGGATTGCGCATGGAACTCCTCGATCTCCCCTGGTGGGCTCTCGTACTGGTGCCGCTGGGACTGACCCATATCACCATCGCGGCGGTTACGATTTTTCTGCACCGGCACCAGGCGCACCGCGCCTTGAGCCTGCATCCCATCGTCAGCCACTTCTTCCGCTTCTGGCTGTGGCTCACCACCGGCATGGTCACCAAGGGATGGGTCGCGGTCCACCGCAAACACCACGCGAAGTGCGAGACGCAGGAAGACCCGCACAGCCCCCGGACCTTCGGCATCCGGACGGTCCTGTTACGTGGTGCCGAGCTGTACCGGGTGGAGGCGACGAACGCAGAGACGCTGGAGAAGTACGGTGTCGGCACGCCGGACGACTGGCTGGAGCGGCACCTCTATGGGAAGCGTCCGATGCTGGGCATCGCCATCCTGCTAGTGAGCGAACTGGCCCTCTTCGGCCCCATCGGCCTCACGATATGGGCCGTGCAGATGCTGTGGATTCCGCTGCTGGCCGCGGGCGTGATCAACGGGATCGGCCACTACTGGGGCTACCGCAGCTTCGCGACGCGCGACGCCTCGCGCAACATCCTGCCCTGGGGCATCCTGATCGGCGGCGAGGAATTGCACAACAACCACCACGCCTACAGCACCTCGGCCCGGCTTTCCAACCGCTGGTGGGAGTTCGACATCGGCTGGGCATACATCCGGTCGATGGAGATCGTGCGTCTCGCCAAGGTCCATCGCGTCGCCCCCAAGCTCCGCTTCGTCGCCGGCAAGGCGGCCTGCGACGTCCAGACCGTTCAGGCCGTGATCATGCACCGCTTCGACGTGCTCGCCCGCTTCGCGAAAACGCTGCGTCGCACCGCCGAAGCCGAACTGCGGCAGCTGCGGCTAAGCGACGGACGCGAATCCCGCTACGCGACGATGAAGAGGGCGGTGAAGCACTCCCTGCACATGCCGAGCGGAGAACTGCCGCCGCTCGAGCGCGAAGCCCTCGACCGCGCCTTGCTCTCCAGCCCCGTGCTTCAGACGATCTGCAGGATGCGTCAGGATCTCATGAGCCTGTGGGAGCGGTCTTCGGCCTCGAAGGAACAGCTGGTGAGCCAGTTGGAGGCGTGGTGCCAGCGCGCCGAAGCGAGTGGCATCGGCGCGCTCGGCGACTTCTCCAGAAAGCTCCGCTGTTACGGCTGATGGCGATCGGCGCTGCCGCCCTGCGCCGACCATCCGCCGTTCAGTGCTTGATCAACGGGCAGTCGCTCTCCGCCAGCGGCTTGAAGGCCTGCTCCGCGGGGATGGTCCTCAGGATGCGCAGGTAGTCCCACGGTTCCTTCACCTCGCCGGGCTTCTTCACCTCCAGCAAGTAGGTGTCGTGGACCATGCGACCGTCCTCGCGTAGGCGGGCGTTGCGCACAATCGGATCGCGGATCGGCAGTTCGCGCATCTTCGCGACGACGGTCGCTCCCTTGTCACTGCCGCTCGCGGCCACCGCCTTGAAGTAATGGGTGAGCGCGGAGTAGACACCCGCCTGGAGGTCGTTGGGCATCGCACCGGTACGCGCGTAAAAGCGTTCCGACCATGCGCGCGTCTCGGGATCGCGGTTCCAGTAGAACGAATGGGCGAGCTTGAGTCCCTGGGCGAGCTGCGGCTTCACCATGTGGACGTCGTTGAGCGTTGTCGCGACCGCCGCGAGCACCGTTCGGCCCTTGCTCACGCGTAGCAGGTCGTAGCTCTGGCGTACGGCGCGGATCAGGTCTTCGCCCGCATTGATCAGCGCGATGCCGTCCGCCCCCGACTCGGCGGCCTGGCGCAGGCGCCCGAAGAGTTGTTCTTCGCCGAGACGGTGACGCACCGTGCCGATGACTTCGCCGCCCGACGAGCGGATCACCTTCGCAAGATCGCCTTCGACGTTCGCCCCGAAGGCGTTGTCGACGCTGACGAAATACCATGAGTGGGCACCCGCACGCGTCAGTTCGCGGCCGATTGCCGTGGTGAAGGCGTAGCCGTCATACATCCAGTGGATCCCCGTAGGGGCGCAGCGCGCGCCGGTGATCGCCGACGTCATCACGCCGTTGTAGAACACGACGGCCCCCCGAGTGCGGTTGAGCTCCTGCACCGCCAGGGCGATCGGCGAACCGACCACGTCCGCGATGACGTCCACGCCCTCCTCGTCCAGCCAGCGGCGCGCGATATTCGTAGCGCGGTCGACATCGTTGGCGTGGTCGGCGACGAGCAGCCGGATCGGCTTGCCGGCGACCTTGCCCCCGACATCCTCGATCGCCATCTGCGCGGCCGCCTCCGATCCGCTGCCGGCGAGGTGCGCATAGATCGACTTCATGTCGAGCAGCAGACCGACGCGGATTTCGTCATCGGAAATTGCGGCACGCGTCGCGCCGGAAGCCAGAAAACCGGTGAGCCCCAACGCAAGCGCGGCAAGGCCCCGACGCCACGGGCTGCCCCGCTGAGCACTATGTCCGGGAAATTGACGGTGGCTGCTATTGTCCATCGATGCGTGTTGAGTGGAAAATGCCGAGGATCATAAGAGCGCCGCGGTCGGGCCACAAGCAAAGCCCGCACGGCCGAGAGGGGGAGTTTTGGTGACGGTCCAATCGAGGGTGGCTCGGCGCTTGCCCTTCATCATATATGCGATCGCAGTGCTCGCGGGCCTCGCACTGACGATCGGGTTTGCCCGTTTCAACACCCTGCACGAAGAATTCCTCGCCGCCAACTTCGATGCCGTACATGGCGCCCGCACCCTGCTCAAGGCCCGTTATTTTCTCGGACAGGCGGAGGAACGCCTCGAGCTCGCGCAGGAGGCCGCGAAGCGGCGCCTGCAACTGGATCACGCCGACGAAGAGCTCGCCCTCGCGGGAGACTACGCTGCCGAGGGCCAGGACGACGACCCGGCCACGCGTCGCGCCCTCGTGACCCGCATCGCTTCGATCCGCAGCGCGCTCGCCGCCATCGACGACACGACCCCCGCCGCGCAGGTCGCCAAGGTCTACGCTTCCGTGCACCTGCTGTCGTCGGATTTCGAGGCAGCGGAGCTCGACCGCTGGGGCATGTTGTCGTCGCTCAACGCCGAGCTTGCGCTACGCATGAACCGCATGCGCCAGTTCCTGTTCGCCATCGTCGGCGGTTTCGTCCTCCTCATGGCGATGCTGGGCTGGGCCCTGCTCCACGCGCGGCGCGCCGCGGCCGATCTGAAACGCGCCAAGGACGAACTGGAGGCGGTCCAGCAGACGACGCTCGACGCCGCGGCGGTCGGCATCGCCTACGTGAGCTCGAGCAACCCTGCCAACCGGCGCATTCTGCGCGCGAACGAGCAGATGGCGGCGATCTTCGGCTATCCGACGGCCGAGCTCATCGGTCTCAAGACGTCCGCGCTGTTCCCCAGCTCCGACAGTCAGCACCATCTCCACCACCACGTGCTGCCCCGCCTCGCTGCGGGCAAAGTCTTGCGCGCCGAAACGCAGATGCGGCGCCGTGACGGCGAGGTGTTCTGGTGCGCCCTGTCGGGCAAGGCGGTCGACCCCGACAATCTCAGCCGGGGCGTGGTATGGACCTTCGAGGACATCGGCGAGCGCAAGGCCGCCGAGGCCGAATTGCGTGTCGCACGCGAACGCGCGGAAGCGGCGAACCGGGCGAAGAGCGAGTTCCTCGCCAACATGAGCCACGAGATCCGAACACCGTTCACGGGCATCCTCGGCGTGCTGGACCTGCTGCGCCACACCGCCCTGACGGACAAGCAGAGCGACTACGTGCGCCTTGCCCACGACAGCGCGAGCCAGCTGCTGGGCATCGTCAACGACATCCTCGACATTTCCCGCATCGAGGCCGGCAAGCTCGTGATCCGGCCCGAAGGCTTTGCCCCGCGTGCGCTGTTCGACGACATCGCACAGGTCCACGCCACGGCCGCCGCGCGCAAGAATCTCTCCTTCGAGCCGTCGTGCGAGGGCGACATTCCGCTGCTGGTCCACGGCGACCCCGTGCGGCTGCGTCAGGTCGTGGACAACCTGCTGAGCAACGCGGTGAAGTTCACGGCGAGCGGCGGCATTCAGCTCAACGTCTGCTGGCAGGACCGGGGCGAGGGCCGTGGCCGTTTGCGGGTCGAAGTGCGCGACAGCGGCATCGGCATTCCGCCCGAACTCCAGGACAGGATCTTCGAGAAGTTCACGCAGGCCGACTCGTCGACGACGCGCCTCTTCGGCGGCAGCGGCCTCGGTCTGACCATCTGCCGCCAGCTGGTGGGCATGATGGGCGGCGAACTCGGGCTGGAAAGCGCTCCGGGCCAAGGCAGCCTCTTCTGGTTTGAGTTGCCGCTGGATGGCGCGAGCGCAGCCCCTTCCGGCGAAGCGGTTCCGCTTGCCTCGATCGCCAGGGTGCGGCTCGCAGGCGTACGCGTCCTGCTCGTCGACGACGTCGATATCAGCCAGATCGTGCTCGGCGAGTACCTGCGCGCCGCAGGCTGCGAAGTCCGGTCGGCTTGCAACGGCGAAGAGGCGATCACGCTGCTACAGGAGTGGTTGCCCGACCTCGTCCTGATGGACTGCCAGATGCCCGGCACCGACGGCTACGAAGCGACGCGGCGCATCCGCCTGCTCGAAGGGACGACGAAACGCACGCCGATCATCGCCCTGACCGCGTTCGCGATGAGCGGCGACCGCGACAAGTGCCTCGCGGCCGGGATGGACGACTACCTGTCGAAACCCGTCGACCGCAACACGTTGCTCGACAAGCTGGTCGAATGGCTGCCCGGCGGCAAGGAGAAGGCCAAGGGCTCGCCCGCAGGCGGCTTCGTCGGCCGCATCCTCCTCGTCGACGACGACCCGAGCATCCGCGAAGCGAGCCGCGGACTCCTCGAATCGCTGGGATGCGAAGTCCGCCTCGCGGCCTCCGGCCAGGAAGCGCTGGCGGTCGGCGCGGCCGACTCCGATCTTGACTTGGTGCTGATGGACTGCCGGATGCCGGGAATGGACGGCTGGACGACGAGCCGGGCGTGGCGCGAACGCGAACGCGCGCTCGGCCTGGCACCCACCGCGATCATCGCCCTCACCGCCGGCGAACGCGACGAAAGCGCGGATATGTGCCACGCGGCCGGCATGGACGACTTCCTCGGCAAGCCCTTTTCCCCCGCCCAGCTGAGCGGCTTGCTGTCGCGCTGGCTGGAGAAGGTCTGAGGGCGCAGACAGCTATTCCTTTGGTGAGATCGGCACGGCCCGCCGCTCGCCGAACGCCGCCGGATAAAACCATGATTGACTCATGGTCTATACGCCGAGATACTGCGCGGAATGCATGTTTGATTCCCATTCTTCATGGCCCTGCGCAGCATCGGACAAAAAATTCTACTGGTCGTCGGTCTTGCCGCGAGCATCGGCATGACGGTCAGCCTTTGGGCTTACTCCGTCGCCCAGGAAAAGGGCATGCGCGAGCAGAACGAACGCTCGATGACGCAGACCGTCGAATCGGTGATCAAGGGCTTGCAGAGCGTCATGCTCGCGGGCGACGCGGACATCGCGCAGGCCTTCTCCGATCGACTGAAGACCGTGGAGGGCGCACAGGACTTCCGCATCCTGCGCGTGGACGGCAGCGAGGCCTTTCGCGACAACCAGACCATCCGCGCCGTCAACAAATACAAGGGCGAAGACGCATTCTCCGAGCGGGACGAGGAGACGGTCGTTCCCGTTCTGCCGAAGGATTCGCCGGAGCTCCAGCGCGCCACGGCGGGCGAGAAAGCGATCCCCCTGTACACGAACGCCGGCCCCGACGGCAAGCCGTCGATGACGATGCTCGCGCCGATCATGACCACGCGGGGCTGCAAGAAATGTCATGGCGATGAAGCCAAGATGCTCGGTTTCATCAAGTTCTCGGTGACGCTCGCGGCCTTGGAGCGCGACATCGCCGCGGCAAACCAGCGCGCAGTCGGCCTAATCGCCGCGAGTTTGCTGCTCACGCTGATTTTCACCGCAGCCATTCTGCGCCATTCGGTATCGAAGCCGATTGCCCAGGTCACGGAGGCGATGCGCAAGGCGGCCGGCGGGGACCTGAACAGCCAAGCGATTGCCAGTGGCAACGACGAGGTCGCCCAGATGGCGGCGAGCTTCAACACGATGACGAGCTCGTTGAAACGGGCCTACGACGGCATGCAGCGCGAGCAGGACAAGCTCACGACCATCATCCGCTCGGCGAAGGAAGCCATCATCGTGGCGGATGCCACGGACAAAGTGACGCTGGTGAACCCATCGGCCGAAGTGCTGCTCGGCAAGACGATCCACGACATCAGCCATGCCAGCTTCGTCGACATCCTCGATGACCGCGAACTGATGGCGCGGCTGTTGAACGACCCGGAAGGCACCCCCGAGATCATCCGGCGCGGCGAGCTGATCCTGTCGGCACAAGCCTCGCGGATCAACGCCGATGACGGCCACCTCGCGGGCAGCGCCGCGCTGATCCGGGACATCACGATCGAGAAGAACCTCGAGGACGAGCTGCGCAAACTGTCGACGACCGACGGGCTGACCGGCCTCTTCAACCGCCGCTTCCTCGACGACACGCTGCGCAAGGAGCTCGCGCGCGCGCAGCGTTACGGACATGCGCTTTCGGTCCTGATGCTCGACGTCGACCACTTCAAGAAATTCAACGACCGGCACGGCCATGAAATGGGCGATCGTGTGCTCAAGGCGGTCGCCGGCGCGATGTACGCGACGCTGCGCCAGCAGGACTACCCGTGCAGGTACGGCGGCGAGGAGTTTCTCGCCATCCTCCCCGACACCGCCAGCGCCGGCGCACTGAACGCCGCGGAGAGGCTGCGTCACGCGATCTGCACGCTGTCCGTCGAGGGCCTGTCGGTGACCGCGTCGATCGGCTGCGCCTCGTTCCCCGAGCTCGAAGTCCAGACTGCCGACGAATTGGTCGAACAAGCCGATGGCGCCCTCTACCAAGCCAAGGAAGGCGGCAGAAACCGTTGCGTGCTGGCCCTCGGCGAACACGTCACGGACGCAGTCGATACCGCCAATTGAAGAAGCGCAGCATGCCGAATCCGATTTGCCGCACCGCCGTCGGCTGTGCCGTCCTCATTCTGATGTGTTCAGCGACCCTCGCGCGAGCCGCAGGCGACCCCACCGCCGGCGCAGCGCTGTTCGAAGAGGAATGCAGCGAATGCCACACGACGACCGGCAAGCACAAGAAAGGCCCCACCCTGCGCGGAATCATCGGTCGCAAGGCAGGCACAGCCACGGGTTACGAGGATTACTCCGACGCGGTCAAGAAGAGCGACCTGGTGTGGTCCGCCGAGGCGCTCGATCGCTACCTCACCAAACCCCAGCAGTTTTCCCCCAGCATCAAGATGAAATACACCGGTCTTGCGAGCGCGGCAGAGCGCGCCGACCTGATCGAGTTTCTGAAAACAAAAAAATAGCATCGACAGATGCGCGTCATCTTTATCCAAAAGGGGATCCTTGCAGTGTCCGGAAACATCGTTCCTTCACGCCCGCGCTGGCCTTCTCTCATCAAGCCGGCAATTGCCTGCGCCTTGCTCGCAGCCTCGCTGTCCGCCTCGGCGGTGCCCAGTTTTGCACGGCAAACCAAGCAGGAGTGCGCGACCTGCCACGTCGGCTCGCTCGGTCCGCAACTCACGCCCTACGGCATGCAGTTCAAGCTTGGCGGCTACACCGAGACCACGGGCGAAACCAGTCCGCTGCCGCTGTCGGCGATGCTGATTGCCGGTTTCACGCGCACCAAGGACGACCTCGCGGAAGCCCCTGAGCATTACCGCACGAACAACAACAGCGCGATCGGCGAGGCTTCGGTCTTCCTCGCGGGCAAGCTGTACGGGAATGTCGGCGCCTTCGTCCAGGCGACCTGGGAGGGCGTCTCGCGCCGCTGGGCGATGGACAGCATGGACGTGCGCTACGCGGGCAAGACCCGCATCGCCGACGAAGACGTGATCCTCGGCGCCTCGTTCAACAACCGCCCGACGGTGCAGGACCCGCTGAACACGACGCCGGTGTGGAGCTTCCCCTTCACGAGCGCGCCCGAAGACTTCGCGCCCGTACCCGAAGCGAGCCCGGTGATCGCGGGCGCGCTCGACGGCCGCGTCTTCGGCCTGACCGGCTACGTGTCGACCGGCAGCGGCCTTTATGCCGAGGCGGGAGGCTATCGCGCGGCGAGCCGCCGCTATCTGCTCGACAGCAATGCGATCGAAGACCGATCCGAGGCCGGACAGCAGCTCCAGGGCACCGCCCCGTACTGGCGGCTCGCGTATATCAAGGACCGCACGCGCGAAAAGAGCCGCGACATGTTCTCGGTCGGGCTATTCGGCATGAATTCGCGGCTGCGCGACTTCAATTCGAGCGGCCCCAATGACCGCTTCGACGACCTGGGGGTGGACGCCAACTACCAGTATATCGGCAACCGTACCCACGTCTTCACGGCCGGCGGCAGCTACATCAATGAGCGGCAAACGCTGCGCGAGACGCCCGCAGAACATCGCCATTTGACGCTGGACCAGTTCAAACTGACGACCTCGTACCACTACGACAAGACCTACGGCGCGACCCTGAGCCGGTTCGACACGCGGGGCTCATCCGACGACGTCCTGTACGCGAACCGCAAGCCGGACTCCAACGGCTGGATCGTGCAGTTCGACTGGACGCCCTTCGGCAAGGCGGACTCCTGGCTCGAACCCTGGATCAACCTGCGGGTCGGTCTGCAATACACGCATTACGGCAAGTTCGACGGGACCTCGGCTGGCGCATCCGGCAACGACAGCACCTATCTCTTCGCCTGGACGGCGTTCTGACGATTTGACGCAAC
The DNA here is from genome assembly GCF_035254505.1 of Aromatoleum sp. Taxonomy (GTDB): domain Bacteria; phylum Pseudomonadota; class Gammaproteobacteria; order Burkholderiales; family Rhodocyclaceae; genus Aromatoleum. Next base: position 42,089 of record NZ_DATFAO010000111.1, on the reverse strand, counting down.
GAGGCCGTCGCCGCAAACCGGCGACGGCCTCGCGTCGTTTACTTCGTCTATCGCAACAAGGCGTTCAACGCCTCCAGCGCCTTGCTCCCCGGGCACAGGTAGGCGTCGCCGAGCTGGTTGAGCGGCTTCTCGACCGTGTTCAGGTGCGTGTGCATGTCGTGGCCGCTGCTGTCGATATACAGCAGCCCGGTGACGATCTCGCCGAGGGCTTGGCGGCCCTGCAGGTAGTGGATCGCGCCGATGCGGTCCGACGGATCGTAATCGTCGCCGAGCTTTCGCAGGTGCAGGATCGAGCCGTCATGTTGCACGATGCGCCGTAGCGAGCCGGGCGGATACGAGGTTTCGATCGGCGCGCGGGGCAGGATCACGTCGACGCTGTTGATCGAGGCGTTGTGCTCGCGCACGTAGTCGTAGCTCTTCGTCGATCCCGTGTGATTGTTGAAGGTGACGCAGGGGCTGATGACGTCGATGAAGGCCGGTCCGCCGTGGCACAGCGCGCCCTTGATGAGGGGCACGAGCTGTTCCTTGTCGCCCGAGAAGCTTCTCGCGACGTAGGTCGCGCCGAGCTGCAGCGCGAGCGCGGCGAGGTCGATCGGGCTGTCGTTGTTGGTGACGCCCTTCTTGCTCTTCGTGCCCCTGTCGGCGGTTGCCGAGAACTGCCCTTTCGTCAGGCCATAGACGCCGTTGTTCTCGACGATGTAGGTCATGCTGACGCCGCGCCGCATCGCATGCGCGAACTGTCCGATGCCGATCGAGGCCGAATCGCCGTCGCCCGACACGCCGAGGTAGAGCAGGCTCCGGTTGGCGAGTTGGGCGCCCGTCAGCACCGAGGGCATGCGCCCATGCACGCTGTTGAAGCCGTGCGAGTTGCCGAGGAAGTAGTCCGGCGTCTTCGACGAGCAGCCGATGCCCGACATCTTGGCGACGCGGTGCGGTTCGATGTCGAGGTCGAAGCAGGCCTGCACGACGGCCGCGCTGATCGAGTCGTGGCCGCAGCCGGCGCAGAGCGTCGAGATCGCCCCCTCGTAGTCGCGGCGCGTATAGCCGAGCGCGTTGCGTGGCGCATCGGCGGCATGGAGTTTCGGTTTCGGCAGATAGGTCATGGCGCCACCTTGCGCAGCGGGGTTCCAATGGGACTGATCTTGCGCTCGGCGAGCGCATCGACGATACGGCGCACAACGAAGCGCGCGGTGATCGGCGAGCCGTCGTAGTGCAGCACACGCACGAGCTTCTTCGGATCGATCTCGCCTTCGTTGATCAGCAGCGAACGCAGTTGCGCGCTCTCGTTCTGCTCGACGACGAAGACATAATCGTGCTCGGCGATGAAGCGCATCACCTCGCGGCTGAACGGGAAGGCGCGGACGCGCAGCGTATCGACGTGGATGCCGTCGGCTTCGAGCAGCGCGCTCGCCTCGGCCATCGCGGGGCTCGTCGAGCCGAAGTAGATCGCGCCGATGTGGGTCGCCTGCGCGGCATTCTTCACGATCGGCGCGGGTGCGAGTTCCTTCGCGGTGTCGAACTTCCGCCGCAGCCGCTCCATGTTGTAGATGTAGTCGGCGCCGGTCTCACTGTACTTGGCGTAAGGGTTGCGGGTCGTGCCGCGCGTGAAATAGGCGCCCTTGGTCGGGTGCGTGCCCGGAATGGTGCGATAGGGAATGCCGTCCCCGTCGACGTCCAGGTAGCGGCCGAAGGTCTTGCCGGCCTCGAGATCGTCAAAGCTCATCAGCTTGCCGCGATCGTAGCGGCGGCTGTCGTCCCAGTCGAAAGGCGCGCACAGGCGCTCATTCATGCCGATGTCGAGATCGGACATGACGAACACCGGGGTCTGCAGCCGCTCGGCGAGGTCGAAGGCCTGGGCCGTGAACGTGAAGCATTCGTACGGGTCTTCGGGGAAGAGCAGCACGTGGCGCGTGTCGCCGTGCGAGGCATAGGCGCAGGAAAGCAGGTCGGACTGCTGGGTGCGCGTCGGCATGCCGGTCGAGGGACTGCCGCGCTGCACGTCGACAATCACGGCCGGGATCTCGGCAAAGTAGGCGAGGCCGAAAAACTCCTGCATCAGCGAGATGCCCGGCCCCGAGGTCGCCGTGAAGGCGCGCGCGCCGTTCCAGCCGGCGCCGATCACCATGCCGATCGACGCAAGCTCGTCCTCCGCCTGCACGATCGCGTAGCGGGCACGACCGTTGTCGGGGTCGGTGCGGTACTTGCGGCAGTAACCCGCGAAGGACTCGATGACCGAGGTCGAGGGGGTGATCGGATACCAGCCCGCGACGGTCGCGCCGCCATACACCGCGCCCAGCCCGCAGGCGCTGTTGCCGTCGATGAAGATGCGGTCCCCCACCGCATCCGCGCGGCGCACGGTGAGACCGATCGGGCATGGCAGGTTCGCCTTCACGTAGTCGTAGCCGATGCGCAGCGCATTGACGTTCGCCTGGATCAACTGGTCCTTGCCACGGTAGCGATCGACGATCAGCTTCTCGGTTGCGGCGAACTCCATGTCGAGCAGCGCGATCAGCGCGCCGACGTACATCACGTTCTTGAAGAGCTGGCGCTGGCGCGCGTCGGTGTATTCGCGGTTGCACAGCGCGGTGAGCGGCACACCAAGCACCGTCACGTCCTCGCGGAACTTCGAGGCCGGCATCGGCTTCGTCGAGTCGTAGAAGAGATAGCCGCCGGAGTCGATCGCCGCGAGGTCGCGGTCCCAGGTCTGCGGGTTCATCGCGACCATCATGTCGCAGCCCGCGCTCGCGCCGAGCCAGCCGGCTTCGGACACGCGCACCTCGTACCAGGTCGGCAGGCCCTGGATGTTCGACGGGAAGATGTTGCGCGGCGCGACCGGCACGCCCATGCGGATGATCGAGCGCGCGAAGAGCTCGTTCGCCGACGAGGAGCCCGAGCCGTTGACGTTCGCGAACTTGATGACGAAGTCGTTGCAACGTTGGATTCTGGGTAGTGTCATCTCAAGCCTCTGCTCCCGCCTGCGGCAGGTTCAACATGAATTTCTGCATGTCCCACGCGCCGGTCGGACAGCGTTCCGCGCACATGCCGCAGTGCAGGCACACGTTCTCGTCCTTGACCATCGCGCGTCCGGTCTTGAGGCCCTCGGCGAGGTACAGGTCCTGATCGTGGTTGTGCGCCGGGGCCTTGAGCCGGCCGCGCAACTCGTCCTCGTCGCCGTTGCGCGTGAAGGTGATGCATTCGGTCGGACAGATGTCGACACAGGCATCGCATTCGATGCAGAGCTTGGGCGTGAAGACGGTGGCGATGTCGCAGTTGAGGCAGCGCTGGGTTTCGCCGCAGGCGAGCTGTACGTCGTAGCCGAGCTCGAATTCGGTCTTGATGTTCTTCAGCGCCTCTTCGAGCGACTTCACCGGCACCTTGTAGCGCAGGTCCTCCGAGACCTTGTTGTCGTAGCTCCACTCGTGGATGCCCATCTTCTGGCTGACGAGGTTCATCGTCGGCGCCGGGCGCTTCGTGAGTGCTTCGCCGCGGCAGAACAGGTCGATCGAGATCGCGGCGGTGTGGCCCTGGGCGACGGCGGTGATGATGTTCTTAGGGCCGAGCGCAGCGTCGCCGCCGAAGAAGACGCGCGGCAGCGTCGATTGCAGCGTCGCGGCGTCGAGAACCGGCATGCCGTGACGGTCGAACTCGATGCCGATGTCGCGCTCGATCCATGGGAAGGAGTTCTCCTGGCCGATCGCGAGCAGCACCTCGTCGCATTCCATATGCTCGTCCGGCTCGCCGGTCGGCACGAGCTGGCGCCGTCCGTCCGCATCGTACTCGGCGCGCACCTTCTCGAAGAGCACCCCGGTGAGCTTGCCGTCGTCGTGGGTGAAGGCCTTCTGCACGAGGTAGTTGTGGATCGGGATGCCCTCGTGCAGCGCGTCCTCCTTCTCCCACGGCGACGCCTTCATCTCGTCGAAGCCGCTGCGGACGACGACGCGCACGTCCTCGCCGCCGAGGCGGCGCGCCGAGCGGCAACAGTCCATCGCGGTGTTGCCGCCGCCGAGCACGATCACGCGCTTCGCGATCTTGTCGATATGGCCGAAGGCGACGCTGGAGAGCCAATCGATGCCGACGTGGATGTGGGCGGCTGCCTCCTTGCGCCCGGGCAGGTCGACGTCGCGCCCCCGCGGCGCCCCGGTGCCGACGAAGACCGCGTCCCACTCGCCGGCGAGCATCGCAGCGAGGCTCGTCACCCAATGATCCTGGCGCAATTCGACGTCGAGCCCGGCGATGTAGCCGCACTCCTCGTCGATGACGCGGTCCGGGAGGCGGAATTTCGGGATCTGGCTACGCATCATGCCGCCCGCCGATGAGCCCCCGTCGAACACGGTGACCTCGTAGCCGATCACGGCGAGGTCGCGCGCGACGGTCAGCGACGCCGGCCCGGCGCCGATACAGGCGATGCGCTTGCCGTTCTTCGCTTCCGGGGGCTGCGGCAGACGTGCGCGGATGTCGTCCTTGAAGTCGGCTGCGACGCGCTTCAGGCGGCAGATCGCGACCGGCTCCTCGTCGACACGCCCGCGCCGGCAAGCCGGCTCACAGGGTCGGTCGCACACACGGCCGAGAATGCCGGGGAAAACGTTCGATTGCCAGTTCGTGAGGTAGGCCGATGAAAAATCGCCGGCGGCAATCTGGCGAATGTACTCCGGCACAGGGGTATGAGCCGGGCACGCCCATTGGCAGTCGACCACCTTGTGCAGATAGTCGGGATTTCGGATATCAGTCGATTTCACGGGCATCCTTCCTGGATCGGAAAAAGCAAGTGTCTGAACACCTGTCAAACATGCATCATTGTGCACTATAGGCAACAAATTGCACGCTGCACCGCAGCAAAATCTTGCTCGAGCCTCTGCCTCGATCGGCCCGGCCCGTTCAGGATCGGTTAACGATCCTGATCAGAGAATGTATCCCATGCCAGCCCGGCATGCATGGACAGACAGAGGAGACCGCCATGAATACCCGCTACATGATCTTCGCCGCAATCGGCCTGCTGAGTGGAACGGCTGCATTCGCCGAACCCCAATGCACGATGCCGCAGGACACCGCAGCCGTCGCGAAGACGATGCGCGCGCTGGTCGACGCCGGCCACAGCTTCTCGCGCATGGAGTTCACGAAGAGCAAGTGCTACGAGTTGCGCGGCACCGACAAGGAGGGCCGCAAGTTCGAGATCTACGTCAATCCGGCCGACGGCAGCGCGACGAAGTCCGACAACAAGCGGACCTGATGCGGTTGCCAAGGGCGCGCGTCACGCACTATCCCGCCGTGACGCGCGCGCCGTCGCGCAGCCGATCGTCCGGGTGCACGACCACGCGCTCGCCTTCCTTCACACCTGAAAGAACCTGCGCGCTCAGCCCGTTGCGCTGCCCCGGCTCGACGCTCCGTTTCACCGCCCTGCCCTCCTCGACGACGAAGGCCGCCCAGCCGTCGCCGTCGCGGAAGAGCGCGCTGGCCGGAATCTGCAACACATCCTTGTCTTCCCAGACCACGAAGCTCGCCTCGACGCGATAGCCATCGCCCAGGCGCTGCCATTGCGCGGGCGGCGACGTGAAATTCACGATGACCCACACGCGCTGCTCCTCGACGCCCAACGCCGAGACCTTCGTGAAGCCCGCGGGCTCGACGACGCGCACGACGCCTTCAAGCGCGCCTTCGCCGCCCCAGCGCTCGAAGAGCACGCGCGTGCCGGGCGCGATGCGCACGGCGTCGGCCGACAGCACGTCGACCTCGATTTCGAGGCTCCGTGGATCGCCGATGTCGAGCAGCCCCTGCCCCACTGCGACGGCGCCTTCGCTCTTGCGCGGGATCTTCAACACCTGGCCGGCAACCGGCGAGCGGACGACGATGGGGGCGCCCTTCCCGCCCACGGCGGCGTAACCCAGCGCCGTGCGCGCCGCTTCGATCTCATGACGCGCCGTCGACACGGCGAACTGCGACGAGCGCAGCTCCGACGTAGCACGGTCGGTTTCGGCGACCGCGCGATCCTCGGCCTCGGCGCTGACGTGTCCGGCGCTACGCAGCAGGCGCACCCGGCGCAGATCCTTGTCCGCGAGGTCGGCGCCCGCCTGCGCGGCGCGCATGCGCTGCTCGACGGCGCTGGCGTTGGCGAAGGCCGCCGCGACCCGCGCCTCAGCCTCGGCGCGGCGCCGCGCATCGAGCACCTCGGCGCGCTGGGGTTCGAGCTCGACGAGCGGCTGGCCGGCCTGCACCGCGTCGCCGACGTCCAGTTCGATGCGTCGCGCGTAGGCGGCGACAGGGGCCGCGACGACATAGCGGTCGACGACGCGGGTGCGCCCCTCCTGCTCGACCACGACCCGCATCGGCCCGCGTTCGACCGCGCGCGCATCGACGACGAGCGGCTGCGGCCGGAAGCCGTGGTAGAGGCCCCAGCCGATCGCGACGGCAATCGCCGCCAGCACGATCCGCCTGCGCCACTGCACCTTGGTCATCATTGTTTCACTCCGGAGTTTTCAGCACCGCGATCAGGTCCAGCCGATCGAGCCGTCGCCGCACCGCCAGTCCCGACAGCACGGACGACACGAGCACGACGGTCACGGCAAACGCATAGGTCCGCGGTTCGAGCACGACTGGGACACGAAAGAGATCGCTCTGCAGCGTACGCGCGATGTAGTAGCACATGCCTTCACCCAACCACAGGCCGAGCGGGATCGCGACGAGCGTCAGCAGGCCGAGCTCGCCGAGCAGGATGTAGGCGATCTCGGCGCGCGTGAAGCCCAGCACGCGCAGGCTCGCCAGCTCTCGGCTGCGCTCGGTCAGCGCAATCCGCGCGCTGTTGTAGATCACGCCGAAGGCGATCACGACGGCGAAGGCTGTGGCGACATAGGTAAAGAACAGCATCGTCTCGTCCATCATGCGGTTGAAGTTGCGGATCTCCTGCACCCGCTCCGCGACTCCGGCGACGCGCGGCGTGTCCGTCAGCCGCGCATACAGCGTCCCGATCTGCGCGCGGTCGATCGACAGGTAGGCGCCGGAGATCGTCGGCCCCTCGTGCATGAAGCGGTTCAAGGCGGTGAGGTCCATGTAGGCGGAAACGCCGAGGTACTCCTTCACGACGCCGACCACGGTCGCCTCGCGCCGCGGCCGGTTGCCTTCGAGCACCTCGACGACGATGCGATCGCCGGGGCGGACGTCGAGGATCTGAGCAAGGTAATCAGTCAACAGCATGCCATCCGGCGGGAGGGCCACGGGGCGAAGTTCCGCGTCGAGCAGCCGCTGGATGTCGCCGCCGGGCTCAACGCCACGGATCCCAGTGCGGTACTCCAGATGGCCGTGCCGCAGTCGCACCGGCACCGCGCGGTACACCTCGACGTGCTCGATGCCTGGCATCCCGAGAAGGTCGTAACGCGCGCTATAGGCCGTCGGATCGGTGAAACTCAGCGACAAGTCCTCGCGCTGCGACATGTCGTATTGCACGTTCAGCATGTAGCCGACGGTGTCGCGCTGGAAGAGCCCGGTCAGGATGATGCCGCACGCGAGCGCAATGCCCAGCACGCTGACGGCGGACTGCAAGGCGCGGCGGCGAATGTGGCGCACGATCATGCGCGTCGGCTGCGATAGCCAGCGCTTGAGGCCCAGTTTTTCGAGCCCGGTCTCGTGGTAGCGCGCCGGCGGTTCGGGGCGCATCGCCTGGGCGGGCGACAGACTCGCCGCGCGCCACACCGCCATCACCGTGCCGGCCCCGGCCGCCAGCAGGCTTGCGATCGCGGCCTCGACAACGGTCATCGGTTCAAGACTGAACCTCAGGAAGGGGAAGTAGTAGAACTCCATGTAGATCGCCGACAGCGCTTTCCCCAACCAGACGCCGAGCGCCGTTCCGCTGATCACCCCGGCGCCGGCGATCACGGCGACGAACTTCAGGTAATGCCACAGCACGGCCAGATTGCCGTAGCCAAAGGCCTTCAGCGTCGCGATCTGTTCGCGCTGCATCGCCACGAGCCGGCCCATCACGACGTTGAGCAGGAAGGCCGAGACACTCATGAAGATCGTTGGGAAGAGCCCCGCCAATGTGCCGAGTTGCTGCAATTCCTGCATCAGAAAGCGGTGAGAACGCTGGTCGACACGTGCGTAGGCGCCGAGACCGCCGTAGGGGTTGATGAGTTCGTCGACACGCTCGATCACGTCCTGCTCGTCGGCGCCGGGCCGCAAGCTCAGCGCGAGGTCGTTGAAGGCGCCATCGAGTTCGTAGGCTTGCCCCAGCGCGCGCCGCTCCATCCACATGACGCCGTAGCGTTTCGGGTCGGGGAAGGCCGAACCGGGACGCAGTTGCTGGATGAATTCGGGCGACAAGGCGGTGCCGACGACCCGCAGCGTCTGCCTCCGGCCCTTCAGGATCGCATCGAAGCGGTCGCCGGGATGCAGCCCGTGGGCCTTTGCGAACGGGGTGCTGACGACTACCTCGTCGGGCCGCGCCGGCAGTGGCAAACGCCCTTCTCGCAGATGCAGCGCATTGAGCCCGTGCTGGCCGACGTCGGACAGCGACACCATCAGGGCCGTCACCGGCTCGGGGAAATCCGGCATCTCGAGCCGTACCTGCGCGACGACGCGCGTATCGACGACCTCGACACCCGGAATCGCCGCGATGCGCTGGCGCAGCGATTCCGGCGCGCGCTTGAGCGTCGCGAACACCTCGGCGAAGCGGTATTCGCGGTAGTAGCTGTCCTGCGTCGTGCGCAAGGACGCCAATGTCGAGATGAACATCACGTAGGTGCCGACGCCGCACATCACGACCAGCGCGATCGCGAAAGCCTGGCCGCGCATGTGCCACAGATCGCGCCACAGCTTCCGGTCGAGTGCGGAGAGTCTCACCATTGCAGCTCGGCCGCCGGCCTGCGTTCGGCGTTGCGCTCGATCCGCTGCACGCGGCCGTCGCCGAAGTAGACGACGCGGTCAGCCATCGCGGCGATGACGGCGTTGTGCGTGATGACGACCGTCGTCGTGCCGAGATCGCGATTCACGCGCGCGATCACGTCGAGCACCAGCACGCCGGTCTGCGCGTCGAGCGCGCCCGTGGGTTCGTCGCACAACAGCACCTGCGGTCGCTTCGCCACCGCGCGCGCGATCGCCACGCGCTGCTGTTCGCCGCCCGACATCTGGCTCGGGAAGTGGTCCATCCGCTGCGCGAGGCCGACCAGCGTGAGCGCCTCCTCGGGCGACATCGGCTTGTCGGCGATCTCGGTGACGAGCGCCACGTTCTCGCGGGCCGTCAGGCTGGGGATCAGGTTGTAGAACTGGAAGACGAAGCCGACGTGCTCGCGGCGGTATTGCGTCATCGCCGCATCGTCGTCGATGGTGAGGTCGTGCTCGCCGTAGCGCACCGTGCCGGCCGTCGGCACGTCGAGCCCGCCGAGGATGTTCAGCAGCGTCGACTTGCCGCTGCCGGAAGGGCCGAGCAGCACGACGAGTTCGCCCGGATACAGGTCGAGGTCGACACCGCGCAGCGCCTCAACGCGCACCTCGCCCATGTCGTAGACCTTCGTCAGTCCGCGCGCCTCGAAGACGGGGCGCGGCGGCGCGGCGCTCTGTTCATTCCGATCCGTCATGGACGATCCGTTCGGTCTCTTCCCCGCAGATAGCCCGGCCCTGCGCGAAGGCAAGCGAGTTTGCAGCACAGCCCGGACGTTCCCATCGGCCGCCGACGGCCTCGCTCGGCGGCTTTCCCATTATATCTCCGGGGCATAGCTGAGGCCCGACAATCGCGATGACGTTCGAAATCGGAGGACCGTTGTAACCTTTCTCCACGGGCCTTCATCTAATGGGCAACAACAGGAGACCAGCATGTCGCCCTCTGACGCAGCGATCGCACAAACAGAACCCGGGACGGACACCGCCCTCGTCGACCGCATCCTCGCCGGCGACGTCCTCGCCTTCGAACGGATGATGCGCCTGCATAACCGCCGCCTGTTCCGGGTCGCCCGCAGCATCCTGCGCGACGATGCCGAAGCCGAGGATGCGGTGCAGGACGGCTACATCGAGGCACATCGCGCGCTCGCCGGTTTCCGCGGCGAAGCGAAGCTCTCCACCTGGCTCACGCGCATCATCGTCAACCAGGCCTTGGCACGTCGCCGCCGCCCACACATGCCAGTCGCCACAGAAGAAGAACTCGACACGCTGGCTAAAGGCGACGGCGACGTCCCTCCCGAGACGCCGGAAACGCTCGCGATGCGCGCCGAACTGCGCCGCCTGATCGAAGCCTCGATCGACGGCCTACCGGACGCCTACCGCACCGTCTTCATGCTGCGCGCCGTCGAAGGCCTCAGCGTCGAGGAGACGGCCGCGACCCTCGGCATCTCGTCCGGCAACACGAAGGTGCGCTTCCTGCGCGCCCGCGGCCAGCTTCGCAACGCACTGGGCGCGCGCCTCGGATCGCTGCTCGAAGATGTGTTCGCCTTCGACGGCGCGCGATGCGACCGCATCGTCGCGCAGGTCTGCGCCCGCCTCGGCCTTCCCGCCCCCTCGCTCCCCGCCGTCGGGGAGTCCAACCCCACGTGACCAAGGAGCCCATCATGATCGTCCGCGTCGATCCCTTCTCTGCCCTGCGAACCCTCAACCGCCGCCGTTTCCTGACCGGAACGGGGGCCATGCTCTCGGCCGGCACCGTCGCGCTGCTCGCCGGCCGCCCCGCGCTCGCCGCCAACTACGGCAAGAAGCAGACGGACATGTCGGAGGACGTCCGCATCCTCAACACCGCGCTCGGCGCGGAGCTGGAAGCCATCGCCGCCTATGGCGTGGGGGCCGCCAGCGGCCTGCTGCAGAAACCCGTGCTGGACCTCGCCGTGCAGTTCCAGGGCCAGCATAAGGAACATGCCGACGTGCTCGCCTCGACCGTGAAGAAGCTCGGTGGCAAGCCGGTGGAAGCGAAGAGCCACTATGATTTCCCGACGGACAAGCTGAAAACGCAGAACGACGTGCTGAGCTTCGCGGCCGGCCTCGAAAAAGGCGCGGTCAGTGCCTACCTGGGTGCCGTCCCCTTGTTCCAGGACCGCGACCTTGCCAAGGCCGCCGCCAGCATCCTCGGCGACGAGGCGATGCACTGGGCGGTGCTGCGCCAGGCGCTCGGCGACAATCCGGTGCCGACGGCCTTCGTGGCATGAAGGCAATCGCCGCCATCGCGCTCGCGGCCCTCTTCGCCGCTCCGGCCGGGGCGGCGACCACGACCGGCGACCCGGCACGCGGCAAGGAAATCTACGACCGCTGCCTCGCCTGCCACGCGCTCGCCTACAACCGCACCGGGCCGAAGCACTGCGGCCTCTTCGGCCGCCGCGCCGGCAGCGTGCCGGATTTCGAGTATTCGCCGGCGATGGCGCACTCGAAGATCGTGTGGAACGCGAAGACGCTCGACCGCTTCCTCACGAACCCGACACGCATGGTGCCGGGCACGGCGATGGGTTACGCGGGCATTCCCGATCCGCAGGAGCGCGCCGACCTGATCGCATGGCTGCGACAGGCGGGCAGCTCCGAGGAGTGCCGGCGCTAGGGCACCGCCGCTTCGGGCGCGGGCTCCGCGGCGTTCCCGCTCTTCGAGAAGCGGTCGAGGTAGAGATAGACGACCGGCGTCAGATACAGCGTCAGGAGCTGCGACACGACGAGCCCGCCAACCACCGCAAGGCCCAGCGGACGCCGCACCTCTGCGCCCGCGCCGATCCCGAGCGCGATCGGCAGCGTGCCGACCAGCGCCGCCATCGTCGTCATCATGATCGGGCGGAAACGGACGAGGCAAGCCTGGAAGATCGCGTCGGCCGCCGCCATGCCTTCGTTCCTGCGCCGCTCCAGCGCAAAGTCGATCATCATGATCGCGTTCTTCTTCACGATGCCGATCAGCATGATGACGCCGACGAAGGCGTAGAGGCTGAGGTCGACGCCGAAGAGCAGTAGCGTCAGCAGCGCCCCGAGGCCCGCCGATGGCAGGCCGGAGAGGATCGTCAGCGGGTGGATGAAGCTCTCGTAGAGCACGCCGAGCACGAGATACACGACGAGCACCGCGACGAGCAGCAGCATCCCGAGCCCTTGCAGCGAGGCCTGGAAAGCCTGCGCGGTGCCCTGGAGGCTGGTGTTGAGCGACACCGGAATCCCCGCCTCCTGCTCCAGCGTCTTGATCCGCGCGACCGCATCGCCGAGCGAAGTGCCCGGCAGCAGGTTGAAGGAGATCGTCACCGACGGCAGCTGACCGAGGTGGTTCACGGTCAGCGCCTGGTTCTTGCGGCTGAAGCGCGCGACAGCATCGAGCGGCACGAGCGTGCCCGCGCTGTTCCTCACGTGCAGACGCGGCAACGTCTCCGGTCCAGCCTGGAACTGGGGTGCGAGCTCGAGAATCACCTGATACTGATTGGTCGAACCGTAAATCGTCGACACCTGCCGCGCCGAGAAGGCGCTCTGCAGCGCGTCCTCGACCTGCCCGTAGGTCAGGCCCAGCGTCGCGAGCTTGTCGCGATCGATGTCGAGCGCGACGACCGGGCTCAGGTTGTTGAGGTTGTTGTTCACGTCGACGAAGCCCGGCAGCTGGCGGATCTTCTCGGTCAGCGTGCCCGTCCACTGGTACAGCTCGTCGAGGTCGATGTCCTGCAGCGTGTATTGGTACTGCGCCGACGTGACCTGACCGCCGATGCGGATGGCCGGCGGGTTCTGCATCGACACCTTGATCCCCGGGACCGCGCCCACCTTCGGGCGCAGTCGCTGGATGATCTCGTCCGGCGTCGATTTGCGCTCGTCGTTCGGCTTCAGCGTGATGAAGAGCGTGCCGGTGTTCGCCGTCGGGCGCGCACCGCCCGCACCCACCGAGGACATGAAGGTCGCGATATCCGGGTCCTGCGCCACGATCTCCGCGACGGCGCGCTGATGCTCGACCATTGCCGCGAAGGACGCGTCCTGCGCGGCTTCGGTGAAGGCGATGATCTGGCCCGAATCGCCGCTCGGCAGGAAGTCCTTCGGCACGTTGGTGAAGAGCAGGCCCGTCACCAGCAAGGTCGCGAAGAAGCTCGCGAGCACCGCGCGCGGATGGCTCATCGCGAAGCGCAGCGTGCGCTCGTAACCCGCCAGCAACGCCGCGAAGAAGCGCTCGAAGAGCAGGAACACGCGACCGTGCGATTCCGGCTCCGCGTGCTTGATGTAGCGGCTGCAGAGCATCGGCGTCAACGTCAGTGACACGATGCCGGACACGAGGATCGCCGCGCAGATCGTCACCGCGAACTCGTGCAGCAGCCGCCCGACGATGCCGCGCATGAACATCACCGGGATGAACACTGCCGTCAGCGACAGCGTCATCGAAATGATCGTGAAGCCGATCTCGCGCGCGCCCTTGATCGCCGCCTCGAAGGGCCGCTCGCCCGCCTCGACGTGGCGCACGATGTTCTCCAGCATCACGATCGCGTCATCGACGACGAAACCGACCGACAGCGTCAGCGCGAGCAAGGACAGGTTGTCCAGGCTGTAGCCCAACGCCGCCATCGCGCCGAAGGTGCCGACGACGGAGATCGGCAGTGCGAGCGCCGGGATCAGCGTCGCGGACAGGTTGCGCAGGAAGAGCAGGATCACGAGGATCACCAGGAAACCCGCCAGGATCAGCGTGAACTGCACGTCGTCAATGGCGTGGCGGATCGTGACGCTGCGGTCGAACAGCACCTTCATTTCGATTGCGGCCGGCAGCTTCGCCTGGAAGGACGGCAGCACGCGCTTGATCGCATCGACCGTCTCGACCGTGTTCGCCCCCGGCTGGCGCTGGATCGCGAGCACGATCGCGCGCTTGTCGACGTTCCAGCTCGCAATCCGGGCGTTCTCGACGCCGTCGATCGGATTGGCCACTTCCTCCAGCCGCACCGGCGCCCCGTTCTTCCACGCGACGATCAGCGGCCGGTAGGCGGCGGCGGTCGTGAGCTGCCCCGCGTCCTTGATCGCGAGCGACTGGCGGCTGCCGTCGAGCTGGCCGACCGGCTGGTTCACGTTGTTCTGCGTCAGCGCCTGCCTCAGCTCGTCGATGCCGATGCCGCGGCTCGCGAGCTGATCAGGGTTAGCCTGCACGCGCACGGCGAACTTCTGCGAGCCGAAGACCTGCACCTGGGCGACGCCGGGGATCGTCGACAGGCGCTGCGCGAGCTGCGTCTCGGCGTATTCGTCGACCACCGGCAACGGCAGCGTCTGCGACGACATCGTGATGTAGAAGACCGCCGCGTCCGCCGGATTGACCTTGCGGAAGGACGGCGGCGTCGGCATGTTCGGCGGGAGCTTGCGCAGCGCGGTCGAGATCGCCGACTGCACATCCAGCGCCGCGGCGTCGATGTTACGGTCGAGCGAAAACTGCAGCGTGATCGAGGTCGTCCCCTGCGCGCTCGTCGAGGTCATCGAATCGAGGCCGGAGATCGTTGAGAACTGACCTTCCAGCGGCGTCGCGACCGAAGCGGCCATCGTTTCGGGCGACGCCCCGGGCAAGGCGGCCGTCACCGAGATCGTCGGGAAGTCCACCGACGGCAATTCGGCCACCGGCAGCGCGCGGTAGCCGATCACACCGAAAATCAGGAACGCCGCCATCAGCAGCGTCGTCATCACCGGCCGGCGGATACACAATTCGGGCAGATTCATGCGGCAGCTCTCAGTTGCGCGACGCCGTGGGTTCCGCGGCAGCGGGCGCAGGCTGCCCCGCCGCCTTGCCGCTGGCGTCCGCCCCTTCGCCCTTCACCTTCACGCGTGCACCCGGCGTCAGCCGCAATTGTCCATCGGTGACGACCTTCTCGCCCGCCGCCAGCCCCTTCGCAATCGCCGCACGGCCTTCGAACATCGTCTCGACCTCGACCTTGCGCGGCGCGACCTTGTCCTCTTCGCCGATCACGTACAGGAAGTTGCCGTCAGGCCCCTGCTGCACCGCCTCGGTCGGCACGACGATTGCGCCGCCGAGCGTCGCGAGCCGGAGGCTGATGTTCACGAACTGCCCCGGCAGCAGCTTTTCATCCTGGTTATCGAGCACGGCCTTCATCTGGATCGTGCCCGTCGTCGTATCCACGGCGTTGTCGAGGAAGCGCACGATGCCTTCGACCGGCGGGTCTCCGCCGCCGGGCACCTTGATCGCCGCCTTCATGCGCCCTGCCGCCATCGCCTCGCGCAACCGCGGCAGATGCTTTTCGGACACGTCGAAGCTCACGAACAGCGGCTTCACGCGGTTCACGACCGCCAGCGCGGTGTCGTTCACCTTCACCGCCGACCCCGGGAACACCAGCCGCGCCCCGACCACACCGTCGAAAGGCGCACGCACCGTCGTGTAGGAGAGCTGCAGCCGCGCGAACTCGACGGCCGCCTTGTCGGCCTTCACCGTCGCCTGCGCCGCCGCCTCGTCGGTGTGGACCTCGTTCACCTTCTCGTCCGAGACGAAACCCCGCCCCTTCAGCGCGACGTAGCGCTCGACATCCGCCCGCGCCTTCGCGACCTGCGCCTCGTCGCCCGCGACGTTGGCTTCGGCCTGGCGCAAGCGCGCCTCGTAGTCCGCCGGATCGAGCCGCAGCAGCACGTCGCCCTGACGGACGTGCTGGCCCTCCGTATAAACGACCGACGCGACCTGCCCGTCGAGCCGCGACTTCACGGTCACGCTTTCGTACGCCTCGGCGCGTCCAATGACTTCCAACAGCACCGGCACGTCGCTCACTGCCGCCACCGCCGCAGTCACCGGCACCAGCGGCGGCGCCTTCGCCGCAACCGGCGCGCTGGCCACACGCGACGTGTAATACCAATACCCTCCCCCGACAGCCGCAACCGCCACGACCGCTGCCACCAACATTCTGGATCTTGTCATTTGCCCTGACCACGACGAGCGAAAAACCAGAATATACCGGACGGCGGGCCCGTTGATGACCGACCTACAATACGATACGGGACCTAAACTGGCCCGCCGCTGCCCACTCGGGTAGCATCCCGTGCCCCGCCCTTCGCCCACATCCTCATGAATCAGCCCGCCCGCGCCTGCGGCATCGACTTCGGCACCTCCAATTCCACCGCTGGCTGGCTGCGTCCCGGCGCCCCGACGCTGCTCGCGCTTGAAGACGGCAAACCCACGCTGCCGTCCGCCGTGTTCTTCAACGCCGACGAGGAAACCACCGCCTTCGGCCGCGCCGCGCTTGCGGAATATCTCGACGGCTACGAAGGCCGATTGATGCGCGCGCTGAAAAGCCTGCTCGGCAGCAGCCTGATCGACGGCCAGACCGAAGTGCACGGCCGCGCGCTGCGCTTCCGCGATCTCCTCGCGAGCTTCATCAGCGAGATCAAGCAACGCGCTGAAACCCAGGCCGGACGTAGCTTCGAACAGGCGGTGTTCGGCCGTCCCGTGCATTTCGTCGACGACGACGCCGCCGCCGACCGTAAGGCACAGGACACGCTCGAAGAGATCGCGCACCAAGTGGGTTTCCGCGACGTCAGCTTCCAGTTCGAACCGATCGGCGCAGCGTTGCACTACGAAACCTCGCTCACGCGCGAGGAGCTCGTGCTGATCGCCGACATCGGCGGCGGCACCGCGGACTTCTCGCTCGTGCGCCTCGCGCCCGACCGCGCCGGGCGCGACGACCGCCGCGAAGACCTCCTCGGCAACGCCGGCATCCACATCGGCGGCACCGACTTCGACCGTGCGCTGAGCCTCGAATGCGTGATGCCGCTGCTCGGCTACCGCGGGCGCATGAAGAGCGGCGCCGAGATCCCTTCGAGCATCTTCTTCCAGCTCGCGACCTGGCACACGATCAACTTCGCCTACACCCGCCAGGTGTGGGCCGACCTGCAGCACATCTACCGCGACGCCGACGCCCGTGAGGAACTCGATCGTCTCTCGAGGCTCGTCAGCCGACGCGAAGGGCACTGGCTCGCGCTGCAAGTCGAACAGGCCAAGATCGACCTGTCGGCGGCGGAAGCCGCGACGCTGCAACTCGACCGCCTCGCCCCCGGCCTCACGCACACGATCACCCGCGAAGACTTCACGCGGGCCACGCTCAACCTCGTCGATCGCGTCGGCGCCTGTGTCGGCACCCTGCTCGACGACGTCGGCCTGCGCCGCGACCAGGTCGACACCATCTACTTCACCGGCGGCGCGAGCGGCGTGCCGCAACTGCGCGCGCGCATCGCAGCCGAACTGCCGGCTGCCCGCGCCGTCGAGGGCGACCTGTACGGCAGCATCGGTGCGGGTCTAGCCGTCGAAGCCGCCCGCCGCTACGGCTGATCTTGGCCGCTTTGTTACCGATTGCTGCGTAACAGCATTTACACCATTTTTATCCGGCACATTCCAGAATAGGCTCGTCATCAAGAGCCGCGCTCGTCACCACCGATGGCCGGTGCGGCGGGGAAACGACGCAGATCATGGAAACCGATAGCCTGGAACGCTTTTCACCGGTCGCGCGCCATCTGCTCGCGGTGCTCGCGTGCGCGCTCATGACGGCCATCTGCCTGCTGCTGCGCGGCGTGTTCGACATCACGAACATCGCGATGCTGATGCTGCTCCCGGTCGTCTTCGTCGCGGCTCGCCTCGGGCGCGGTCCGGCGATCCTCGCAAGCTTCGTCACCGTCGGGCTGTTCGACTTCTTCTTCGTCCCGCCGCAACTCTCCTTCGCCGTCAGCGACGTGCAGTACCTGGTGATCTTCGCCGTGATGCTCGCGGTGTCGCTCTTCATCAGCCACCTCACCGCGAGCCTCAAGGCCAGCGCGCGTGACGCCCGGCAGCGCGAACAGCGCTCGCAGGCCCTTTACAGCCTCGCCCGCACGCTCGCCGGCACGATGAGCGCCGACGAAGCGGTCGCCGCGGTCGTGCGCTTCGTGCGCGAACAAGCGGGCGGCGAGGCACGCCTCTTTGTGCCGGACGTCGACGACAAGGTCCGCGAATTTCCGCGCAACACGGGGCCGCTGTCGATGGACAGATTCCTGACCATCGAGGCGGTCTATCTCGGCGGGGACGCGGTCGGTGCCAGCGCGACGGTCAATCTCGACGGTTCCTGCCTCGTGCTGCCGCTCGTCGGATCGACCCGCCGGCGCGGCGTGCTGTTCGTCGCCGCCCACGCCGGAGACGACCACCTCTACGAACTGCGCTCGATGCTCGAAGCGGTCGCCTCACTCACGGCCATCGCGCTGGAGCGCCTGCACTTCGTCGATATCGCGCAGGCAAGCCAGCTCGAAACCGAAGCCGAGCGGCTGCGCAGTTCCATCCTGTCGTCGATCTCGCACGACATTCGTACGCCCCTCACCGTGCTCTTCGGCCAGGCCGACGCGCTCGCGCTCGCCGGCAGCCACCTCGACGACCAGGAGCGCGAAGCCGCCCGGGCCATCCGCGACCAGGCGGGGCGCCTGCACGAGATGGTCGACAAGCTCCTCGACATGGCCCGCCTGCAGGCCGGCAAGGTGAATCTGAGGAAGGAATGGCAGCCGATCGACGAGGTGATCGGGGCCAGCATCCAGCTCCTCGGCGACGCGCTGCGCGAGCACCCGGTCACCGTCACGCTCGCGCCGGAACTGCCGCTCGTCGCGATCGACGCGGTGCTGATGGAACGCGTCTGCTGCAACCTGCTCGAAAACGCCGCGAAATACTCGCCGCCGGCCACGCCAATCACGGTCACCATCACGAATGCCGCGCCATCCCTCGTCGTGGAAGTCCGCGACCAGGGCCCCGGCTTCCCACCGGGTGGCCTGAAGCGCGTCTTCCATCTCTTCGAACGCGGCACGGCCGAATCGAGCGCGCCCGGCGTCGGCCTCGGCCTTGCCATCTGCCGCGCGATTGTAGAAGCGCACGGCGGCACGATCGACGCCTCGAATCCGCCCGAAGGCGGCGCCTGCGTGCGCTTCTCGCTGCTCTGCGGACAGGCGCCGCAGCTCGAACCCGAACCCTCCGATCCCGCGGAGGCGCAGCCATGAACGACGCGAAGTCCACCGTGCTCGTCGTCGAAGATGACCTACAGATCCGCCGCTTCGTGTGCCAGACGCTCGAACGCGCCGACTACCGCGTCACCGAAGCCTGCACGATGCAGGCGGCGCAGGACGAAGCCGGTGCGCGCCCGCCCGATCTCGTCGTGTTGGACCTCGGCCTGCCCGACGGCAACGGCGTCGACTTCGTCCGGGTCATGCGCGACTGGTCGCGCATGCCGATCTTGATCCTGTCGGCGCGTTCGGCCGAAGCCGACAAGATCGATGCGCTCGACGCCGGGGCCGACGATTACCTCACCAAGCCCTTCTCGGTCGGCGAACTCCTTGCCCGCGTACGCGCGCTGCTGCGCCGCGCCGACCCCGATTCCAGTCCAGGCACGCCGCTCGTACGCTTTGGCGACGTCGAGGTTGATCTCGTGCGGCGAAGCGTGCAGCGTGCCGGCGAACCCGTGCATCTGACGGCAATCGAATACCGCCTGCTGGTCGTACTCATCGCCAACGCCGGCAAGGTGCTGACGCACCGCCACCTGCTGCGCGAAGTGTGGGGCGCGGGCTACGCGGAAAGCACGCATTACCTGCGCATCTACATCAGTCATCTGCGACAAAAGCTCGAGGCGGACCCGACCCAACCGGCGCACCTGCGCACCGAGATCGGCGTCGGCTACCGCTTCGACACCCAGGCTCCAAACGCTTAGCGATATTCGAGGAATCAGCATGTCCGCACATGAACACGGTTCGCGAAGCAATCTGGCCGGACTCGCCCTGGCGGCACTCGGGGTCGTCTATGGCGACATCGGCACGAGCCCGCTGTATGCGTTCAAGGAAGCCTTCACCGGCCCACACGGGCTCGCCGTGAGCGAAACGAACGTGCTCGCTGCGCTGTCGGCCTTCTTCTGGGCGCTGATGCTGATCGTGTCGCTGAAATACGTCTGGATCGTGCTCAAGTACGACAACGACGGCGAAGGCGGCGTGCTCGCATTGACCGCGCTGGCGCATCGCACGGCGTCGCGCAGAGCCCGGCTTGCCGCGCTCGTGATCGCCGCCGGCATCTTCGCCGCCGCGCTCTTCTACGGTGACGCCATCATCACCCCCGCGATCTCGGTGCTGTCGGCGATGGAAGGCCTCTCGGTCGCGGAGCCCCAGTTCCACGCGCTGATCGTGCCGATCACGATCGCCGTGCTGGTCAGCCTGTTCCTGATCCAGCGGCACGGCACGACCCGCGTCGGCCGGCTCTTCGGGCCGGTCACGCTGGTGTGGTTCGCGACCCTCGCCGCGCTCGGCGCCCGCTCGATCGCCGAGACGCCGCAAGTGCTCGCCGCAATCAACCCCGCCCACGCCATCGACTTCGCGATCCACCACACGCACGCTGCCTTCCTGCTGCTGTCCGCCGTCTTCCTCGCACTGACCGGGGGCGAAGCGCTCTACGCTGACATGGGCCACTTCGGCGCGAAGGCCGTGCGCATCGCGTGGTACGGCCTCGTGTGCCCGGCGCTGCTGATCAACTACTTCGGACAGGGCGCACTCGTGCTGCGCGACCCGACCGCGGTCGAGAACCCCTTCTACCTCCTCGCGCCGGACTGGGCCGTGTTGCCGCTCGTCGTCCTTGCCACGGCCGCCACCGTGATCGCGTCGCAGGCCACCATCACCGGCGCCTTCTCAATGACGCTGCAGGCCTCGCTGCTCGGCTACCTGCCGCGCGTGCGCGTGCTCCACACCTCGGACAGCGAACGCGGTCAAATTTACATTCCTAGTGTCAATTGGCTCATGCTGATCGCAGTCGTGCTGCTGGTGCTCGAATTCCGCTCCTCGAACGCACTGGCCGCCGCATACGGCATCGCGGTGTCCGGCACGATGATCATCACGACGGTGCTCACGGTGTTCATCACCCTCGCCACACCGACCCGCTTCCGCCTGCCGGTGCTCGCCGGGCTCGCCCTCTTCGCACTGCTCGAATGCGCCTTCTTCGCCTCCAACCTGACCAAAGTCGCCGCCGGCGGCTGGTTCCCGATGATGCTCGGCGCCGTCATCTTCATCGCGCTGACGACCTGGAAGGAAGGCTCGGGCCACGTCGCGGCGCAGCGGCGCAAGATCGACGTGCCGATGGACGGTTTCATTCGCACCCCGCACACCGATGTGCCGAAAGTCCCCGGTACCGCCGTGTATCTCACGTCCGATACCAGCGTCGTCCCCAGCGCGCTCTTCCACAACCTCAAGCATTACAAGGTGATGCACGAACAGACCGTGTTCCTGCACGTCATCAACGAGGAAATCCCCTACATCTCCGATCAGGACCGCCTGCGCCTGACGAAACTCGCGCCTGACACCTGGCAGCTCGACGTCCATCTCGGCTTCCGCGAGGAGCCCGACCTGCCGAAGGCGCTCGAAGGCGCCGACCGCGTCGGTCTGAAGCTCGACCCGATGCTCACCACCTACTTCGTCGCCCGCTCGGTGATCGTCGACGGTCCCGGCGCACTGAGCGGCTGGCGCTGCGCGCTCTATTCGTGGATGACGCGCCAGGCCGAAGGCGCCGCCACCTACTTCCGCCTCCCCGCCAACCAGGTCGTCGAGCTCGGCACGCAGGTCATGCTGTAAGTTCCCATTCGACACTCCTCGGATCGACTCTTCGGGAACGCAAATTGCATGTTTTTTTCATGATGTTCGCCCTGGAAATCTTTGCTCACAGCGCCCATCTCTTGAAATGGTAGGGTAGGGGAACACCGAAATAACGCGCGCCTCTGCCGAGTACAATTGGCGGCGAGCGCCGTGCTTATCCCGAAGACAGGGCTACGGACCAATAAACGTCATATGCGCGTGCATTCTGCACGCCTCGGGCACGTAGGCCGGTGTACGCTAGTGGCATTTTTCGAGAGCCTGGAGCAAATGCATATTTCATGCATCTTTGCTGCGCAACGGCTCGGGTCTTGGCCCTGCGATCACGAGGCACCTAAACTGAATAAGCGAGACGACCCTCACGATGGCAGCGCCGCCCCGGCGGCGGAACTGACCCCAACGCCACTGCCCTGCCAAGGATTCTTCCGTGATTCATTGGTCTGGACGACGCTCAAAGCTGCCGTGCTCCCCAGCTTGCGCGAAGCGCGCGCCACCAACCGTCCTCTGCGCGCGTGGATCCTCGGATGTGGCCATGGCGAAGAGGTCTATTCTCTCCTGATGACACTGTGCGAAGCGCTCGACGAGGTCAATCTGAGCGAACTCGTCACCTTGCGCGTCTTCGCCACCGACTCCGATCACGGGGCGATCGTCACCGCCCGACGCGGCTGGTACCCCGCAGGGATTGCTACCGAGGTGTCACCGGAACGGCTGGCCCGCTTCTTCGTCAGCGAAACCGGGGGATACCGGATCAAGGGCGAAATTCGCGACATGGTGACCTTCGCCGCCCATGACCTGCGGCTTGCCCCACCACTGACCAGGCTCGATCTGGTCTTTTGCCGCCACGGGCAGGGAACCGCGCAATCGGTCCCGCCCGAAGTGCTCGTCCCACTCTTCCATTGCTGCCTGATCGGCGGCGGCCTGCTCGTTCTCGACTCGCCACGGGCGGCCGACGGCAACGAAGACCTGTTTTCGGCGGTCAACGAGCTGGCGCCGATCTACCAGCGGTTGCCAGGCCCGCCACGGATGACCGTTCGGGAATTCACGGCACGATCGGCGCCGTTCGCGAATCTCCCGCAGTTGCCCGAGGAACGTCCCTCGCTGAGGACGCTTGTCGACACGGCACTTCTAAAACATTTTTCGCCACCGGCAGTGCTTGTCAACGAGGCGGGGGACATCCTCTGCTTCAGCGGCCGTACCGGCGATTTTCTCGACACACCGCCGAAGTCGAGTGGCTGGAACATCCATGGGGCGATCGGCTCGATCCAGTTGCGCGGGATACTACCGGATGCCATCGTGAAGGCGATACGCGAGCGTGCCTCGGTTGTTTTGCCGGCGGTGGAAATCGCGACATCCGGCGCCCCCCGGCGCGTCCAGATCACCGTTCGGCCCATCAAGGCCCAGGGGCAACGCACCGCATTGATCGTCTTCAACGAGGAACACGACGGATTCGATGCCGCCCCCGTCACATCGCCAAGTCCTTCCCGCGACGCGATGCTGCAGCGCCAGCTCTACGACTTGAACCTCGAAAACCTCCAGCTCGCGCAGCGGATGAACGAGCTGCGCGAAAAACTCGGCACTGCGAACGAGGAGCTGCAGTCGATCAACGAAGAGCTGATGGCGACCAACGAAGACCTTCGCCTGTCGAATGGCCAAGTCCAGAAAATCAACGACCGGCTCGTGCGCTCGCTCGCACAACGGGAGGAAGCGCGCCGCCGCATCGAAGCGCTGTCGCACCGGCTGGTCAGTATCCAGGAGTTGGAACGGCGTCGCCTCTCCGCCGAACTGCACGACCGGACCAGTCCCAACCTCGCGACCATGGACATCCTGCTGAAGTCACTCTCCCCCGCGCTTCCCAGCGACGTCGGAAAGGAGCTCAGCCACCTGTTCGACGACCTCTCCGCCCTGCTCGAGGACACGACCGCCAGCATCCGCGAGATCTGCACCGAGTTGCGACCGCCGGTGCTCGACTATGCCGGCCTGCTGCCGGCGCTCGAAAGTTACGCACAGGTGTTTTCGGTGCGCACCGGCATCGTGGTCGACGCGCATGCCGGCGACGAGGTCCCGCGACTCAGTCCCGAGCATCAGTCGCTGCTCTTCCGCATTGCGCAGGAGGCGCTGACCAACTGCGCAAAGCATGCCAAAGCCTCACGGATCGGTATCAAGCTCGCCAGACGCGACGGCCATGCCGTGCTGATCATCGCCGACAATGGCGTCGGCTTCACGCCCGATACGCTGACCGATCCGGAGCACCCCCCTGGCCTGGGACTGCTCACGATGCGCGAACGCTCGGAATTCGCCGGAGGTCTGTTCAGCGTGGTGTCTCGTCCGGGCAAGGGAACGAAGATCACCGTCGAAATCGCCGAAGACGCAAGCTGAATCGCGATCCGCTCGCCCGCCCCTCGCCCTACACCTGTCCGGTCACAGGAAGAACGCGCAATACTCGCGCGACGCATGATCGACCGCACGGATCTGCTGAATCTCGATTCGTTGCGGCAACGTTTCCGCGACCGGGAACAGGAATCCGAGCATCATGCCACGGTACTGCGGCAGCTGCTGTCGGGACCGGCGGCGCCCGAACCCGAAGAATAGGAAACCAACGCAACTCGCCGGGCGCGAGGCGCGCAGCACCCTTACAATGTCGGATCGCCACCCTGCGGGCTCCGCGCTCCATGCCTCAGTCGCCCTTTCCCCCAGCCACCACCGAACGCGGGATCCGCGTCGCCTTGATCTTCGCACTCACGGCGGAACGGCTGACGGGCTTCTACGAGCACGGCGGATGGCTCACCGAAGCTCGGGGCGCCACCCTCGCCGCCGACTGGCTGCGGCGTTCGAAGCGTGCCATGGAACTCACTGAACGGCGCAAGCTTTCCGCGCTCAGCGACACGCTTGCCCGCCAGATCCAGTCCTCGGTCTCGCGCGAAGCGGGCCTCTATATCGCGCACGAGATGACCGAAGCACTCGACCCGAACTACGTATCGGAAGTCGCGCAGTCGATGATGACCGAGTGCGAGCGGCTGCTGGACGAGACGCCCGCGGACTGATTCGCCTCCTGCAACGAGGACACGGTCGTCCAGTACGTCAACCTCACGCAGACCTGGTTGGGGCCGATCAACGGCGACCTGAACCGCGTCAGCTCGAGCTACGACAGGAATGCGATACCCGCCTCGTTCGGCTCGTTCACAGCTCCCATGTCGGTCCCTTCCCGCCACTGCGGATCATCGCCATCGACAGCGACGCCACCTCCCCGGACCTCAACTCGCGCTCGCGCACGGCGGCAGCGTCGCCACGCGCGAGAAGAATGGCCAGCAGATCCCGGAACACGGAGCCTACCGCCTGACCCTCGCGGTCGAGGGGGCTCCCCGCGAACTTGCCCGGCAGAGCTGGCGCGGACGCGTCGTCATCGCCGGCGCGTCGGAACCGCCGGCCCTCGCCTTCGTCCGCTCGGCGCTCGCCGTGCTGTGGCGAGAGGCCGGCTTCTAGCGAACGACCGGCACCAAAACAAAAAAGCCAACCACGAAAACGTGATTGGCTTTCTTGCGACATTGGTTGCGGGGGCAGGATTTGAACCTGCGACCTTCGGGTTATGAGCCCGACGAGCTGCCAGACTGCTCCACCCCGCGTCGGAGAAACAACACTTTAGACGATCCACACATCAGAGTCAACAAAATCGCGTGGCTCGTCGCAAAATCCTGCAGCTTCAAGCCTCACCGCCATCGGTGCTGTGACCGGCAATGACCTGTCCCACGAGATCCAGAAACTGCGTCAGGAGCACTCCGCCCCCTTCCGCCGGATGGGCCAGCGCCAGCGCGAGAACCGCGCCCTCGTCGCTGACGGGCAAATAACGCACCCGAGGCAGCTGCACACATTCGAGCGGCGCCGGAAGCAAGGCCACTCCCAAACCTGCCGCAACCAGTGCAATCTGGGTCGTAGCCTCCCGCGCAAACTGCACGATGCGTGGCTCGAAACCTGCCGCGCGACACAGGCTGCGAAACATCGCCGGCAGACCGATATTGATTTCCGGCGGATAGGCAATGAAGCCGTCGCTTTCGAACTCGGCGAGTGCGACCTCGGACCGTTCCGCCAGTGGATGCGCCGAATTGACGACGAGCCTCAAGGGATGGCGCCCGATCTCGCGCGTCACGATGCCCGGCGGCACTTCCATCGACCCGTGACGTACGAAGCCGACATCGATTTCGCGCCTGAGCATCGCCGGGAACTGGTCCGACGAAAACATCTCCCGCAGTTGCAGATCGACCTTCGGAAAACGCTGGCGATAAGCGTAAAGGACGTCGGTGAGGATCGAGGTATAAGGCAGCGACGCCGTAAACCCGATGCGCAACAACCCCAACTCGCCGCGCCCCGCCCGCCGCGCCTCCTCCATCGCTTCGTTCGAACGAGCCAGGATGTCTCGCGCGTGATCGAGAAAGCGCCTGCCCGCCTCGCTCAGCTCGACGCGCCGCCGCGAACGATCGAACAAGGACGTCCCGAGCTCCGCCTCCAGATCGCGGATCTGCATCGACAGCGGCGGCTGGCCGATGTGCAGGCGCTCGGCCGCGCGCGTGAAGTTGAGTTCTTCGGCGACGGCGACGAAATAGCGCAAATGCCTGAGTTCCATCGATACCTTTTACAGATCAAATCACGCACTTAAATATATTGGACATATACATCCGTCGCAACCTAGCATTTCAGGACACGAAAAGACCGGTCGATCGAGCCGGCACCCCACGAGAGAGAGTTCTGCGATGCAAACCGCCTGTCCCGCCCAGGACCGCCCGCAATTGATCGAGGCCAACACCCCCGCCTTCGTCCGCACCAGCCTGGCCATGTTCGCCGGTGGATTCGCCACCTTCGCAATGCTGTACGCCACGCAGCCCGTATTGCCGAAACTGGCCGCGGAATTCGCCGTCGCTCCCGCCAAGGTCAGCCTCTCCGTCTCGCTCGGCACCGCCGCCCTAGCGATGATGCTTATCCCCGCCAGCGTCCTGTCGGATCGCATCGGCCGGCGCTGGGTGATGCGCATCTCGCTCGCACTCGCCACGCTCGCGGCCGCGGGCTCGGCGATCGTCACCGATTTCACGCAGATGCTCGTCTTGCGGATGCTGCTCGGCGCGGTCCTCGCAGGGCTGCCCGCCTCCGCCCTCGCATACCTCGGCGAAGAAGTCGCCCCCGGCACGCTGGGGCGCTCAGTCGGACTTTACATCGGCGGCAATGCGCTCGGCGGCATGAGCGGACGCTTCCTCGTCGCGTGGCTGACCGACCTCAGCTCATGGCGCATCGCCTTCGCTGCGACCGGCGTGTTGGGCCTCATCGCAACCGTCGTCTTCTGGCTCTGCCTGCCCGAGTCGCGCCACTTCCGCACCCGCCGCGGCGGGCCCGTTCAGGTCCTGCGCAACATCACACAACTCTTCGCGGATACCGGTCTGCGCAGCCTGTTCGTGATCGGATTCCTGCTGATGGGCACCTTCACCAGCCTTTACAACTATCTCGGCTTCCGCCTTCACCTGCCGCCCTTCTCGCTCGGACAAACCGCGATCGGAGGCGTCTTCCTGCTCTATCTCGTCGGCAGCTTCTCTTCGGCGTGGACAGGCCAGCTCGTCGACCGCCTCGGGCGGCGACAGGTCCTGTGGGTCATGATTCTCGGCTGCGGCATCGGACTCATGGTTACCCTCGCAGACAATCTCGCCGCCGTTATTTCCGGCGTCGCGATCTTCACCTTCGGCTATTTCGGCGCCCACACCACGGCGAGCGGCTGGGTGAGCCGGCGCGCTGGCGACCGCCGCGCCTTGGCCACGGCCGTCTACCTCACCGGCTACTACCTGGGCGGCAGTGTCATCGGCACCTTGTCAGGCTTCGCCTGGCAGCATGACACCTGGCCGGGCGTTGCGACTGCGATCGGGCTGTGCGTGGTCCTAGCCCTGATCGGCGCCTTGCGCCTCCGCCATCTCCTTCCGATCGGCAACGGGGTCCCTGCCACGTCCGCCGCCTGACGGCACGTCCTCGGCCTCGTCGCCCACTACCAGGTCGCTACAGCCGATCTGGCCCAACCAGCGGCGATAGGCACGCAACTCGGCCGCCATGAAGATCTCCTCGAGATCGTCATTGCTGACGTCGATCAGTTCGCCCCGCACCCGCAGCACCTCATTCAGGTCGTCGAGGGTTACGCCCAGTTGCGGACTCGCTATCGGTTCGGCAGGCTGAACGACATGCTTCGGATCGCTCGCGAGCACATGGGGATGCGCACGATGCGGATAACGGCGTCCCATCGCCACGTTGAACAGGATCGCCGCGGTGACGAGCACCAGCGAATCGATCGCGACCGGCCACAGCGCGAAACGGTAGCCGAACTGCATCACTCCCGGACCGCCGAGCACACTCATCAGCGCGACCGCCCCGCCCGGCGGATGCAGGCACTTGAACTGGAACATCACGCCGATCGCGATACCGACGGCCAAAGCCGCTGCCAGCCCGGGATGGGTGACGAGCTTCGCACAGGTTACCCCGACCAGCGCCGCCATGACATTGCCGCCGACAATGGCCCAGGGCTGAGCGAGCGGACTCGACGGCACCGCAAACAGCAGCACTGCCGACGCTCCCATCGGCGCAATGAACCAGGGTGTCGCTTCACCCAGCGCCTGACGGCAGATCCACTCCGCGAGTAACAAGCCCACGATCGCGCCGGCGCAGCTGAAAAAGCGCTCACGCCGGCTGACCGTCTGGGAAACCGGCGCAAACGAACGCAGCCACGACAGCAGGTCGCCCATCGTCTGCATCAGAACCTCGCCGGCGACGTCTGCTCCAGCATGCGCGCCATGCCAGCCATCACGCTGAGGTTGGCCTCTTCCATTGACGAGAGGGCCGCCAGCGCCGGCCCGAACTGCCCGGCGTAATACAAGGCCACGGCCCGCCGCGCGTGCTCGTGCACCGCACGATGGGGCTTCTCCAGTGCAGCATAACCGGGCAGACGTCCATACACCGCCTTGCCGTCGCCGTCGTAATACCACTTGCCGAGGCGGCACTGCGTCTCGTCCGGGAGTTCCTCCGGACGCAGCTTCGAAAGCCCGAGGAAGACTTTGTATACCTCAAGCTTCAGCGTCAGCTCCTCGATGTTGGCGAGTTCGACGTTCGCCAACATTGCCGAAGAGGTGACTGCAGCCTCCATCTGCTGCGACAGCCCGATCAGGTGCCGCATGCTCTCGACAGCGTTCTCGCTCTCCCGCGAGTAGCGCGCCGCGTCCTCGGCGCCAACCTGCATGATCGACCGCGCCGTCTCGGTCTCCGCGCGTATCGTCGCCACGAGCTCGGTAATGTCGGCGGTGGCCTGTCCCGTCCTTTCGGCGAGCTTCCGCACCTCATCGGCCACGACTGCAAAGCCCCGTCCGGCCTCGCCCGCCCGCGCCGCTTCGATGGCCGCATTCAGCGCCAGCAGGTTCGTTTGGTCAGCCACCTCGCGGATCAGTTTCACGATGCCGCCGATCTCCCCGGCCCGCTGGTACAGCCCCTCGATGTTCTGCGACGCGTTGCCGATCGTGCCGTACATCCGCTTCAGATTGTCCGCGATACCCTCGAAGGCCACGCGGCTGCTATCCGAGCGACTTGCAGCCTCGGCAGCCGACACCCGCTCGCTGTTGAGGGTCGTCGCCAAGCCGAGAAAGGATCGGCTCACGCCGTCGAGCGATTGACCGAAGGTGCCGAGGTTACGAAACACCCCCTCGAGCGTCTCGCGCTCGGCGCGCATCCGATCGGCTTCCGCCGCCAACTCGTCACGTTCGGCAACCAGTCCTGCAAGCCTCTCGCGCAGTTCCGCATTCTCCGACCTGAGCACCGCCTGCTGTGCCTCGGCCTCCTGCAAGGCCCGTTTCCGACCGCTCAAAAACATCCGAATTCTCCTGCTGCCAGCGGGGTTATTAGCCGAGTATTTTACTCGACTACTTGAACGCTGACACTTGACCGCACTCAACTTCAAAAATTGCCGGGGTTCGAACGACTAGCGTTCGACGGGCATCTGCGCTTCGCGGGACACGAATTGCAGCAGGCTGCGCTGCGGCGCATCCAGCAGATCGGCCAGCGAGTACCCATCCAGCGTCGCCAGGAATGCCTCCAATGCCTTGCCGAGCACCCCCTTCAACCTGCAATTCGGGGTCAGCAGGCAGTGGCTCTCGCCCCCGAAGCATTCGACCAGTTCCATGCCGCGCTCCATGCAGCGCACCACCTCGCCGATGTTGATCTTGCCCGGAGCCCGCCCAAGCCGTAGCCCCCCTCCCTTGCCCCGCAGTCCCTCGACGAAGCCGTCGCGCACCAATTGGTTCGCGACCTTCATCAGATGGCTGCGCGAGACGTCGAAGCGCTCCGACACCTCGGCGATCGTCACCAGTCGATCGGCGTTCGCCCCCAGGTAGATCAGCATTCGCAGGGCGTAATCGGTGTGCTGGGTGAGATGCATGTGAACTCCTGACCCGCCGCGACTCGCAGCGTCAACGACCGGATTATAGGGAAAAAATCTTAAAGATTCATTTTTGTTGACTCTTTTAAAGCGTCATTTTAAATTCATCTTAACCAAACGACTCGCTCGGGTGCGATCATGTCCGCCAAATCCCTTACTGCAAGACAAACCCTCACCTTGGGAAGAACGGCGATGCTCGTCTCCCTCCTCGTCATGATCGGCGCGATCCTGGTGGCCTATCCCTTCGCCAGCCATTTCGGCCTGCTCATGCAGATCGTCGGCCACATCGCCTTGCCCGTTGCGGCCGCGTTCTTCAAACTGGGCTACGTCGCGCGGCTCGCCGCGCATCACGCTCTCGGCAATCTCAGCGCAGGCTAACGCACAATGGTCGCAATCATCCGCATCGAAGAACCCTTCAAACGCCCGCGCGGGCCCCAGCCTCCGACATGGAAAGCCTTCCTGTCGATGGCCTTCCGCCCCTTCTATCTGCTCGCCGCACTCCAAGGCGCCATCGCCGTCCTCTTCTGGGCCTTCGGCTTCGGAGGCACCGAAGCCCTTCCCGGCTACCTGTGGCACGGACATGAAATGATCTGGGGCTACGCTGGCGCAGTCATCGTCGGTTTCCTCCTCACCGCCGCAGCGACCTGGACGGGCCAGCCGCCGATACGGGGACGAACGTTGGCCCTTCTCGTCGCCCTGTGGCTCGCCGCGCGCATCGTGCTGCTTGCCGTACCGACTTCCAACCTCTGGGGCGGCGCCCTGTCGGTGCTGTTCTTCGTCGGGGCAGCACTCAGCCTGGCGGTCCCTGTGGCGCGCAGCCGCAATCGGCGCAATTACGGCGTGCCTCCGCTCCTACTCGCATTCGCTGCCGGAAACCTCGCCTTTCATCTGGGGGCCGCCGGCCTCATCGACATCGACCCGCGCCACATGCTGCACGTCGGCCTGCTGATCGTCGCGACGGTGATCTTCTTCATGGGCCTGCGTGTGATCGCGTTCTTCACCAGCAAGGCTTTGAACATTCCGCAAGTCACCCACGCTCCCTGGATCGGCTTCGCTGCGACCGGGGCACCGCTCGTGATGGCGCTGACGGTCGCCGCAAACGGGCCTGCCGCCCTGACGTGCGCTGCAGGGCTTGTCGGGGCCGCGATAAACCTGCGCCAACTCATGCGCTGGTGGCATCCGCGAGTGCTCGGCCAACCCCTGTTATGGGTGCTGTTCGCCGGCTACCTATGCACGGCCCTCGGCGTCGGCCTCTACGGCCTTGCGACATTTGCCGCGCCGACGCTCACGAGCGCCGCGCTGCATAGTATCGCCGTCGGAGGAGTCGGTCTGCTGACGCTCGGAATGATGAGTCGCACGGCGCTCGGACACACCGGACGCCCGCTGGAATTGCCGCAACCGATGCCGGCCGCGTTCGGCTGCCTGCTCGCCGCAACGGTATTGCGCCTCGCAGCCGCGCTCGCCGTTCCGTTCGCACACGCCGTATTGATCGCCAGTGCCCTGTGCTTTGCCGCCGGCTTCGGGCTCTTCGCCTATCGGTTCGGCCCCTGGCTCATTCGACCCCGCGCGGACGGCCGCCCCTGACAGCAGGAATGGGGCTCACGAGCCCCAGGCCGATCAGCGACGCTCCACCCAGAACAACATCCCCGCCGCCGCAAACAGGAATAGCGCGCTGGGCGTCAGCGCAGCCATTGGCGGCGACCAGCCGTTGATGACGCCGAGGTTCGAGAACAGCCCGTTGAGCAGGTGAAAGCCGATCCCCAGCATCACGCCGAGGAATACCTTCACGCTGACGCCCCCCATGCGATCGTGCGTCAGCGCGAATGGCAGCGCGAGCGCCATCATCACGAGCGCGGCAAAGGGATAGACCAGCTTCTTCCACAGCGCGATCTCGTAACGCTCGGCGTTCTGCTTGTTCTCGCGCAAGTGATTGATGTAAGCGAAAAGCGTCGTCACCGACATCCGCTCCGGCATCACCATCAGCACGCTCAACACTTCGGGCGTCAGCTCCGACGACCATTGCAGTTCCGGCAGATCCACGACCTCCGTGCGATCGCCGAGGAAACGGGTCTGGCGAACGCTGCCCAGCACCCACGCCTGCTGGTGGTTCTTGTAACGCCCGGTCTGCGCATCGCTGATCGAACGCAGACCGTGCTGTTCGTCGAATTCGTAGATGCGCACGTCCTGCATGCTGCGATCGGGCAGCAAGGTCTGCACGTTGATGAAACGCGGACCGTCCTTGACCCACAGTCCCGAGCGCAAATGGCTCGACACCGTCGAATTCGTCGCGACCAGCCGCCATTGCTGCGCCGCACGCTCGGCCGGAGGCGCGATGTACTCCCCGAACACGAAGATCGCGACGACGAAGATCACGCCGATCCCCATCAGCACGCGCAGCATCCGGACCGTCGACATCCCCGAGACCCGCATCACCGTGATCTCGCTATGCCGGGCAAGCGTGGTCAACGCGTAAAGCGTGCCGATCAGCACCGCGACCGGCAGCAGTTCGTACACCCGGCCCGGAATGATCATCACGACATAGATGACTGCCTGGTAAAGCTCGTAGCCATCCTTGCCGATCGAGTCGAGTTCGTTGAGGAAATCGAAGAACGCGAACAGCCCCAGGAAGGCCAGCAGGACCGTTCCCGACGCACTAAGAATTTCCCGCGTCAGATAGCGGGTCAGCACGGACCTCATGGGCGCGTCCTCCAGAACGGGAAGATCGCCAGCCGACGGTAGAACATCAGCGCGAGGACTCCCAGCACCACGACGTGGGGCAGCCAGACGGCTAGCTCGAAGCGCACGCGCCCCTGCGACACCCAGGCCTGAAACAAACCAATCGCGTTGCTATAAACGAGGTAGGTCAACAGCGCGATGATCACATTGTTCGTCCGCCCCGCCCTCGGATTGACGAAGGACAGCGGGATGGCCATCAGCGCCAGCAGCAGGGCCGCCACCGGCACGCCGATCCGCCCGAGGAACTCACCGAGGTTTCGCGTGTTGGGCGACTGCAGCAGTTCCAGCGTAGTCATCCCCCGCGCCTTCCCCGCCTGACCGGCCACCTTGTGTTCCTCGATCAGCACCGAATACCGGTCGAACTCCATCACGCGGTATTCCGGCGACCCCGGCTCGCCGTCATAGCGGCGCCCGTGCTCCAGCACGACGTAACGGTCGCCGTTCGGCTCCGTGTACAGCGACCCCTCGGCCGAGACGATCACGCCGATGCGCCCCTCCTGCTCCGAGCTGACGAACACGTTGCGCACCTTGCCGTCTTCCCCCGACCCCATTTCGACGAAGAACACGCGCTGCGCGCCGGCCGACTCCCGGAAGACGCCCGGGGCCACGCGTGCAGCATCGTCCCGCGAATCGAGCTTCGCCTGGAACTCGGCGCTCTTCATCTGCGCCCAAGGCGCCAGGAACAGCGTCACCGCGCCGATCGCTAGCACCAGCGGCACCGCAAAGCGCAACACCGGGCGGATGAAAGCCGTGAGCGGCAAACCCGACGCAAACCAAACCACCATTTCCGAATCGCGGTACGAGCGCGACAAGGGCATCAGCACCGCGATGAACAAGGTCAGCGACAGCACGATCGGCAACTGGGTCAATGCGCCGAACCCGATCAGCGCGAGCACGGCATCCGAGGGCACCCGTCCGCCCGCGGCCTGCCCTAGCAGCCGGATCAGGACGGTCGTAATCAGAACGGCGAACAGCGCAACGAATACGCCGGCCGCCGACTGGGCAAATTCACGCTGGAGGGCGCGGCTGAAAATCATCGCGCTAGATGGATTCGATATGCGTTGGGGGAAGCCTTTTTGACGCGTCAGCCGCTGGGAGCCATAATCGGCGGCAATCGGAACGACGAGTCTTGATAAGGAGCTGGACGTGGAATTTACCATAAAGACCGGTGCCCCGGAAAAACTCAAGACGGGCAGCCTGGTCGTGGGCGCCTTCGCCGGCGGAATACTCACCGAGGCCGCCGCCGCCCTCGACAAGGCCTCCAAGGGCAAGCTCGCGGCGATCCTCGCCCGCGGCGACCTCGACGACAAGGCTGGCTCGCAACTCACGCTCCACGACCTCCCAGGCAGCAACGCCGAACGTATCGTCGTCGTCAGCCTCGGGAAGCAGGACGAGTTCGGCGACCGCGCCTGGCGCGACGCAACCAACACCACCGCCAAGGTCCTCGCGGCCTCCCCGTCGCACGATGCAGGCGTATGCCTCGGCGACGTCGCCGTCCCGGGCCGCGACAATGAATGGGCTCTGCAGCAACTCTCCCGCGCGATCGCTGACGGCGCCTATCGCTTCGACGCGACGAAGGGGAAGAGCAAGGACACCAAGCGCCGCGGCGCGCGCAAGATCGTTCTCCTCACGGGCAACATGATCACTGCCGACATGGAAGTGTCCGTCAAGCGCGGCCAAGCCATCGCCGAAGGCATGGCGCTCGCCAAAGACCTCGGCAACCTGCCCGGCAACGTTTGCACGCCGACGCATCTCGCCGAAACGGCGCTGGAGCTCGGCAAACAGTACAAGCTGAAGGTCGAAGTGCTCGAACGCGAGGACATGGAAAAGCTCGGCATGGGCTCGCTGCTTTCCGTCGCCCGCGGCAGCCACGAACCGCCTAAGTTCGTCGTCCTCCACTACAAGGGCGGCAAATCCAAGGACAAGCCGGTCGTCCTCGTCGGCAAGGGCATTACCTTCGATACCGGCGGCATCTCGTTGAAGCCCGGCGCCGAGATGGACGAGATGAAGTTCGACATGTGCGGCGCGGCAAGCGTGCTCGGCACCTTCAAGGCGATTGCGAGGATGGCGCTGCCGATCAACGTCGTCGGCATCGTCCCGACCACCGAGAACATGCCCGGCGGCGCAGCGACCAAACCGGGCGACGTCGTGACCTCGATGAGCGGACAGACGATCGAGATCCTGAATACCGACGCCGAAGGCCGTCTGATCCTCTGCGACGCGCTGACCTATGCCGAGCGCTTCAAGCCGGACTGCGTCATCGACATCGCCACCCTTACGGGCGCCTGCGTTGTGGCCCTCGGCAAGATCCCCAGCGGCCTGCTCGCCAACGACGAGACCCTCGCGAGGGAACTCGTCGACTGCGGCACCGCCTCGGGCGACCGCGCCTGGCAACTCCCGCTGTGGGACGAATATCAGGAACTCCTCAAGAGCAACTTCGCGGACATGGCCAACATCGGCGGTCGCTACGGCGGCACGATCACGGCAGCCTGCTTCCTCGCCCGCTTCACCAAAGCCTATAAGTGGGCGCACCTGGACATCGCCGGCACCGCCTGGGTGTCGGGCGACGCGAAGGGCGCGACGGGCCGGCCCGTGCCCCTGCTCACCGAGTTCCTGATCGCCCGCAGCAAGGGCGGACAGGCCTAGTCGGAACCGACCGTTCCATGCCGCGCGTGCAGTTCTACCACAACGCCGAAAACCCGCTCGCACTCGCATGCGAACTGGCCGAGCGGGCCTTCGCGGGTGGGCGCAAGGTGGCGCTGCGCGTCCCCGACGGCTCGGCAGCGCGGCAACTCGACCAACTTCTGTGGAGCTTCCACCAGCTCGCGTTC
Source organism: Aromatoleum sp. (assembly GCF_035254505.1). Taxonomy (GTDB): domain Bacteria; phylum Pseudomonadota; class Gammaproteobacteria; order Burkholderiales; family Rhodocyclaceae; genus Aromatoleum. Next base: position 6,587 of record NZ_DATFAO010000111.1, on the reverse strand, counting down.
ATCCCGCACGTAATGGCCGGCACGCCCCTCGCGCCCGAGACTCCCGTGATCATCGGTCGCGCGGATGCCCCGGCGGAGTGGCCACACCACGAGATTCTGTTCAATCTGGCGGATGACGTTCCGCCCGAGATCGAGCAGTTCCGCATGCTGATCGAAATCATCGGCCAGGACGAAGCGCAGAAAGGACCGGCCAGGGCCCGCTGGAAACACTACAAGAACCTCGATCTGCCCCTCCAAGCATTCGACGCCGTGCGCCGGGAGGCAATATGAGCAACTGGTCGCGCCCGCGCGGCGACGAAACCGACGAAGAACTGAAGGCCGCAGACATGCTTCTCGACAAGGCCGATGCCCTCCTGCGGCGGCATCGCGGAATGGAACCGCATCACGACTCGCAACCCGAAGCAGACGTCTTCATCTCGCTCGAAGAGGACGACCTCCCGCTGCTCACCGAAGTCGTCGACCCATCCGAACTGACGGCCGCTCCGCAGCCGAGCGCCCCCATTGCGGTTTTGACGCCCCCCTCCGTTCCCTCTCCACCTTCTGCCGCGCCTCCCGCGCCTGCAGCCACACCATCTGCGCCGGTCGCAGCACCTGCGCCACCTGCCACGCCTGTCCCACCTGCGCCGCTCCCGCCCGCGGCAGCCCTGCATGCACAGCCCGTCTCGGAACTCGCCGAACAGCTCATCAGCCTCGACACCGAGATCGCCCGCGCCGTCGAGTCCTGGTTCGCCATCGAGCTCCCCCAACTGCTACACCGCGAACTCGACAAGCTTTCCGCCCGCCTGCAGGAAGAGGCCCTCGCCCACCTGCGCGCCACGCTTCTCCCGACGCTATCCGAACACATCTCGCGCAGCCTCGAGAAAAACACGGACATTACCGACTGACCCGGCACGGGCCAGCCATCGACGCGCCATCCCGGCCAAGGGATGAGCGCGTCCATCCGCTATAATTCGCCTTTTGCCCTCAAGCCCCTGAGCACACCATGGAACTGGCCAAGAGTTTTGAGCCGGCGGACATTGAAGCCCGCTGGTATCCGGAATGGGAATCGCGCGGTTACTTCGACGCCGGCCTCGACAAGTCGAACCCCGACGCCTTCTGCATCCTGCTGCCGCCGCCGAACGTCACCGGCACGCTGCATATGGGCCACGGATTCAACCAGACCATCATGGACGCGCTCACCCGCTACCACCGCATGCTGGGCGTGAACACCTTGTGGCAACCAGGCACGGACCACGCCGGCATCGCGACACAGATCGTCGTCGAACGCCAGCTCGACGCGAAGGGCATCTCCCGTCACGATCTCGGCCGCGAGAAATTCCTCGAAAAGGTCTGGGAGTGGAAGGAATACTCGGGCGGCACCATCACCCGCCAGATGCGCCGCATGGGCACCTCGCCCGACTGGAAGCGCGAACGCTTCACAATGGACGCAGGCCTCTCCAAGATCGTCACCGAAACCTTCGTCCGCCTCTACAACGAAGGCCTGATCTACCGCGGCAAGCGCCTCGTCAACTGGGACCCGAAGCTCGGCACCGCCGTGTCCGACCTCGAAGTCGTCTCCGAGGAAGAAGACGGCTTCCTGTGGCATATCACCTACCCCTTCAGCGAAGGCCCGATCGGTGATCTCAAGGGCCTCACCGTCGCGACGACGCGCCCGGAGACCATGCTCGGCGACGTCGCCGTGATGGTCCATCCGGAAGACGAACGCTACGCCCACCTGATCGGCAAGACCGTCCGGCTGCCGCTCTGCGATCGCGACATCCCGATCATCGCCGACGAATACGTCGATCGCGAATTCGGCACTGGCTGCGTCAAGGTCACGCCCGCGCATGACTTCAACGACTACGCGGTCGGCCTGCGCCACAAACTGCCGATGATCAGCATCCTGCGCCTCGACGCCCACGTCAGCGACGACGCACCCGAAAAATACCGCGGCCTCGACCGCTTCGTCGCGCGCGAAGTCATCGTGCAGGACCTCGAAGCCCTGGGCCTGCTCGCTGAAATCAAGCCGCACAAGCTGATGGTCCCGCGCGGCGACCGCACCAGCGCCGTCATCGAGCCGATGCTCACCGACCAGTGGTTCGTCGCGATGTCGAAGCCCGGCGCGGACGGCAAAAGCATCACCGAGAAAGCGCTCGACTGCGTCGCCTCGGGCGAGATCCGCTTCTACCCCGAGAATTGGGTCAACACCTACAACCAGTGGCTCAACAACATCCAGGACTGGTGCATCTCGCGCCAGCTGTGGTGGGGCCACCAGATCCCCGCGTGGTACGCCGATGTCGAAGGCGACGCCCGGGTGTGGGTCGCGCAGAACGAAGCCGAGGCGCAGGCGCTCGCCGCCAAGGACGGCTACACCGGGAAGCTGCGCCGTGACGAGGATGTCCTCGACACCTGGTATTCCTCCGCGCTGTGGCCCTTCTCCACGCTCGACTGGACGCCGGAGTGGCCCGCCAAGTCGAACGACGCGCTCGACCTCTACCTGCCGTCGTCGGTCCTCGTCACCGGCTTCGACATCATCTTCTTCTGGGTCGCCCGCATGGTCATGATGACCAAGCACATCACGGGCAAGATCCCCTTCCGCGACGTCTACGTCCACGGCCTCATTCGCGACGCCGAAGGCCAGAAGATGTCGAAATCGAAGGGCAACGTCCTCGACCCGATCGACCTCATCGACGGCATCGCCGTCGATGAACTCGTCAAGAAGCGCACGTTCGGCCTGATGAACCCCAAGCAGGCGCAGAGCATCGAGAAGAAGACGCGCAAGGAATTCCCGGAGGGCATCGCCGCTTTCGGCACCGACGCGCTGCGCTTCACCTTCGCCTCGCTTGCCACGCCGGGCCGCGACATCAAGTTCGACCTCTCGCGCTGCGAAGGCTACCGCAACTTCTGCAACAAGTTGTGGAACGCCACCCGCTTCGTGCTGATGAACTGCGAAGGCCAGGACTGCGGCATCGACGCGTCCGTCGGCACGGCGGCCTGCAATGCCGAAACGCTCGATTTCTCCTTCGTCGATCGCTGGATCGTCTCGCGCGTGCAGCGCGCCGAAGCCGACATCGCCCAGCACTTCAAGGACTACCGCTTCGACCTCGTCGCCAAGGCGCTCTACGAGTTCGTGTGGGACGAATACTGTGACTGGTACCTCGAACTCGCGAAAGTCCAGATCCAGAACGGGACGCCGGCCCAGCAGCGCGCAACCCGCCGCACGCTCCTGCGCGTGCTCGAGACCGTGCTGCGCCTCGCCCACCCGCTGATCCCCTTCATCACCGAAGAGCTGTGGCAGACCGTCGCCCCCCTCGCCGGCCGCAAGGACGCGGAAAGCATCATGCGGGTCCGTTATCCCCAGGCCGACCTCGGTCGACTCGACGAAGCGAGCGAAGCGAAAATCGCCGAGCTCAAGGCGATCATCGGCACCTGCCGCAACCTGCGCAGCGAAATGGGCATCTCCCCGGCCCAGCGCATGCCGCTCGTCGCCGCCGGCAAGGCCGAAACGCTGTCCACCTACGCCCCCTACATCGCGGGCCTAGCACGTCTGTCGGACGTCGAGGTCGTGGCCGACATCGGCAACGACGAGCTCGCGCCGGTTTCAATCGCGGGCGAGTTCAAGCTGATGCTGCGTGTCGAAATCGACGTCGCGGCGGAACGTGAGCGCATCTCGAAGGAAATCGCGCGCCTCGAAGGCGAGATCAGCAAAGCCCAAAACCAACTCGGTAACGCCGGTTTCGTCCAACGCGCCCCGGCCGCCGTGGTGCAGCAGATGCGCGAACGTCTCACGGCCTTCAGCGCGTCCCTGGAGAAACTCCGACCCCAACTGGAAAAGCTCGCGAATCGCTGACCGCTTCGCAGCCCCAAAAAGTAGCAAGGGGCGCTCGCCATACGGCGCGCGCCCCTTTTCATCGCGGCATGTCCAACTACTTGCGCTTCAGGAAAAACTCGAAGGCGTTATCCACCGTCTCGCCCTGACGAAGCAGTTCGTTCCCAGTCTGGCGCGCAAATGCCTGGAAATCCTTCACTGAACCCGGGTCTGTCGCCAGCACCCGCACCACCTGCCCGGTAATCATCTCCGCAAGCATCTTCTTGGCACGCAAGATCGGCAGCGGACAGTTCAATCCGCGCGCATCGACTTCCTTGTCAAATTCCATTGTCACGTATCCGTAATTACACTTGAATCGATTCTACCCTACCGCCGCCAGTCGTCAGCGACCGCTTCGCTGCCGCTCCAGCTTCTCGTCCCTGGCTTTTTCCTTCAACTCGCGCATCCGCGCGTCTATGGCCGACGACTCATAGAAATCCGCATCACCCGCGCGCCGAGCCAGATCCAACTGCTCGATCGCCGCAGGCAAGGTTCCGCGCAACACGTAGACTTCCGCCTGCGCCCGGTGCTGCCCCGCGCGGTGCCCCTGCGCCGCTTCCGCCCGCGCTACATACGCCCACATGCGCGGATCATCGGCCTTGCTCTGCACACCGGCGCGAGCAATCGCCCCCGCCTCGGCTCCTCTTCCGGCCTGCAGCAAAGTCTCAATCAGCGAATAGCGCACCGATCGACTCTCCGGGAATCTATTCTGAGCCGTCTGCAGGATCTTCACCGCGCCCTCGCGATCACTCACCGCGGCACGCTGTTCGGCGGCCAGCGAGTCAACGAACATCGACGGTTTTACCGACACTCTGAGCGGCTCGAGCGTTCGACCCGCATCCTCTGCTCGCCCGGCCGACAGCAAGGCTCTGGCGAGTCCGTAACGCGCCGCCGCGTCGTTGGGCTGCTTCGCCAACAACCCCTCGAACTCGCGAACAGCGTCGGCGGCCGGCTCGCCGGCGACTCGCAGCTTCGCCTTCATGAACGCGAAGTCCTGCGAATCGACCACCTGCCGATAATGCATCTGCCCGACACGGTTCTCCATGTCCGCGATCCGCTCGCCGGTCAGCGGGTGCGTCCGCAAATAGCTGGGCGCATTGTTCTCGTAGAGGCGGCTCGCGCGCTGCAGGCGCTCGAAGAACGCGGGCATTCCACGGACGTCGTAGCCGGCCCCCTCGACAATCTGCAGTCCGATCCGATCGGCCTCGCGCTCGAAGTCGCGCGTATACGCAAGCTGTGACTGTATCGCTCCCGCCTGCCCTGCGACGATCGCCGCCTCGCTGACCTGAGAACTGCTCCGCGCGGCCAACACCGCCACCAGCAGCGAGGCAAGCATCATCATGCTGGTCTGCCCCTGCTTGCCGAACATTTGTGCGATGTGTCGTTGGGCCACGTGAGCAATTTCGTGCCCCAACACCGACGCCAGTTCCGACTCTGACTCTGCGGCCAGCAGCAGCCCCGTATGGACCCCGATAAAACCGCCCGGCAGCGCGAACGCATTGAGCGTCGTGTCACGAATGACGAAGAAATCGAAATCCTGCTGTGACGCAGGACTGTGTGCAACGAGCCGGCGTCCTATGGTCACGACGTAATCCTCGACTTCGGGGTCGTCCAGGTAAGCGGGATCTCGCCATCGCAAATCGCGCACGATCGACTCCCCAAGCTTGCGCTCGGCAAGCGGAGAAAGATCGGAAGCCGATACGTCGCCCAAGTCTGGCAGATCCGCCGCATTCAAGCGCGGAATCAGCGCAAACACCAATAGAAGGGTAAGGAGTCGTCTAAGCATCGGATGCTATGATACCCACGACCAGCCAACCATTCAGCGTGGAATGTATCCGCCTGTAGTTCTCGTCGAGAAAACTGCCAGATGACCAGCCCAACCGCCCCCTCCGCAACCCTCACGCATTTCGATTCCCAGGGCCAGGCGCACATGGTGGACGTCGGCGGCAAAGCGGAAACGCGCCGTGTCGCCGTTGCAACGGGCCGCATCAGCATGAAGCCCGAGACGTTCGCGATGGTGCAGTCGGGCACCGCCAAGAAAGGCGACGTCCTCGGCATCGCCCGCATCGCCGCGATCCAGGCATCGAAACGCACCAGCGAACTCATCCCGCTCTGCCACCCGATCCCCCTGACCCGCGTGGCGGTCGACTTTGCTCTCGATGACGCGTCCCATTGCATCACCTGTACCGTCACTGCCGAGACCGTCGGTCGAACGGGCGTTGAAATGGAAGCCTTGACCGCCTTGAATGTCAGCCTGCTGACGATCTATGACATGTGCAAGGCCGTCGATCGCGGCATGCGGATGGACGGAATTCAACTCGTCGAAAAACTCGGCGGAAAATCCGGTCACTGGACGGCTACTCCGTGAGGACTCGAAATCGAGGCACGCAGCCTCACGGTAAGCGCCCGGCGAACCCACCTTCTCCCGTTGCCTTGGCCCATTGAAGATAGTGTCCACGAACGTTCGATCGTGGACACTATGGAGGTCGTCATCCCGCGCCGAGGCCGGCGTACTCACAGCGAAGCATTCAAGCAGTCGGTGATCTCGGCCTGCCGCGAGCCGGGCGTCTCGGTGGCCGGCGTCGCCTTGGCCAACGGCCTGAACGCAAACCAAGTGCATCGCTGGATGCGCGAGCGGGGTATCCAGCCGCCGAGCCGTCGCACGCCCGACGCCGTTGATATGACGGGGCGGGTCGAGGCGGGTTTCGTGCCGGTGCAGATTTCCGCTGCCGTCGAGCCA
>NZ_DATFAO010000110.1:0-16801 GCF_035254505.1 Aromatoleum sp. | reverse complement strand
ATGCGCTGCTGCCGTTGCTGCACCTGAAGGACCACGACGACTACACCTTCATGCACTCGGTGTCGGTGTGCGCGCTGCTGACGAGCTTCGCGCGCACACTGGAGCTACCGCGCGAGGTCATCAAGGAGATCTCGATCGGCGCGCTGCTGCACGACGTCGGCAAGGCCAAGGTGCCCGACGACATCCTCAACAAGCCGGCCAAGCTGACCGAGGCCGAGTTCGACAAGATGAAATCGCACGTCGTGCAGAGCAAGATCATCCTTCAGCACACGCCGGGCATCAGCGAGATCGCGCTCGACGTCGCCGCACAGCACCACGAGCGCTACGACGGCACGGGCTATCCGAACAAGCTCAAGGGCAGCGAGATCAGCCTGTATGGGCAGATGGGGGCGATCGTCGACGTCTACGACGCGATCACGTCGAATCGCGTCTACCACAAGGGCATGCCGCCGACGCAGGCGCTGAGGAAGCTCCTCGAATGGAGCAAGTACCACTTCGACCCCAAGCTCGTGCACACCTTCATCCGCTCGGTCGGCATCTATCCGAGCGGCTCGTTGGTACGCCTCGAAAGCGGCAAGCTCGCCGTCGTGCAGGGGCAAAACAGCGAGCACCTGCTGCAGCCGACCGTGCTCGTGATGTTCGACGCGCTCAAGCGCTGCTACGTAACGCCGCAGCTCGTGGACCTGGCGAAGTCGAACGACGTGATCATCGAGCACGAAGACTTCGACAAGTGGGGCATCGACCCGGCGCGGTGGATCGCAGGCGCCTGATCCCAAGGCATCGCGGGACACAGGGCGGGCCGGACTCCCGCCCCGCGACGTGCCGCACCCTCAGTCCGCCGGCAGCGACTCCAGCGTCTCCGAGATTTCCAGCCAGCGCAGCTCGGCGGTGTCGATCCAGTCGGCGAGCTCGGCCTGGCGCTTGAGGAGCGTCTGCAGCTGGCTCGTGTCGCCCGACGTGTAGAGCGCCGGGTCGGCGAGGCGCGCATCGAGCAGCTTCTTCTCGCCCTGCCAGCCGGCCATCTTCTTTTCGATCTGATCGAGTTCCTTGACTAGCGGGCGGCGGGCGGCAAGACGTGCCTGACGCTCGGCGGCGGACTGCTCGCGTTCGGCCTTGCGCGCGGCCTTGTCGGCGGCGCGGTCCGGGCATTTCGCCGCTTCCGCCACCTGCGCGCGACGCTCGGCGAGCCAGTCGCGGTAGTCGTCGAGGTCGCCGTCGAAGGGCTGGATGCGGCCGTCGTCGACAAGTACGAAGCGGTCGCAGGTCGCGCGCAAGAGCGCCCGGTCGTGCGACACGAGCACCATGCCGCCTTCGAAGTCCTGCAGCGCGAGCGTCAGTGCGTGGCGCATCTCGAGGTCGAGGTGGTTCGTCGGTTCGTCGAGCAGCAGCAGGTTGGGCCGCTGCCAGATCATCAGCGCGAGCGCGAGGCGCGATTTTTCGCCACCCGAGAAGGGGCCGCAGGGGGTCGTCGCCGGCGTCGAGCTGCTACCGACGCCATCGCCGCGGAAATCGAAGCCGCCGAGGTAGTCGCGCAGTTCCTGCTCGCGCGTCGCCGGGTCGAGACGCGTCAGGTGCTGCAGCGGGGATTCGTCGGGGCGCAGGGTTTCGAGCTGATGCTGCGCGAAGTAGCCGATCGCGAGACCCTTGCCTTCGGTGCGGGTACCGGCGGCGAGCGGCAGGCCGCCCGACAGCAGCTTGATCAGCGTCGACTTGCCGGCGCCGTTGCGCCCGAGCAGGCCCACCCGTTCGCCGGGACGCAACGTGAGGCGGACGCGGTCGAGCACCGTGCGATCGCCATAGGCCACGGCGCCATCCTCGATCTGCAGCAGCGGGTCCGGCGCGGGCGGCGCTTCGCGGAAGGTGAAGCTGAAGGCGGTGTCGATATGGGCGGCGGCGATGCGCTCCATGCGCTCCAGCGCCTTGATACGGCTCTGCGCCTGGCGCGCCTTGGTGGCCTTCGCGCGGAAGCGGCGGATGTAGTCCTCGATGTGCGCGATCTCGCGCTGCTGCTTCTCGAACATCGACTGCTGCTGCGACAGGCGTTCGGCGCGCTGGCGCTCGAAGTCCGAGTAGCCGCCGGTGTAGAGCGTCAGGCGCTGCTGTTCGATGTGCGCGATGTGCGTGACGCAGGCGTCGAGGAACTCGCGGTCGTGCGAGATCAGCAGCAGCGTGCCGCGGTAGTCGCGCAGCCACTGTTCGAGCCACAACACGGCGTCGAGGTCGAGGTGGTTGGTGGGCTCGTCGAGGAGCAAGAGATCCGAGCGGCACATCAGCGCCTGCGCGAGATTGAGCCGCATGCGCCAGCCGCCGGAGAAATCCGACACCGGCCGCTCCGCGTCGTTGCCGACGAAGCCCAAGCCGTCGAGGAGTGCCGCCGCACGGGCGCGCGCCGCGTAGCCGCCGATCTCGTGCAGTCGCGCGTGGCGCTCTCCGATGTGAGCGCCGTCATGTGCCGCTTCGGCCGCGGCGAGCTTCGCTTCGACGTCACGCAGTTCGGCGTCGCCGTCGAGCACATATTCGATCGCCGCCTTCGCGAGCGCCGGCGTCTCCTGCGCGACGTGCGCGATCTGCCAGCCTGCGGGGATGTCGAGATCGCCCTGGTCCTGGTGCAGCCCGCCGCGCAAGAGCGCAAAGAGGCTGGACTTGCCGGTGCCGTTGGCTCCCGTCAGGCCGACGCGCCAGCCGGGGTGGATCTGCAGCGAGACGTTGTCGACGAGGATTTTGGCGCCGCGCGCGAGGCGGAGGTTACGAAACTGGATCACGACGAGGCTTCGAAAGGCAAAGGCGACATTCTACGCAAGGGATCGTCGGGCCTCATATCGTATCGGGCTGCAAGCGCGGTCAGCGAATCGGGCGGCAAAGGCGTTATCCTAACCATCCCTGTTCTTCGACCGCTCCACGACATCGTGCCCCGCCTTCCGCTCCTGCTGCTCGCCTTCGCATGCGCCCTGCCTCTTTCCGCCGTTGCGGCCGCCAACGCTAACGACGAGGCCGACGCCGCTGCCGCCGCCGACGCCGCCGAACTTGCCCGCGCCGCAGCGCTACGCGACGAGGCCAAGTCGTTGCGCGGCAAGGCCGACGCTGAACTCGAGGCGCAGCAGCTCGCCTGCCGCAAGGTGGTGCTGGTCAATCGCTGCGTCACCAAGGCGAAGGAAGCGCGGCTGGTGACCGTTCGCAAGGCACGCGCGATGGAGATCGAAGCCAGCAAGATCGAGACGGGGCAGAAACGCCGTGCGGCCGTCGAATCCGGACGCAGCGCAGGCACCGATGCACCGACCCGGCCCGCCCCCGAGACTGACCCGACGTCACAGGTCCTGCCGCCCGACCCGTCGGTGGCGCAGACACAGCGCGAACGGCAGGAGAACGCGGTCAAGGCGGTCGAGCAGCAGAAAGCCGCCCAGAAGGTGAAGGACGCCGCCAAGGCCCGCGAACGGGCTAAGGCCAATGCGGATGCAGCCGAGCGCGCCGCCGAGGCGCGTGAAGACAAGGACCGCTACGACCGCAAGCTGCGCAAGTATCAGGAAGACAAGGCGCAGAAGGAAAAGGAAAGCGCGCAGGGCGCACCCGCCAAGTAGCCGCGCGCGCGAGTCTTGAGCTCGGACCGCTAGCCGTTACAGCGCGCCCATTCGAGCGCGTCTTCGAGCCGGTCGTTGCCCCAGAAGAGCTCCTCCCCGACGCGGAAGCTCGGTGCTCCGAAGAGTCCCAGCTCGCTCGCCCTCTCGGTCTGACGGCGCAAGGCGAGCTTGTTGTCGTCGGTGACGGCCTCGTCGAGCAGGCGCTGCGCCGGCAGGCTCAGCTCAGACAGGATCTCCCCGATCACTCCGGCCTCGCCGATGTCGCGGTCCTCGGCGAAGTTCGCGCGCAACACGGCACGCGAGAAGGGTGCGACCCAGTCCTCCTCCGCGCCGAGCAGCGCGACCCGCGCGGCGAGGATGCCGCTGCGCGGAAAACGGCTCGGCATCTGGAAGGGCAGCTCGTACTTCGCCGCGAGCCGCGCGAGGTCACGCCACATGTAGCGTCCCTTGGGCGGGTAGATGTTGAAGGGCGAGTCGTTCCAACCCATCGCGAGAAAGACCGGCCCGAGCAGGAAGGGCCGCCACTCGACCTCGACGCCGGCCCGCTCCGCCAGCCCCTCGATGCGCATCACCGAGAGATACGAGTAGGAACTCGCAAATTCGTACCAGAATTCGATGCGGGGACGGGACATCGCCGGGCTCCTCGAAGGCAGGCTCTAACTGTAGCCCATCGCGGCCCAGCCTGCTTTTTCAGGCGACGCGACGCACGGAGTTGGCCGGTTGGCCGTGCAGCAGGCTTGCGATGCGTTCCAGCCAGCCGCCCCGATGCCCGCGACGATTGGCGGCGCCGAAGGACTTGTGAATGATCACCTCGGCGTTGCTGATGCCCGTCATCAGCGCACCGGCGTCGAAGGACAGTGTGAAGGATTGGCCGGTCTTCAGCACGATGTCGCGCCCGTCGCCGTGCTGCGTGAGCCAGATGCAGCCCTTGCGCACCGTGACTTCGGCGCCCTTCGTGTGATCGAGAACCATCGACTCCCGCGCCGACAGCGTCACGCGGGTGAATTCAGTATGTGTATGCATGATTTTTTTACTCCTCGTGGGCGCAGGGCGCGTCGTCGTGATGCGGCGCTACCGCTTTTGCCACGCGTGAAGTATCGTCATTCATAAATGCCGGAGCAAACGGAAAAACCGCATCTGTCGCATGCACAAATCTCATGCATAAGCCGCTCGGAAAGATTCCGCCGCTGGACCCGCTGCGCGGCTTTGTCGCCGCGGCGCGCCACCTGAGCTTCACGCACGCGGCCGAAGAGCTCTTCCTCACGCAGTCGGCGATCAGCCGGCAGGTGCAGACGCTGGAGACAGCGCTCGGCGTGCCGCTCTTCGTGCGCGGCGTGCGCAGCCTTGCACTGACCCCCGAGGGCGAACGCCTCGCGCGCGCCGCCGAAGGCTGGCTGCAAGAGTACGCGGCGCTCGCCGACGCGCTCGCCCACTCCGGACCACGTCCCGTGACCGTGACAGCGAGCATCGGCATTTCGGCGTTATGGCTCGTGCCGCGGCTGTCGCGCTTCCAGCAGCGGCATCCGGATATCGACGTGCGGGTGGCGGCGAGCAATCGGACGCTCGATCTCGCGCGCGAAGACATCGACATCGCAGTCCGCTACTGCGCGAACCGCGAGGCGCCGCCCGGGGCGGAACGCCTCTTCGGCGAGACGGTGATTCCGGTCGCAACGCCGACGATCGCGGCACGCCCGCTTGACGCACGGACCTTGCCGGAGACGACGCTGCTCGACTTCGACGATCCGCACTATCCCTGGCTGCGCTGGACGGACTGGCTCGCCGCGATGAAGCTCGAGAACGTGCGACCGCGCGCAGTGCTCGTCTTCAATCACTACGACCAGCTGATCCAGGCTGCGGTCGCGGGCCAGGGCATTGCGATCGGGCGCGAACGCCTGGTCGATCAGCTGGTCGCCGAGGGGCGCCTTGCCGTCGTCGGCAACGGCCGGCTGGAGATGACCGATCGCGGCTACTGGCTGGTGCTCGGGCCGGGGACGCCGCGCCGCGAAGTCGCCTGCTTCGCGGACTGGCTACGCGAGGAGGCAGGCGCCGGGTGAGGCGGACGCCCCGTCACTTGCCCGGAGCCGGCCGGTTGGCGATCCAGATCCCGGTGCCGACCAGCAGCAGCGCGCCGTAGATCGCGGGCGTCAGCGTTTCGCCGAGCAGCAGCGCGCCAGCGAGCACGCCCATCACCGGGGTCAGGAAGGAGAAGGACGACAGGCGGGTCGTCGAATACTGCGAGATCAGCCAGAACCACGCGAGATAGCTTGCCGCGGCGACAATCACGGTCTGGAAGACGAGGCTCGCCCACACCGAAGGCGTCGGAGCGAACAGGCCGGGCTCACCGAGGGCCGGCGACAGCGGCAGCAGGACGAGCGCCGACACGCCGAGCTGGTAGAGCAGCGTCTTCTCGGCCGATGCCCGCGCAAGGGGACTGGCCTTGACCGTCAGCGTCGTCGCGGCCCACATGACCGCGGCGCCGAGCATCATCAGGTCGCCGATCCAGGCGCGGCCGGACGGCCGCAGCAGGCTTTCGCCGAAGAGCGCGACGACACCGACGAAGGCGAGCGCCATGCCGATCCACTGGGGGCGGCGCATATGTTCGTGCGGCAGCAGCCACACCGCGCCGACGGCGACCATGAAGGGCGCGGTATAGAGGAAGATCACGCCGCGCGACGCGCTCGTGTATTGGAGCGCGGCGAAGATCAGCGCGAACTCGGCGGCAAAGAGCAGTCCGGCGACGAGTCCCGGCAGCAGCGTCCGATCAGGCTCGGCCAGCCGCAGGCCCCGACCGCGCGCCCAGACCCAGATCACGAGAGTCGCGCCGAGCGAACGCAATCCCGCCTGCCACATCGGCGACACGCCGACGCTCGCGACCTTGATTGCAACCTGCTGCAGACCCCAGATCGTGCACAGCCCGACCATCAATGTGACGGCGAAACGATCGAGATGGGGGCGGATCGGTGGCATAGGGTGCGCTGCCGCTCTGCGGCTCAGTCGACGACGGTGATGGGTCCGACGCCTTCCATGAACTGCAGCCGCGCGCGCAGTTCGCGCGTGACCTCGATGTGACCGTCGGCCGCCACGCGCAGCGCATGGTCGATGCCGTAGCGGCGCGTGTACTCGCGCCAGCCGTCGCCGGCAATGAAGGGGGCCTTGCTCGCGGCGTCGGACAGCGTGCCGGCATTCGCGCGCGGCGTGACCAGCACCGTCATCGACTGCGTCGCCGTCGCGGGGGCGCCGGTGCGAGGGTCGATCAGGTGCGAGTAACGCACGCCGTCGAGCTCGAAGTAACGCTGGTAGTCGCCCGAGGTCCCGATCGCCTCGCCGTCGTAGAGCGGCAGCGTCGCCATCGGCTCGGGCTTGCGCGGATGCTGCAGGCCCAGCCGCCACGGCGCGTCGCCCTTCTTGCCGAGCGCCATGACGTTGCCGCCGATGTTGATCAGCGCGTTGTGGATGCCGCGCGCGCGCAGGATCGCCGCCGCGCGATCGAGCGCGTAGCCCTTCGCGTAGCCGCCGAGGTCGAGGCGCACCGAGGGGTTTCGGCTGCTGACGCGATTGCCCTCGATCACGAGGTCGCTCATCCGCGGCCGCGCGTCGAGCACCGTTCGTATCCCGTCCGGATCAGGCAGGCGGGCGACAAATTCGTCGGCCTGGAAGCCCCACAGCGCAATCAGCTCGCCGAGCGCCGGGTTGAACAGCGAATCCCCCAGTTCGGACAGGCGGGCCGCGTCCTTCAGCATGCCGGCGAGCTCGTCGGACACTGTCGCCACTTCCCCGCGCCCGATGGACTCGTTCAGCGCGGTGAGTTCGGACGGCTGCCATGCGTGGTAAGTGCGGTGCAGGCGATCGAATTCGCGCAGCACCTCGTTCATCGCCGCAGCGGAATCCTCGGCCGACTCGCCGTAGACCGTCAGATCGACGCGCGTGCCGAAGACATAGCCTTCCTGGCGATGCAGTTCCGGCGGCTTGGCGCAGGACGCGAGCAGCGCCACAACGACCAGCGCCGCGAACGCCGCGCGCACGCGGCGCAGGATCGCCGCCCCCGCCATCAGCGGCAGGCCTGCTCGAGCTTGTCGACGAAGAGGCCCGCAACCGGGAAACCGGTCTGGGTGGCGATCTCGACGAAGCAGGTGGGACTGGTGACGTTGATCTCGGTGAGATGCCCGCCGATGACGTCGAGCCCGACGATCAGCAGGCCGCGCGCCGCGAGCACCGGCGCGAGCGTCTCGGCGATCTCGCGTTCGCGTTCGGTCAGCGGCATCGCCACGCCCCGCCCGCCCGCGGCGAGATTGCCGCGCGTCTCGCCCGCCTTCGGGATGCGCGCGAGGGAATACGGCACGACTTCGCCGCCGACGATCAGCACGCGCTTGTCGCCCTCCACGATCTCCGGCAGGAAGCGCTGCGCCATGATCGTGCGGCGGCCTTCGTGCGTCAGCGTCTCGACGATGACGTTGCGGTTCGGGTCGTCCTTGCGCACGCGGAAGATCTGGCTCCCGCCCATTCCGTCGAGCGGCTTCAGGATCGCGTCGCCGAGTTCGTCGATGAAGGCGTGGAGATCGGAGGCGTCGCGCGCGACCAGCGTGGTCGGCGCGAGCTGCGGGAATTCGCAGATCGCGAGCTTCTCCGAGTGATCACGGATCGCGCGCGGATCGTTGAAGATGCGCGCGCCACCGGCGACGGCATGCTCCAGCATCCAGGTCGCCGTCACGTACTCGAAGTCGAAGGGCGGATCCTGGCGCATGATCACTGCGTCGTAGGCGGTGAGCGGCAGCACGGCTTCGTCGCCGGGCTCGTACCATGCATGGTCGTTGGCGGTCGGGCGGATCGCAAGCGCGCGCGCCGCGACGACGCCATCGCGCCAGGTCAAGGCCTCGCGCCGGATCGTGAACACCGCATGGCCGCGCGCGGCGGCCTCGCGCATCATCGCGATGCTGGAATCCTTGTAGGCCTTGAGCTTGTCGAGCGGATCGACGATGAAGGCGATCTTCAGGCTACGCGACATCGGGCTGGTCATTCCCCCCTCACCCCTCACTCAAGCCACGAGGTCGGCTTCGGCCGGCGCGGTTTCCTCGATCTCGACCGAGGCGGCCAGCAGTGCCAAGCGCGCGACCACACCATAGGCGTAGAAGCGGTTCGGCGCGGCGTCCGGCGACTGGCGGCAGTCGGGCAGCGAGCAGCAGGTCTGGAACGCGAGCGGCTTGAAGTGCATGCCCGGCGCGTTGAGGTTCTCGTCGCGGCCGCGCTCGGTGTGCACGCGGTAGAAACCGCCGACGACGAAGCGGTCCATCATGTAGACGACCGGCTCCGCGACCGCCTCATCGACCGTCTCGAAGGTGTGCACGCCTTCCTGGATGATCACTTCGTGGACCTGCAGGCCTTCCTTGACGACGCTCATCTTGTTGCGCTGGCGGCGATTGAGGCCCTTCACTTCGGACGCATCGCGCACCGTCATCACGCCCATACCGTAGGTGCCGGCGTCGGCCTTCACGACGACGAAGGGGGTCTCGTCGACCTCATATTCCTTGTACTTCTCGCGGATGCGGCGCAAGAGGCTATCGACCTGCGCGGCGAGGCATTCCTCGCCCGTGCGCTCCTGGAAATTGATCTGGCCGCAGACGCCGAACTCAGGGTTGATGCGCCAATGGTCGATGCCGATCACATCGGCGAACTCGCGTGCCACGCGATCATAGGCCGCCTGGTGGATCGACTTGCGGCGGCGGTGCCAGCCCGCATGCAGCGGCGGGATCAGCCACTGCTCGTCGAGCCCTTTCAGGATGCTCGGGATGCCGCCCGACAAATCGTTGTTGAGCAGGATCGCGCAGGGATCGAAGTTCGCGAGCCCGAGACGCGTGCCGCGGCGCTCCAGCGGCTCGAGCGTCAGCGTGCCGCCGTTGGCGAGTTCGAGCGTCGTCGGGGCCGTGACCTCGGGCAAGAGCGAGCCCACGCGCACGTCGAGGCCGGTCAGTTGCAGCACCGAGACGAGCTTCGCGACGTTCTGCAGATAGAACTGGTTACGCGTGTGGTTTTCGGGGATTAGCAGCAGCTGGCGCGCGTCCGGGCAGACGCGCTCGATCGCGTCCTGCGCCGCCTGCACGCACAGCGGCATGAAGGCATCGTTGAGATTGTTCCAGCCACCGGGGAAGAGGTTCAGGTCCACCGGGGCGAGCTTGAAGCCGGAATTTCGCAGGTCGGTCGAAGCATAGAAAGGCGGCGTGTGATCCTGCCACTGCGTGCGCATCCAGCGCTCGATTTCGGTGGCGTGGTCGAGAAAACGCTTTTCCAGTTCCAGCAGCGGACCGGTCAGCGCGGTCGTCAGGTGAGGGACCATGAGGGATTTCCCGAAAAAAGCGCCGCAGGCGGGCGCACTGCGGCGGATAGTTTGCGGCCAATATTACAGTAGATCGCGCCCGTGTCGTTCAGACTGCGGCAAAGGGGCGAAAGTGCTCCGGCAGCGGCGCATTTTCCAGACTGCGCTGCGTGAAGATGTAACGACCGTCGCAGACGAAGCCGAGGTCGGCCCAGTCCACGACGTTCAGGGCGTCGCGGAAGGCGGCGAGATCGACGTCGGTGCGGCGCGGAAACACCGCCAGCACGGCGCCGTCGTAATGCGGACAATCGTGCAGGAAGAAGGGGCGCGCCTGGCGGGTGCGGCCGTTGACATATACGCGCGGCAGCGCGGACTGGAAGTAGCCACGCCCCCAATGCCACCAGTTGCGCTCGTCGAAAGGCTGCACGCGGCGCGTGATCAGGCGGTCCTTGTGCGGCACGAGCGCCGCCGGCGGCGGCTCGCCCGGCTCGACCCATAGCATGCGTCGCGTATGCCCGGTCTTGACCGTCGACGAGCAGACGAAGTCGCGGTTGCCCACGTGCTCGTCGGCATAGATGTGGTCCGCCCCCGACACCGCTCCGACCTTGACGAAGGCGACGTCGGACAGGCGCAGCGGATAATCGCCGCGCGCAAACATCAGGTGACCGCCGCATTCGAGCAGATGGCGCGTCTGCCAGGACGGCGCCGCGAGTGCCGCGGTCAGGTCGTCGGCGCTGCCGATCTCGGCGTAGCGCATCGTGCGCCCGAAACTGTCCTTCTCGAAGCGCCAGATCAGGCAGTTCGGCACCGCATCGTTGAACACGCGCGCGTCCCCCAGCTCGATCGCGTCGGTGATCGTCCCGGCGGCGAGCATCAGGCGGTTGAGCTTCACCGCAGACGTCACCTTCAGGAAGTCGCGCGGCGTGATGAAGATCAGCTCTCCGCCCGGCGCAAGATGGCGCAGGCACTTCTCGATGAAGAAGAGGTAGAGGTTCGAGCGGCCGTCGAAATGCTCGGCCTGCAGCAGCTTGCGCGTCTCCGGCGGGATGTCCTGGAAGCGGACGTAGGGCGGGTTGCCGATGATCGTGTCGAAGCGTTCGGCTTCGGGATAGGCGAAGAAGTCGACGTTGAGCGCGCCGCGCGGGCAATGCGCCGGGTCGAATTCGATGCCGATCGCAGTCGGCAGATGCTGCAGGAAGGCGCCGTCGCCGCACGACGGCTCCAGCACGCGGCCGCGATTGCGGCGCAAGGCGAGCATCGCTTGCACGACCGACTCCGGCGTGAATACCTGCCCGAGCGCCGCGACGTCGCGCGCGCCCTTCAAGCGAGGCTCCCGACGACCGAGGTCATGCGCAGTGCAGTACGGCAGGAGGGGCGGGAGACAGGCATCACGGAGTCTTGGCGCGGACGTCGCATTGGTTTCGGCCCGCGGAAGATAAACCGGGCGCGGGCTTCGTGCAAATGAGGACTCGTCATACGGGTGACTCGCCGACATGCGGTCCCGGATCGTCGCGATCCGCCACGGCGCGTTCGGAATGATCGAGACCGGGGGATATGGGCAGCGTTAGGAACGCGGCCTCCCTTAACGGAATGTACCCGAAAATCGGTATGCGAATATCCGACTAACGCTGTCGGATTTATTTACATTTCGCCCAATGCACCTACCAAACAAGGAATATCCTTCCTTGCAACTCAATGAGTTATAAATTCGGCACAGAAACTGCTCGTCATTACCCGTCTCAATCGTTCGGTAATTTTTACCGACAAAGGTAGGTCGAAATGCCAAACCCCCCGAAGCGATGGCTGGCGGCAATCGTGACGACGCTCGCCGCTACCCTTCCGCTACTCGCGCACGCACTGCCGCTCACCCCCGACGCCAATCCCGACGGCTACGCCGGCCTCGCCTCGCTCACCGTCGTGCGCAGCGGACCGACCCCTTCATCCACGGACTCCGGTACCGCGGCGGCGATCAGCGGCACGACGACCTTCGTCATGGCCTGGACCGGGGACGGGGACGCCTATGCCTATCGCGTCGGCGACTCGCAGTTCGCGATCGACTTCGGATCGCTGCTTGCCGGACGCGCACCGGTAAGCCTCGGCCGGTATACCTTCGACCTCTCGCTCGATCCGGTGATCATGGATCTGGCCAGCGTCGATCTCAGCGGGCCATCGCTCGGTGACGTCTCGCAAGTGCTTGCGCTCGCCGGTGTCGGCGGCGCTTACACGAGCTGGACCGCCAGCGAGACCCGCGGCATTTTCAGCGCGAGCTACCGTCTGTTCCTGTTCGACAGCGCCACGGAAACCGCGTCCTCCGCTGCAGGACCGTCGGCGCTCGCGATACCGGAACCGGAGGTGCTCGCGCTGATCGGAATCGCGCTTGTCGCCCTCGCCGCAACCCGTCACACCAGGAAGCAGTGACGGCCGACTCCGGCCAAACAGGCGGAGCCGAACCTTTGCCCCTCGCCGCACGTCGAAATGCCAAGACGATGCAATGACGAGGCACGGACGGATGGAACTGTCATCGACGGAAATCGCGGAACTGGAACTTGCGTGGCGGCTGCTGGAAAACCCCGGTCTTGCCGCGCGGATCAGCGCCGCCGTGGGTTCGCCGATCGAACGCGGATTCGAACTGCTGCCCAAACGATGGAACGCCGCCGTGATCGGCGCGACGCACAAGGCCATCGAAACCGCGCTTGACGTCGCCCTGCGCACGCTCGATCACGACGCGGCCGAGGCGCCGTCGAACCGCTGGCACAAGCTCGCCGCGGGCACCGCGGGCGCGGCGGGCGGGGCTTTCGGCCTGCCAGCGCTCGCGATCGAACTGCCGGTATCGACGACGATCATACTGCGATCGATCGCGGACATCGCGCGCAGCGAAGGCGAAGACCTGCGCGACGTCGAGGCGCGCCTGCAATGCATGCAGGTGCTGGCGCTCGGCGGGCGTTCAAGCAGCGACGACGCCGCCGAGACAGCCTATTTCACTGCCCGCGCCGCAATGGCCAAGGCAGTGTCGGAAGCGGCGCGGCACCTCGCGCAACGCGGCGCCGTCCAGCAGGGCGCGCCGGTGATCCTGCAACTCATCACGCAGATTGCGTCGCGATTTTCGATCAACGTATCGCAGAAAGTCGCCGCGCAGGCCGTGCCGGTGGTCGGTGCGATCGGCGGAGCCGTCATCAACACGGTATTCATCGACCACTTCCAGGGCATGGCGCGCGGCCATTTCATCATCCGGCGCCTGGAGCGCTGGCATGGCGCCGACACGGTGCAGCGGGTGTATAAGGGATTCTCCAAGGCGGCGTGACGAAGCCGCCGTCGCTCGCCGCACGACAATCGCTGCACAACAATCGGGGAGAACGCAGATGGTCTTGCGCATCGTCCGCCTGGGCACGCCAAGGGCCGCCGACGAAGGGCTGCGCATCGGCACCGTGCGCCGGCCTCCGCGTGGCGTACCGAAAACCGAGTTCGCGTCGCAGAACTGGTACGACGTCTGGTATCCGAACCTCGCACCCAGCGTCGAGACGATGAAGATGGCACAACACGCGACGACGCCCGCGGAGTGGCAGGCCTTCGTCAAACACTTTCGCCACGAGATGGCGGCGCCGGATGCGAGCCGCAGCCTCGATGTGCTCGCGGCGCTGTCGCATCAGACGAACTTCTCGGTCGGCTGCTACTGCGAGGACGAATCGCACTGCCACCGCTCGATCCTGCGTGAGCTGTTACGCGAGAAGGGCGCGAAGCTGGAGTAGCAGTGCCGGCGCATGACACGCGGTGTCACACGTCGCCTTGCCCGGCACCCCACCGTCCCCGCAGCGAAGTGCTACGCTCTGGGTTTCCAAAGCACCCAGACGTCTTGCTCACGGAGGTCCCATGCTGCTCATCGGAATGCTCGATTCACCCTACGTCCGTCGCGTCGCCGTGTCCCTGCAACTGCTCGGCCTGCCCTTCGAACACCGCTCGCTGTCGGTCTTCCGCAGCTTCGACGAATTCCGCGAGCACAACCCCGTCGTCAAGGCGCCCACGCTGATCTGCGACGACGGCACGGTCCTGATGGACTCGACGCTGATCCTCGACTACGCGGAAGCGCTCGCCGCGGCGCGCCGCTCACTGATGCCGAAGGCGATCCCCGAGCGCCTGCATGCGCTGCGCATCATCGGGCTTGTCCTCGCCGCATGCGAAAAGAGCGTGCAGCTCGTCTATGAGCGCCAGCTGCGACCCACCGAGAAGCAGCACGAGCCCTGGGCGACGCGCATCACCGGGCAATTGCTGGCCGCCTACGATGCGCTCGAAAACGAGATTTCGCGCCAGCCGCTCGCCGTCGACCGCGATACCATCGACCAGGCGGGCGTGAGCGCGGCGGTCGCGTGGCAATTCACGCAGCAGCTGCTGCCGGGCCTGATTCCGCCCACCCGCTGTCCGTCGCTGACACGCTTTTCCTTCATCGCCGAAGCTCTGCCGGAATTCCTCGCCGCGCCGCACGGCGCGGGCGTCGTCAATGAGAAGGCCCCCGAAGAAGCCTCCGCGCAGACGCGGCATTGAGCATGAGCGATCCGGCCTTCGCGACCACCCCCGAACCGCCTTACTATGCGGTGATCTTCAGCTCGCGGCGCACCGCTGGCGACCAGGGCTACGGCCACATGGCGGAGCGCATGGCGGAACTCGCGGCGCAGCAGCCGGGCTACCTCGGGGCCGAGAGCGCACGCGACGCCGACGGATTCGGCATCACGGTCTCCTACTGGAGCTCGCCCGAAGCGATCGCCGACTGGAAAGCCCACGCCGAACACACCGTCGCGCGCGAACTCGGCCGGCGCGCGTGGTACGAGCACTTCGAACTGCGCATCGCCCGCGTCGAGCGGGCGTACGGCAAGGGCTGAGGCAGAAGCGCTTTACTCGATGTTCTGCACCTGCTCGCGCATCTGCTCGATCAGCACCTTCATCTCCATCGCGACGCCGGTGATGTCGGTGGCGGCAGACTTCGAGGCGAGTGTGTTGGCTTCGCGGTTCAGCTCCTGCATCAGGAAGTCCAGCCGCTTGCCGGCGGCGCCCCCGGCCTTGAGGATTCGGGCGACCTCCTCGAGGTGGGCCGTCAGGCGCGATAGTTCCTCGGCGACGTCGATGCGCTGGGCAAACAGTGCGACTTCCTGACGGATGCGGTCCTCGTCGAGCGAGGCGACCGCTTCGCGCAGGCGCGTCGACAGACGCTCCTGGTAGTCGGCGACGATCTCGGGCACGCGCGGCTGCGCGAGCGCGACGAGTTCGCGCATGCGCACCAGACGCTCGGTGATCATCGTCGCGAGCTTCTCGCCTTCGCGGCGGCGCGTGGCGACGAATTCGTCGAGCGCGGCGCGCGCCATTTCGAGCAGCGCCGGCTGCAGCTCGTTGAAGCCGACTCCGTCGTCGGCGAGCATGCCGGGCCAGCGCAGCACTTCCGACACGCTCAGCGGCGAGGCTTCGGGCAGGCTCGCGCGCACGCGCGCCTGCGCCTCGCGCAGCTGGTCGAGCAGCCCGGCATTGAGCGCAAGGTTGCGGGGCGCCGCGCCGTTCGTATGCAGGTTGAGGCGGCATTCGACCTTGCCGCGCGTCAGTCGACCCGTGATCAGCTCGCGCAAAGCCGGTTCGGCCTGGCGCAGTTCGTCGCCGATGCGGAAAAAGAGGTCGAGATAGCGCGAATTGACGCTGCGCAGCTCGAGATTCAGGCTCACCTGCCCAAGGTCGCGGGTCTGGACCGCGAAACCGGTCATGCTATGGATCATGTCTGCTCTACTCCGGGAACCCGCCATGTTCCTGTACACTGCGGGCACCAATGAATTTGTCGTGGAAAGCCGAAGATTCGCCTTCCCCCATAATGCCGTCGCAAACCAACTGCCCTCTTCCCGCCGGTTATCAGCTGGATCAATACCGAATCGAGCGGCAGCTGTCTCTCGGCGGGTTCTCGATCGTGTATCTGGCGCACGATCCGGAAGGCACGCCGGTTGCGATCAAGGAATATCTGCCCAATTCGCTGGCGCTGCGCAAGGACGGGGAGTTCGAGCCGCAGGTCACCGAGGAGCACCTGCCGGCCTTCCGCTACGGCATGAAGTGCTTCTTCGAGGAAGGCCGCTCGCTTGCGAAGCTGATGCACCCGAACGTCGTGCAGGTGCTCAACTTTTTCCGCGCCAACGCGACAGTTTACATGGTCATGCGCTTCGAGCGCGGACGCACACTTCACGACTATATCCAGAAATACCGCGGGCAGGTGCGCGAGACCTTCATTCGCGCGGTGTTCACGCGCATGCTGAACGGCCTGCGCGAAGTGCATGCGCACAAGCTGCTGCATCTGGACATCAAGCCCTCGAACATCTATCTGCGCAACGACGGCACGCCGGTGCTGCTCGACTTCGGCGCGGCGCGCCAGACGCTGATGAGCGACCAGCCGATCCTCAAGCCGATGTACACGCCCGGCTTCGCCTCGCCCGAGCAATACGAGAACCGCGACGCGCTGGGCCCCTGGAGCGACATCTACAGCGTCGGCGCGAGCCTCTATGCGTGCGTCACGGGCTCCGCGCCGCCGCGCGCCGACGACCGCGTCAAGCGCGACACGCTGACGCCGACCGTCAAGTCGAACGCCGGCAAGTACTCCGAGCAGTTGCTGCAGACCATCGACTGGTGCCTGAAGCTCGATCCGCTGGCCCGTCCGCAGAGCGTGTATTCGCTGCAAAAAGCCCTGCTGCGCAAGGCCGAAGGCGACCCGGTGCACGCGGGCCTCTTCGGCGACCTGGGCGCCAGATTGAAGTCCTTTATCGGACGCACATAAGGAAGCGACCGTGAAGTTCACCATTTACCAGGACAGCCGCATCGGCAAGCGCAGTTCGAACCAGGACCGCCTGGCGTACTGCTATTCGCGCGAGGCGCTGCTGATGCTCGTCGCCGACGGCATGGGCGG
>NZ_DATFAO010000109.1:0-92258 GCF_035254505.1 Aromatoleum sp. | reverse complement strand
AGGACTTGTATTTCGCGAGGTGGCGCACGGGCTTGGAGAGCGCGTCGCGGCGGAACGGGTCGCCCAGCTCCTTCGTGACCATCATCTCGATCACCGTCGCCCGGCCGTCGGCCTGGCGGCGCACCGATTCCTGCAACGCCTGCCCGACGTCGCCCACCTTGTCGACCACCACCCCCTCGCAGCCGAACGACTTCGCGACCGCCGCCCAGCTCGGGTTCTCGAGCTCCACGCCCTGGAAGCGGCGCGAGTAGAAGTCCACGTGGTTCTTCTTCTCCGCGCCCCACTGGCCGTTGTTGAAGACGACGGCGGTCACCGGGATTTGCTCGCGGACGCACGTCTGGAGCTCGCCGAAGCTCATTCCCCACGCGCCGTCGCCGACGTACGCGATCGCCGGGCGCGCCGGCGCCGCGACCTTGGCGCCGACGATCGTCGGAAACGCGTAGCCGCAGTTGCCGAAGCTCATCGCGGCGAAGAAGCTGCGCGGCTTTTCGAAGCGCAGGTAGCTGTTGGCGACCGAGTTGATGTTGCCGATGTCGGTCGACACCATCACGTCCGGCGGCATCGCCTTTTCGAGCTCGCGCAGCACCTGGCGCGGATGCAGGTAATGGCCGCCGTTGAAGGTCTTTTCCTTCGCGTTCTCCTCGATCATGTCGAGGCTGAAGGGATCGCGCTCGTGCGTCCATTCGTCGAGCTCGCGCTCCCAGGCGGCCTTCTCGGCGGCGATCTTCTCGGCGCGCTGGGCCTTGGTCGCGTCGCATTCGAGGGCGCGATTCGCGAGACGCTGAGTCAGCGCGATTGCCGAGGCCTTCGCGTCGCCGCAAATGCCCACGGAGATCTTCTTCACCAGGCCGAGCATCTTGTTGTCGGCGTCGATCTGGATGATCTTGGCGGTCTTCGGCCAGTAGTCCATGCCGTGCTGCGGCAGCGTGCCGAAGGGCCCGAGGCGGGAGCCGAGCGCGATCACGACGTCGGCCTGGCTCATCAGCTTCATCGCCGCCTTCGAGCCCTGGTAGCCGAGCGGGCCGCACCACAGCGGATGGCTCGCGGGGAAGGAGTCGTTGTGCAGGTAGCTGTTCACGACCGGGGCGCCGAGGCGTTCGGCGAGCGCCTTGCACTCCTCGACCGCGTCGGCCATCACGACGCCGCCGCCGGAGATGATCACCGGGAATTTCGCCGTTGCGAGGATCTCGGCCGCCTCATTCAGGCTCTTCTCGCCGCCCGCGCCGCGGTCGAGGCGGCTGGGCTTGGGGATCTCGCAGGTGATCTCGCCGTAGAAGTAGTCGCGCGGGATGTTGAGCTGGGTCGGGCCCATTTCGCTCATTGCGCGGTCGAAGCAGCGGCCGGTGTATTCGGCCATCCGCGCCGGATGGGTGACGTGGCCCTGGTACTTGGTGAATTCCTGGAACATCGGCAGCTGTTTGCATTCCTGGAAACCGCCGAGGCCCATCGTCGTCGTGCCGGTCTCGGGGGTCACGATCACGACCGGACTGTGCGCCCAGTAGGCCGCCGCGATCGAGGTCACGCAGTTGCTGATGCCGGGGCCGTTCTGGCCGATCACCACGCCGTGGCGGCCGGAGACGCGGGAGAAGCCGTCGGCCATGTGGCCGGCGCCCTGCTCGTGCACCACGGGGATCAGCCGGATGCCGGCCGGGGCGAAGATGTCCATCGCGTCCATGAAGGCCGAACCCATGATCCCGAACATGTCGGTGACGCCGTTGGCGACCATGGTCTCCACGAAGGCTTCCGAGGGGGTCATCTTGTGCGGGCCGCTGACGACCGTGCGCTTGTCTTGATCGCTCATTGGTGCTGTCTCCTTGTCGAGAATTCTGGATTATTCAAATATCGATTTCGGTATGATTTGTTCCGAAATTCGATACTTGAATAAAATGTACGTCGGCGTTTTTTGCTCGTCAACATAAATTTCGTATTTCTGAACTTTTCGTCTCTTTATTTGAAATTCAGAAATGAAAACGCCTCTCCAGCGATGCGTGAGAGCGGCGACGAACAGGGAAGCTGGTCGGGCGGAAGTGCCCGTGAGAGAGGCTCGTCCGTTATGAAACGGACGCGGCGAGCAAAGACCCCCGTTCGCCCGGAACCTGTCGAAGGACGGCACGACCGGCACGGAAGTCGAAGGCCATGCGGCGAAGCGAAGCGGCGGCTTCGCTTCGCGCGACGGGGAGAGGAATTACAGCTTACGGAAGGCGGGTGCCTCCGGCAGGACCGGGGCCAGCTCGGACTTTCCCCGCCAAAGGCCCCTCAAGCCATACACCGCGAGGAGGATGCCGAGGCTGACGATGCCGAGCAGCAGCGGCGTGCGCTGGTCGGGGATGAAGGCCATCGCGACGACGATCGCCAGCATGCCTACGATCGCGACCCAGGTGAGGTAGGGATAGGCCCACATCTTCACACGCAGGCACCCCGGGTTTTCCCTTTCGAGACGCGCACGCAGGCGAAGCTGCGAGACGGCGATCGACACATAGACGAAGATCGCGACGGTGCCGTAGGAATTGACGAGGAAGGCGAAGACGGTGTCGGGCGAGACGTAGGACATCACGACTGCGGCGTAGCCGAACAGCGTGCCGAGCAGGATCGCGCGCACCGGTACGCCGTTGCGGCTCAGCTTGGCAAGCCCTTGCGGGGCGTCGCCGCGACGGGTCAGCGCGAAGAGCATGCGCGAGGAGGCGTAGAGGCCGGAGTTCAGGGCCGACAGCACGGCCGTCAGCACGATCGCGTTCATGATCTGCGCCGCGGCCGGGATGCCGATCGCGTTGAGGGCGCTGACGTAGGGCGTCGCCATGCCGGTCGAGTTCCACGGTACGAGGCATACGACGAGCAAGACCGATCCGACGTAGAAGAACAGCACGCGGGTGATCACGGAGTTCGTTGCCTTCGCGACTGCGCGCTCGGGCTCCGCCGTTTCGGCTGCGGCGACGGTGACGATCTCGGCACCGAAGTAGAAGCCGGTTGCCGCAACCGCACCGGTCAGCACCGGCACGATGCCGTTCGGCATGAAGCCGCCGTGGGCCGTCAGATTGGTAATGCCGATCGTCGCGTTCGGCCACAGGCCGCAGATGTAGAGCCCGCCGAGGAAGAGAAACACTACGATCGCCGCGACCTTGATCGATGCGAACCAGAACTCGAACTCACCGAAGGACTTCACCGAGATCAGGTTCGTCAGCGTCAGTGTCACGAGCAGCCCGAGACTGATCATCCAGGACGGCACGTCGGGAAGCCAGTAACGGACCAGATCCGCGCCGGCCACCGCTTCGAGCGCGACGACGATGACCCAGAAGTACCAGTACATCCAGCCGGTGAGGAAGCCGGCGAGATCGCCCAGGGCAGGCCGGTCCGACCACGCAGTGCGGGCAAATTCGTAGAAGGCGCCGACGCCGGGCATCGCCACGGCCATCTCGCCCAGCATGCGCATCACGAGCACGACGAGCCCGCCCGTGAGCAGAAAGGACAACACGGCGGCGGGGCCCGCCGACTTGATCACCACCCCGCTGCCGACGAACAGCCCCGCGCCGATCACGCCGCCGAGCGCGATCATCGTCATGTGGCGTTGCTTGAGGCTGTGCTGCAGCCCTTTCGAATGCCCTACTTCACTTTTCACAGCTTGTCTCCTCCGGATTGGATACGGTTTTTGAGAGGCGGCGGTCTTATCCCGCCGTCCTTGCCCCGGAACTCGTTTTCGGAATTTTATGTTCCGATTTATTTTTGTTATCCCACTCTAGGATGCGTTTCGACGCAAGTCAAGTTGCAGTTTCATTTTTCGGAACGTGTTGTATCTTTTATTTGAACATCGCTATCATGGCTTCGCCTTGACCTTCAGGAGACCGCCGTGACCGAACTTACCCTCGACACCCCTGACCAGCTCGTTTCGGTCCGCTCGCTGTTCGGAATCGATTCGGACCTGAAGGTGCCAGCCTTCAGCGGGCGCGATGACCATGTCCCGGAAATCGACGAGGCCTACCGCTTCAATCCGGACGTGACGCTCGCGATCCTCGCGGGCTTCACGCGCGACCGCCGGGTGATGGTCCAGGGCCTGCACGGGACGGGGAAATCGACGCACATCGAGCAGGTCGCCGCGCGGCTCAACTGGCCTTGCGTGCGCGTGAATCTCGACGGTCATATCAGCCGGCTCGACCTCGTCGGCAAGGATGCGATCGTCGTGCGCGATGGCCAACAGGTGACAGAATTCCAGGAAGGCATCGTGCCCTGGGCGCTGCAGCGGCCGGTCGCGCTGATCTTCGACGAATACGACGCGGGGCGCCCCGACGTGATGTTCGTGATCCAGCGCATCCTCGAACGCGACGGCAAATTCACGCTGCTCGACCAGAATCGCGTGATCCGCCCGCATCCCTTCTTCCGGCTGTTCGCGACCTCGAACACCGTGGGCCTGGGCAACCAGACTGGCCTCTATCACGGCACGCAAGTGCTCAACCACGCGCAGATCGACCGCTGGAACATCGTCGCGGCGCTGAATTACCTGCCGCGCGACGAGGAAGCCGCGATCGTGCTCGCACGTGTGCCCGCGAAGGCGAGCGAACACGGGCGACGCCTCGTCGAGGCGATGGTCGCGGTCGCGGATCTGACGCGAAAGGGCTTCGCTGCCGGCGACCTGTCGACGCTGATGTCGCCGCGTACGGTGATTACCTGGGCGGAGAACTGCGAGATCTTCCGCAATCCGGCGCTCGCGTTCCGCCTCTCCTTCCTCAACAAGTGCGACGAGGTCGAGCGGCCCATCGTCGCCGAGTACTACCAGCGCTGCTTCGGCGAGGAGCTCGACGAGTCCTGGATGCGCGAGGCGGCGTGATGCGAACCGCGCAGCAGCGTGCGAAGCGTCAACAGAAGGTCGAGGAGTTGTGCGCGGCGACGCTGCGCGCGCTGACGGGCGATGCACGTCTGCATTACCGCGGACGGCGGCTCTACGCCGGTGAGCGCGCCCTGCCTCAGCACGCGCCGCATCTCCGCGTCGATCCCGCCGAGGACGATTTCGGCGACTGCCGTGCGGCGGCGGACGGCGCGGCGCTGCGGCTGCTGCATTCGGATGCGGCGCTGCATCGCAGTCTTTGCCCCGACGATCCCGTCGAGCGGCTCGTCTTCGAACTGCTGGAACAGCTGCGCGTCGAGACGCTCGCGCCCGGCGAGATGGCGGGCATGGGCGCCAACCTGCGCCGGCGCTTCGAGAACTGGTCGCGCGCCTTCTACCGCTCGGGGCTGACGGAAGGCAGCGTCGGCATCCTGCTCTACACGGTCGCGCAGATGTGCTGGTCACGGCTCACGGCACACCGCGTGCTCGAAGAGACCGAGGATTACATCGAGAGCACGCGAATGTCGCTCGTCTCGGCGATGGGAACGGCGCTCGCGGGCATCCGACGCCATCGCGGCGATCAACGGGCGTTCGCGTCGCACGCGCTGGCGATCGCCCGCATCGTCGGCGAGCAGGTGCGCGCCGCCCGGGCCGAATCGGAGGGCGACGAAGACGAACCGATCGACCAGGACGAGAAACGCGGCTTCGCCCTGCTGCTCGACTTCGACGACGGCAACGAGACGGACGACGGCATCGCTGCGGCGACGACCGGTACGAGCAAGGCCTTCGAGGACGCTGCCCTCACCTACCGCGTCTATACAACGCGCTACGACACCGAGGTCGCGGCGGCTTCCCTCGTACGCCGGACGCTCTTGCGTGAATACCGCGAGCGGATCGACCGGCGCATCGCCGAGCAGGGGGTGAACCTGCCCCGCCTCGGGCGCATGCTCGCCGCCGTGCTCGCGACGCCGGTGCGCGATGGATGGCGCTTCGGCGAAGAGGAAGGGCACATCGACGGCCGCCGGCTCGCGCAGGTGATCAGCTCGCCTGCCGAACGGCGCGTGTTCCGGCAGGAGCGTTTCGTCGCCCGGTCGGATTGCGTCGTGAGCTTTCTCGTCGATTGCTCGGGCTCGATGAAGACGCACGTCGAGTCGGTCGCGGTAATGCTCGACCTGCTGATCCGCGCGCTCGAAATGACCGGCGCCCGCACCGAGCTCCTCGGCTTCACGACCGGCGCATGGAACGGCGGCCGCGCCTACCGCGAGTGGATGAGCCATGGCCGCCCACCCCACCCGGGGCGACTC
Source organism: Aromatoleum sp. (assembly GCF_035254505.1). GTDB lineage: Bacteria > Pseudomonadota > Gammaproteobacteria > Burkholderiales > Rhodocyclaceae > Aromatoleum. Next base: position 86,141 of record NZ_DATFAO010000109.1, on the reverse strand, counting down.
AACGTGGTCTGCCACATGGTGTTCAAGGACGCGGAGCGTGCGTGGCGGCGCGCGCGCAGCGACATCGCCGCCTTGCTGAAGGCCGATCTCTTCCGTGAAGGCATCGACGGCGAGGCGGTCGACTGGGCGTGCAACCGCCTGCTCGCGCGGCCCGAGGCGCGGCGCATCCTGGTCGTGATCTCGGACGGCTGCCCCTCGGACAGCGCAACCGGCCTCGCCAACGACGCCTTCTATCTGGACAATCACCTCAAGGACGTCGTCGCGCGGCACGAACGCCAAGGCGCGGTGGAGATCCTCGGGCTCGGCGTCGGCTTGGACCTCAGCCCCTTCTACCGCCGCAACCTCGCAACCGACATGACGCAGGGGCTCGAAAACGACCTCTTCGGCGAGATCGTGCAACTCATCGGCGGACGGCACCGACGCTGATTCCGCCAAACTTCGACAGGAGATACGACAGACATGGCAAAGACCCGAATGGCCGTGCAGTTCGGCATGGGGACGTCGATCCGCAGCCAGGACTACACCCAGGCGGCGGCGCGGGCGATCCGCGATGCCCTGTGGCACAACTCGCTCAACGTCGCGAGCGCGTTCGACTTTCCGCGCGAGGAGATGCTGATCGACGTCGAGATCGGCGTGCAGAAGCCTGAGGCGGTCGACACGTCCGAGCTCGTCGGCATCTTCCCGTACGGCAAGCCGACCTTCAAGCTCGTGCCGGGCGGGCTGGACGTCGCCAAGGCGGACGGCAGCGGCGTCACCGTGGTCGCGAACGTCGCGATCGTCGTGTCCTTCGACCTGGAGCGCGCCCATGGCTGAAAAACGCATCATCCTCGAACTGGGCACCGGCAACGACCTCTACGGCGGCGACTACACCAAGGCTGCATGCCGCGCGGTGCAGGACGCCCTGCATCACTCGTCGATCGTGCTTTTCCGCAGCCTCGGCTACGACCACCGCGACATGCGCGTGCAGGTGACGATCGGAGTGCAGGAGCCGGACAAGGTCGACGCGGCGCTCGTCGCGGCGGAGCTTCCGCGCGGCAAGGCCGAAGTGACGGTGGTGTTCGGCGGGCTCAATGTCCACGATCCGGAGCAGGACACGACCCACGTCGTGGCGACCGCGGCGGTCGCGGCCTTCCTGCCGATCGAGGCCGGGGAGTGGCGCCTGAGCGAAGCGCACGAAGCCGGCTGACGGCCCCTCCCGGGCGGGCGTGCTAGGCCGGGGCCCTGTCCCGCAAGGCCGCTTCGACCAGGGCACGATCGTTCTCCGCAAGTCGCAGCCCCAAGGGCTCGAGCCTGCGCAGGGTTTCCTCGAGCTCCCACGGCGCGGCGATCAGGCGCTTTTTGCCGTCCTTCATCTGCACGTGGAGCCAGTAGGCGTCGACTTCGGAGGTCACCCTGAGGTAGAGGCGGGCAACATTCTCAGGCTGGGTTTCCAGCCACGCGAGCCCTTCCTGCATGCGTTGCCGGTTGGCGAAATACAGTACGAACAGGAAAGCGACCACCAGCGCCGCGGCACCAAGCAGATCCAGCATCGGGGTCCCCTTCACGATTCACATGACGTGACGGGAGGATATAACAGCAGCCGGTTATTAAAGACCCATATTCTTAGGCCGAATTCTCATATATGAAGCGCTGGCGGCGCGGGATAGCCGGGCGGCGCTGCAGCCGCAGCACCCAGCCCTCGCGTCAGAGCAATGCCGGCTTGCGCTTCTGCACCCACTGCGTCGCCTGCGCGATCACCTTTCGGATGTCGCGGTGAGGGCAGACTACCGAGGAGCTTTACGGAAAACCGTCACGACAGCACCGGTGCCGACACCGCCGGATGGATCAGCTTCTCGAACTCATCCGGCCCGAGCGGACGATGGAAGAGGTAGCCCTGCCCCATCTCGCAATGCCGCTCCTTCAGGAAGGCGAGCTGCGACTCGGTCTCGATGCCTTCGGCCAGCACCTCGATGCCCAGGGCGTGGGCCATCTCGACGATCGCTGTGATGATCGACCGCTTGCCCGCTTCGCCGGCGATGCCCTGCACGAAACTCTGGTCGACCTTGAGTTCATGCACCGGCAGGCGCGTGAGGTAGGACAGCGAGGAGTAGCCGGTGCCGAAATCGTCGATACTCACGGCGATGCCCCGCTGCCTGAGGCTGGCGAACGTTTGCGCCGTGCCCTCGATATCTTCCAGCAGCGTCCCCTCCGTCAGTTCCAGGCAGATCGCCTCCGCCGGCACGCCCTGGCATTCGAGCTGCTCGCACAACTGGTCCACGAAGTCCGGATCGCGCAGCTCCTGGGCGGCGACGTTGATCGAGATCCGCGGCGGAGCCAGACCGCGCATGCGCCACAACGCAATCTGTGCCAGCACCTTCGCCATCACCATCCGGTTGATCGCGACGATCAGGCCGGCTTCCTCGGCCGCGGGGATGAAGCGCCCTGGCGGCACGTCGCCGAGCGCCGGGTCGTGCCAGCGCAGCAGCGCTTCGGCGCCGACGAGTGCGCCACCTTCGAGGGCATGTTGCGGCTGGTAGACGACGCGGAAACGGTCGCTGTCGAGCGCTGCGCGCAGTCCCGTCTCGAGGTTCATCCGGGTCTGCACCTCGATCTGCATTCGCGAGGCGAAGAACTGGCTGCGATTGCGGCCCAGCACCTTCGCTTCGTGCAGCGCGGTATCGGCATTCTTCAGCAGGGCCGACGCTGAGTCGCCATCGGCGGGAAAGATGCTGACGCCGATGCTCGCCGCTGCGAACACTTCCTGCTCACGGATACAGAACGAGGCCGACAGGTATTCGAGCGTCTGCGCGACCAGCCGCCGCACCTCGTCGGCGCTGCCGCCCCGCAGGATCGCGGCGAATTCGTCACCGCCGATGCGCGCGAGCGTGTGTCCCCTGCACAGGCAGCGCCTGAGACGATCGGCGACCTGTTCGAGCAGCAGATCGCCGAACTCGTGGCCGAGCGTGTCGTTGATATGCTTGAAGTTGTCGAGATCGATCAATAGCACCGCGACACGTTCGCCCGTCCGGCGTGCTTCGTCGAGGCAGTCGGCAAGCCGTTCGCTCAGCGAACTGCGGTTTGCCAGTCCCGTGAGGCTATCGCGCGTGCTGAGGAACTCCAGCCGCCGCTGCAATTCGTCCACCGTGGCCGCTCCCCCTTCGCCGGAGCGCTCGCGGACCTCCCGCACGGAGCGGGTCGGCGGCGACGCAGGCAGGACTGCTGCCGGCGAAGGCGACCGCGAGATGACCCCTTCGGGCAGCGAAACGACGTAGCCCAAGAGCGCGCGGCCGCGCATGACCGGCTCGACAGAATCGACCAGCAGCGATTCCGGCAACGCGACGCTCGCCTCCGGCGGCGAGCATCCCTCGATGGAAATACGGGTATCTGCCGAGAGCATGACGCCCCTTGCTGCCAGCACCGGCGCGGCGCGCTCGTTGGCCTTCACCAAGCGCCCGCGCAGATCGAAAACCATCACTGCGCCGGCCCCCGCAAGCCGTACGACGCTCGCTTCGAGCAACAGGAAGCGCAGCTCCAGTTCCATCTGCGCCAGGCGATTCTCGATGCTATTCGCGGTCGTCACGACCAGCGGCAGATTCTGCGGCGAGTAGTCGCGGCCCAAGCCGGTGATGTCGAGCACGCCGACCGTGGAACCGTCGAGCGGATCGCGAATCGGTGTCGCCGAGCAGGTCCAGCGCTGGATCGGCTCGCAGAAGTGCTCGGCGCCGTGCACCTGCAGCGCGAGGCCCGACGCCAGTGCGGTGCCGATTGCATTGGTGCCGATGCTCGCCTCGCTCCAGTTGTTGCCTGGAAGCATCCCGAACGCGGCGATCGATTCGCGGATGCGCGGATCGCCTTCGACGTCGAGCACGACGCCTTCCGGATCGGTGAGGATAATCACGGCGCCTGTCTGTGCGAGATAAGCACGCGACTGGACGAGAAAGGGCGCGCTTGCCGCCATCAGACGTTCATTGCGCGCACGCAAGGCCTCCAGCTCTTCCAGCGCCACCCGCTGCGGGGCCGCGCCACGGCCCGGATCCACATGCACAAACAGGCAGCGCCGCCACGAATCGTCGATGACGCCTCGCAGCACGCCGGCTGCGACATGGCTTTCGCCCCCAAGAAAGCGCTCCCAGGCCGCCTTCACCTGGGGATTGTTCCTTGGACGCGATAAGCCATTGATCCGCACGCGCCGTCTCCTCGTGTCTGCCGGGCTCGCCGGCCCGGGCTCCTCGTTACTGTCGGTGTAGCACCGCTCGTCCCGCGTGGAAAGCACGGCGTCCCGGCGGTGGACTCCACTGCGAAGCGGGGGCGATTCATCCTATGACTTATGTCGTAGTTTGAAAAGCATCGCGCGAGCCGGGCAGCCGGTTGGGCGGCCGCTCTCGTTACGTCGTCACACAGGCCGTCGCCCACTGTCCGAATGTGCGACGCGCGCCGTCCGGTTCCCGGCCGTTCCAGCCCTGAGATTCCCGCGCGCCGCCCCACGCGTAAGGGCTGCGTGCGCACGCCCGCGTGGGTGCAGGACTTGCTAAATGGGAGAACACCATAGACAGAAATCGAGGCAGATCCATGCTTAGTACCAATCAGGGAGCCCCGGGCTCCCGCGCGAAGACGATCGAGCGCATTCCCGTCACCGTCCTGACCGGCTTTCTCGGGGCCGGCAAAACCACGCTGCTCAACCACCTGATGAAGCAGCCGGAGATGGCGGGCGCGGCGGTGCTGATCAACGAATTCGGCGAAGTCGGGATCGACCATCACCTGGTCGAGCGAGTCGACGAAACATTGATGATCCTCGACTCCGGCTGCCTGTGCTGCAGCATGCAGGGCGATCTCGCGAAAGCGCTGAAGGATCTTTCGGTGCGCAGTTCCCGGCGCGAGATCCCGCCGGTGACGAGGGTACTGATCGAGACGACCGGCCTCGCGGACCCGGTGCCGGTCATCTACACGCTGATGGAGCACGCCTTTATCTCCGCGCGCTACGTATGCGACGGGGTCGTGACGGTGGTCGATGCGACGCATGGCTTGCGGCAGCTCGCGGACCACACGGAAGCCGTGCGCCAGGTCGCGATGGCCGACCGGCTGCTGATCAGCAAGAGCGACCAGTGTGACACCGCAACGCGGGCGAGGCTCGAAGCGGCACTTGCCGAGCTGAATCCGGCGGCGCCTCGCGTCGCGGTTCGGCATGGACGCGTCGACGCAGACGCGATATTTGGCGGCGGCGTCTACACGCCAGACGGCAAGCTGCCCGATGTCACGACCTGGCTCGGCGAGGAGGCGGCCCGCGCGATGCAGGTTGTCCCGGCACCGATGGCGTGGCGCAAGGGCGCCCTCCCCCCCCCGCATCCGGCACCGAAGCGGCACGACGAGCGCGTACGCAGCTTTGTCGTCGACTTCGACGAACCCACGGGCTGGTACGGCTTCGCCGCCGCGATGGGGCACATCCTTGTCGCTTACGGCCCTCGCGTCCTGCGGGTCAAGGGCCTCGTGAGTGTCGCCGGCATCGAGGACACCCCGATGGTCGTCCACTGCGTGCAAAACGTGGCCTACCCACCGCTGCGCCTTCCGGGATGGCCGGAACAAAGTCCGTTCGAAGACCGGCGCGGACGTCTCGTGTTCATCGTGCGCGATCTGGCGGACAGGGACGAAGCGGCAATCCGCGCCGCGCTCGCGGACCTCCCGCGCGGTGCCGCCGCCGTGCGCGCCGTCGCCGCAATGCCGCTTCTGCCGACACGTTGCTGGCTCAACGAGCGCGTGCCCATGTGTGCGCCGTCACACCTCAAGGTGGATGGCTGGATCGTACAACCGAAGCGCTTCAGGGCCGCCCTGTAGGACGCCCTTCCGTCACACCTATGCGGCGCGGTCCGACACGCACAGGGGGACATGAACGGCTCCCCGGAACAGCGGGCGAGCGGTCCGGATCAGGCCCGCGGAACGAATCAGAGGGACGCCATCTGCATCCCGCGCGTCAACGTCGAGCCGGATGTCCAGCGTCCCGGCAGGCTGCTCAATGGTCACCAGATGAGGGTCATTTGCCTTGGGCCGAGCGAGCTGGTGAACCACGGAGCCGGGAATGATGCTCGCGGCAGAAAGGCATAGCGCCCCGGTCACCGCATAGGCCGAATGGCAGTTCCATGGGGTGAAATAACGTGAGGCGATCACTCCCCCGCGCTGCGGCGACGCAACCAACGCGATCTTCGGCAAGACCTTGTCACGCACGTCGCCGAGCCCGGCCCGCAGCGCGATCTGGAGGCGGATCGATTCGAGTCGAGCCTTGAGTTTTCGGTCCGCATCGAGTTCGGCTTTGGTCTCGTAGCCGGTCTTTCCCATCGCTTCGGCGGGCACGAAGACGAGCGGGGTCGAGAAGTCGATGCAGGAGACCTCGACGCCATCGATGACATCGACGTGCCTCCCGGTCGGCAAGAGACGGCCGGTCTTGGCGCCCGCCGCGTCGCGGAAATTCAGTTGGATCGGCGCCGCACTGCCGGGCACGCCGTCGATCCGCGCGAGGCCGTCATAGGTCACGCGGCCGCCCGGCGTCTGGATCACGGCTTCGACGACCTTGCCGGTGTTCACGTTGAGGATGCGCAGGGTCGTGACGGGGTCGGTCGCGGAGACGAGTCCGTTCTCGATGGCGAAGGGCCCGACGCCGGCGAGCATGTTGCCGCAGTTGGGCGTCGTGTCGACCGTCGCTGTTTCCACCGATACCTGGGCGAAGAGGTATTCGATGTCGATGTCGGATCGCGTCGACGGGCTCACGATGACGACCTTGCTTGTCAGCGTGTCGCCGCCGCCGATGCCGTCAATCTGGCGCGCATGGGGCGAACCCATCGCCGCAAGCAGTACCCGATCACGCTCTGCGGGCTCGACGGGGAGATCCTTGGCGTGAAAGTACGGCCCCTTCGACGTGCCGCCGCGCATTAGCGTGCAAGGGATGGTCAGCATCATGGCAGCGTTCCTTCATGTGTACGATGGGGCCATTCTGGAGGCATGACGGAAGAACCTGAAATGCAATAATGGCTTCGATTCATGCGTTTTTCGCATTCCTATGCCGCACCGGCCTCTCGACCGGGCGCCCCCTGAGCCCCTTCCACGAATCGCCGCACATGCGCGAACGCCTCGCGAAAGTAGGCCTCGTAGGTATCCTGATCAACGAAGCCAAGGTGCGGGGTGCACAGGATCGCCGGGTGGTTCAGGTAAGGCGCCGCGCCGTCCGGCTCGTCCTCGAAGACGTCCAGCGCAGCCGCGCCCGGCCGGCCACGGGCGAGCGCGTCGAGCAGGGCGCCCGGCGCGAGCAGTTCGGCGCGGCTGGTGTTGACCAGCAAGGCATCCGGACGCATCGCCGCAAGATCATCGGCGCCGATCAGGTGGCGCGTGTCGGGGCCGAGCCGCAGATGCAGCGTCAGGACGTCGAGCTGCGCGAGGAACTCGCTGCGGGCGGCGATGAACTCATAGCCGGCGCTCGCCGCCGCCTCGCGCGATTGCTCGCGCCCATGCACGAGGACGCGCATCCCAAAGGCCCGCCCGATGGCCGCGACGCGGCTGCCGATCTTGCCGAGCGACCAGACGCCGAGCGTGCGGCCATGCATGGCCCGTCCGAGCCGTTCGTCCTCGATCTGCGCGGAGCTGCGCTGCCACTGCCCTTGCGACAGATGGCGGGCGTAGGGCAGCAAGCGGCGCGACGCGGCAAGGATCAGCGCCCAGGTCAGCTCGGCCGGCGCGACCGGATTGCCGCTGCCGTCGCGGACTTCGACGCCGCGCCGGCTGCACGCATCGAGATCGATACAGCCGGAAAGCCGGCCGGTCTGGACGATCAGTTTCAGCCGCGGCAGCGCCTCGACGACCCGGGCGGTGATCCGGGTACGCTCGCGAATCAGCACCAGGCAATCCGTATCCTGCAGCGCGGCGATCAGCCCGTCCTCGTCGGCGAGGCGTTCCGTGAGCGTGTGGAGGCTTATCGGCATGTCCGCGAGCTCCCTGGTCGCATTGAGACGCGGCACCACGCCCTGATAATCGTCGAGAACAGTCACCCTCATCATATTTCTCCTCTAGCTGCTGCAGGGTTTTCGGGTGGCCGGGGCGGCGTCGCCTCCGGGCACGTCAGGGTGGCGGATTCCGAGCGCGGCATAGATGGGGCGCAAATGCATGCGCAGGAATTCCAGCCCCAGCCGGAAATGCAGGCTTGCGAGCAGCAGCGCCACGCCCGCAACAAGTTCTGTCGCTTCGGCACCCGCGTGGTCGGCGAGGATCCCTGCAAGCAGGCTTCCGATGGCGGCCGCGCCGAGGTTGGCGGCGGTGTACAAGGCCAGCACACGGCCTCTCAGTCCGTCGGGCAGGATCGTCTGCAGCACCGTGTTGCTCGACGCGTTACCGGTGATGACCCCGAAGCCGATCAGGAACAACATCCCTGCGCCCAGCCAGAGCGTGCCGGACAATGCGAATCCGATGAGCGCCAATGCCGCGAGCAGGTTTCCCGCGGCAATTACACCGGTGAGTCCCCTCACGGAGCGGCGCATCACGAGATTCACGGACGCACACAGGGCACCGGCGCCCGCGCTGCCGAGAAGCATTCCGAGCGTGTCCGGCCCGCCGTGGAAGACGTCGCGGGCGAAAACCGGCATCAGGGGCACATAGCTCGCGGCCAGGAAGTTGAGCAGCGCGACCTGCATCAGCAGCCTGCTGACCGGCAGACTTTTCCGCACGAACTCCAAGCCCTCCCGCAGCGCGGTGCCGAACGGGGCCGCGACGGCCGGACGGTGCGGGACGCGGATGCACAGCAGTGCGGCAATCACGGCGACGAAGGACAGGGTATTCAAGGCGAAGCACGCCGCCTCCGAAGTCAGCGCGAGCACGGCACCGGCCACGGGCGGTCCGACGAAGCGGGCCGTGTTGAAGATCAGCGAGTTCAACGCGATCGCGTTCGGCAGATCGTCCGGGTCGGAGATCAGCGGTGCAGCGAGCGCATGTCGAAGCGGCGCGTCGAAGCTGTTGAGGATGCCCAGCGATGCCGACGCGACCAGGATCTGCAGCGGGGTGATCCAGCCCCAAAAGGTCGAAACCGCGAGGAAGCCCGCCTGGACCAGCATCAGGAACTGCACGAGCAGCATCAGGCGTTTGCGCTCCACACGGTCGATGACGATGCCGGCGAACGGGGCGATGACGAGTTGCGGCGCCTGGGCGAGGAACGCGACGATGCCGAGCAGTGCGGCCGAGTCCGTGAGGCGATAGACGAGCCAGCCGAGTGCCACCTGCTGCGTCCAGCTGCCCAGCAGCGACACCGACTGGCCGCAGAAGTAGAGCCGATAGTTGCGATGACGCAGTGCGCGCCAGGACCGACCGGACGCGGGACGCGCGGTCGCGCTCGCTTCGCCGATCGGATTCGGGGGCACCGGCATCACTCGCTGCCGACGCCGACCGGGTTGGGCGCGCGCTTCTCGATGGCCCATTTCAGCAGCGCGGCGGTGCGAAAGATTCCGTGCGCGAACTTGCCATAGGGCATCGTCAGGAACAGCGCCATCACCGCGCCGAGATGTGCGGCAAGGAGGAGCGCCATCGCTCCGGTGTCGCGTCCTGCGAGCAGCGCGAGGCCCGTGGCGCTGGTGAGCAGCAACAGCGCGATGAAGCCGCGGTCCATCGGTTTCTGCGCGGCGTCCCCGTGCTGCGCGTTGCGCCGCAGGTTGAGCCATAGCAGCCCCGCGGGGCCGACCAACAAGCCGATCCCGCCAAGGGTGCCGAGCACGACGGGCAGACTTGTCAGCGCGTAAGGCGCCTCCCAGCCGAAGACGTAGTGGTAGATCGTCGCCACACTCGTCGCCGCAAAGCACAGCATGAACCCGTAGAAAGTCAGGTGGTGGAAGCGGCGGCGCGCGAGGGTGCTGGCGTCGTCCGCGTTCGGGCAGCCTTGCCCGTGTCCGCCGTCGAGGTACTTGAGCTTGAGCACGTCGTGCGCGGTCTCGGCGATCGCCGCGGCATTGGGGTCCCCCGCCGAGATCCCACGCCAGAACTTCGCGACGCCCAGGCCCAGCGCCACCGCGACGAACAGGAACACCGGCCCGAACATCGACACCAGCAGGTTGTGCGGAAAGATCGCGTAGAAATCGCCGGCGAGCGGAGCATGGAACAGCGTGCCGTTCTTGGCCAGGGCCATCACGAGGAAGAGCGCGAGGCCGACCGCGAGCGCCAGCGCGACCGTGAGCCCGTTATTGCGGTAGAGCGTGCCGAGACTGCTCGGCCACGCGAAGTCCGAGTAGGTCTGCCCGCGCACCTTCGCCATCGCCTGCGGGATGTTGACCGCGAACTCGTGCGGCGGCGCGTACTGGCACGCGTGCAGGCACGCGCCGCAGTTGTGGCACAGGTTGGCGAGGTAATGGATGTCGGCCTGGGCGAATTCGAGCCGACGCGTCATCGCCGGGAACACCGCGCAAAAGCCTTCGCAGTAGCGGCAGGCATTGCAGATCTTCATCACGCGTTCGACTTCGGCTTCCGCGGCGCTGGGCACGACGACGCCCGCGGCGAGATCGCTCGCTTCGCGGAGCAGGGCTTCAAGCTGCTGCATGGTCGACTCCTTCCTTCCTGGTCGCCGCGGCGGCCGAAGCGCCCGCGATACGACCGAATACCGTGCCGATCGTCATCCCGACGCCGGCGGTGTAGCCCTGCCCGAGCACGTTGCCGGCCATCATCTCGCCGGCAACGAAGAGATTGCGGCTCGGTTCGCCCTTGAAGTGCGCGGCCGCCCGTTCATCGACCTTGATGCCGAGGTAGGTGAAGGTGATGCCGGGCTTGAGCGCGTAACCGTAAAAAGGCGGCTTATCGAGCGGCAAGGCCCAGTGCGTCTTGGCCGGACTCACGCCGTCCGTATGGCAGTCGTCGAGCACGGTGTGGTCGAAAGTGCCGACGCGGCACGCGGCGTTGTAGTCGCGCACGGTGCGCACGAAAGCCTGCTCGTCGAGACCGAGCTGGCGGGCGAGACCTTCGATCGATTCGGACTTCGCACCGGGGAACACGGGGGGCATGAAACGCCCAACGGCCTTTGAATCGATCACCGAGAACCCGACCTGGCCCGGCTGCTGGGCGACGAGCCGCCCCCAGATTGCATAGCGCTTGGGCCAGAAATCTTCGCCCTCGTCGTAGAAGCGCTGCGCGTGCTTGTTGACGACAATGCCGAGCGACACGCAGTCGATGCGTGTGCAGATCCCGCCGTCGTAGAGCGGCGCGCGCGCATCGACCGCGACGCAGTGCGATTGCGAGGGATCGCCGATCGTGTCCGCCCCGGCCTCCATCATCGCTTTCAGCAGCATACCGCGGTTGAAGCGCGTGCCGCGGATCGCAAAGTTGTCCGCCGGCCACTCACCGTCGGCGTTCTGTCCCCAGGCTTCGCGCAGCCATTCACGGTTGGATTCGAAGCCGCCGGCTGCGAGCACGCAGGAGCGCGCCGCGATGCGTTCCTGTCCGATCCATGCGGCACGGAACTCGCCGTCGACCACTTCCAGTCGATCCACCGGCGCCTCGTAGCGGATACGCACCCCCAACGCTTCGGCGCTGCGGTAATAGGCATTCACGAGCGCTTTCCCGCCGCCCATGAAGAAGGCGTTGGTGCGCGACAGATGCAGCGTGCCCGACAGCGAGGGCTGGAAATGCACGCCATGTTTGCGCATCCAGTCGCGGCAGCGCGAGGACTCGCGGATCGCCAGCCGCGCGAGCCGCTCGTCGGTGCGGCCACCGGTCACCTTCTTGAGGTCCTGCCAGAACTCCTCTTCGGGATAGGCGTCGGTGAGGACGTCCTGCGGGGCATCGTGCATGCAGCGCAGATTGCGCGTGTGGCTCGAGTTGCCGCCACGCCATTCGCGCGGTGCGGCTTCCAGCAGCAGCACCGAGGCGCCCGCCTCGCGGGCGGTCAGCGCGGCGCACAGGGCTGCATTGCCGCCGCCGATGACGAGCACGTCGGGCGTGCTCGAGGTGTCTTGTCTCATTGTCCTGAACTCCATTCGGGGCTGGTTCCTCGTCGTGCGCCCACCGCAATCCGGGGGCCTCTGCACGTCGACGGCTCCACTATTGCGTCTGGCGCGCCCCCTGCCCTAAGCCGCTCCGATATCGCCCCATCTCGAATCGAGATGGCTACCCGAAACCCCATTCCAGCGCCCCGAGTCGACGAGATGCCGCGCCACCCGCGTCACCATTCCGCGCGTCGCCAGCGCGGCGGGTGACAGTTCGTCGTCGGACAGGCTGCATAGCAGATTCCGGCGGGACGTCCCCTCGTCCGTGATCTCGCTCCAGTGCAGGCATGACGCCGCATCGGACTGGCGAGCGAGCGCGGCCCAGGGCTGAAGCGTCGCCGCCATACCGCGCGCGACCATGTCCATCAACACGTAGAGTGAATCCACTTCGGCGATGACAGCGGGGCGCACGCCGAACGATGTGAAAGCGGCGTCGATGACCCGCCGCAGGCCGTGGCGGTGTGTCGGCAGCACGAGCGGTACGTCGACGATTTCCGCAATCCGGGTCGGCAAGGCTGCAGGGCGTGCGTCCGCAGCGCAGATAAAAAATATGCGCTCCTCCAGCAAGGGCAGCACGCTGCACCGGCGCGCAGCCCCGATGTCGAACAGAACGGCGAGATCGAGTTCGCGGCCATTCAGCATCTGCCCGAGATGACCGGACATGCCCTCGACGAGATGCATGCGTATGTCCGGGTAGTGCTCGCGCATCGCTTCGATCAGCGGAAAGCCGAGCACGCCGGACGTCGACGGCGCGAGGCCGACGCTGACGATGCCCGACAGGCGCGACTGCTGAGCAGCCGTCGCAGCCTCCTCCGCATGGCGCAATGCAAGCTGGGCATGCGCCAGGAAGGCGATGCCGGCATCGGTCGGCATCACCCCGGACGCCGTACGCTGCAACAGTCGCGTCGCGAGTTCGCCTTCGAGACGCTGAATCTGCAGGCTAACCGCAGATTGCGCGATCCCCAGATCGAGCGCAGCCTGGCTGATGCTGCCGAGCTCGATCGTGCGCACCAGGTAACGCAGCTGTCTGAGTTCCATGGCGTGGCCCTCCGTTTGCGACTTCTCGCCGCGCCGCGGGTCGCCGCAGCGCTAGTTTGTGCTCAGCACTGCGACATCCGCGAGTTCGTCGCGGTCGTCACCTCTGTCCGGCGCGCGCTTGCCCTCGGGTGTCGACGCGCGGGCGGGCGGCACCCGGCCACCGAACGGCTCGCCCCGCTGCTCCGGAATCCGCGTCGCCGCCTCAATCATCGCGCCGCTCCCGCTGCGCGCTGCAGCACCTTGTCGACCATCACCCCCGCCTGGCCGAGGTAGTTCGCCGGGTCGCACAGGCGCGCGAGCGCGGCGCGGTCCAGATGGACATTGATCTCGGGATGCTCGGCGAGGATGTCGAGGAGCGGGCGGTTCGTGCGGATCGCCTCGCGGCACAGGTCATACACCAAGTCGTGCGCGTACTCGCGGCCGATGTAGGGACCGAGGCCCATCATCACTGCCTCGGACATCACGAGTCCGTTGGTGATGTCGATGTTCGCGCGCATCTTCGCCGGATCGACCTCGAGGCCCTCGAGTACGAAGCGCGTCTGCTTGAGTGCGCCGGCGAGGAGGCAGAACGCCTCGGGCAAGGCGATCCACTCGATCTCCCACGGGCCGGTCGAGCGCTCGTGGTCGGCAATCATCGCGTCCATCAGGGCCGCGGCGTGCTGGCGCACGACCGAGACGGCGGCGTGGATGTAACAGCTAGAAATCGGGTTGCGCTTCTGCGGCATGGTGCTGCTCGAACCGCGGCCGGGGTGGAAGGGTTCATACACCTCGGCCACCTCGTGCTGCATCATCAGCTTGACGTCCATCGCGATCTTGCCGAGCGAGCCACCGACGAGTCCAAGGAAGGCGCCGACCTCGGCGATCGTGTCGCGCACGGTGTGCCAGGCGATATCCGGCTGCGCGAGCCCGAGTTCGGCCATCAGGCCGGCCTGGGTCTCCATCGCGCCCTGCTCGATCGACGCGAGCGTGCCGCAGGCACCGCCGAACTCACCCATCAGCACCCGGGGCTTGAGCTGCGCGAGGCGCTCGCGGTGACGCTCGATGCCGGCGAGGATCGCGGCGGTCTTGAAGCCGAAGGTGACGGGGATCGCCTGCTGCAGGTTGCTGCGGCCGATTACTGGTGTATCCCGGTAGCGGCGCGACAGATCGGCCAGCGCATCCGAGATGGCCTTCAATTCGCCGTCGATGATCGCCAGGCCTTCGCGCATCTGCAGCACGGTCGCCGTATCGGTGATGTCCTGCGTGGTCGCGCCCCAGTGGCAGTACTCGCCGAGTTTGTCGCGGCACACTGCATTGAGCTGGGAGACGACGCCGAGCACCGGATAGCCGATGCGCTCGGTCTGCTCACGCAGCTTGTCCATGTCGATCTTGTCGATATCGCAGTTCCTGACGATCTCGTCGGCGGCTTCCTGCGGGATGATGCCCAGCCGGCCCTGTACCACGGCGAGCGCACGCTCGATGTCGAGATACTTTTCCGTGCGGTTGCGGTCGGACCACACCTGACGCATGGCGTCGGTGCTGAAAATGTTGCCGAAGATGCTTGAGTCGATGATGCTCGCGCCCATGGCGGATTCTCCTGGAAGTTTAAAAGCGTTAATTCGTTTGAATGCTTGGCGATTCAGGGCTAAGCGCCGTCTGTGCAGCGTGCGAGGATCGCCTGTGCCTTGAGCACCACCGGCCGGTCGATCATCTTTCCGTCGAGCTGCACCGCACCGTCGGATGCGGCAGCGGCAGCGAGCACCCGCTCGGCCCAGTCCTTCTCCGCTGCCGACGGGCGGCAAGCGGCGTGGATCACGGCGACCTGTTTTGGATGGATGCACAGCTTGCCGCCGAAGCCGAAGGACCGCGCGAAAGCGAAATCCGCCGCGATGCGCGCCTCGTCGTCGATGCCGGGAGTGACCCCGGCGACCGGCGCGGCAAGCTCCGCGCAACGCGACGCAATTGCGATGCGGGCGGACGGATAGACGAGGCCCATTTCGTCGCCCGACAGATCGAGGTCCACGGCGTAGTCGAGAGTGCCAAAAACCAGGCGCTGCACGCCCTCGGCCGCGGCGATCTCGTCAACATTGCGCACCCCGCGCGCGGTCTCGATCAGTGGCAGCACGCGCGGCAGCGAGCCCAGCGCACTGAGGACCTGCGCAACCTGGGCCGGCCACTCGGTTTTCGGCAGCATGACCTGCGCGACACCCAGTTCCTTCAGCAGCGCGAGGTCGTCCTCAAACCAATCGGACTGGGTGTCGTTGATGCGCACCACTACCCTGGCCGCGTGTTCGACGCGAGACGGAAACCAGTCGGCGATCGCATCGCGTGCGCGCGCCTTGTCGGCAGGCGCGACCGCATCCTCGAGGTCGAGGACGATCGCTCCCGCACCGGCCGCGAAGGCCTTGTCGAAGCGTTCAGGCCGGTTTCCCGGCACGAAGAGATAGGTGATCGGCATCTGCATGACGGTTCTCCCGGCGCCGCGTCAGATGACGCCGGCGCCGCGCAGCGTGGCGACGCGATCGGACGAGTAGCCAAGGCCGGCGAGGATCGCCTCGCTGTGCTCGCCCAGCGCCGGTACCGGATCCATGCGCGGCTCGCCCTCCTCCCACGAGCCCGGCGGCAACAGCGCGGGCACAGTACCGACCGACGTGCCGACTTCGCGCCACCGATTGCGTGCCTTGAGCTGCGGGTGCGCCCACACCGCATGCATGTCGTTGACATGCGCGTTGGCGATCTGCGCTGCTTCGAGGCGCTCGATCACCTGCTCGGCCGTGAGGCCCGCGAACGCTTCGACGATGATCCGGCGTAGCGCGTCACGCGCCGCGCTGCGCTTCGAGTTGCTGGAGAAACGCTCCTCGCTCGACAACCCGGGCTGCAGCAGCACCTTGCTGCAGAACGCCGCCCATTCGCGTTCGTTCTGCAGGCCGAGCATGACGACTTTGCCGTCGCCCGCCGGGAAAGGTCCGTACGGGTAGATCGTGGCGTGGCTCGCCCCGGTGCGGCGCGGCGGCGCGGCGCCGTCGAAGGCGTAGTACAGCGGATAAGTGGTCCACTCGACCAGACTCTCGAGCATGGAGATGTCGAGGTGCTGACCGCGGCCCGTCTTTTGCCGCTGCAGCAGCGCCGCCAGGATGTTGCTGTAGGCGTACATGCCGGCCGAGATGTCGGCGATCGACGGCCCCGCTTTCGACGGCTCCTCCTCGGTGCCCGTCACCGAAAGGAAGCCGGATTCGCTCTGGATCAGCAGGTCGTAGGCCTTCTTGTCGCGGTAGGGGCCATCACTGCCGTAGCCGGAAATGTCGCACACGATGATCTCCGGCTTGAGCGCGGAAAGCTCGCGGTACGACAGGCCCAGGCGGGCGGCGGCACCGGGCGCGAGGTTCTGCACGACGATGTCGGCCTCCTCGACGATCAGGCGCTTGAGGATGGTCTGTGCCTCCGGATGCTTGACGTCCAGCGTCAGGCTTTCCTTCGAGCGGTTGGTCCATACGAAGTGCGAGGCGAGCCCCCGCACGCGCTCGTCGTAACCGCGCGCAAAATCGCCGACACCGGGGCGCTCGACCTTGATGACACGGGCGCCGAGATCGGCGAGCTGGCGCGTCGCGAACGGTGCGGCGATCGCATGTTCGAGCGTGACGACGGTGATGCCTTCCAGGGGTCTCATTGCATGCTCCTCACTTGATCACCGCGCTGGCTTCCATCGTCAGCCAGCCTTCGTGGTCCTTCGCCCACAGGCGAATCGTCTTGCCGTCCGCCTGCGGCTCGCCGCAGACGAAGAAATGGTTGATATCGAACACCGGCCGCACCGCGCGGAACTCGTAACGGACGACCTCCGCGTCGGGCATCTGGTGACGCAGCAGATCGAGCAGCAGCGTCGCGATCATCGGCCCGTGCACGATCAGGCCCGGATAGCCCTCGATCTCGGTCACGTACTTGCGGTCGTAGTGGATGCGGTGGCCGTTGAAGGTCAGCGCCGAGTAGCGGAACAGCAGCACGTCGTCCGGCACCCATTTCTTCTCCCACGCTGCAGTCGTAGGCGCGGCCTTGGGCGGCGGGGCCACGTCGTCGGGCTTCGCCGCTTCGCGATAGACGATGTCGTGGAACTCGGTGAGCGCCACGTCCGTCTCGCCGGCGCGGCGGATCTCGTGGCGCACCTTCACGAACACCAGCGGGCCGGTGCGTCCGGACTTCTCGGTGACGTCGTGGATCGTCGAGGTGCGCGTCATCGCGTCGCCGACGCGCAGCGGCTTGTGGAACTCGAACTGGCTGCCGGCCCACATGCGGCGCGGCAGTGGCACGGGCGGCAGGAAACCGCCGCGCTTCGCGTGACCGTCGGGGCCGATTTCCGACTGGCGATGCAGCGGCAGGAAGTACAGCCAGTGCCACAGGGCGGGCAGCGGCGTGCCTACCGGGGGGCGAACCGCTTCGCGGTCGAAGGTCGCCGACAGCGCGGCATAAGGGGTCGCCGTCGCGATGTCGGAGACTTCCTCCGCGCGGCCGATCCAGTCCTTTAGATTCATGTTTGGTTCTCCGTGGGGTACGAGGAATCCGCGACGCAACCCGGCCGCCCTTCTCAGGGGGCCGGGCATCACGTCACATCATTCCGAGGGTCTTCGGCAGCCAGATCGTGAGGGCGGGCCAGTAGGTCACGACAATCAGGAAACCGAGCATCGACAGCAGCCACGGCCAGACGGCCACGGTCAGCTCGGTGATGCCCATCTTGGTGATGCCGGAGGCGACGTAGAGGTTCAGGCCCACCGGCGGGTGGCACATGCCGACTTCCATGTTCACCACCATGATGATCCCGAAGTGCACCGGGTCGATCCCGAGCTTGACTGCGACCGGGAACAGGATCGGCGCAAAGATCAGCACGATCGACGAGGGTTCCATGAAGTTGCCTGCGAGCAGCAGGATCACGTTCACCGCGAGCAGGAAGGCCACCATCCCCAGGCCGTGCCCCAGCATCCATTCCGACAAGGCCTGCGGAATGTTCTCGCTCGTCATGATGAAGGAGAACAGCACCGCGTTCGTGATGATGTACAGGAGCATCGCGGACATGTTTGCCGAATTGAGCAGTACCTTCGGCACGTCCTTCAGCGACATATCCTTATAGACAAAGACGGCAACGACGAAGGCATAGACAGCGCTCATCGCGGCCGCTTCCGTCGGCGTGAAGATGCCGGTGTAGATGCCGCCCATGATCAGCACGATCAGGAACAGACCCCACGCCGAATCCCGGAACGCCTTGACGCGTTCGCCGAAGCTCGCCTTGGGCTGGCGCGGGTAATCGTTCGACTTCGCACGCCACCAGGTGACCCCGCCAAGCACGCCCGCGAGGGCGATGCCCGGTATCACGCCCGCCATGAACAGCGCGCCGACCGAGGTGTTCGTCGCGACCGAGTACATCACCATGCAGATCGACGGCGGGATCAGGATGCCCAGCGCCCCCGAGGTGGTGATGACGCCGGCACCGAACTTGTTCGGGAAACCCGCCTTCGTCATCGCCGGCAGCAGGATCGCGCCGATTGCGACGACCGTGGCCGGGGAGGAACCCGACACCGCCGCGAACAAGGCGCAGGCCAGCACCCCGGCCAGTCCGAGGCCGCCGTACCAGTGCCCGACCATGGACGAGGCAAAGTGGATCATCCGCCGCGCAACGCCGCCGTGGGTCAGGAAATTGCCCGCCACGATGAAGAACGGAATGGCCATGATTTCGAACTTCTCGATGCCGGTGAAGAGCTTCAGCGCCACCGATTCGAGCGGCACCTGGGTCATCGTGAAGAGAAAGGTCAGAACGGTCAGGCCGAGCGAAATCGAGATCGGCATGCCGGTCAGCATGAGGGCCAGCAAGAGCCCGAAAATTACCGCAGCGTTCATTTCGCCCTCCCGCCGTCGTCGGCACGCGCACCTGTCTGCGCAGCGCCCGCACTCCTCAAGTCGTGCGGATGCAGGTTGTCCTCGAGCGCATACCCGTCGAATTCGGCACCGGGGCCGGCATCCTCCAGGCCGTCCACGTGGCCGTGGTCGTGATGCGGCAACTCGCCCGTGCGCCAGAAACCCAGCGCGACCTGCAGGAAGCGGAAGCACATCAGGCTTGAACCGAGCGGAATGGCGCTATAGACGATCCAAGTCGGCCATTCCAGGTCAGGCGTCGTGGGCCCTTCCAGCACATCGTCGAGCGACAGGCCGGCAAGCTTGAAAATCGCGTAGTGGGCGCCGTTCTCCCAGACGAAGCGGCCGCCGAGCGTCGCGACGATGCCCGTGAAGAGTGCCCCGGCCAACAAGCCCAGCAGGATCAGCTTGGCCCGGCGTTGCGGCGAAAGCCGGTTGATCAGCACGTCGACGCCGACGTGAATGCCGGTGCGAACACCGTAGGCTGCACCGAACTTCGCCATCCACACGAACAGGATGATCGTCAGCTCCTGCGCCCAACTCAGGTTGATCGACAGCAGCCAGTCCTGCAGACCGGGAATGGCCAAACCCGAGGCATAGCGATGCACCACGGCCACGAAGGTCACGACGGTCGCCGTGCCGATCAGGAACGTGATGAGCCATTCCTCGAGATGATCTAGGAATTTCATCGGAATCTCCGGAAGGTAACGGGCGAGCGGCCCCGAGGCCGTGTGCAGGACCTGCGCACGGGTGGCCGCCCGACGGGTCTTGCCGTCTCAGTTCGACGCGACGGACGCAGTTTCCTTGCGCACGGCATTGATGACGTCCTTGCCGATCCGGCTCGCCATCTCGTCCTGCACCGGAGCCATTGCCTTGATCCAGGCCGCCCGCTCCTCCGGCGTTGGCGTATGCACGTCGGTCTTGCCGGTGGCGCGAATGGCCGCCAGTGCCTTGGCGTCGTCCTCGGCAGCGACCTTTGCGTTGAATGCGGTGGCATCCTTCATCGCCGCCTCGAGCTCGCCCCGGATATCGGCGGGCAGCTTTTCCCAGAAGCCCTTGTTCACGACCACCACGTAGCCGCTGTACGTGTGATAGGTCAGCGTCACGTACTTCTGCACCTCATGCTGCTTCTGCGTGTAGAGATTGGACAGGTTGCCGTCCGCGCCATCGACAACACCGGTCTGCAGCGCCTGATAGACCTCGGAGAACGCCATCGTCTGCGGGATTGCGCCGATCGACTTCATGATCGACTGATTGACCTTCGACGAATTGATCCGGAGCTTCTGTCCCTTCGCCTGATCCGGCGTCTGGATCGGTTTGTTCGAGCTCAGCACACGAAAGCCCGCGTCCCAGAATGACAGGCCCATCATTCCGCGGCCTTCGAGCTTCTTCAGCAAGGATGCGCCGACCGGGCCCTGCGTCACGCGGTGCAACGCCGCTTCGCTCGGGAACATGTACGGCAGGTCGAACACCTCGAATTCCTTCACGCCGGCCGGCCCGAACTTGCCCGCGACCGGCGCGAGCATCTGCACCGAGCCCATCTGCAAGGCCTCGAGCTCCTCCTTGTCCTTATAGAGCGTGCTGTTTGCATAGATCTCGACCTTCACCCGGCCCTTCGTGCGCGCCTCCGCCTGCTTCTTGAAGTATTCGGCGGCCTGCCCCTTGGGCGTGTCCGCCGCCGCCACGTGCGAGAACTTGATGACGATGGGGTCCTGGGCGGCCGCGAGGCCGGAGAAAGTAATGCCGATGGCGGCGGTCAGTGCATAGAGGGTTTTCATTTCGAGTCTCCTTGGTGTGTTGAATCCGTTTCGGCCGTCGTCCATCTGTGTGGCGGACCGGAATACGTGGCGAAAGGCAAAGGGGGCAGCTTCACGCCGCCGGACGTACGAACACCTCGCCGCTCAGCAGCGGTCGGGCAGATGTCACGAGGGATGCGGCATCGATGACCGGCACGCCTCCGTCGGAATGGGCGGCCAGCCGAAGCTCGCAGCTCATCTGCCCGGAGGGGTGCTCGATGACGATGCGCCGCGGGGCGTTCTCATCGATTTCCGCGAGTTCCTCCGCCACCGTATCGGGCGTGTGGCACGCGGCCGCCAGCGCCAGCGCGCCGGTGGCGGCATGGACCGGATGGCAGCTCGACGGCACGAAATAGCGCGACACGATGCTGCCGCCATGGCGCGGCGATGCGATCATCGCAATCTTGGGCACGCCGCGATCCGGCGACACGGCAAGGCCCATCCGCTCGGCCGCCGCCACACGGATCTCCTCGAGGCGCGCGAGAAAGACCGCATCGCCATCGAGTTCCTGCTTGCTTTCGTGACCGCTCTTGCCGAGCGACGCCGCCTTGACGAACACGATTGGAATCGCAAAGTCGATGCACGTCACCGGCATGCCCGCGACGACATCCTGAGCATTGCCGGTCGGCAGCAACCGGCCGGTCTTCGTGCCCGCCGGATCGAGAAAATTGAGGGTGATCGGCGCGCTCGTTCCCGGCACGCCATCGAGATGAAACGTCCCGCTGTAGGTGACCTGGGCTCCCGGCGTCTGCACGATGGCCTCGACCAGCTTGCCGCTGTTGATGTTGAGGATGCGCACCCGGGTGGCGGGGCTCGACGCCTTCACGAGCCCGCGTTCGAGCGCGAAGGGTCCCACCGCTGCCAGCATGTTGCCGCTGTTGGGCAGCACATCGACCAGATCGCGGGCCACCGACACCTGGGCGAAGAGATACTCGACGTCGGCATCCGGTCGCCGCGAGGGCGCAACGATCACGACCTTGCTGCTGAGGTCGTTGCCGCCGCCCATGCCGTCGATCTGGCGCAGGTCGGGCGAGCCCATTGCCGCGAGCAGCAGCCGGTCGCGGGCCGCCGGATCCTCCGGCAGATTTTCCGCCAGGAAGAACAGGCCCTTCGACGATCCGCCACGCATCAGCACGCAGGGTATGTGATCCACTTGCCGGTCTCCTTATTGCACGTTCTGCTGTTTTGTGAGGCAATGTTAGTGATCGGACAGTGATTACTGAAATGCAATGAATGTCGATTTTGTTGCGCTTTCAGCATAGATCAGAATGTACGCGGACACTGCAACCCAAGGGATTCACCGATGAAGATCGATTTCGACGGAATACAAGCGTTCGTGGTCATCGCCGAACTGGGCGGCTTCAGCAAGGCAGCCGAACACTTGCATGTGACGCAGACCGCCTTGACCCGCCGCGTGCAAAAACTCGAGTCCTATCTGGGACTCAGGCTTCTCGACCGCACGACGCGCTATGTCGAACTCACGGCAGTGGGACGGGAGTTCCTGCCGCAGGCGAAAACGATCGTCGGCGAGATGACGCTCGCGGTGGGTCGGCTGAAGGATATGTCGAAGCATGCCCGCGGCAGCTTCACGCTCGCCTGCGTGCCGACGATGGCATCGCACGTACTGCCAGCCGTGATTCGCCGCTATATGGAGTCCCATCCGGGCAATCGGGTACGCCTGATCGACACCACGGCGTTCGAGGTGCGGGACGCGGTCCTGCACGGGCAGGCCGAAATCGGCATCGGCATCCCCACCGAACGCCATCCCGAGATTCTGGAAACGCCGCTGCTGGACGAACCCTTGATGTTCTTCTGCCGCCAGGAGCATCCGCTCAGCGACCGCAAATCGGTCACGTGGTCGGACATGCGCGAAACCGAACTCGTCGTCGTCAGCAGCATGACCGCCACCCGCGTCTTCATGGACTACCAGCTCGCCAAGCGCGGCATCAGCCTGAACGGCGCGTATGAAGTCCAGCACCATGCGACCGCCATCAGTCTCGTCGCCGCCGGCGTCGGCACCGCGATTCTTCCCGCATCGACGCTCGAGGAAGGCGCGCGCCCGGGCGTATGCCGCATTCCACTGACCAGTCCCGTCGTGAAGCGGAAGATCACGATCCTGCGGCGCAAGAACAACTCCCTGTCGCCGGCGGCGAATGCGTTCTTCGAGTTGCTGAAGGACTATGCCCAGGGAACGCCGACGCAGGAATGAGTCCTGCGGCTCTATGCGGATCAAGCATTAATCGCCCTCTGTTTTGCATTTCCCGCAATTTTTCGCACTCCCTAGAATCCGCCCCGTATTCGCCCACCGTGACGGCGAATCGGGCACGCCCCATTGAGGCGTGATGAAAATTCGAAGGAGGAGCAGAAATGAAAAACAAGATTGGTTTGGGCATCCTGTCCGCGCTGGTCGCGGGCCAGTTCGTGCCGAACGGATCCCAGGCCGCAGAGAACGGCCATGAATTCGACCTGAAGCTGCGGGGCATCTATTGGCAGGATGAGAGTACCCCGCTGCCGACGGCGAAGACGCCGAATCCCAAGGCCAGCGAATTTGAACAAAGCGCGCTCGGGCTTCAGCTCAACTACCGTTCGCCCTACTTCGGCAACTTCATCGGCGTCGACGCGTCGCTGTATGGCGTCTCCCGGATCGACAGCAGCGGCGTCCCCACGACGAATCTGGTCGAAGTCGGCAATGACGGGCAACTCAGGGATTCGTACGCCACGCTCGCGCAGGCCTACGTCAAGCTCAAATACGACGACTTCGCCCAGGCCCGCGTGGGACGCCAATTGCAGAGCAGCCTGCTGCTGAAGAGCAGTTCCACCCGGGTCGTCCCTGACACCTATTCGGGGATCAGTGCGTCGATCAGTCCGATGGCCGACCTGAAGGTCTATGGCGCCGTCTACGACCGCTGGCGCGCGCGCAGCACCGACGATTTCGTCAAATTCCGCACCGAATCGACCGCTGCCGGCGTGGATCACGACATCGATTACGTCGGCATCGTCGGCGCCGCCTACTCGGCGGGACCGATGTCGGTGACGGCCGAATACCTGAATTCAAAGAACTACCTGTCGAAATTCGGGCTCGTCGGCGCCTACAAGATTCCGCTGGACAAGAATTCGCTCAAGCTATCCGCGGGCCTGTTCACTTCGCGCGACGCGGGAAAACTCTTCGTGTGCGGCGCGGAGAAGGAGTTGGACTGCACCGGGACAGGGCGAATCGACAACGACGGCCTGGGCGTCTATCTCGACGCGGACTGGAAGATCAGCAACTTCACTCTTGGCGCGGCCATTGCCAAGTTCGACGGATTTTGGATCGAAGACAATTTCGCCGTCGATTCATCGCGAACCGGCAAGCTCACGCAGGACCATGGCACTAACCCGTTCCCGACGTCCGCAGCCCTCGGCCCGGACTTGACGAACGACGGCGAGACCGTCGGCTCGGTACGCATCGCCTACGACTGGAAGGACTACGTCCCGGGGCTGAAAACCGCGTTCAAGTATTCACGCGGAACCGGTGCGAAACGCAGCAACATCGACAGCGACGCCCGCGGAAGCGAGAACTACCGCGAGTTCGACGTTCAGTACGCGCTCCCGTTCGTCAAGAACCTGAGCGTTCGCTACATGTACCTGAATTACGATGGAAACATCGAACACGGCACCAACCATCCGACGATCAAGGGAATCCCGCGCTCGGATTGGGAGCAGCATCGGGTCTACGTCGATTACACGTACAAGTTCTGAGCGGACCGCAAGACATATCATCGAGGCGCAGAAGTACCGGGCCGTTTTCTTGGCGCATCAAAGCCAGGAAGCAAAACGCCCCTTGTCGATCGGCGGCCGGGCGAGATGCCAGATCCTGATCTTCATGTCGTCTTCCTGAAAAAAACGGCCGGCGCACACCACCGCGCGCCGGCCGACAAGGGAGGACTGCAAACAAGACTCAGCCGCGGGCTCGGAGCCGCGCGAGGTTCTCCAGCACCGACTCGGGCTTCTGCTCGCGTGGGATTTCGGCGAAGTAGAACTGTCGCGCCCCACGGACCGGAATTTCGCCACCGTCCCACAGCGGCCCACTGACGTCGAGCCCGGTCGCGACATCCGCACCCTGCAGCGCCGGCGCCGGGCCGATCAGCGCCTGGACGTCGTCGATTGCCGGCTGTGCCGCAAGCGGCGCAGCCCCCAGGCGCAGCGCCACCGACCAGCGATAGTGACGAGCGACGTTGAGCACCGGGCGGTAGCGTTCGACTTCGAGCGGGCCGAAGCGCGCGTCGTCGTCGCGCTCCTCGAACAGCAGGCCGGCGACGTCGAGCTGCGACACCGAGCGCAGCACGTCGGCGACGTACATCGCCGCATCCTCGATGCCGTCCCCGTCGAGCTCGACGTCCTCGCGCCCGGCAAGCACGTTCGCGCGGTACAGCCAGTTGCGCGGCGACGGCATCGCGAGCACGAGCGGGACCTGGCCGCGCAGGTGCGCGACGACCGCCGCCAGCACCTCGGCGAGGATCGCGCGCGGCGGCTCGACCTCGAGCCACTTGCGCAGCGGCCATGCGAGGCGCCGCTTCGCGCCCAACTCGGCCTTGAGCTCGGGGTGGCGGACGAGCCAGGAGTCGTACAGCCCTCCCAGCTCGACCACCGCCACGTCGGGACGCAGCAGCCCGTGCGCCTGCGAGAAGTACGCCAGGTACTGCGCCGCGCCGGCCCAGGGGTCGCCCCCGTCGCCGAGCAGCAGGCGCATCGTATAGTCAGCGGACTTCAGCCATACGCGCACGCTGCCGCCGCCCGTGCCACCGGGCAACAGGTCGGCGAGGGGCTGGCTCATTGCTTTTCCTCGGCGAGCGCACCGAGTTCCGCCAAGCGGGCCTCCAGCTCCTCGATGCGCACGTCCTTCGGGTGGCGCATGTAGTTCGGACGCGGCGTACTGGCATCGCGGAAGGTGTCGACGTCGCCCATGTAGAGCTTCTCGACGTCGTCGCCCCAGCAGCCGAAGTACTGCAGATAGGGCGGCGGCACGTCGCGGTTCCAGCCCTTGACGAATTCCGCGTAGGGCACGCCGCGCGCCTTGCGGGCCTGGCGTTCGGCATCGCGTGCGGCCTGCGTCGCGTCGTGATTGATCGCCAGCGTCACCGGGTCGAACTTGACCTTGTAGAGGCGCTCGGCGACTTCCGCCGAGATCAGCCCTTCCTCGATGTCGCGGATGACACCGGCCGGATCACGCTCCAACAGGTCGCCGTAGCCCGCACCCGCCCCCTGCGAGATCATGAAGAGCTCGCCGCGCTTGGAGATCTCGAAGCCCATGCCCATGTGGTGGGTCGTGTAGCTCGCGCCCTCGAACGGCCGCTCGTTCATGATCTCCGCGATCGAGTGCTTGAACTTCTCCGGCTCGTTCAACAGCACGTCGTACACATCGACCCCTTTGACCTTCGACAGCGGGTAGGCGCCGCAGGCGTAGCCGCCGAAGAGGCCCTGCAGCGGCGGGAACTTCGCGCCCTGGCAGACCGTCATGAAGCCCCACTGCTCGCTGTCCTTGGTCGCGACGATCATCGTGTAACCCTGGCCGCCGCGGTACTTGCCCGGGGCGATCGCGTCGCGCGTCATCTTCTTCGACACGAGCTGCAGGAAGGGCACGTCCTCCTCGTTGAGCTCCTGCTCGCCGATGTCGGCCATCGTCGCGAAGATCGGCGCCAACGCATGCTCGCCGTCGCGGTCCACCGTCGCGCCGGCGCCCATGCCGTTCAAGTCCGCGCACAGGTTGCCGAGCGTCTCGCCATGCTGGCTCACGCCGCCCCAGATGAAGGTGTTGATCATGTTGAAGGTCGGCGCATGCACCTTCGTGTACTTCTCCGGGCAGCTGTAGAGGAACTTCGCGACCGCGTGCTGGCCGGCGGTGAAGCCGGTGAAGATCGACATCAGGCTCTGCGAGTTCGGCGCCGCGTAGGAGCAATTGACGATCGAGGCCGGATCGGTGATCACCTCGATCGGCGCGAACGCCGCCTGGCCGCGCGGCAGGTCGGGCCACACGTAGCACAGGAAGACCTGCGCGAGCATGCCCTTCAAGCCGGCGACGATCGTGTTGGTCGGCCGATTCGTGAACTCCGGCGCGGAGCCGCGGAAGTCGAAGATCAGCCGGTCGCCGGTCTTCGTCAGCTTGCAGTTGATCTTGACCAGGCAGTTCTCGCGCAGCGTCGAGTCCTGCATGATGTAGGTGCGCACGGTCATGTCCGGCCATTCGCTGATGCGGCGCTTCACTTCGGCACGGACGTTCTCCATCGTCAGGCGCAGCGTCGAGACGAGCGCGTCGGGGCCGTCGGTATTGAGCGTCTCCTCGATGCGCTGCTTGATCCGCAGGCAGGCGAAGAGCTTGACCTTCATGTCCTCGTACTGGAGCTTGGGCTCGCGCACCGAGTTCTGCAGGAAGGTCAGGATGTCGCGCTTGATCTCGTAGTTCTCGACGACCTTGAAGGGGCTCATCTTCAGGCCTTCGTCGCACGGGCTCTCGGCCATCGACGGCATGCCGCCGGGCTCGATCGCGCCGTTCTCGCCCTCATGCACGGTGGAGGCGACCCAGCACACCAGCTTCCCCTCGTGGAAGATCGGCAGGATCATGCTTTGGTCGGTGTTGTGCACGTTGCCGTAGCGCGAGTCGTTGTGGATGAAGCCGTCGCCTTCGCGCACGCCGACCGTCGGGTCGTTGATCCAGTTCTTGATGATGAACTTGATCGGGTGGTGCACCAGCGCGGAGAAGATCAGCACGCCGCCGGCGCTGGCGATCGCGAGGTCGCCCGACGCGGAATACACGCCGGTGATTACGTCGCCCCACTTCGCGCCGGGCGCCGCGCCCATTTGCTCGACCATCTCGTAGCCTTCGTCGCAGCCGGACTGGATGCGGTCGCGGATCTTCGCGATGGTGTGGGCATCGCTGACCTTGGCGATCGCCTCTTCTTCGAGGGGCGCCCGCGGCATGAGGTCGTGGTTCTGCATGATCTCGGGATCGGGCCCGAGGAAGAGCGTGTTGTCGCTGAGGAATTTCTTGATCAGCGCCAATTCCTCGGCGCTGGGCGTCTTGGCCCTGACGGGCGTAGCGATGTCGTTCATGTTCATTCCTGTCTGATAGGTCGGTCGTTGGATGTCCGCAGGCTCAGGCGCGCAGGAACCACGAGGCGCCCTGCCTGGCCGCGACGAATTTCCAGCCCGGATTCACGAGGAAGGTGGTCACTTCGGAGGCGATGATCGCGGGGCCCTCGATCTGCACGCCGGGTTCGATCGCCGAGCGGCTCCACACCGGGGTCTCGAAGGCGCCCTCGTGCCCGACGAAGTAACACTTGCGGGTACTGGCGGGCTTGGGCGGCGAGCGACGCTTGTCCTCGGGCACCGGCTTGATGTCCTCAAACTGCACCGTCTCGTGGCGCACGAAGGCCGCGACGCGGATCGTGTTGATGCGGATACCCGCCTCCGGCGCCTGCGAGCCCTCGCCGAAGCGCTTGCCGTAGTCGTTGGCGAACTGCTCGATGATCGCCAGCACGTCGGCGACACCGTGCATCTCGTGCTTCGGGATCACCGCCGTGGTTTGCACCAGCTGGTTGCCGTAGCGCAGGTCGAGCTCGAGGTTGTGGCAGATCTCCTCACGCGGGATGCCCTGGCGGATCAGGTCCTGCGTACCCTGCTCCTTCAGGTCGGCGACGATCTCGTTGAAGCGCTCGTAGTCATCGAAGAGCTTCAGCGAATTCGAGTCGTACAGCACCATGTAGAGCGAAGTCTCGTGGATGTGCAGCTGATGCATGTTGCCGGCGCCGACGGCCGAGAACACCGAGCTCAGCGGGGGCGCGAGGATCTTGTCGATGCTGAGGTTCTGCGCGATGCCGCAGCAGTGCAGCGGGCCGTTGCCGCCGTAGGCGAGCATCGTGAAGTCCTTCGGGTCGTAGCCGCGCGCGCGCAGCTCCGTGAAGAGGCCGTTCGCCATGTTGTCGTCGACCTTCTCGCGGACCAGCAGCGCCGCCTCGATCACCGAGCAGTCGAGGTCGTCGCACAGCGCATCCTCGATCGCGGCCGACGCGCGCCGCGGGTTCAGCGGGATCGAGCCGCCGGCGTAGTTCTGCGGATCGAGGTAGCCGAGCAGCAGGTCGGCGTCGGTCACGGTCGGCTTCATGCCGCCGCGGTCGTAGCAGGCCGGGCCGGGGTCGGAGCCCGCGGACTCCGGGCCGCACTTCACGGTGTCGTACATGCGGTCGTAGCTTGCGATGGAGCCGCCGCCGGCGCCCAGCGTCACGAGGTGCACCATCGGCACGGACACCAGCCAGCGGTCGATGACCGGGTTGAAGTCGTAGTGCTTGATGCCACCATCGACGACAATGCCGATGTCGTAGCTCGTGCCGCCCATGTCGGTCGCGACGACGTTGCCGAGGCCGGCCATCGCGGCGAGGTGCTCGGACGCGCCGATGCCGGACACGGGACCCGAGTGGATGGTCTGCAGCGCGTCGGTGGAGTTCAGCTGCGCCATGCCGCCCGAGTTGTGGATGACGAGCATCGGCTTCTCGTAGCGGTGCGCGCGCAGGTTCTGCTCGAGCGCCGAGAGCGCGTGGTACATCGTCGAGTGCAGGTAGCCGTCGACGATCGCCGAGGTCGCCCGCACGTACTCGCCCTTGCGGCCTGCGACCTGGTGCGACAGGATCACCGGGATCGCGCCGAGCAGGTGCGACGGGTATTCGTCCAGCAGGATCTCCTCGATGCGCTGCTCGTGCGCGGGATTCACGACCGAATTGACCAGCGCGACGACGATGATCTCGGCACCGAGGTCGACGAGCGAGCGGATCTGCGTGCGCACGTCGTCCTCGTCGAGCGGCATCACCAGCTTGCCCTGGAAGTCGACGCGCTCGCGCACGCCGCGGATCATGTGCGGCAGCACCAGCGGATCGGGGCGCTGTGCGTTCGGCATGTCCTGCTGGCCCATGTTGTCCAGGCCCTCGCCGTAGCCGCGGGCACGCGACAGCGGCACGGTGGCCTCGTAGCCCGCGGTCACGAGCATGCCGATCTTCGGCCCCTTGTGCTCGATCAGCGCGTTGGTGCCGAGCGTGGTCGCGTAGCGCACGGAGTCGACCTGCGACAGGATCTCCTCGAGCTCCAGGCCCAGCACGTGGTAGGCCTTGCTCAGGGCTTCGTTGAAGCCCAGCGCCAAATTGTGATGGGTGGTCAGGGCCTTGGCTTCGATGTACTTGCCGTCCCAGACCACGAAACAATCGGTGAAGGTGCCACCGATATCAACTGATACTCGCCTCATGCTATCTCCTCGATTCCTTTGGCGCCCCTGCCGGGGCTCTGGCTCAATGGTTATGACCCTTGCCGGCGGTGACGGCGGGACCGGTGACGGGCTCGGCCAGCGCTTCGCGCTTCGCCCACTGCGCCTTCAGCGCGGGCAGGTCGGGCTGCATGTCATGGAGCGGCGGATGGCCGGGGATCGCGTACTCGGTCTCGACCATCGTTCCGCAGTGCGGGCAGTAGTACTCGAGGATGCGCACCCACTCCGGGTCGGGGCTGAAGGTGAAGCGGTACTTGTCCGGGTCGATGATGGGCGGATGGATTTCGCGCGGGTCGCGGTTGTGAACCAGCATCCCCTCCTTGTAGCCCTTGGTCGCCGGGCCCACGACGTGGTCGCAGACGCGGCATTCCCACTGCTCGGTGTCGAGGTCGATGCGCAGGTATTCGGTCATCTGTACTTTCATGATCTTTACGCCTTTCTCTTCAGCAAAATGTCGCCCGCATCGCTGATGACGAAGCTCCAGCCATCCAGCACGCGGCAGGTAAAGTAGTCTTCCTCGAGGATCGCCGGTCCCGCGGCGTGGTCGCCGGGCGAGAGCTGCGAGAGCTTGTAGACCGGCACGTCGATGCGGCCCTGGCCACGCGTGAGCACGTTGCGCACGCCGTCCGCCTGCGCAGCGGCGCCCTCGACGAACTTCGCCGCCTTGCCGGCCTCCTCACGCATCGGCTTCACCGCGGTGAGTTCGAGCTCGACCGACCGCGCCTTCGCAAACTCGGGCGGGAAGGCCACGTGATCGGACACCGGACGCGACACCTCCTCGCCCTCGGCGATCTCGGCGACCAGACGCGCATGCACCTCGAATTCACCCTCGCCGAAGCCTTCGGCGAACATGTCGCGCGCAGCCTTCACCTTGAGCGCCGCCAGCGCGTCGGCCACGGCCTGGTCGCTGCGCTCCTCGATCGCCACCGCATAACGCTGCGACACGTCGCAGGAGCCGATGCCGAAGGCGCTGAACACGGCGGCGAGTGCGGGCACGGCCACCGTGTCGATGCCGGCCTTCTCCGCGACGCCGCAGGCATTGAGCGGACCCGCTCCGCCGAAGGCGAGCAGCACTGTCTCGGGCGACACCTTCGTGAAGCGGTGCAGCTCGACGGCGATCTTGTCCTCGTACGCGTGCTCCATCTGCAGCAGCGCCTCGTCGAGCGAGACGCCGAGCGGCTGCGCGATGTTCAGCGTCACCGCGGTCGCGGCGCGGTCGAGGTCGAGCGCCATGCCGCCGCCGAAGTAGGACTTCGGATCGAAGATGCCGGCGAGCAGGCTCGCGTCGGTGATCGTCGCCTCCTTGCCGCCGCGGCCGAAGGCCGCCGGCCCGGGCACCGCGCCGACGCTCTCGGGACCGATCGCGATACGGTGATTGACTACCTTGAAGATCGAGCTTCCGCCCGCGCCGGCGCTCATGATTTCGCACAGCGGGAAGGACACGCTGATCCCTTCCACGTGGCCGCGTCGCACCTCGGCGACCTTGCCGTGCAGGCACTGGCCGATGTCGGTCGTCGTGCCGCCGACGTCGATCGCGACGACGTCCGGCATGTCGTACAAGCGTGCGAAGGACTTCATCCCTTCCATGCCGCCGCGCGGACCTGAGCTGTAGGTCTTGATCGCGACCGTCTTCGCGACGCGCGAGGCATCGCCGTCGTTGCGGAAGATCAAGAGCGGATTCTTCGTGCGGAAGTCGCGCAGACGGTTTTCGGCGTTGAAGAGGAAGGCTTCCATCGCCGGATGCAGGAAGGAGTTGATCAGCGCGGTCCAGGTGCGGCGCACGACGTCGCGGTCGGTCGTCAGGTCGCTGCCGTAGAGCACCGGCACGGCGCCCAGCAGATGGCGCGGGTAGCGGCGCAGCACGACCTTCTTGCAATGCGTCTCGATGTCCAGGAAATCGGCACCGTCGAAGCTCACGACGAGCCGGTTGGCGCCGGCAGCGGTCAGCTGGTTGATGGCCTTGACGACTTCGAGGTCGGCGTCGCCGGACTTCACCGCCTGGCCGTCGAGCATCGCCACGCGGTCGCCGACCAGCGCCTCATACACCTCGGGATCGTGCTCGGCGAGCCGGACGGGCAGGTCGCGCGCCGCCTTGTCGAGGATCAGGCCGAGACGCGGCCCCTTGCGCTCGCAGATCGCGTTGGTGCCCTGGGTGGTCGAGTAGCGGATCAGATCCACTTCCTCGAGCAACCGGCTCACGTTCTGCTCCCCGTAAATCACGCCCGATGCCTTTTGCAGCCCCTCGAAGAAGCACTTGCTCAGGTCATACGGCGTCGTCAAGACCTTGGTCTTTTTCACGACGCCGTCGTGATTGATGCAGATATCGGTGAGGGTGCCACCGTTATCGATGTTTATTTGCAATCCCATATTGCGTTACCTCCTTTTCCAACGGACGCGAATGATCTCGGTTGAATCCTTTTTCGGGACGCGAATGGCGTTTCGTGAAGCTTGTGCCATTTATCTTTCCGATGTCACCCGGGAATCCGCTGCGCCATCGGAAGAGTCTCCGAGACAGAATTAGCAACGGCTGTGCCAATAGGAAATAACGCCTCGATTAATTTATATATATATGTTTTTATTGATTTTTATATTAATCAACGACAAGCACGGACCCATTGCGCGCGAATTACCGTCCGGATTCCGGATCGGCGTCCGAATGTCGGAAGACGGCAATCGAACCGGTCCAATTCGTCGCATTGCGCGACAAATAGAAATGGGGCAGTCAGCGATCGCTGAACTGCCCCATCGGAGATATCGTCCGGCCTTCAGGCCGGATTGCGTTTAATTGCGGCTGCCGCGCACCGAATCCACCAGCGAGTCGAGCTCGAAACGCTTGAGCTTGAGATACAGCGTGCTCTTCGCGATGCCCAGCGCACGCGCCACGGCCGCCATGTTGCCGCCGTGATTGCGGATCGCCTTCAGGATCGCGTCGCGCTCGGCGTCTTCCAGACGATTGCCTTCGGCCGCGACCTGCTGCGGCTCGGCATATTGGCGCGACGCCGATTCGACAGGCGTTGCACCCCTGCCGAGGATCTCCGGCGGCAGGCACTCGTCGCCCAGGATGTGATCGGGCGCCGTCAGCAACATGCTTTCCATCACGTTGCGGAGTTCGCGGATGTTGCCCGGCCACGCATATTCCTGCAGCGCTTCCAGCGTGCCCGGCAGCAGCACGCCCTTGCGCACGCCGTGCTGCTGGGCGAGACGTTCGAGGTAGAAGTCGGCGAGCAGCGGAATGTCGCCGATCCGTTCGCGCAGCGGCGGAATGTGCACGCTCGTGACGGCGACCCGATAGAAGAGGTCCATGCGGAAACGTCCCTCTTCCACCTCCTTGCGCAGGTCCCGGTTGGTCGCCGCGATCAGGCGGAATTTCACTTTGCGCGGCTTGTTTTCGCCCAGGCGATAAACCTCACCCTCTTCCAATACGCGCAGAAAATGCGGCTGCAGGTCGAGCGGCATCTCGCCGATCTCGTCGAGGAAGAGCGTGCCGCCGTCGGCCGCTTCCACCTTGCCGATCATGCCGCCGCGGCGTGCACCGGTGAAGGCGCCATCGGTGTAGCCGAAGAGTTCGCTCGTCAGCAGTTCGCGCGAAAAGCCGCCGCAGTTGAGCGCGACGAAGGGGGCGTCTTTCGCACCGCCCGCCTCGTGCATGCAGCGTGCGAACACATCCTTGCCGACGCCCGTCTCGCCGAGCATCAGCACCGGCACGTTGGAACGCGCGAGCTGGCGTGCACGGGCGACCGCTTCGAGCGTGTTGCGGCTCTGTCCGATGACACGCGCAAAGGCTCCCTTGTCGGATGCCAAACCCGATTCCCCTTCCTGCAATCCTGCCGCCACAAAGCTCGTGGCGGAACGGCTGGGCAGCGTCAGCAAGGTGCCGATGCGTTGCCCGTTGTGCATCACCGGCGCCAGCCACTCGGGCTTGATCCAGTCCGGCAGCTTGTCCGGCACGCCATCGCCGCGGGCCACGCCGAGCGACAGGTCGCCGAGCGTCAGGCCGCGCCGACCGCCGATATCCTCGCCGAGCCCCACCAGCACCGTGGAGGCGCGCTCGTTGGCCTTGATCGGTTGCCCGCGCCGGTCGATGACGATCAGCCCGTCCGCGGTGCTCGTCGTCAGGTTGCGCATGCACTGTTCGAGCAGCCGATAGCGATAGTCCATCTCGATGCGAGCGAGCCGGTTCTCGATTCGGCCCGCGGTCGTCACGACCAGCGCCAGGCTGTGGCGGTTGTAGGTGCCATTCAGGCCGGACACGTCGATCACGCCGAGAATGCTGTTGTCGTACGGATCACGGATCACGGTCGCCGAACAGGTCCAGCGCTTGATACCCGCGCAGAAGTGCTCGGCGGAATGGATCTGCACCGGCTGGCCGAGCGTCAGGGCCGTGCCGATCGCGTTGGTGCCGCAGGCGTTCTCGCTCCAGTCGCTGCCCGGCAGCAGGTGCACGTTCTCCGTTGCGCCCCGGGTGGCCGTCGACGAGTCGCCTTCGAGGTTCAGGACCGTCCCGTTGTGATCGGTCAGGACCATCACGGTCCCCGTCTCGGACAGGAACTCGCGCGCCTCGGCCATCACCGGGGTGCTGGCGTTCAGCAGTTCCTGGTGTTCGGTACGCAGCGAATACAGCGAATGCTCGCCGAGCGGCGCCGGCGCCTGGAAGCGGCTCGGGTCCACGCTCGCGTCCAGGCAGCGCTTCCACGAATCGTCGATCAGGCGCCGCAGCGCGTTGCCATGAGCCCGCTCTCCGTTGAGGAAGCGTTCCCACGACTGCATGATGCGTCCGTCATTCTCGGGCCGCGGGAACAACTGGCTGCGCTGACTGACTTGCATTGACCACTCCTCCTTCGTCTCTGTGCGTCGACCGTTGCCTTGCCGCGTGCGGCTCAGGCTCTGTCGATCTCTTTTGGTCTTTCCGCCGGAGCGGCATTTCAGCCGCCGAACCGCCGTAGAGGAGCATCAGCAAGCGCCGTGCCATCACCCAGACGAATCGCAATCCCTGACGATTTATCACTTTAGCACTAGGATCTGCGGGCCGCGCCCTGCTTGGAGCGTCCGACCGTCCGGCGGCACCGACCGAAAATCGGACGCCGACCGTCCGATTTTCGGTCGGAGGAATCCGGATCGGGCGCCTTTTCGCCATCGAGCCAGATATCCGAGCCAGATTCATGCCGGTAAAGCCCCGGAACGGCGGCGCTCCGACTGCCCCCTGTCGGCAGACCGGAGCGCCGCCCCGCTTCGCGCGGGCTTACTTGCCGCCGCCCGTCGCCACTTCCTCGAGCTTGCTGAGCGACACGTCCTTCTCCTTCACGCCCTTCGGGTTGGCCTTCATGTTCGACGACCAGGTCGTGGAGTGATTACGCTTGACGTCGATCACGTGGCCCACGACCGGCATCACCGCCTTGTAGCCGTCGTCGCCGACGTCGGGGCGGTTCTGGAAGATCATGAATTTCCAGAACTCACCCTTCTGGTCATACATCTCGCCCAGATACGGCCGCGGGAAGTCGACTTCCATGTACACGACCTTCTTGCTGTACGGGTGCTCGGCCGGCGGCGTGCCTTCGACGACATACACCTCGCGCGGCTCCCACTCGATGTTCTTCGCCGGGAAGAAGTATGGTGCCTCGCTCAGGCCCACCGACGGGAACTCGCCGGGCGTGCCTTCCTTGCTCCTGTCGACGCTGACAAGTGGGCTGTGCGCGATCGCGAGCACCCAGCGCTTGGCGACGAGCTTGTTGGCGCGGTACTTCGTCGGGAAGGCATCCCAGATATCCCAATCGTCATAGAGCTGATCGGTGCCGCCGATCGGGTCCATCCACGCGCCGCCCGACAGGCGACGGGTGCGCCGCACCGACTTCAGGTAGGCCCAGGTGTCGTCGGGCTTGGCCGAGGTCGAGTCGTTGTAGCGGATCGAGAAGGTGCCCAGGCCGCGGATGTCCTGCGGGCTGGTCGCGAAGAGATAGGTCTTCTGCGCGATGTCGCCGTCGCCCTCGGCGATCGGGCCGCCATCGAGACGCCCTTCCATGTAGTAGCGCCGCGACTGCCAGCGCTGCACGCGCTCCACGCCGTTCGCGCCGCTGATGAACACGAAGGAGATGTCGCGCAGGTCCATCGTCGCGCCGTAGGTCGCGGCACGCAGGTTCCAGATGATCTTGTCGCCGGCGTTCGGGTCGTCGAGCTTGATCGCCTCGGGCGGGAACAGCATGCCCGCCTTCCAGCCGCTGACGGTGCGCGTCGCCGGGTCGAACTTCACGTCCTTCGCGTATTCCTTGGTCGCCTGGACGTACTTCGGGTCCATCTCGATCTTCTTCGAGTGCGCGATCTTGATCGTCAGCCCGAAGTTCTTGATCATCGTTTCGAGCTTCTCCGGGACCATGCTGGCGATGGTCTTGCCCTCGAAGGTCTCGTTCTTGATCTTGTCGTAGTTGTCCTTCGTGATCACGAAGCCCGGCTGCAGTTCGCCCGCGGCGGCGCTACCGGCGAGCAGCGCAAGGCCGCCCGCGAGGCCGAGGACGCCGGCCGAGCGGCGCAGGGTGCTGGATGATGCGTTCATCTCATGTCTCCTTGGTGATTAGAACTGACGGGTCAGACGGAAAGTCAGCTGGTTGTTGTTGGCGAAATAGCCGAAGAGCTGGGTCGAGCGATTCGGATCGAGCAGGAAGTTCGACTTCCCCGTGTTCCAGAAGAGGTCCGCCTCGATCTTGGCGCGCCAGTTGTCGCCGAGGACGAGATCCACCGCCGGGATCGCGAAGCCGCCGCCGTGCGTGAGGTCGAAGCCCACCGCGAAGCTCGGGTTGATCGTGTCGCTCTTGTAGTTGAGGACCGTGAAGGCCGTGAGGATCGTGTTGTGCTCGGTGAGCGGCGCGCCGAAGGCGAAGAGGCGCGCGAGATCCTCGCGCTCACGGAAGTTCTGGATCCACGTGTCGAAGAGCTGCACCGACGAGAACGACGGTCGGTTGGTGCCGAGCCACTTCTCGAAGTGGATGTTCTTGTCGGCGCGCAACATCACCGTCACGACGTCCTTCTGCTTGATGCCGTTGAGGCCCAGCAGCGGTCCGGTGCCGACGTTGTAGGCCTGGTCGATGGTGTAGGCGAGCTCGGCACTCAACACCGAATCGAGCGGCGCCGAGTAGCCGCTGATGGTCGCGCCGATCACGTCGATCATCGGATGGATCAGATCGAAGACCGGGCCGGTCGGCGCCTTCTTCCACGGATTCGCGGCCGAGTTCGCGACCGGGTCGGCCGAGAAGGACTTGATGTAGGCGAGCGAGTAGTTCACCGGGCCCGCCGTGCCCGCCCAGCGCAGGCCGCCCGTGACCTGGTCCTGGTCGCCCTTCGGATGGCTGCAGTCCTTCTTCGTGATCGCCGTCAGGTCGAAGCCGCGGTAGGGCTGGAAGAACCAGCGCCCGCCCTGGATATCGTAGGTGTTGCCGATGTCCTCGCAGCCGTCGAGGCCGGGGCGCACGAAGGCATGCAGCTCGCCGTCCGCCTCGGGTACGTCGACCTTCACGGAGCCGAGCCACAGGGGTTTGCGCCATTCCTCGTTCTCGCCCTCGAAGAACAGGCGCCACGACAGGTCGTAGCCATGCACGACGTCCATCGCGTGGAAGAAGTCCGACTCGCCCCATACGATCTGCTGGCGGCCGAGTCGGAAGGTTGCACGGTCGCCGACCTTGAACTCGCCCCAGAACTCGCGCATGTCGAGCCGGTTATAGTTGTCGAGGATGTCGTGGTCGTCGCCGCCGGTCGTGCCGTTGGTCTTGCGCAGGCGCTCCAGGTCGCGCAGGTAGTCGGTCTTCGCCTCCTGGTCTGCGCGCGCGATCGCCTTCCACTTGATCGGACCGGTCTGCGCGTCGGCGTCGAGCAGCAGCGAGCCGCGCAGCATCGAGGCCTTGCCGCTGTCGTTGGCCTTGGTCTCGGGGATGTTCTGCAGGTTGAACGCCGCCCAGCCGCGGACGTAGCCGCCGAGATGGAAGCTGTTGCCGCTGGAGTCCGCGTCCGGCTCCTCGGCAAACGCGGCGCCGCCGTAAATCGCCGCCAGCACGGCAGCGCTGACGGCCAGCCTTCGGACCCGACGGACATTGTGGTTTTTCATGAGTCTCCCTCCTGTTGTAGTGAGTGTGGGCACGGCATGTCTCCTCCGCGCGGCCGCAGGGGTCTGCGGCCGACGGTGGTTGAAACGCTTGTAGGGAAAGGGTCCGGATCAGGCGACGTTGGCGACGAGCGCGGGCTCGGATTCAACGGACTCCGCTTCGTCGGCGAGTTCGACCGGGTGGCGCTTGGAGCCGACGATGAACTCGGGCCGGAAGATGTAGACCAGCGCCGGCATCAGGAACAGCGCGGACGTCGCCGAGATGAAGAGCCAGATCGCGATCAGCACGCCCATGTCGGCCTGCAGCCGCAGCGAGGACATGCTCCACAGCACCACGCTGGTGATCAGCGTCAGCGCCGTGACCAGCACGCCCTTGCCGGCGCTGGCGATCGACTTCGCAATCGCACGGCCGACGTCGCGGTGGTGGTGCAGCTCCTCGCGGATGCCATCGACGATGTAGAAGGTGTAATCGACGCCCAGCCCGATGCCGAGCGCGACGACCGGCAGCGTGTTGATGTTCATGCCGATGCCCTTCCACGCCATGTAGCTGAAAGTCAGCGTGTTCGACAGCAACACCGGGATCATGAAGAACACGCCGGCCACGAGCGAGCGGTAGGTCACCATGCAGCACACGACGAGCACCAGCAGCGCGAAGGCGATCGCCTCGATCTGGCCGTTGAGGATCACCTCATTGACCGCCGCGAGCACGCCAACGAGACCGCCCGCCAGCATGAACTGAGCGTTCTCCATCGGATGCTGAGCGATGTAGTCCTTCACGCGCGCGATCGCAGTGCGAATCGTCTCGCCCTGGTGGTCGCGGAAGAACAGCGTCACAGCGCCGTTCTGCGCCTGCGCGTCGGCGAAGCGGTCCATGTCGCCCGGATCGGCGCCCGACACGAACATGTAG
Source organism: Aromatoleum sp. (assembly GCF_035254505.1). GTDB lineage: Bacteria > Pseudomonadota > Gammaproteobacteria > Burkholderiales > Rhodocyclaceae > Aromatoleum. The sequence goes on along the minus strand of NZ_DATFAO010000109.1, from coordinate 47,191 downwards.
ACCAGCTCGCCGTTCTCGTTGGCCGTGTTGCCGAGCTCCTGGTAGCGCGCGTTACCTTCGCGGATCACGCGCTTCACGGCCGGCAGGATGTCCGCGAGCGAAATGCTGCCGCCGACCTCCGGCTGCGCCTCCATGTACTTCTGGAAGCGCTCCATGCCTTCGAGCACCGCCGGCTCCTTCAGCGCGCCCTCCTGCTTGCCACCAACGACGACGAACATCCGGTCCGAGCCCTGGAACTTCTTGTTGATCGCTGTCGCGTCCTGGTTGTAGGTCGAATCCGGCCACAGGATCGGCGAGCCCGGATTCGCATCGCCGACCTTCAGCTTGAAGGCATACAGCCCGGACACGGCGAAGATCACCAGCGCCCCGAGCGCGACACCGAAGCGCGCCCGCGAAGTCACGACCGACGAGCACAGATCCAGAATCCAGCGCAGGACCGGCATGATGTTGATCGGATGGGCATGGCGCTTCTTCAGCCCGCACCACGACAACAACACCGGCGTCAGCACCAGCGCGCTGATCATGATCGACAGGATCCACGCGGTGCCGATGTAGGAGATCTTCTCCAGCATCGGGATCGGCGTCAGCGCGACGACCAGCACGCAGCCCGCGTCGGCGACCACCGCCAGCATGCCCGGCTTGAAGAGGTTGAGCAGGCTCGCCTTGGCCGCCGCCGCGGTGCTGGACGCGCCCGCCGCGACCTCGTCGTCGAAGCGCGACACAAGCTGCACCGAGTTCGACACCGCCTGCGCCGTGATCAGGAAGGCCACGACGATCACCAGCGGATCGAGGTGGAAGCCCATCAGCTTCGCGGCGCCCAGCGCCCAGGTCGCGCTGACGATGCCGGTCACGAGCGGCAGCAGCGTGCCGTGCCAGGTGCGCGTAATGAGCAGCAGCAGCAGCACCAGCGACGCCACCGTGATCAGGAAGATCTGCACCGTCTCGGTGAGGTAGTAATTCACCAGTCCGTACAGAATCGGCTCGCCGACGACCCGCACCAGCACCCCGTCGCCGCGTGCCTGGTCGGCGATTTCGGCGATCTGGCGGTAGGCCTTCAGGTAGTCGACCGCGCCGTCGGTGAAGTCCGCCGTGATCAGCGTCGCCTTCATGTCGATCGAGACATACGGCCCGTACACCAGCGGGTTGTTCAACACCGCCTCGCGCAGCACGCCGATCGCCGCGTCGTCCTTCGGCAGGTTCGGCCACATCAGCGGACGCGACTCGATGCCCTCGGTCGAGGCTCGCACCTCCTTCATCTTCTTCGACGCGAGCGACACGATCTGGTAGTTATCGACGCCCTCGACCTTCTGCAGCGCCTGCGTGATCTGCTGCACCTTCTTCAGCAGCGTCATGTTGAACACGTCGCCCTGCTCGACTTCGAGCATGATGCTGACCATGTTCGAGCCGCCGAAGGTCTGCTTGAAGCGGTTGTTCACCTCGACGTAGGGGTGATTCTTCGGCAACAGGTCGCTGAAGACCGTCTTCACTTCGATGTGGGCGGCGAGATAGCCCATCGCGGCGGTGATGCCGGCGATGAGGGCGAGCACGAACACCCGCCGTCGCAGGATCAGGTCGATGAAGCGTTCGAGCGCCTTGAACGTTGCGTTTTTCATGAATGGTTCCTCTGACGCGTTGTGGGGGGAGGCTTACTCGCGCCCGTAGATGCCAAGGTGGCCGTCGTCGATCACGGCGAGGTTCGCGCCGGCCAGGAAGAAGCGCTTGCCGGACTGCACGATCTGCGTGCGCCACGACAAGTCCTGCTCGGAGATGCGTCCGCCTTTCCAGTCGTCGCCGTTAGCCGAGCCTTCGACGCGCACGCCCTTGTCGCCGACTGCGACCCACTGCGCGCCGTCCCAGATCACGCTGTTGAGATGCTCGACCGTCGCGCGCGGCGCCTGCTTCCAGTTCGCCCCGCCGTCCGCGGTCACGAGCACGACGCCGGAAAGCCCGACCGCCGCACCGTGCTGCGCATCGCGGAAGTGCACCGACATCAGGCTGGACTTCACCGGGCTCGCCATCGGCACCCAGGTCGCCCCGCCATCACGCGTGCGCAGCATCTGGCCGAACTCGCCGACCATCCAACCGTCCTCGCCGAGGAAGAAGACGTCGTTCCAGGCCTGGTCCTTCTCCGGCATCGCCCGCACCCAGGTCTCGCCGTAGTCGCGCGTCAGCAGCACCGCACCGACCTCGCCGACCGCCCACGCGACGCCCCCCGAATAGGCGCGCACCTGCATCAGCTTGTTCGCGACTTCCGAACGCGGCACCTGCACTTCGCGCCAGCTCGCGCCGCCATCCGAGGTGACGATCACCGTCCCCGCATTGCCGACCGCGACCGCGCGCTCGTCGTCCCACGCCGAAATCGCCTGCAGGTGCGCGGGTGCCTTGTTCGGCTGGATTGTCCAGGTCTTCCCGCCGTCGTCGCTGCGCACGACCTTGCCGTAATAGCCCACCGCCCAGGCGACCGAAGGCGACGGCGTCGCGATGCCGTAGAAGACATCGCGACGCTCGATCGCCGGCGCCTGCAACACTGCGATCTGCGGTTCCCATTTGACGAAGAAAGCCGCGTACATCAGCCCGCCGATGATCAGCAGCGGCAGCGTGGAGATCACCGTGGCCGACACGCTGCGCGCGCCACGATTGAGTGAAAGCGCCGCGCTAGTCATGGCATACACCGATCACGTCAGACAGATTCCAATCGCGGCATGCCCCCACCGCCCCCTGCGCCGGCTCTCGCCGACGCGCCGATCGACCGTTGTCTCCAAGCATTTCTCTTCCTTTTGTCCGGGGAGCCGTACCGCGCGGCGACGACGTCTGCTGCGCCCGCGCCAGGTCCCGCATTTCGTTTTTTCGGGGCTTATCGACACCCCGCGCATCGCGTCCGGACGGAAGACCGACATCCCGCCAGCAGGCCGCGGCGAGCGTTCAGCAAAATGGGTGCCAACAAAAATCATTAAATAAACGTCTGATTTTTATTGGTATTTTCTGACATTGAAATTGCTGCGTAGCAGCAAGAAATCGCCGTGCGTCCGGATATCCTCCTGCGCAGCGGCCGGCTATCGGACTGAACGGGTCCGGCGACGCATGTCGCGGGGGAGTCCTTGTCTCGGCAATCAAATCCCGTTCGGGCTGAACCTGTCGAAGCCCCGCCACCGCCCTTCGACCTGCCTCCTAAGCGACACCGAAGGACTCAGGGCGAACGGACATACTCCGGAACGATGCGCCCGATATTCGAACCCGCGCCGTCCGATCTCGCGACTCGCCCGCCGTCCGAGCCGATCGCCCGCAATTGGCGCAATTTTCTCAACACCTTGAAAAGGCGGGAAAATTCTCAACCCCTTCCCATTGGCATCGTCCTTGCTGAATGGCGGTCTGACTCAGCCACCGACCAACGAGGAGGATTTCGCAGTGTCATTCAACAAAATATTCCTGACGCCCGAGGCGGCGCTCGCGGACGTCCTCCGCGACGATCTTGTGATCATGGCGGGCGGATTCGGCGTGTGCGGCATCCCGTCGGTCCTGATCGACGTGATCCTGGATTCGGGCGTCAAGGGCCTGACGATCATTTCGAACAACCCGGGCGCCGACGGCCACGGCCTGGGCAAGCTCTTCAAGAGCCGCCAGGTGCGCAAACTGATCTGCTCCTACGCAGGCGACAACGCGCTCTTCGCGCAGCAATACATGGCGGGCGAAGTCGAGGTCGAGTTCAACCCGCAAGGCACACTCGCCGAACGCATCCGCGCAGGCGGCGCCGGCATCCCGGCCTTCTACACCCGCACCGGCGTCGGCACCGTGATCGGCCAAGGCAAGCCCACCGCCGAATTCGACGGCAAGACCTATCTGATGGAGCGCGGCCTGCGTGCGGACCTGGCACTGATCCATGCGTGGAAGGGCGACACCGAAGGCAATCTGCAGTACCGGATGACCGCGCGCAACTTCAATCCCCCGATGGCGACCGCAGCCGCGATGACGATCGCCGAGGTCGAAAATCTCGTGTCGCCCGGCCTGCTCGACCCTGACCACATCGTCACGCCCGGCATCTTCGTCAACCGGATCGTCGCCGTCGCCGATGCCCCCAAACACATCGAACAACGCACCGTGCGTCCGCGCGCGATGCACATCGAGGAATAAGCCATGGCCTGGACCCGAGAAGAAATGGCCGCACGCGCGGCCGCGGAACTGCGCAACGGTTTCTATGTGAACCTCGGCATCGGCATCCCGACGCTCGTCGCCAACTGCGTCCCGAAAGGCATGTCGGTGCAGTTCCAGAGCGAGAACGGCATGCTCGGCATGGGGCCCTTCCCGTTCGAGGGCGAAGAGGACGCCGATCTCATCAACGCCGGCAAGCAGACCATCACGACGCTTCCGACGACCAGCTTCTTCGACAGCGCCGCCTCCTTCGGCATGATCCGCGGCGGCCACATCCAGCTCGCGATCCTCGGCGCGCTTCAGGTGTCGGCGAAAGGCGACCTCGCCAACTGGACCGTCCCCGGCAAGATGGTGAAGGGCATCGGCGGCGCGATGGATCTCGTCGCCGGCGTCGAGCGCGTCATCGTGCTGATGGAACACACCGCGAAGGGCGAACCGAAGATCCTCGAGGAATGCACCCTACCGCTCACCGGCGCGCGCGTCGTCAACAAGATCGTCACCGACCTGTGCGTGTTCGAAGTCGGCCCGCAGGGGCTGACGCTCGTCGAAGTCGCGCCCGACACGACGATCGACGAGATCCACGATCGCACCGCAGCCCCCTTCCGGGTCGCGCTGCAATAAGTCCCCTTTTTCCCGCGGAAACGCGCGGTATCCGGTGCAGGATCATTTTCATCTCCTCCATCCTCTCCTCTCCACCGGAAGCGTTTCCGCGCTTTTTACACCCCCACGGAGACATTTCATGAGTGTCTGCATCGTCGGCTGGTCCCACACTCCGTTCGGCCGCCTCGATCTCGATTTCGAACAGCTCGTCACGACGGCCACGTCCGATGCGATTTCCCATGCCGGTATCGACGCCGCGGCGATAGACGGCGTCTGGCTCGGCCATCTCAACGGCGGCCTGATCCCTGAGATCTTCTGTTCATCGCTACCCTCGCAGGGCAACCCCGGACTACGCTGGAAGCCCGCCACCCGCGTCGAGAACGCCTGCGCTTCCGGCGCGGCCGCCATCGCCTCGGCCTGCGACGCGATCGAAGCCGGACGCGCCCGCATCGCCCTCGTCGTGGGCGCCGAGAAGATGACGGCCGTCTCCGGACAGATGGTCACGGACATCCTCGCCCGCGCTTCCTACTATCGCGACGAAGGCGCCCACGGCCTCACCTTCCCCGGCATCTTCGCCAAGCTCGTCGACGCCTACGGCCGGCAGTACGGCGACCCGTCCGACGCGATGGCGCGCATCGCCGCCAAGAACCACGCCAACGGCACGCGCAATCCCTACGCTCACATGCGCAAGGACGTCGGCTTCGACTTCTGCAACACGGTCTCCGCCGCCAACCCGCTGATCCATCCCGGACTGCGCAAGACCGATTGCTCGCTGGTGTCGGACGGTGCCGCCGCGCTGATCCTCGTCGACGCCGCACTCGCGAAGGACTTCGACCGCGCCATCGCCTTCCGCGCCCGTGCCCACGTGAACGACCTGCTGCCGATCGCCAAGCGAAACATCCTCGGCTTCGAAGGCCCGCGCCGCGCCTGGACGCAGGCACTCTCGGCCGCGCGCTGCAGCGTCCGCGACCTCTCCTTCGCCGAGATCCACGACTGCTTCACGATTGCCGAGCTGCTGACCTACGAGGCGATGGGACTTACCGAACCCGGTCGTGGATCACGGGCGTTGCTCGACGGTACGGTCTATCCTGATGGCGCACTCCCGATCAACGCCTCCGGCGGTCTCAAGGCGAAGGGCCACCCCATCGGCGCGACCGGCGTGTCGATGCACGTCCTGGCGGCCATGCAACTGACCGGTTCAGCGGGCGAGATGCAGATCACGGGCGCGAATCTCGGTGCGGTCTTCAACATGGGCGGTATGGCAGTGGCCAACTACGTCAACATCCTGGAGCACGTCCAATGAACATCGCCGAACTTCTCGTCCGCACCGCCCGCAGCTTTCCGGGGCGGCCCGCGATCCTGCAGGGCGCGGCTGCGCTGCACGATTACGCCGAGTTCGCCGCGCGCTGCGCCCGACTCGCCCATCACCTGCGCAACGACCACCACCTCGAAGCCGGCGACCGCGTCACGCTCTACATGAGCAACCGTCCCGAGTATCTCGAAGCGCTGTACGCGACGCTGTGGGCGGGACTTGTGGCGGTGCCCGTCAACGCCAAGCTGCATCCGCGCGAAGTGCTCCACATCCTGTCGGACGCCGAGTCGCGCGTCGCCTTTGCTTCCCCGGAACTCGCCGACGAATTGCTGCCCGTGCTGCACGAGGCCGGCAACCGCACGCACGTCATCGTCACCGGCGGCGGCCAGTACGCAAAAGCGATCACCGGCCGGCCGCTCGCCCCCGTCCCGCGCGCCCCCACCGACCTCGCCTGGCTCTTCTACACTTCGGGCACGACGGGCCGCCCGAAAGGCGTGATGCTCACGCATCGTAACCTCCTGACGATGACCCACGGCTACTTCGCCAACGTCGAGGCCCTTGCTGGCAGCGAAGCCGCCGTCTACGCCGCACCGATGTCGCACGGCGCCGGCCTCTACAGCTTCGCCTTCACGCTGCGCGGCTGCCGCCACGTCATACCCGCGTCGGGCGGCTTCGACCCGCAGGAACTCGTCGAACTGTCCCGCTCCCTCGGCAATCTTTCGATGTTCGCCGCACCGACGATGGTCAAACGGCTCGTCGCGCAGATCCGCGCCAGCGAGACCTCGGCGGACGGCTTCAAGACCATCGTCTACGGCGGCGGCCCGATGTACCTCGAGGACATCCGCGACGCGCTCGACGTGATGGGCCCGCGCTTTGTGCAGATCTACGGCCAGGGCGAATCCCCGATGAGCATCAGCGTGCTGCCCCGCGAACTGCTCGCCGACCGGTCGAACCCGGCGTGGGAGGCGTACGCTGCCTCCGTCGGCATCTGCCAATCGACGGTCGAAGTCATCGTCGCCGATGCCAACGGCCACCCCGTTCGGCCAGGCGAAACCGGCGAAGTGCTGGTGCGCGGCGACACTGTCATGGCGGGCTACTGGCACAACCCCGGGGCGACGGACAAGACGCTGCGTGACGACTGGCTGTGGACCGGCGACCTCGGCTCAATGGACACCCGCGGCCTGCTCACGCTGAAGGATCGCTCCAAGGACGTGATCATCTCCGGCGGCTCCAACATCTATCCCCGTGAAGTCGAGGAAGTGCTGCTCCGGCACCGTGGCGTGATCGAAGTGTCCGTCGTCGGCAAACCCGACCCCGAATGGGGCGAGATCCCGGTCGCCTTCGTCGTCGGTCACAACGTCACCGCCAGCGACCTCGACGCGTTGTGCCTGCACGAGATTGCGCGCTTCAAACGTCCGCGCCTGTATCACTTCCTTACCGAATTGCCGAAGAACAACTACGGCAAGATCCTCAAGACCGCGCTGCGTGAAATGCTCGACAAGCTTCCCGCTTCAAGCTGGTCGGCCCGCGAATGAGCAACTATATTTCCCGGTAAAAACGCTCCAGTTCGGGTCTCCGGACTCGCTCCACGCATCGTATCTGTAGCCGTAACTCCCACCCCCGACAGGAGTTATCCATGAAGATGCCCGTGCGCGCGATTGCGCTGTCGCTGTTGCTGGCCGCCTGCGCCAGCAACCTTCCCTCCTTCACCTACACCCCGCTTCCGCAACAACCGGAAGTCGCCTCCGGCTACCAGGAAAAGCCGGGCTGGGCGACGCGGCAATATGCCGTCGCCGCGGCCAATCCGCTCGCGACCGATGCCGGGCGCCAAGTACTCGCTGCCGGCGGCACAGCGCTCGATGCCGCGATCGCCGTGCAGATGGTGCTGGGCCTCGTCGAGCCGCAAAGCAGCGGCATCGGCGGCGGCGCCTTCCTCCTCTACTACGACGGCAAACGGGTCAGCGCCTACGACGGCCGCGAGACGGCACCCGCAACGGCCGACGAAGGCCTCTTCCTCGGCGCCGACGGCAAACCCATGAAGTTCGAGGACGCCGTGGTCGGCGGCCGCTCGGTCGGCGTACCCGGCGCACTGGCGATGCTCGAACTCGCGCACCGCGAGCAAGGCAAGCTGCCCTGGGCCGATCTCTTCCAGCCCGCGATCCAGCTCGCCGAACAAGGTTTCGCGATCAGCCCCCGGCTCTACACGCTGCTCAAGGCCGACGCCTTCCTCAAGAAGGACCCGGTCGCCGCCGCCTATTTCTACCAGGCCGACGGCGAGCCCTATCCCGTCGGCCACATCCTCCGGAACCAGCCCTACGCAGACGTCCTCAAGCAGATCGCCGCCAAGGGCAGCAAGGCGCTGCTAACCGGCGAAGTCGCGCAAGCCATCGTCGCCAAGGTCCAAGGCCATCCGACGAACCCCGGCAAGCTGAGTCTCACGGACCTGGCCAACTACCAACCGAAGAAACGCGACGCGCTCTGCACCGACTACCGGGCGCAGGAGCGCGAGTACCGCCTGTGTGGGTTTCCGCCTCCCAGCAGCGGCATGATCGCCATCGGCCAGATCCTCGGCATCCTCAACAACACCGACGCCGCCCGGATGCCGCTGCAAGCCGGGCCGGACGGCAAGCCGCAGCCCTCTCCGCAATGGCTGCATCTCTACACCGAAGCCTCACGCCTCGCCTTCGCCGACCGCGCAAAGTACCTCGGTGACCCGGATTTCGTCACCCCGCCCGGTGGCAACTGGCTCGCGATGCTGGCACCCGGCTACCTCGCCGCGCGCGCCAAACTGATCGGCGAAAACTCCATGAAGACCGCCGAGCCCGGCCAGCCCGGCGCATTGCAAGCCCTGCTCGGGATGGCCGCAGAGCAACCCGAATACGGCACCAGCCACATCAGCATCATCGACCGCGACGGCCACGCGCTGAGCATGACGACCACCATCGAGGCCCAGTTCGGCGCACGCCAGATGGTCAATCCCTCCGGCAAGGAAACGGGCGGCTTCCTGCTCAACAACGAGCTCACCGACTTCAACTTCGCGCCCAACGACGCCGCCGGCCAACCCACCGCCAATCGCGTCCAGGCGGGCAAACGTCCGCGCAGCTCGATGAGCCCAACCCTCGTCTTCGACAAACCCACGGGCGAGGTCCTGATCAGCGGCGGCAGCCCCGGCGGCGCACTGATCATTCACTTCACCGCCAAGACCCTGTACGCCATGCTCAACTGGAACATGAACGCGCAGACGGCGATCAACCTGCCGAACTTCGGCGCCATCGGCGCACCGACCCTGCTCGAGGAAAAGCGCTTCCCGCGGGCGACCGTCGACTGGCTCACGGCCCACAACCATGAGGTGCGCGAGACGGAGATGACCAGCGGCCTGCAGGCGATCGGCCGGACACCCAGCGGCTTCTTCGGCGGCGCAGACCCGCGGCGCGAGGGGGTCGTGATGGGCGAGTGAGGAAATGCAGCCGTCGGCGGGCGCGGACTATGCAAAATGCGCGATGGCCGGCAGCGCCGACATCACGAGATAAGCCCCGGTGATCATCAGGACGATGAACACCAGCCGCCGCATCGTTCGCGTCGCGAGTGGCGGCGGGTAACGGCGACCTAGCACCGTGACCAGTCCGACCACCGGCAGCGCCAATGCCGTCAAAGTCCAGATCTCGGCATCGAGACGCCCCTGCAGTCCCAGGTAAGCCGCCCGCAAGCCCGAGGTGAGCGCAAACAGCAACAACAACATGTTGCGCACCACCGCCGCGTCCATCGGCTGGCGGTAAAACTGAAAGATCAGCGGCGGCCCGGCGACCCCGAACAATCCCCCGCTCAGACCGGAAAAGAAGCCACTGGCGGCGAAGCTCAGGTCCGACGAACGCTCCTCGCGCTGCGCCGGCCGCAATGCAAATCCGACGCTTCCCTGCACGATCACGACACCGAGCAGCAGTTGCAACACCCCCGCCGCAGACGCATTCAGATAATCGAGCAACACGACGCCGCATACGATCGCGGGCACGATGCCGACCGACGCGGCCATCGCCGCCCGCCAGTCGATCTGCTGCAGGCGTCCGGGAAGTGCCACAACGCTGTTCGCGAGCGAGACGATGCTCACGACGGCGGCGACGGTCGCGACCGAAGCGATGTGCATGCCGCTCGTCGCCCCCATCACGATCATCCCGAGGCCGAAACCGGTCACCGTCTGGAAATAGGTCGCCACCGCGATCACGACAAGCAGCGACAACACAACTTGCGACGTCATGTCGCGACGGCCTCGCACGGTCGGCCGGCCTCGGCCTGCGCAGCTTGCGCCTGCACCACCGTCACCGCGATCACATAAAACACATCGTCGGCGCTGCAGCCCCGCGACAGATCGTTCGCCGGCTTCGCCAGCCCCTGCAGCAAGGGGCCGATCGCCACCGCGCCACCGACCCGCTCGGCAAGCTTGTAGCCGATGTTCCCCGCCTCCAGGTTCGGGAAGACCAGCACGTTCGCCCGCCCCTTCACCTGCGAATCCGGCAGCTTGCGGTTCGCGATCTCCGCGACGATCGCCGCATCGAGCTGCACATCGCCGTCGATCGCCAGATCCGGCCGCCGCGCCCGTACCCGCCCTGCAGCCTCGACGACCCTGTCGACCGCCGCATGCTTCGCGCTGCCGCTCGTCGAAAACGACAGCATCGCCACGCGCGGCTCCTCCATCAGCAAGCTGCGCGCACTGTCCGCTGCCGCCATCGCGATCTCGGACAACTCCTCCGCGTCCGGATCGACCACCAACCCGCAGTCCGAAAAGATCAGCCCACCCTTCAGGCTGTGAAAGGGCTCGCACAACATCATCAGGAAGAAGCTCGAAACCAGCTTGAAGGACTTGTTCACGCCGATGATCTGGATCGCGTTACGCACCACGTCCGCGGTCGTGCGCACCGCTCCCGACACCGAGCCGTCGGCATGCCCCAGCCGCACCATCAGGTTCGCGAAACACAGCGGATCGAGCACCTCGCGCTGGGCCTGCTCGCGCGTCATGCCCTTGTGCGCGCGCAGCCTCAGCAGCTCCGCCACGAAGAGCGGCGTCAGGTGCGAGCGGGCCGGATCGACGACCTCCATCCCCGCCAGCGAAATCCCTTCCCGATAGGCACAGCTCTCGATCGCCGCACGATCCCCTGCGAGGAGGATCTTCGCCGTCCCCTCGCGTGCGGCCCGCTCGGCTGCCCGCAGTACACGCACGTCGTCTCCCTCGCTGAGCACGATGCGCTTGGGCAGGGTCCGGGCAGAGTCGATGATCCGGTTGATCGCTTTCATTTCTGTTCACCCAAAAAAATGCCGGAACCGAAGGGGTTGGGGAGAGCTCGGTTCCGGCGCAATCACAACACCCGTGACAGCGGGAGTTGAGGAGGGAGGCTTGAGGGGTCGGTCGCGTAACACCGATCGCAATCGCTTATCGCCGACGAAGGGGCGAGAACGCGCGGCAGCTGCGCATGTCCAGCATTCGAATAGCTCCTGGTGATTTAATATTTTCGGTATTTATGGTTCCGATTTTTGAAATTTGTCTAGACTCTAAGCAGAGTCAGCCGAAAGGTCAACACACAAAACTCAGAAAACGGTACGATTTGTACCTAAAATGCAAAATCCATGAGGAGATCGTAATGAACGAGTCCAACGCCCTCCGGTCCGAAACCGCGAAAATCGACGGGGACACGCCGACGCTGCGCTTGTTCGCCCTGCTCGAAGTCATCGCCGAAAAGGACCAGTTCTTCTCACTGCAAAGCCTGGTCGAAGAGATCGGCCTGCCCAAGCCGACGCTGCACCGCATGCTGCAGCAGCTCGAAAGCGCCGGCATGCTCCAGCGCGACGGCGACGGCCGCCAATACAGCACCGGCGTGCGCCTGCGCCGGCTCGCCGAGAACCTGCTGCTCAACAATACGATGCACGGCGCCCGCCGCATCGTCCTGCGCCAGCTCGTCGAGGAAGTCGGCGAAAGCGGCAACCTCACCGCCTTCAACGGCAGCGAAGTCGTCTATCTCGATCGCGTCGAAACCGCGGCACCCCTGCGCTTCTACCTGCATCCCGGCTCGCGCGTGCCCGCCCACTGCTCCGCCACCGGCAAGCTCTTCCTCGCACAGATGAGCCCTGCACAACGCCGCCGCCTCCTCGCCCACGTCCCGCTCGAACGCTTCACCGCCAATACGATCACCGACTACGACACCCTCGAACGCGAGATCGAAGTCATCAAGCGCAACGGCTATGCCCTCGATAACGAGGAATTCCTGCCCGGCCTGCTGTGCGTCGCGGTCCTCGTGCCCGGCAAGCCCGGGCACTCGAACATCGGCGTCGCGATCCAGGCCCCGATCATGCGGCTCACCGTCGACAAGGCCCTGCACTTCCTGCCCGCCCTGCAACGCGCCGCGCAAGCGCTCTCCAACATCGAACGCGAAGCCGAACAGTCCACGCCCGCCCAGATCGCCCACCTCACGCGACAGGCCTGACCTCGAATGCCCAAGCAGCTTGCGACCGCCGTCGCACTCCTCGTTCTCCTGATCCCGGCGGCCCAGGGCGCCGACGAGACCTTCGACCACTGCGTCGAGGAGTTGCGCGCGGCCGCCCCGGCCAAGGGCGTCAGCGCAGAAGTCTTCGACCGCAACATCCGCGGCCTCCAGGCCGACATGAGCGTCGTCGCCTCGCTCGACTACCAGCCCGAATTCAAGACGCCGATCTGGGACTACCTCTCCGGCCTCGTCGACGACGAACGCATCGCCGACGGCCAGGCGATGCTCGACCAGTGGGCAGGGGTGCTCACGGCCGTCCAGGCGCGCTACGGCGTCGATCCGGCCACGGTCGTCGCGGTCTGGGGCGTCGAAAGCAACTTCGGCCGCAACGTCGGCAAGCGCCCGATCCTGACGTCTCTTACCACGCTCTCGTGTTTCGGTCGTCGGCAGGACTACTTCCGCAGCGAACTCTTCACGGCCCTGCAGATCGTCGAACACGGCGACGTCGAGCCGGCCCGCCTCACCGGCTCCTGGGCCGGCGCCTTCGGCCAGACGCAGTTCATGCCCTCGACCTTCGCCCGCGTCGCAGTCGACTTCGACGGCGACGGCCGGCGCGACCTCGTGAGCAGCGCTCCCGACGCACTCGCCTCCACGGCCAACTTCCTCGCCGACGCAGGCTGGTCGCCCGATCTCCCCTGGGGCTTCGAAGTCGCCCTGCCCACCGGAATCGACGACTCCCTGATCGGACGACGAAAGAAACGCCCCCTCGCGGAATGGGCCGCGCACGGGGTCAAGCGCATCGACGGCCAGCCGCTCGAGCCCGCAACGACACGGGCAGGTCTGATCCTGCCGGCCGGCGAAGGCGGCCCCGCCTTCCTCGTGACGCCGAATTTCGACGCGATATACGCCTACAACGCGGCCGAGAGCTATGCGCTCGCGATCGCGCACCTCTCCGATCGCCTGCGCGGCGGCAAACCCTTCGTAACGCGGTGGCCGACCGACGACCCTGGCCTGTCGCGTGCCGAGCGTCGCGAAGTCCAATCCCTGCTGCTCCAGCGCGGCTACGCGATCGGCGAAATCGATGGCGTCATCGGCAGCGCGACGCGCCAGGCAATCGAAGATGTCCAGCGCCAAGCCGGCCTCGAAGTCGACGGCCGCGCCGGACGCCGGATGCTGGAACTCCTGCGCGCACCCGCGACAAAGGCAGCACCGCAGCCAGCAGACTGACGAGAGGCGCCAGCGACGCCTACTCCGGCTCGACCTCGCTCAAGGAATAATTGTTCCGGCCGGCGCTTTTGGCTCGGTACATCGCCCGGTCGGCGCGCACCAGCAGATCGTTCGCACTCTGTCCGTGCGTCGGAAACACGCTGATGCCGATGCTCGCCTCGATCGTCAGCCGGTGGCCCTCGAACTCGATCGGCTCGACCACCGTCGTCAGCAGCTTCTCCGCGATCTGCGGCACATGGTCCAGCTCCATCACGCTGTCGATCAGGATCACGAACTCGTCGCCCCCCAGTCGCGCAACCGTGTCGATCTCGCGGACATTCCGCAGCAGGCGCAGGCTCGTCGCCTTCAGCACCGCGTCGCCCGCCGAATGGCCGCAGGTATCGTTCACTTCCTTGAAACGGTCCAGATCGACGTACAGCAAGGCCAAGGGCAAGCCCGAGCGCCGGCTGCGCGCGAGCGACTGCTCCAGCCGCTCGAAGAACATCATCCGGTTCGGCAGCCCGGTCAGCGGGTCATGCCGCGCGAGATGCTCCAGCTCCTCGTGCCGCGCATGCAGCTCCTTCATCTGGCTCTGGATCTGCAACTGCATGTCGTGGAAATTGCGCGCGAGCACCCCGATCTCGTCGTAGCGTCCCGTCGGCAGCTGCGTGATTTCCCGGCGACGCGAGAACCGGCGCACGGCACGCGCCATTTGCCGCAAGGGATGCGTCACCGTGGACGCCACGCCGATCGCCGTCACCAGCGCCAGCACGCTCGCCCCGATCACGATGTACAGCGTCGTCCACGCCAGCGTATCGGCCTCCGCGGTCACCACCGCCGTCGGCTTGCTCAGGCCGAGCAGCAGGAAAGACTCCCCGTCGCTCCGATCAAGCGGAACCCGCTGGAAAGAGCCCACCACGCGGCCCGCGCCATGGCCGCGTCCGCGGTCACTCCCCCGGACGATCACCTTCTCGCCATCGCCATTCACGAGCGTCGCCGTCGCGGGAAACTCATCCTGCACCAGTTCCCGCCCGCCCACATCGAAAACGAAGGCTCGGCCCGGATCCGGGTGCAGCAGGAAATCGCCCCACCGATTCGCCAGATACAGGGAGGTCTGCGCCGGCAAGTCCGTCTTCAACAGATTGAACAGGCTGTTCAGGTCCACGTTGATGACCACGACCCCCACCGCATTCTCCCCGCCGTCGATCACAGGGGTCGCCACCTGTATGGTCGGCTGTCCCAATGCCGCATGCGCACCGCGTTCGTGGTTGATCAGGATGCGAGAAAGATAGACCTCGTCACGCCCCAGCTTCAGCGTGCGAAAGACATAAGGGAAATGCCCCTTCTCCTGCAGATCCGCCTCCTGGACCCGCTGCAGCGCGTTCTTCTCCGACTCGATACGGTCGATACGCACCCGCTCCAGCCCATGGCGGTCGGCCTCGATGACGCGGATCTGGAAGTACTCCGGGTGCACCGACAGCGTCGCCGTCACGATGTCCGCCATCGCGCCTTCCGCCGCTGCAACGGGCCGCGTGCTCGAACAGATCGTCGCCGCCAGCGGATGACGCGCAATCATCCGCGCATCCCGCGCGATTTCTCCCAGCGCCACCGACAGCTTCCGCCCCAGCGCCTGGTTGGCCCCCGTGAGCTCGTTCTCGGCCGCCCGCACCAGCAGTTCGCGGCTCTTCAGATACGACGCATACCCCGCCAGGGTCGACGACAGCACGCCGAACACCGCCAGCAGCAACATCAGGTAGAAGGTGATGCCGCGCCTCATCGCCCCCTCATTTCAGGCCGACAGCCCGCTCGCCGGAGATGATCCGGTGCCACAGATCAGCCCGCCGGGACGAATCCTCAACCGGTTCGAGCCACACCAGCTTACCGCTCGCAGCCCCCTCGTCCGCCGGCGCCTGCAGCGTGTTGTTCAGACCGTGGCGCGTCGTCAGCGCATGGCTCACCTCCGGCTCCAGCATGAAGCTGATCCACTTCATCGCCAGCACCGGGCTCTTCGCCGCCGTCGTCACCGCCCAGCAATCGAGCCACGCGAGCGCCCCTTCACGCGGGATCACATAACCCACGTCCGCACCCGCGGCCCGCAACAACTGCAACTGCTGCGTCCCATAGTTCGCAAAGAGAATGCTCACGCCATTGTCCCGGAAGAGTTCGACCGATTCCTCTGGCAAACTATAGAACGTCAACACATTACGGCGCAGCGCGATCAGCTGCTCGGCCGCCTCCGCCCAGTCGCCCGCACGGTAGCGAAAGGGCGAAGGCTTGCCAAGACGCATCGCCGCGAGTGAGAAATTGTGCGTCCCGCCGTCATAGGCCAGCACCCGGCCCCGATAGCGAGGATCCCACAGCGCCGAAATCGAATCGGGCGGCGACGTGACGGTACGCCGATCGTAGATCAGACCCATTTCGGCATAGGCATACGGAATCGCGAACAGGCGCCCTTCCCGCAGGAGGCCCGGAATACGATCCCTCGCCTGGAACTGCGGCAATTGCCGCTTCACATTCGGAATCCCCGCCGGGTCGATTGCCTGCACCAACCCGGCATCGATATAGCGCTGCAACTCCGCGGTGTTGACGGCGAACACGTCAAAGGGACGCTCCCCGGGCGCCGAAATCTTGTCCCACAGCGCGTCGTCCATGCCGACAAAAGTCACCTCGACGCGCGCACCGGTCCGCTCCTCGAACCGTCTCACGAAGTCTTCGTCGGCATAACCCGGCCACGCCAATACGCGCAGCGTCTCCGCAGCGATGGAGTGCCCGGGCACGAAACCCACCAGCGAGGCTACCGTCAGGACCAGAATTCGCAGCAGTCGGCGCAACACCGGCACGCACTCCCCTCTGAAAAGCCCGCCCGGCGAATCGCTCTTCGCCGATGAATGGATTAGCTGATCCAGATCAAAATCACCCCATAGCTGTCCATGCTATAGGGAAAAATTGAGCGACGCCATGCATCGAAGTTCGTGGGCGTGGCCAGGAGGTAGAAGCCTCGGCCGGCAGACGCGTCACCGCATGCGCTCTGACCGGAGAGTGGAATCGCCGCAACACGAAGGGCGACATCGGCACGGCGAAGGCCTGTGCGAACAAGGCGCCTTCTTTTGCGGCGCGCAAAGTAAAAAGGGCATCTCGATCGAGATGCCCTTTTTACTGAAAAACTTTGGCGCGCCCGGAGAGATTCGAACTCCCTACCCCTTGGTTCGTAGCCAAGTACTCTATCCAGATGAGCTACGGGCGCGCTACGAAGAAGCAGAATTATAGACGAAAATTCTGCTTCGTCAACCGCTACTTTCCAAGATTCACGCCGTGATGCAAAGCGTATATCCGGAAGCAAAAAGGCCAGTCACTGACTGGCCTTTCCACATAAACTGGCGCGCCCGGAGAGATTCGAACTCCCTACCCCTTGGTTCGTAGCCAAGTACTCTATCCAGATGAGCTACGGGCGCGTATGGCGGAGAGGGTGGGATTCGAACCCACGGTAGGCTTGCACCTACGCCTGATTTCGAGTCAGGTACATTCGACCACTCTGCCACCTCTCCATTCCCGCTTGGCCTAGCCTTGCGGGAGGCCGAATTATACGCACAAGATTTTTTTGAAACAACAGCCGACCTAAAAAAAATTTATCGACCTCGCCTCGGCCATCCTGGGCGTGCATCTCTCCCGCCGGGCCGCTGTGACCCAAATCATTGCCGCTTCGTCCGAACTCAAGCAGAATCATGCGCTTATGAAAATACGGACACCTGCTTGCGCACGCTTCTTCTGATCCTCGGGCTGTTGATCCTCAGCGGCTGCACGCCGCCCGACGCCGGACGGATCGTGGACTATCGCACGCTCGGCGAGCTGCGGGTCGCCACGCGCCAGGATCCAGTGTCGTACCGGATCGACGAAACCGGGGCCGCTTCGGGCTTCGAACACGATCTCCTGGTCCGGCTCGGCGAACGCCTCGGCGTGCCGGTGCGCTTCGACGTCTATCCCGATTCCGCCGCCGCATTGGACGCCGTCGTGTCGGGTCAGGCTCACCTCGCCGCCGCCGGCCTTGGCCGCAACGACAGGCTCCCCCTACTCTGGTCGGCGCCCCTGCGAGAAGTCGAATACGTGCTCGTCGGCCGCTCGGATCGTCCCGAAATCAACGACGAATCCGATCTCGCCGGACGGACGATCACTGCCCGTCGCGGCTCGCCGATCACAGAGGCCTTGCAACGGCTGCGCAAGCGCATTCCCGAACTGAAGCTGCACTTCACGACCGGCCGCTCCGGCGACCAATTGCTCGCCGGGCTCGCGCGAGGCGACCTCGATATTGTCGCCACGGACAGCGTTCAATACGCGATTGCCGCCCAGACCGCGCCGGAACTCGTCGTCGTAGACGATCTGCCGGTCCGTTCGACCATCTCGTGGGCACTCAGCCACGAGGCGCACGACGACCTTGCACGCGAGGTCGCCGCCTTTGTCGCGGAAGCGACGGTGACGGAACTGCTCGCTCGCATCGCCGACCGCTACTTCGGCCATGTCCGCCGCCTGAACGATACCGACGTCACGACCTTCCTTGCGCGAACCCGCGCCCGCCTGCCGCGATTCCGCGACTTCTTCCAGGAAGCGCAGGCCCGCACCGGCATCGACTGGCGCTTTCTCGCGGCCCTCGCCTATCAGGAATCGCAATGGGACCCGCTCGCGACCTCATGGTCCGGCGTGCGCGGCATCATGATGCTGACTTCGGATACGGCCGACCGCCTCGGCGTGAACGATCGCCTCGACCCACGCGCGAGCATCCTCGGCGGCGCGCGGTACTTCCTGATGCTTCGCGATCAGCTCGCGGACAGCATCCCCGAGCCCGATCGCTCCTGGATGGCCGCTGCCGCCTACAACCTGGGAATGGGGCACCTCAACGGCGCCCGTCAGATCGCCTCGCGCATCGGCAAGGACAACACGAGCTGGCTCGACATGAAGGCGGTGCTGCCGCTGATGTCGAAGCCCGAATACGCGAGCCGCCTCAAGGCGGGAGCGGCGCGCGGCGGCGAGGCGGTGATCATGGCGGAGAACATCCGCAACTACCACGACATCCTGATGCGCCTCGAGCCGGCATTCGCGCCGCCGCTGCAGCCGCTCGGACTGAAACTGGGCACCGTAGCGAAACCCTTGGGCGCAGGCTCCTGAGCCCGCCCCCCCGGGAAGACGCCCCGATCCGCTCAGCGGCCCGGCGTAAGGACTTCCAGACCGCCCATGTAAGGCACCAACGCCTTCGGCACGATCACCGAGCCGTCGGCCTGCTGGTAGTTCTCCAGCACCGCGACGAGCGTACGGCCGACCGCGAGCCCCGAACCGTTCAGGGTATGCACGAGTTCGTTCTTGCCCTGCGCATTCTTGAAGCGCGCCTGCATGCGGCGCGCCTGGAAGGCGTCGAAGCAGGAGCACGAGGAGATTTCGCGGTAGGTCTTCTGCGCCGGCAGCCAGACTTCGAGGTCGTAGGTCTTGGCCGACGAGAAGCCCATGTCCCCGGTACACAACACGATCTTGCGATACGGCAGCTCCAGCTTCTGCAGGATCGCCTCGGCGTGCGAGGTCAGCTCCTCGAGTGCCGCCCAGGAGTTGTCCGGATGCTCGATGCGCACGAGCTCGACCTTGTCGAACTGGTGCTGGCGAATCATCCCGCGCGTATCGCGACCATAGCTGCCCGCCTCGGACCGGAAACAGGGCGTGTGGCTGACGAACTTGAGCGGCAGCGCATCTCCTGCCAACAGCTCGCCGCGGACCATATTGGTCACCGGCACCTCAGCGGTCGGGATCAGGAAGAACCGGCCGTCGTCCTTCGGCACGGCAAAGAGATCCGCCTCGAACTTCGGCAGTTGGCCCGTGCCGAACATGCTGTCCGCGTTGACCAGGTAAGGCACATACACCTCGGTGTAGCCATGCTCGCGCGTATGCACGTCGAGCATGAACTGCGCGAGCGCCCGATGCAGCCGCGCGATTTCGCCGCGCATCACGGCAAAGCGCGAACCCGAAATCTTCACCGCCGTCTCGAAATCCAGCCCACCGAGCCGCGCGCCGATGTCCACGTGATCGGAGACCTCGAAATCAAACGTCCGCGGCTGGCCCCAGCGCGACACCTCGACGTTGGCCGTTTCGTCGCGACCCACCGGCACGCTCTCGTGCGGCGGGTTGGGCAGACCGGCGACGAGTGCGTCGATGCGCTGCAGCAGGTCCGCGAGCGCTTGCTCATTCGCCTTCAATTCGTCACCGATGCCCGCCACCTCGGCCATCACCGCGGAAGCATCCTCGCCTTTGCCCTTGAGCATGCCGATCTGCTTCGACAGCGCGTTGCGCCGCGCCTGCAGCTCCTGGGTGCGCGTCTGCAAGCCCTTGCGCTCATTCTCGAGCCCCTGAAAGGAGGCCGGGTCAAAACTCATCCCACGCGCCGCAAGTGCGGCGCTAACGACGTCGATCTGATTGCGAAGCAGTTGGATATCAAGCATGGGCTTTCCGAAAGTCTTTCAATTCAATGAGTAGGCGTTTATTGTTCGCACGGCGTCGAAGTACGGATGCCAAGTATTTCAGATTGCAGTGATTCTACCGCGAGCCGGCCAGATTGCCGCATCGCACAATTAGATTAATAAAATCAAGTGCTTATAAATAAAATGAAAGCAAACTCGGCTTGAAATCGGCTCCGCTTGCAGTAGACTTCACAGTCTACAAAACGCCGCGGAAGACGGCGATAACCTAAGCAACGGAGGAGACTTGCATGTTGTCAATTAGAGACTGCCTTGATTATTGCGATCTGACCGACGACGAAGTGGCACTGATTGCCGAGCACGAGGGCATCCCTGAAGCGGCTGCCGCACAAATCGCTTGCGGCATGGTTCAGACTCCAGAGGGCGTGCTCGTGTTGACTGGCTACATGCAGGACTTGATCGAAGAGGCCTCTCGCCGCGGAGACGTCGATTGGGCTGAGCGGGCAAAGTCCATCTGCGAACGCTTCATGGCGGACCACCCCGCAGCCCACTGAATCCCGGCCTCGCCTGCCCCTACCCGGGAGGGTCCTCCCGGTCTTGCTTCGCCGCCGCATCGAGTTCGCGCAAATGCGCGAGCTTGGCGGCGATGCGAGCTTCGAGTCCATACGGGGTCGGACGGTACCATTCTGGCGCAGACATCCCGTCCGGAAGATAGCTTTCGCCTGCCGCATACGCTTCCGGTTCGTCGTGCGCGTAGCGGTAGGTCTTGCCGTACCCCAGCTGTTTCATCAGCTTCGTCGGTGCATTCCGCAAGTGAAGCGGGACCGGTCGCGATACGTCGCTCGACACGAACTTGCGGGCGGCGTTGTACGCGTTGTAGACGGCGTTCGATTTGGCAGCACACGCGAGGAACACCGTGGCCTGCGCGAGTGCCAGTTCGCCCTCCGGCGAACCGAGCCGTTCATAGGTCGTGCACGCATTGAGCGCGAGCTCCAGCGCTCGCGGGTCGGCGAGCCCGATATCCTCGACGGCCATGCGCACGAGGCGCCGGCCGAGGTACAGGGCATCCGCGCCGCCATCGAGCATCCGGCACAACCAGTAAAGTGCCGCGTCGGGGTTAGATCCCCGCACCGATTTATGCAGCGCCGAGATCTGGTCGTAAAAGGCCTCGCCGCCCTTGTCGAAGCGTCGCAGTTTCGTCGACAGCGCTTCGTCAACAAACTCGGGCGTCACCGGATTGACGCCGGCGGTTTCCGCGGCGATCTGCACCTGCTCCACGAGATTCATCAGCCGCCGGGCATCGCCGTCCGCAAAGCCCACCATGCGCTCGCGCGCCTGCTCGTCGAACACTAGCGTCGGGCACGCAAGCGCCCTGGCGCGTTCGAACAGGCCGATCATGTCGTCCTGTCCAAGCGGCTCCAGGACATAGACAGCCGCGCGCGACAGCAAGGCCGAATTGACCTCGAAGGACGGATTCTCGGTGGTCGCTCCGATGAAGGTCAGCAAACCCTGTTCGACGTAGGGTAGGAAAGCGTCCTGCTGCGCCTTATTGAAGCGATGAACTTCGTCGACGAAGAGGATCGTCTGCCGGCCGCGTGCCTTCGCCGCCTGGGCCTGACTCACGGCTTCGCGGATCTCCTTGACCCCCGACAGCACCGCCGACACCGCGGTGAAGTCCGCATCGAAAGCCTGCGCCATCAGCCGCGCCAACGTCGTCTTGCCGACGCCGGGCGGGCCCCAGAGGATCATCGAGTGGAGCTTGCCCGATTCGAACGCGAGGCGAAGCGGCTTGCCCGGCCCCAGCAGGTGACGCTGGCCCGCCACGTCCTCGAGACGTGCCGGACGCATCAGCTCGGCGAGCGGCACGCGAGGCGGCGGGAGCGAGTCGAACAGATCCGCCATCGAACGAAACCGCTTACTCGCCGATCACGTCAGCGCCCGCGGGGGGCGTGAAGCGGAAGATGCCCGTGTCGGGATGCACGTTGGTCGACATCGCGCGGAACTCGATGAGCGTTGTCTGTCCGAAGTTGTCCTTGAGCTCCATGCGTTTCAGCATGCCGCCCGAAAGGCCCAGCCGCACGGACTCGAAGCTGCTTTCCGCGTGCTTCGGCTTCGCATTGACCCACTCGAGGCCGTCCGCCACGCCCCCTTCGGCCAATTCAAAATTCTTCTCCAGCGCATCGTCCCCGGCCAAAATCGCCGCCGGCGTACTCCCCAAGGCGTCGCCGATGCGCTTGACCGTCACCTGGTTCAGATCCCGATCCCAAGACCACAGTTTCTGGCCGTCGCTGACCAAAACCTGCTGGTAGGGCTTTTCGTAGCTCCAGCGGAACTTGCCGGGGCGCGAAAACACGAGCGTGCCGTTGGCGCGCTGAGGCTTGCGTCCGGAAGCGGACGTCACCACTTGGTCGAACTCGCCCTGCACGGTGCGTGCGGATTCGACGAACTGCTTCAGTTGCGCAATACCCGCTGCTGCGGCGTCCGTCGCCATCAGGCAGCCGAACGTGGCAACGAGGCACGCCCGCGAGACGGCCGCGCGCACATCGAGCGAAATCATTCCCCCTCCTTCGCCGGGACGATGACTTCCCGGTTGCCATTGGTGCCCATCGCCGACACGAGGCCGGCACGCTCCATCTGTTCGATCAGGCGCGCAGCACGGTTGTAGCCGATGCGCAGATGACGCTGCACGAGCGAGATCGACGGACGGCGCGTCTTGACCACGACTTCGACGGCCTGGTCGTAGAGCGGGTCGGCTTCGCCATCACCGCCCTCCCCGCCGCCGCCCCCGCCAAGCGCGGCATCGAGCGCATCTTCCGGCGCATCGAGGATGCCCTCGACGTAGTCCGGCGGACCGCTGCGCTTGAGGCATTCAACGACCTTATGCACTTCCTCGTCGGCCACGAAAGCGCCGTGAACACGGATCGGCAGCCCCGTACCCGGCGCGAGATACAGCATGTCGCCCATCCCCAGCAGCGCCTCGGCGCCCATCTGGTCGAGAATCGTGCGCGAGTCGATCTTGCTCGAAACCTGGAACGCGATCCGCGTCGGCACGTTGGCCTTGATCAGACCCGTGATGACGTCAACCGACGGCCGCTGCGTCGCAAGGATCAGGTGGATGCCGGCCGCCCGCGCCTTCTGCGCAAGACGGGCGATCAGCTCTTCGACCTTCTTGCCGACCACCATCATCATATCGGCGAGTTCATCGACGATCACGACGATGTGCGGAAGTTGCTCCAGCGGTTCCGGATTGTCGGGATTGATCGCGAACGGGTTGGTCAGCGGCTTCTCGGCCTTCTGCGCCTCCTGCACGGCCTTGTTGAAGCCAGCGAGGTTACGCACCCCGACCGCGGCCATCAGCTTGTAGCGCTTGTCCATCTCGACCACGCACCAGTTGAGCGCATTGGCCGCATTCTTCATGTCGGTGACGACCGGCGCGAGCAGATGCGGGATACCCTCGTAGATCGAGAGTTCCAGCATCTTCGGGTCGACCATGATCAGGCGCACCTTTTCCGGCCCCGACTTGTACAGCAGGGACAGGATCATTGCATTAACGCCGACCGACTTGCCCGAGCCCGTCGTACCGGCGACGAGCAGGTGTGGCATCTTGCCGAGGTCCGCCACCACCGGCAGGCCGCCGATATCCTTGCCGAGCGCGACGGTCAGGGGCGACTGCATATCGTGGTAGGCCTTCGAGCCAAGAATCTCGGACAGGCGGACCGTCTGACGCCGCACGTTCGGCAGTTCCAGCGCCATGCACGACTTGCCCGGGACCGTCTCGACGACCCGGATCGACACCAGCGACAAGGCGCGGGCCAGATCCTTCGCGAGATTGACGACCTGACTGCCCTTCACCCCGGTCGCCGGTTCGATTTCGTAACGCGTGACGACCGGGCCCGGATAAGCGGCAAGGACCTTCACCTCGACGCCGAAATCGGCGAGCTTGGTTTCGATGACGCGTGACGTGAATTCAAGCGACTCGGCCGACGGCGGCTCGACGTCGCCCGAGGGCTCATCGAGCAGGCTCAAGGGTGGCAGCGAACCCGAGGGCAGGTCCGCGAACGAGAACAGCGGCTTCTGGCGCGCCTGATTGCGCTCCTTCTCGACGCGCTCCGAGCGCGGCACCTCGACGACCGCCGGTTCGATGCGCAGCTGTGGCGCCACCGGCGCGGCTTCGGCTGCACGTTTGCGCTTGGTCTGGACCACCTCTTCGCGCTTCTGCGCCACATGCTGGCCGGCCTTGCGATCCTGCCAATGACCCCAGGCGCCGATGGTCCCGAACCACAGCTGTTCGAGCCCCAGGCCGACACGCTCGATCAGCGACAACCAGGAAATACCTGTGAAGAGGCTGAGGCCCGATGCCAGCAAGGCCAGCAGCAGCAGCGTGCCGCCCGTGAAGCCGAGATAGCGCTGCACCGTCTGGCCAAGTTCCATTCCGACCAGTCCGCCGGGCGCCAGCGGAACGCTCGCGCCGTGCGAATAGAAACGCAGCGACTCCAGTGCGCTGCTCGCGAGCAGCAACACGATGAAGCCGCATAGCACGATGAAGAAGGAGCGCCGGTCGAGGTGCAGGTTATGCCGTAGGCGACGAAAACCGAGGATCAGCCCGTAGCCGAGGAACACCACCCACCACCACGCCGACACGCCGAAGAGATAGAACAGCAGGTCGGCAAGCCAGGCACCGAAGCGGCCGCCGGGGTTGCTGACGCGCGCGACTTGCGCGGCGTGGGACCAGCCGGGATCGGCCTTGCTGTAACCGAGGAGGACGAGGCCGACATACAGCGACATCACGCCGAGGATCAGCCAGCGGGCCTCCTGGAGAAGCAGGGAGATCTTTTCCGGCAGGGGCTGGGAACGGGAAGACTGGCGGGATGACATCGGCTCAGGAACCAGAGTCCTGGTGGAACGAACGACCTGTGATTATATGCGAACCGGAGCCCCGCCCGCGCCCGGTTGCGAAACGAAACAGGCAGACTGCAAATCCGTCGCCAGCCGGCGTCAAAGGTCGTTCAAGCGATCACGCAGGACGATGCCGTGATCGGTTTCCTCGATCAACCCCTGATTGCTGAGATCCTTCATCACGCGGCTGACCATTTCGCGCGACGCGCCGATCATCTTCGCGATGTCCTGCTTCGTGACCTTGCGTACGACCACGGTCTCGCCGTTGAAGTCCTCGGACATCTCGAGCAGCAGCCGCGCGACACGCCCATACACGTCCATCAGCGCCAGGCTTTCGATCTTGCGGTCGGCGTTGCGCAGACGATCAGCGAGGTTGCACATGATGCGCCAGGCCACTTCGAAGTTGCCCTGCATGATCGACCGGAAGTCGTTCTTCGCGATCAACACCAGGTCGGCCGGCGTGACGGCGACCACCGATGCCGAGCGCGGCTGCTCGCCGAACATTCCCATCTCGCCGAACAGTTCGCCCTGTCCCAGGATGCTCAGGATCACCTCCCGGCCATCCTCGTCGCTGACGACGACCTTCAACGTCCCGGTCAGGACGAAATAGACGAAATCAGTGCGGTCCCCCGCGTGCACCACGCTCTGCCCGCGTGGAATGCGTCGCATCACGGCGGAATGCGCAACCGCAACGAGCGTTTCATCCGACAAGCCATGAAACAGCGGAAAAGTCCGCAGTGCAACGGTCGAAACGGCGGTGGCCTGGGTCATGAGAACTCCGGAATGTCGAAACATCGGGCGCAAATGATGAAACTGCGCACTTGGCGAAAAAATGACGAACAGAGTATAGACGATTCGGCGATCATGGTGCGCTGCGGCGACGACGCCCTATCGCGCGCTCTGCGTTCATTGGATGACGCTATCGCGCTCATTGGATCGGCACGCCATAGGGCTCGGCTATAATCCGCGCATTGCCAACCAGACAGTAGAAACCGCCATGACGACGAAGCATGCCCGCCTGCTCATTCTCGGTTCCGGTCCCGCCGGATACACCGCCGCGGTCTACGCGGCCCGTGCGAACCTGAATCCCGTCCTCATCACCGGCCTCGCCCAGGGCGGCCAGCTGATGACGACGACCGACGTGGACAACTGGCCGGCCGACGCCGAGGGCGTGATGGGCCCCGATCTCATGGCGCGCTTCCAGAAGCATGCGGAACGCTTCAACACGGAGATGATCTTCGACCACATCCACACGGCGAAGCTCGACGAACGCCCCTTCCGCCTGATCGGCGACTCGGGCGAGTACACCTGCGACGCGCTGATCATCTCGACCGGCGCCACCGCCAAGTATCTGGGCATCCCTTCGGAAGAGAAGTTCTCCGGCCGCGGCGTGTCGGCCTGCGCGACCTGCGACGGTTTCTTCTACAAGAACCAGGACGTCGCGGTCATCGGCGGCGGCAACACCGCGGTCGAGGAAGCGCTGTACCTCGCCAACATCGCGAAGAAGGTCACGGTGGTCCATCGCCGCGAGAAATTCCGCGCCGAAAAGATCCTGATCGACAAGCTGATGGAGCGCGTTGCGGCGGGCAAGGTCGAACTGGTGCTCAACTCGACGCTCGACGAAGTGCTCGGCGACAACACCGGCGTCACCGGGATGCGCGTCCGCAACATCAATAACGACGAGACCCGCGACGTGGCGCTGCAGGGCGTGTTCATCGCGATCGGCCACAAGCCGAACACCGACATCTTCGAAGGTCAGCTTACGATGGAAGGCGGCTACATCGTCACCAAGGGCGGTCGCGAAGGCGATGCGACGGCGACGAGCATTCCCGGCATATTCGCCGCGGGCGATGTGCAGGACCATATCTACCGCCAGGCAGTGACCTCGGCCGGCACGGGCTGCATGGCCGCCCTCGACGCAGAACGCTACCTCGACAGCCTGGGCAAGTGATCGCACCATGAGCCGCAAACCACGCTCGGCGTCGCCGGGACCGCAAGGTTCAGGGAAAGCCGCGCGTGGCGCGTTCGATGGGCTGGCGGCCTTGCGTGGCCAGCTCGGTCTGGCAAGCGCGCATGGGCAGTCTAAGGCCAGTCGCAGCACTCGCCCGGCGACTCCGCCTGCGCGCGACACAGACCTCGACCGACAACTTCTGCGCGCCGCGCTCGGCGACGTCAAACCGCTCGCGGACAAGGCGCATCGCGCCGTCATCGAAACACCGAAACCGGCACCGGTGCCGCGCCCCCATCCCGAGGCGGTCGACGACGAACCGCTGGTCAGGCCGCTACGACGCCCACCTCCACAGGACGGCGCCGAACTCTTCCGATTCGAGATGCAGGATGTTTCGCCCATCGGCCATACGGACCGCGTCGACATCGGCATCGATCAACGCCCCGCGTCGCGGCACAGCCCCTGGTCGCAGTCCGGACGGCGGCCTCTGGGCGAGCGTCCCGTCGCGTCTCAACTTCCGCCCGACGCGGACTGTGCGCCGGCGGAGGAACTCTTTCAGTACGCCGTGCGCGGCGTCCAACCGATCGACACGCGCAATCGCGCCGAGATCGACCAACCTGCCCCGCAACCTCACCCGATCAAGCGCGCTGAGGACGAGCGCGAGGCCCTACGCGAATCGCTGGAAGCACCGCTGAGTCTGGAAGACCGGCTGGAAATGGGCGACGAGGCGAGCTTCCTGCGCCCGGGCCTGCCGCGCCGCGTCCTCACCGATCTGCGCCGCGGCCGCTGGGTGCTGCAGGGGCAACTCGACCTGCATGGATTCAACCGCGAAGAAGCGCGGGAAGAACTGTCCCAGTTTCTCGTCGGATGCCTGCAACAAGGGCATCGCTGCGTCCGGGTGATTCACGGGAAAGGCCTCGGCTCGCCGGGCAAGGAATCGATCCTGAAGCAGCTCTCGCGCGGATGGCTCGCGCAACGCGAGGAAATCCTGGCCTTCTGTCAGGCGGGACCGCATGACGGCGGTTCCGGAGCGCTGCTGGTGCTGCTGCGGGCCGGAACCCGGCCGCGCAGCTGATACTGAAGCGGGACGCCGGGCGTTCCGCAGGCCTTAGATGGCCGCTTCGTTGGTCTCGCCGGTGCGGATACGCACGACCTGCTCGACCGGTATCACGAAAATCTTGCCATCGCCGATCTTGCCGGTGTGGGCAGCCTTGATGATCGCTTCGACCGCCTGCTCCGCCAGGTCGTCGCCGACGACGATCTCGACCTTGATCTTCGGCAGGAAATCAACAACGTATTCAGCGCCCCGGTAGAGCTCCGTATGGCCCTTCTGGCGACCGAATCCCTTCACTTCCGACACGGTCAGCCCGGCAATACCGACTTCCGACAGCGCTTCACGCACTTCGTCGAGTTTGAACGGTTTGATGATCGCTTCGATCTTCTTCATATTAATCTCCTCGATGGGTTGGCGAGCGGACCGGCCCGGGCTGGCCGGCGCCGTGCCTCCAGTATTCGCTCAGAATTCGTCCTGATAGCGCGATGTTATCGGATAACGCCAATCCCTGCCGAATCCGCGCTGCGTAACGCGAATCCCGACCGGTGACTGCCGGCGCTTGTATTCGTTGCGCTTGAGCATCGCGACCGTGCGACGCACTTCGGCTTCGGGGAAGCCTTGCGCGACGATCTCGCGCGGCGATTCGTCGCGCTCCATGTAGGCCTCGATGATCGCATCGAGCACCTCGTAGGGGGGCAGGGAATCCTGGTCCTTCTGGTCAGGCTTCAGCTCCGCCGAGGGCGGTCGCGTGATGATGTTCTCGGGAATCACCGGGCCGACGGTGTTGCGCCAATTGGCCAGCCGGTACACGAAAGTCTTGTACAAGTCCTTCAGGACGGCAAAGCCGCCAGCCATGTCGCCGTAAAGCGTCGCATAGCCGGTCGCCATCTCGCTCTTGTTGCCGGTCGTCAGCACGATCGCGCCCGTCTTGTTCGACAGCGCCATCAGGATCATCCCGCGGATCCGGCTCTGCAGGTTCTCCTCGGTCGTGTCCGCCGCGAGCCCGCGGAACTGATCCGCCAGCAAGGCCGAGAACGTCTCCATCGCCGGAGCAATGGCGATCTCGTCGTAGCGCACGCCGAGGCGTTCCACCATCTCGCGCGAATCGTCTAGACTCATCTGTGCCGTATAAGGCGAGGGCATCATTACCGCCCGCACCCGCTCGGCTCCCAGCGCGTCGACCGCAACCGCCAGCGTCAGAGCCGAATCGATCCCGCCCGACAAGCCGATGATCGCACCGGGAAAGCCGTTCTTGCCCAGGTAGTCGCGCACGCCAACCTTGAGCGCCTCATAAACCTCGGCCTCGATCGGACGCGCCGCCGCCACCTCGGAGGATACCCAGCGACCGTCGCCCAGATGAACGAGGTCAATGCGCTCCTCGAAAGACGGCGCCTGGTAGGCGAGCGTCCCGTCGGCATCGAGAGCGAAGGAGGCACCGTCGAACACAAGCTCGTCCTGACCTCCGACCATATTGCAGTAGATCACCGGCAGCCCGGTATCCTTGACGCGGTCGCGCAGCACGTCGTAGCGCCGCTGCAGCTTGTTCATGTGGTAGGGCGACGCATTCAGCCCCAGCAGGACCTGGGCGCCATCGGTACGCGCAAGCTCGGCGGGACCGCTCTCCCACAGGTCGGCGCAGATATTCACGCCGAGCTTCAGGCCCTTCATCTCGAACACACAGGCCGCAAGACCGCGGTCGAAATAGCGCTCCTCGTCGAAGACCTCGTAGTTGGGCAGCAGGTGCTTGTGGTAGGACGCGACGAGCTCGCCGTCGCGAATCACCGACGCCGCGTTGTAGCGCCAATTGTGCCGCTCCTCCGGATGCCCGAGCACGAGCGTGATGTCCTGCGTATGCGCCGCGATGCGCGCCACTTCCCGCGAACACGCGCGATAGAAATCCGGGCGCAACAGCAAGTCTTCGGGCGGGTAGCCCGATAGCGCAAGTTCGGGCGTGAGCAGAAGATCCGCACCGAGATTGCGCGCCTCGTCGAGGGCGCGAATGATCCGGTCGGCGTTGGCCGTCAGGTCGCCCACCGTGAAATTGAGCTGTGCGACGGCAATCGAAAGCGATGAGGTAACTGGTTTCATGAGCGCAACTATACCGCTTCAGCCCCATGCGCGCTCAGCCCGAAAGCCAGTGAATACGCCATGTGGGAGTGGAAACGATCTCTTACCTTAATCCGGGTTTGGCGGGGAGACGGCCAGCGCAAACGCCCTAAAATGAATTATCGAAGTACCTAGCGAGCCTTGAAATGCTGCTGTTCCGCCTGACCCTGATCGCCACCGGCGCGATGGTGGCCGCATGCTCGACGCCGAGCACGACCGCAACCCGCACCGAAACCGAACCCACCCCGAGCGTTCTCGGGGTTCCCGAAACCACTCCCCCACCCCTCGCGGGTCAACTCGACTTC
The DNA here is from genome assembly GCF_035254505.1 of Aromatoleum sp. Classification (GTDB taxonomy): domain Bacteria; phylum Pseudomonadota; class Gammaproteobacteria; order Burkholderiales; family Rhodocyclaceae; genus Aromatoleum. The sequence goes on along the minus strand of NZ_DATFAO010000109.1, from coordinate 16,699 downwards.
AAACTCGCCAGCGGCGTCTATAGCTGCGACATGGGCCAGCGCATCAATATCGTCCGCCCCGCGGGAGAGGCCATTGCAATAGAGATAGGATGGACGGGCAGACGCTATCAGCTCGCCCGCAACATTTCCTCGTCCGGCCTGCCCCGTTACGAAGACAAGATCAGCGGACTCGTGTGGATCGACCTGCCATGGAAAGGAATGCTGCTTGACGCCAAGACCAACAAGCCGCTCGCCAGCGACTGCACCACAACGATGTGAAGCACGGACGCCGGAAGCACCTCCACACAAGCAAGAAGGCCCGCTCAGAGCGGGCCTTCTTCATGATCCCGAGGGATCGCGCGGATATTACTTCGCGGCGTTCTTCAGGCCGTCGAGGATTTCCTGCTTGGCATCCTCGACCGTCCCCCAACCCAGGACCTTGACCCACTTGCCCGGCTCGAGATCCTTGTAGTGCTCGAAGAAGTGCACGGTCTGCTTCATCAGCAGTTCGGGCAGGTCGTCCGTGGTCTGAACCTTGTCGTACAGCGGAGTCAGCTTGGAGACCGGAACCGCCACGACCTTCGCGTCGACGCCCGACTCGTCTTCCATCTTCAGCACGCCGACCGGACGGCAGCGAATCACGACGCCCGGCAGCAGCGGGAAGGGCGTCACGACCAGCACGTCGACCGGATCGCCGTCACCGGCGACGGTGTGCGGGACGTAGCCGTAGTTGATCGGATAACGCATCGAGGTGCCCATGAAGCGGTCGACGAAAACCGCGCCGCTGTCCTTGTCGACCTCGAACTTGATCGGATCGGCTTGCGCCGGGATCTCGATGATGACATTGATGTCGTTCGGCACGTCCTTGCCGGCCTTGACCTGGTCGAAACCCATATCTTCCTCCCGTTAAAAAATTTGGCCTGAATTATATGTGGAAATTGACAGGGGGTGCGCATTCGGGCAGGTCCGCCGGCAGTCGTCCAGATATAATCCGGCCTCCCACGGCACAAACCCGCGGCAGCAAAGGATGCCCCCCATTTCGCTTCGACGCTCTCCCGCTCCGCGATCCCCCCTCAGAAGGAGCTCCGTTCAATGGGGATGGCTGACCGTCGTGGCCGGGGCGCATGCAGCAGGACTGTTGGCGCTTTCGGGCCTCGACGGCGCCGCTCCGCCGGAACCTCGACCCGAGGCCCAGGCGATCAGCGTTCAGCTCATCGCCCCCGAACTCCGCAGTGCAATCGCACCGCGTCCCGACCCGATGCCGGCACCGATCCCCGCCCCCGCCGCGGCCCAAACTCATCCACCCGTGCCCGCGACGCCACCGCGAATGGCGCAGCAAAAAGCAGGCGGCGTCCCCCAACCGCCACATCCCCCGCTCGCCGCACGACTCGAGACCCCCGCGGCGCCAGCCTCTCAGGGCAGCTTGCCGCCGCCCACGCCGGAGCAACAGCCGCCGCAGCCCGTCGTGGCGCTCCCAGCAAGCCCCCCGGCGATGGCCAACGCCCGAAGCGATGTCAGGTCCGCCCCGGAGTCACCAACTCCGACGGTCAGCGCGCGCTTCGACGCAGCCTACCTGCAGAACCCGTCGCCCAGCTACCCGCGCATGTCGCGACGGGCGGGCGAGGAAGGCACGGTCATGCTACGGGTCCGCGTGCTTGCCGACGGACGCCCGTCCAGCATCGACGTCGCAGAAAGCAGCGGCCACCCGCGACTCGACGAGGCAGCCCGGGAGACGGTGCGCAACTGGCGCTTCACCCCTGCCCGTCAGGGCGACACCCCGATCGACAGCTGGTTACGCGTCCCGATCGCATTCCGGCTGCAGGATTAGCGAGCGACGCCAGATACAGCGCGTCGCAAGACAGCTCAAGCCGGGCAGCTGAAACCGGCGTCCTCGACCGCCGCCCGCATCGCATCGACGCTCACTTGCGCTGGATCGTAGCGGACCACGGCCTGCGCCGCCTCGAGCGACACCTGGGCGTCCTCCACCCCGGGCAAGCCCTTCAACACGGTGGTCACGTTCCGCACACAACCGCCGCAGCTCATGTCCCCGACCTTCAATGTCACTTCCGCCATGATTCAAGTCCCCCAGGAAAAGCTTATCGCCCTGCCGTCCAGCGCCGCAGCAGCAAGGAATTCGTGACGACCGACACCGAACTCATCGCCATCGCAGCCCCCGCGATCACGGGATTGAGGAAGCCGAATGCCGCGAGCGGGATGCCCAATACGTTGTAGATGAACGCAAAGAAGAGATTCTGACGAATCTTCGACAAGGTCGCGCGCGATAGGTCGATCGCGTCCGCGACGCCGTGCAGGCTGTTGCGGACCAGCGTGATGTCGGCCGCCTCCACGGCGACATCCGCTCCGACCCCGATCGCGAACGAAACGTCGGCCGCGGCGAGCGCCGGCGCGTCATTGATCCCATCACCGGCCATGCCGACCCGCAGACCATCTCGCGCCAATGACTGGACGGCCGCGGCCTTGTCGCCGGGCAACACTCCCGCACGCCATTCGTCGATCCCGGTCTCGGCGGCGATCGCGGCGGCGGTCGCCGAATGGTCGCCAGTCAGCATGACGACACGCAAACCGCGAGCCTTCAGCCGCGCCACAGCCGCTGCCGAATCGGCCCGGACACGATCCGCAACACCGATCAGACCAGCATAGACGCCGCCCACTGCCACAGCCACCAGGGTCCTGCCCGCCCCCGCGAGCTCGTCGCACGCCCCCTGCGGAACGACGACACCCTGCTCCGCGAGCAAACCGGGATTCCCGACGAGCACCTCGCGCCCGCCGACGACGCCGCTGACGCCCTTTCCGGCCGCGGCATTCACCCCGGTTGAGGCGGGCACCGAGGCCCCCTCGGCACCTGCCGCAGCAACGATTGCCGTTGCAATAGGATGTGCACTCGTTTGCTCGAGCGCCGCTGCGATCGACAACAGCCTCACACGATCCCAGCCTTCAGCCGGCACGACCTCGCTCACCGCCGGAGTCCCCTCCGTCAGAGTCCCGGTCTTGTCGACCACCAGCACCCCGATCTTTTCGGCCAGTTCCAGCGCCTCCGCATTCTTCACCAGCATGCCGGCCCGAGCCCCCTGCCCCGTCCCAACCATGATCGCGGTCGGCGTGGCGAGTCCGAGCGCGCATGGGCATGCGATGACGAGCACGGCCACCGCGCAGATCAGCGCCTGCGCAAAATCTCCGCCAAACCACCACCAGCCGACGAAGGTCACAGCCGCGATCACGACCACTACTGGCACGAACACGCCGGCAATGCGATCCGCCAGCCGCTGCACCGGCGCCTTCGAACCCTGCGCCTGCTCGACGAGGCGGATGATACCGGCGAGTAGCGTGCGCGCTCCGACTCCCGTCGCACAACAGCGCAATACCCCCTGACCGTTGATCGTCGCTGCGAAGACCTTGTCGCCGACACGCTTGTCGACCGGCATGCTCTCGCCGGTCAGCATCGCCTCGTTGAGCGATGACTCGCCCGACTCGACCTCGCCATCGACCGGCACCGCATCGCCCGGCCTCACCACAAAGCAATCCCCCGGGCGCAGACTCTCGACCGGCACCGCGACGATCTCGGATCCCCGTTCGACGTACGCCATCCTCGGCTGCAGGCGCAACAGCGCATCGAGCGCCGCCGTCGTGCGCGCCTTGGCCCTCGCCTCGAGCAGCTTGCCGAGCAGGATCAAGGTCACGATCGTCGCCGAGGCCTCGAAGTACACGTGCAGATCGTGTCGTCCCAGCACGGTCACGACGGCGCTGTAGATCCAGGCCATCGACGTCCCGAGCGCGACCAGGACATCCATGTTCGCTCCGCCGGCTCGAAGGGACGACCACGCACCGCGATAGAAGCGCGCACCGATCCAGAACTGCACCGGCGTCGCCAGCGCAAACTGCACCCAACGCGGCAGGATGTCATGCGCCATCGTCCAGCCGCCCTCGAACATCGCCCCCATCTGCGCCAGCAAGGGCAGAGTGAGAAGCGCCGAAATCCAGAAGCGACGGAACTCCGCTTTCCATGCCTGAGCCTGACGCTCGCGATCGCGTTCCCGTGTCGTCGCTCCCGTCTCAGCGCCCTCAAAGCCCGCACGCCGCACCGCCTCGCCGATCTCGTCGGCGCTCGCGAGACCCGGCTGATACCTCAGCACTGCCCGCTCGGTCGCAAAATTGACGCTCGCCTCGACCCCAGGAAGCCGGTTGAGCACCTTCTCCAAACGCGCCGCACAGGCCGCACAAGTCATCCCGGAAATCGCCAGCTCGAGTTGCGCCGGCGGCACCTCGAAACCCGCCTTGCGGATCGCCCCGATCACCTGCTCGGGCGTACTATCCGGCCCCTCGAACATGACTCGCGCTTTCTCCGCCGCGAAGTTCACGTTCGCGCTGACCCCAGGTAGGCGATTGACGACCTTTTCGATGCGGGCCGCGCAGGCGGCGCAGGTCATTCCTGAAACCGGCAGTTCGATCGCGGGATGACTCAGTTTCGGTACGGGACTGTTCATGATTGCCTCACAGGCTGAGTTCATTGTGACACCGGCAGCCGACCTTATCGGCGTTGCACGATGCTCACGTTGATGGCAGTCTAAACCCCGTACCAAAGTACGGAGTCAAGTCCCCATATGAACAACCTGACGATCGGTGCCCTCGCGCGCGCCGCCGGAGTGGGCGTCGAAACGGTCCGCTATTACCAGCGCCGCGGCCTGCTACCGGAACCGCAGTCGCGCAAGGGAGCGTTTCGGACCTACGGCGATGCCGAGTCGGCACGCCTGCACTTCATCCGGCGCGCCCAAACGCTCGGTTTCAGCCTTGATGAAATCTCAGAATTGCTGGATCTCGATGAAATGACGGACCGCGAAAATGCGCGCGTGTTCGCGAAGGCGAAGATTGCCGACATCGAATCGCGCGTCCGGCAGCTGGAAGAAATCCGGACTGCGCTCGAGAGCCTCGTCAGATGCTGCGAACACTCGGATGCGGAAACGCCATGCCCGATCCTGCATGCCCTAGCGACACCCCAGCCTCAGTTGCAGCCTGCGCTCGCTGCTGCCAAGCCCGCGAGTCGCAAGACGGGCCGCTGATCACACCTCGCAGACAACGCCGCGCCACAGGGCGCCGCCGAGCGTCGGGGCATTGAAGAGCCCGAAAACACCGAACCCGAGCACGAGCAGCCCCGCGGCGAGGCGCACCTTGCCATTGCGCGTGACGTCGCGGAAACGCTTGAACAACATCCCCGCCAGCATCAGATTCGGCAAGGTACCCAGACCGAAGGCCAGCATCAGCCCGGCGCCGCGGCCAGCGGACCCTGTCACCAACGCGGTCGTCAACGCGCTATACACGAGACCGCAGGGAAGAAGGCCCCACAGCAGCCCCAATGGGAGCGCCTGGCGGACTGAGCGCGCTGGCAGGAAACGCGCCGTGTAAGGCTGAACACGGCGCCACAGATGCATCCCGGCATGCTCCACCGGGGTCAGCAAGCGCGTGAAGCCGGTCAGATACAGGCCCAGCGCGACGAGCATCAGGTTCGCGAGCACATAGAGGCCCAGCTGCACCGGCAGGAAGTCGTTGAACAGCAGGCCGACCGTGCCCAGCGCACCGAGCAGGCCACCCAATACCGTATAGGTCGCCACACGGCCGAGGTTGTAGGCGAGATGAATCGGCCACTGGCTGCGGCCGCGCCCAGGAAGATTCACGGTGAGCGCGCCGACGATGCCGCCGCACATGCTTACGCAGTGTGTGCCTCCGAGGAGGCCGATGAGAAAGGCTGCAACGTAACCGGTTTCAGGCATGCGAAATCACTAGACTCGACGCCCGCCGGACAGATACTGGAGCGGCGGCACAAAGCAATGCGGGCGTTGAAAAACGCCCGCACTTTAACACCTTCACGCCCGGTCCGCAGCCATCCGAACCACGGCAGCCGGTAAGCTCAGATCACGCGCGAGTAACGAGCCCGCTCGCGGTCGGCCCGCAGGTAGCGGTCGAACACCATCGCGATACCGCGCACCAGCAGGCGCCCCGGAGGCAGCACACTGATCCACTTGTCGCTGACCTTGAGCAGTCCGGCCTCCTCCATCGCACGCAGGTCCTGAAGCTCCTCGGCGAAATACTCGTCGAACTTGATCAGGTGGGCGATTTCGAAGGACTCGATCGACAGCTCGAAATGGCACATCAGCGCCTGGATGATCGAACGGCGCAGCAGGTCGTCCGCCGTCAGCTCGATGCCGCGCAACACCGGCAGTTCATCGCGATCGAGCACGTCGTAGTACTCATCGAGCGTCTTCACGTTCTGCGAGTACACCGGACCGATCTTGCCGATCGCCGACACGCCGAAGGCGAGCAGATCGCACTCGGCCTGCGTCGAATAGCCCTGGAAATTCCGGTGCAGACGGCCCTGGCGTTGCGCGACGGTGAGCTCGTCGTCCGGCTTCGCGAAGTGGTCCATGCCGATATAGACGTAACCCGCCTCGGTCAGGCGGCGAATCGCCAGCTGCAGGATCTGCAGCTTGGTGTCGGACGTCGGCATGTCCTCGACCGCGATGCGGCGCTGCGGCTTGAACAAGCCCGGCAGGTGGGCGTAGCTGTACAGCGAAATACGGTCCGGCGACAGCTCCAGCACCTGCTCCAGCGTGCGGTTGAAGCTGATCATGTTCTGGCGCGGCAGACCGTAGATCAGGTCCATGCTGATCGACTTGAAGCCCGTGGCACGGGCCGAATCGATCACGAGCTTGGTTTCGTCGAAGCTCTGGATGCGGTTGACCGCAGCCTGCACATCCTCGTTGAAATCCTGCACCCCGACGCTCATGCGGTTGAAGCCGAGGTCGGCGAGCAGCTTCACCGTTTCGAAATCGACCTTGCGCGGATCGACTTCGATCGAGTACTCGCCGTTCGGTACCAGCGTGAAACGCTTACGCACCGCCTCCATCAGCCCGCGCATTTCGTCGTGCGACAGGAAGGTCGGCGTACCGCCCCCCAGATGCAGCTGGGTGACCTGCCGGCTGCCGCCGAGCGAAGCCGCCACGAGATCCATTTCCTTCTCGAGATACTGGAGGTACTTCGCCGAGCGTGCGTGATCCTTGGTGATGATCTTGTTGCACGCGCAGTAGTAGCAGATCGTGTTACAGAAGGGGATGTGGAAGTATAATGAGAGCGGTTTGCTGACCCCTCCGACCCCGCGCTGAGCCAGCCAGTCGCGCAAGGCACGTGCGTCGAACGCTTCTACGAAGCGGTCGGCCGTCGGATAGGAGGTGTAACGCGGCCCGTTGATGTCGAAGCGACGAATCAACTGCTGATCGAAGACAAGATCTTTCTGACTGGTCATGGTTGTGTCGGTAGAGTGCATTTCGTACGATCTCAAAAAGCAGCACTTTTGTGGTTGACGTGGATCAACTTAGCATTTGACAGCTTATCCGCGCCAATCTTCTCTGTAGAGGAAATCAGATTATCGTGCAAATGAAGGCGACGGTGCCGATTACGGTTGCCGGTCTCAAGGTGGCGTGCTCGCAATGCAACCTCGTCGAGTTGTGCCTGCCGTTTGGGATGTCGGAAAACGAGATCGACCGTCTCGACGAACTGGTCGGTGCGCGCCGCAAGATCAAGCGGCAGCAGCACCTGTATCGCGCAGGAGACCCCTTCGAGGCGATCTACGCGATCCGGACGGGCTCGTTCAAAACCGACGTGCTTCTCGAAGACGGGCGCGAGCAAGTCACCGGCTTCCAGATGACAGGCGAGATAATCGGACTGGATGGTATCAGCACCGAGCAGCACTCATGCAATGCTGTGGCGCTCGAAGACAGCGAAGTCTGCGTGATCGCCTACAGCAAGCTGGAAGAACTCTCGCGGGTCGTCGAAGGCCTTCAGTTGCAGTTCCACAAGGTCATGAGCCGGGAGATCGTGCGTGATCACGGCGTGATGACGCTGCTCGGGTCGATGCGAGCCGAAGAACGGCTAGCGGCTTTCCTGCTGAACATGTCCCAGCGTTTCACGGCGAGGGGTTTTTCGGCGGCCGAATTTCACCTGCGCATGACCCGGGAGGAAATCGGCTCCTATCTGGGACTGAAGCTCGAAACCGTTTCTCGCGCGTTCTCGCGCTTCCAGGAAGAAGGCCTGATTGCGGTCCAGCAGAAGCATATCCGCATCATCGACAGCGCTGGCCTGAAGAAGCTGATCCAGCACCCTCACCGGAGCTGAGCGCGCGGTCAGGATCCACTGAGAAGTGCGAGATAGCCCGCCGGGTTCTTGGTAAGGGCAACCGACACAATCCAGAGAAAGGTCGCAACGGCTGCAATAAAGGCCGCTACGCGGATGGCCATCGTTCGACCGAACCGCAGGGCGACTGCGCCGAGCACGATGTAGACGACCAGGCCACAGACCTTGGCGGTCACCCACGGGGAAACGAAGGGATACTGCGCGCTCATCGTCGCCAGAGTGATCGCGCTGCCGAGAAAGACCGTGTCGATCACGTGCGGCAACGTACGCGTCAGCCGATGATCGACCAGCGGACTACGGCGCATCATCCACACACTCTGCAGCAGGAAGCCGCAGCCGCTCAGAGCTGCGCAGAACATGTGCAGATGCTTGACCGCAAGATACATTGCTCACCCCGGACGGCCGTCACTGCGCGGGCGCAGGTAAATCGGCACATAGCGAACCGCCCATGAGCCGAACACGCCGAGCCACCCCAGAACGGATACGAGCATTGCCCATGGCACCCACCCTGCCGGCACCAATTCGGCGAGCCCCCGAGTTACCGCCACGATCTCGAGCGTCAAGAATAGTCCCCACGTCAGCCGGTCAGCAGTCAGTTTGCGGCCGGAATGCCCCAAGGTCACGCGCGACACCATTCCCATCAACACGGAACCGAAGAAGCCCACCCCCAATGCGTGGAGCGGCGCCAGACCCAGAATGTTGATTCCGCCCATCGCGGCCGCCGACTGGACGGCGAAAAGCGCCCAGGCGATGCCGAGCCACAGGAAACCGATGTGCAACATCGCCAACAGAGGCACCTTCAATGCCGGCACGAGTCTCCATTGGCGGGACAACCACAATGACGCGAAGGCAGCGGGCAGATCGACGATCCAGCTGAAGGCGGAAGCTCCAACCATCGACAGTCCACCATGGACGATGCTCGCTCCGACAACCAGCCATAGCGCCCATACCGGCCTCACGACTTGATAGCCTGGAATCGGCCCTGTGGAGAAGAACGGAATCATGCGATGACAGACGCTGAAGAACACCGGCAGCAGGCACCACCAGATAGCGGCATTGATGGCGACGCGTGCCGCGACGGGACCCGCTCCTGCCGCAACGGCAATCCACGCCAGCGGCGCCAGCGCGCCCGCCGTCATCGCATAGCAGATAACCCGTGCATGCAAAGCCTCCAGATCGCCGTGGTGGGCAACCTGCCACAAGACCCGTAGCACGCCGATCCAGCCGGCCAGCGCGAGCATGAGTCCCGCGATCAGGAGCCCAGGGACCACCATTCCGACTACGGCAATTGCCCAGCCCGCGGCAAGAAGACGCCAAGCACCCAGCCAACGCGCTTGGGGAATTTCGTCGAACGCTTGCCAGCGCGGCATTGCTGTGAGCAGGAACCCGAACATGAAAAGCGGGAACATCCCACAAGTCACCAGCAACGCATGCATCCAGACAGGCGGAAGAGTCCATGAGACCGACGGCGCCAGGCCTGCACGCGCCGCGATTTCCACAGTCCAAAGCGTGAAAGCGGTCAGCAACATGGTCGCACCCGTCAGAAACATCGAGCGGTGCGGTGCGGCGAAGACAATATGTCGACCGCTTCCCGATTCGTTGCCGTTGCGTCGCTGCATTCCTTCCTGCTCCTCAAACCCGTTTTCGCCGACGCGTCGCACGCATCAGGTCATGCACGCCGCCGACACGGTAAAATCACCACGTTTCCTGCCGGAGTCCGTAATGTCCATACCCCCGACCGACATACCAACCCAGCTGCGTCATATCTCGTTCTTCGGTCAGCTTTCCGACGAAGATCTTGCACACATCACCCGCTACACCCGCGAGCGCCACCTCGAGAAAGGCGAGGTCCTGTTCCAGCGGGGCGACCCGGTCCATGGCTTCTACTTCGTCGTCTCGGGACAGATGAAGCTCGCAGTGTCATCCCCCCAGGGCAACGAAAAAGTCGTTGAGATCATCAGCCCCATGCAGACCTTCGGCGAAGCGGTGATGTTCCTGAATCGCCCCTACCCGGTCTTCGCCGAAGCCCTTTCTCCGACCCATCTGCTCCACATCGGCCAAGCCGTGGTGTCCGAGCTGATCGATCAGGATGCGGGCTTCGCGCGAAAGCTGCTCGCCGGCATGGCAATCCGCCTCCACGGCATGATCCAGGACGTCGAAACCTACTCGCTGCGCTCCAGCATGCAGCGCGTAATCGGCTACCTGCTGCAGCAGGCGGACGCCGAGGGCGGCACCACCAGCCGCGACATCGAGCTGCCGACCAGCAAGCAGGTCATTGCCTCACGGCTCAATCTCACGCCGGAAACCCTTTCCCGCATCTTCCACGATCTGAACAACGCCGGCCTCATCACGGTACACGGCAAACACATCACCCTGCACGACCCGAATCGCCTCGCCCGCCATCAGGGCTAGAAGCGTCTCTGCCCTGAAGGTGCGAGATCATTGTCCGCGACACCTTCAGGCAGACGCCTTGACTCGTATCAACCGACGAAAAGGGCCTTCCAGCTCAACGTTCCAGAACGTATGTGCCGGGCGCCGCGGCCAGCGCCGGGAAGTCGGCTGATGCAGCGGGACGCGCGTCGACGAGCTCGCCACAGCGGGGCTTGAGCCATGCCATCCAGTCGGTCCACCAGCTGCCGGCATGTTCTTCGGCGTAATTGCGCCAATCCTCCGCCTTGTCGGAACGATGTGGATCGGCGACCCGGTACGTCCGTTTGGGAGGATTTACCGGCGGATTGACGATACCGAGGATATGTCCAGAGCTCGACAGGACGAAGCGTTTCGGGCCGGTCACGAAGTTATTGATGCGAAAGGTCTGCACCCAGGGCGCAATGTGATCGTCCTCGGCCGACACTGCATACAGCGGCTGCGTGATTTTTGACAGGTCGATCTCTTCTCCCGCCACCGTCAGCCCTTCCGGCTCAATGAGGCGGTTCTTCAGATAGAGTTCGCGCAGATACCAGGCATGCATTGCGAACGGCATGCGCGTTGTATCCATGTTCCAGTAAAGGACGTCAAAAGGCAGCGGCGCTTCGCCGTAGAGCCAGCTGTGCACCACGTAATGCCAGATCAGGCTGTTCGAGCGCAAGAGCCGAAAGGCGGAGGCCATCTCCTTGCCGTCGAGGTAGCCCTTACGCGCCATGCCCTCGGTCAGGTACCGCACACTGGCCTCATCGATGAACACCTCGATGTCACCCGGTTTGTGGAAATCCACCAAGGTCGTAAGTAGGGTCCAGTCGGCAACCGGCACTTCCTCGGGGCTGAAGCGCCGGTTGGCCCAGGCCATGTACATCGCCAGCGCCGTCCCGCCGATGCAGTAGCCGGCCGCATGGACACGAGGCGCACCGGTGAAGCGGCGAGCGGCTTCGACGATCGCGTGCACGCCGTCCTCGAGGTAGCGGTCGAAGGTGACGTCCCGCATTGCCCCATCCGGGTTTTTCCAGCTGGTGATGAAGACGTCGAGCCCCTGGTCGAGCAAGAAGCGCACCATGCTCTTTTTGGGCACGAGATCGAGAATATAAAACTTGTTGATCCATGGCGTGATGATTACCAGGGGCTCGGCATGCACCTTGGGCGATGTCGGCGAATAATGGATCACTTCGAGCAAGTCATTTCGGAATACGACGGCTCCGGGAGTCGTTCCCAGAGTTTCCCCGACCTTGAAATCCCCGGGGCTGCTCATCCTGATTTCGCCCGCCTCGACGTCAGCAATGAAGTTCTGCCACCCCAGGGCCAGGCTGTCACCGCGACTCTCGACCGCTTTACGGATGGCAACCGGATTCGTCCAGAAGAAATTCGTCGGTGCTACCGCATTGAGCCATTTCCGCCACCAGAACGCAGCACGACGACGTTCTTTGCTGGACAAGCCCGGCGTGTCGTAAAGCATGTCCTGCACGTGCCGGGTCACCGCCAGATACCATTCCTTAGTCAAATCCCAGCTCGCCGCCTCGGTCCATACCGGATCAACGAAACGCGCATCGTCGCTATTGGGGCTGATTGGATCTCTGCTCCGCATGCCAACAACGCGCAGTATCGAGTGCCACTGCAGGCGGGACAGATCGCTCGACAGATCCAGGAAGCGCTCCATCAACTCCTGGGGATGCGCGAGCCACGCCAATTGCGCGTGGACGATCGGCGCTGCCACACCTAGCGGGTCGACGGTCCCCTCGACCGTGTCATGCAATTCGCGCAAGGTACGTTTGACCGCCTTTCCCGGATCGATCGGCTCAACGGTCTTTGCAGATTTCCTCGTTGCCACGATGTTTGACTCCTGGTCCTGGATTCACTTCTTCTTCTCGCGCCACATCACCAGGCGCTCGATCATTGGACGGCGAGGCGCCGCCCGAAGCATTTCTTCCGCCGTCCGCAATCCTCGTACCGGTGCAATGATACGCTCCGCACTCACGGACTGCCGCCCGCGCTCAGCGAGAGCCGGAAATGGGTGCCGCGCAGATCAGCTTGCGCCCCCGAACATGGCATATCCATAGACATTTTTTCATGCCGACGGTGTTCCTGCCATCCTGTCATCGCCTCTTGACGTGCATCAACGAGGGCACATGGATTTAACCTGCACGAAACCGGCTGGCTATAATTAAGCGACGATCCAAACAAGGGGAAGCACGATGTTCAAGCACATACTCGTCCCGACTGATGGCTCACCGCTGTCCGAGGGGACGGTTTCACGCGCGGTATTGTTCGCCAAGGACGCTGGCGCCCGCATCACGTTTTTCTACGCCCAGCCCGATTTCCCGATGCCGATCTATGGCGAGGGAGCATTGATCGATCCGACCACGCCGGAGCAGTTCAGCAAGGCCGCCGCCGATGAAGCGAAACGGATCCTCGACGCCGCAAAATCGATCGCGGACGCGGCCGGCGTCAACTCCGATACCGACACTGTCGTCAATGAAGTCCCGTACGAAGCGGTGATCGACGCTGCCGAGCGCCACGGATGCGACCTGATCTTCATGGCATCCCATGGTCGCCGCGGCATTGCCGGACTTTTGCTGGGCAGCGAAACCCAGAAGGTCCTCACGCACACGTCGATCCCGGTGCTGGTCTATCGCTAGATCAAGAAGGACGTTCGCCCCGGCCCAGCGCAGGGGCGATGCTGGTCGATCCGGATCCTAAGGGCAAACTCAATGCGACGCGTTGATCTGCGTCGCGCTGCGTTGAAAGAACAACGTCAGCAAGCTCGATGCGGCCCCGACCAGCCAGAAGCCGAAGAAGCCGATCGAATAGGTCGCGGTCGCAGAATAATCGACCGGCTCGCCGAAGAGATAGAGTGTCTGCGGATCAATGACCGTAAAGAATAGGGCTTCGGCTCCTGCCGCGACCAAAAAAGACGGCCATAGGACCTGAATCAATTTCAGCATCGACAACCTCCTTGCAGTTCGATTTACCCCGCTGACGGAACCATCCTCACGGGCCCGCTGACCGGCACGCTGATCGTCGTCGTCATGCGCCAGTTCCGCGAGTCGTCCTCCAATTGCAGCAGCCAGTGTCCGGCAGTCAAGGGAGCAAGCGGGGCCACGTAGGCACCGTCGCGCTTACGCAGCGTCAGAATCTGGTCCATGCCTGAACGCGTCGGGTGCGCGATCGTCAGCAAAAGGGTCTCGGGCATTGCAGCATCGTGAGCAGCAGAGAGTTGCAGGTTCACTTCGTCCGCACGCACCGTCACCTCTGCTGCAATGCCAAGTTCCGCCGCCCGCGTGGTGCGCGCCATCGTCTTCTGGATGGTTTTCCCTTCCTGATAGTAATCATCCACGACCAGGCCATCGGCAGTACGAACCGCAAGCCACAGAGTCGCGAGACCGGTCACCACAGCGACGGCAGGAACGGAAATCAGGAACCAGACCCAACCGTGCCGATACCACGGCTGCGAAGTCTCAATTGCTTTTGCCAACCGCATGCTTGCGCTCCGCATTAGTGTGGAATGATGAAAGTCGTGCGCTCATGCACAGCAAGTCGAGGATCGTCTGGAACAGTGATATTGAACGTGATTTCATGCGACCCCTCCGCTACGTCACGCTCGGGCACGCGCACCCGCACGGTCGCGGCCTCGGTGCTTGCCGGCTGGAGCTCAATCTGACTCAGGCCATCGATACGGATCCCCTCAAGCCCAGAAACATTGACATCGACGGTGCGCGGGGTTTCGAGCATGTTCATGATCTGCAGTTGGTAGACGTTTTCGATCATCTCTCCTGGGACCTCTCGCGCGAGGGTCGCACGGTCGCGTATGACGTCCACCCTCAGATCCGAGCGGGTAGCAAGTCCCCAAACCATTGCAAGGGAGACTAGCGCCAGGATGCCGCCGTAGATCAAGGTCCGGGGACGCAGCACGTGAGCGATGATGTCTCGCCGCCCCCAGTGCTGCTTGACTGCATTTTCCGTCGAATAGCGGATGAGGCCGCGGGGATAACCCATTTTGTCCATGACCTGATCGCATCCGTCGATGCAAGCGGAACACCCGATACATTCGTACTGAAGACCATCCCGGATATCGATGCCGGTCGGGCAGACCTGAACACAGATTCCGCAATCGATACAGTCACCTAGTCCGACTGCGCGAGGGTCAACACCCTTCTTGCGTGAGCCCCGCGGATTGCCGCGATCGGCGTCGTATGTGATGACGAGCGTATCCGGATCGAACATCACGCTCTGGAACCGCGCGTAGGGACACATGTACTTGCAGACCTGTTCCCGCATCACGCCGGCGAAGAGGTAGGTGAAGCCGCCGTAGAACAGAATCCAGAAAAGCTCCCACGGCCCGAAGCTGAAGCTTGCGGCCGAGCCCAACAACTCATCCAGCGGGGTGAAATAGGCTACTAGCGTGAAGCCGGTCCAGAGCGAGAACAGCGCCCAGACGGTGTATTTGGCGCTTCGCAGGGCCAATTTCCGGCCGGCAAGGGGAGCCGCTTCGAGCCTGCGTCGCCGGATGTGGTCGCCCTCGATCTTCTCTTCGATCCACATGAAGATTTCGGTATACACCGTCTGCGGGCAGGCATAGCCGCACCACAGGCGACCGGCAATCGCCGTGAAGAAGAATAGCGCGTACGCCGAGATGATCAACAGGATCGCGAGATAGAACACGTCCTGCGGCCAGAATATCCAGTCGAATAGGTAGAACTTGCGCTCGGTGAGGTGGAACAATACCGCCTGCCGATCGTTCCATCTCACCCACGGCAAGCCATAGTACAGAAGCTGGGTTGCCCAAACGAGGACCCATCGCCAAGTGGCGAAGCGCCCCGTCACCGAACGCACGTGGAGCTTTTTCCTGGCCGCGTAAAGCCCCTCGGATTCCGTCGCACGAACCAGTGGTACGACGCCCTTCTTCTTCGGCAGCGGATCACCCATATCGATATATCTATATTTACTAATCTTCGGTCTACAAATTCCCCGGGGCGAACCCCGGGGAGCGGTACTTCTTCAAAACCGTGGAGCTTTACTTCGTGGTGTTATTCGAAAGGCTATACACATACGAGGCCAGCAGGTGGACCTTCGCCTCACCGAGGAATTCCCCGAAACCAGGCATCCGGTTTGTGCGACCCTTCGTGATCGTCTCAATCACGGTCGCCTCGTTCGACGCATACAGCCAATCCTCGTCGGTCAGGTTGGGCGCGCCCATCGCGGGAGTGCCCTTCGCTTCCGGTCCGTGGCATGCGACACAGTTTTGCTGGAACAGTTCCGCGCCGCGTTGCGCGCGCAACGAATCGTGAGCGAGACCCGACAGGGAACGAACGTAGTTTGCGACATCCTTCACCCCCTCAGCGCCGAGGATCGGTCCGAAGGCCGGCATCATCGCCATGCGTCCGCCAGTGATCGTCGTCTTGATCGTGGCGGGATCGCCGCCCCAGTTCCACACCTTGTCGGTGAGGTTCGGGAAACCTTTGGCGCCGTGCGCGTCCGAACCGTGGCACTGAGCGCAGTAGGTGACGAACAGACGCTTGCCCGCCGCGCGAGCTTCCGGATCCGCCGCAACCGCCGGAATCTCCATCCCCTTGTACTTGTCGAATAGCGGCGCATAACGCTCTTCGGCTGCCTTCATCTCGGCGGCGTACTGCCCGGCTGAACTCCAGCCCAGTACGCCCTTCTTGTTTCCGAAGCCCGGATAAATGACGAGGTACACCGCCGAAAACACCAAGGTGCCCCAGAACAGGTACAGCCACCAACGTGGCAGCGGGTTGTTGTACTCCGCCAGATTCTCGTCCCAAACATGGCCATGCAGTTCGACCGGGCCCGTTTCCCGCTTGTTGTTCGACATCAGCACGAACAAGCAGAACAACAAGCTTAGCCCAACCAAGCCCATCACATACATGTTCCAGAAGCCGCTCACAAAGTCAGCCATTTTTTATCCTTTCTCGCCGTTCCGACCACCAGCGGTGGCCGGCGCATCATCGTCGGTGAAGGGCAGCCGCGCCGCCTCCTCGAATCCGGACTTGGCGGTCTTGCTATAGGCCCAGAGACAAATCCCCAGGAAGCAAGCAAGCCCGAGAACAGTGAGAAGGGAACGGAAATCATTGAG
>NZ_DATFAO010000108.1:0-31709 GCF_035254505.1 Aromatoleum sp. | reverse complement strand
CGCACGCCTTATACTGCGCGGTCTGCGGGCGGTTTCCGACTTCGAATACGAATTCCAGCTCGCAGGGATGAACCGAAAGCTCTTCCCCGACGTCGAAACAGTGTTCCTGACGCCGGCGGACGAATATATGTTCATCTCCGCTACGATGGTGCGCGAAATCGCCCGTATGGGAGGCGATGTCAGCAAGTTCGTGCAGCCGGCGGTCTACGAGCGTCTGCTGCAGAAGTCTCTGTGAAGTGTATTACGAGGAATTGAAAGATGGCTTTGATGATTACGGACGAATGCATCAACTGTGATGTGTGCGAGCCGGAATGCCCCAACGGTGCAATCTCCCAAGGGGACGAGATTTACCAGATCGACCCGAACAAGTGCACCGAATGCGTCGGCCACTTCGATGAACCGCAATGCCAGCAGGTCTGCCCGGTCGACTGTATTCCGATGAATCCGGACGTGGTCGAGACCAAGGAACAGCTGATGGAAAAGTTCCACCGCCTGACGCTGGCCAAGGCCTGATCGCGTTCAGGCGCGGGCACGAGCCCGAAAAAAAAGGCGGACCGCGGTCCGCCTTTTTTGTCGTCGGTCAGGCAGCGCGGTCGCGCACCGCCTCGGTCTCGTCACTCAGCGCGTCACCAGCGCCCAGCGCCGCACGGATCGATGCTTCCAGCTCCGCCAGCTCATCGAGCTGCGCGAGCATCGCTGACTCCGCCTGTTGCAGTTCACCGACTCGCTCCTCCAGCGTATCGGTCGCCTGGTGGATGCGCTTGACGCTCTCCAGCCGCCGCTTCAACTGCAACTGGTATTCGCGCACCTGGGTTTCCAGCGGCGACATCACCGCGCGCAGCCACTGCTCGACGTCGCGGTTGGCCATCTCGAAAGTGCGACGCGCCTCCACGGCGACCGTCTCGAAGAACTTCTGAGTCAGCGCATGCTTTTCGGTCGTCACGAGCGACAGCGCCGAATTGACCTGCCGGTTGAAGGCCTTCTCCAGCCGGTCGAGCTCGCGCTCGTAACGCAGTGTCGAGAAGGCCTCGGGCGTCGTCAGCTTGAGACCGTGCTCGACGCTGAAACGCTTGTACATGCTGTCGAGCATGCTGGTGATTTCGGTGATCTCGTCACCGGAACGCGCGAGATTGCCGCGCAGGTGCTCGAAGAAGCTCTCCATCGCCTGGCGCAGGCCCTTCGTGAAGGTCGACTCCAGCATCGCCTCGCGCGTGCGCCGCGTCTCGTTGCGCAGCGCGTCCATGCCGAGGTGCGCGAGCAGGCTGTTGGTCAGCGTCGAGAAGACACTGCGCACTGCGTAGTACTTCTGCAGCCCCTGCTCGAACTCGCTCTTCTCGTTGCGGATCTTGCGCATCATGTACTCGATGACGCTCTGGTTCTTGCCGCGCAGGTCGGTGAGCTCCTGCAGCTGCTCGCGCAGACCGGTGAGCCGCGCCTCGAGCAGTTCGCGCGTCTGCGCGATGATGTCGTCGGTCTCCGCGAGCGTGCTGTCGCTAACGATCTCCTGCTTGGTCGGCAGCAGGTCCTGGGTCAGCGCCTTTTCCAGTTCTGCGACACGGCTGCGGACGACCAGCCCCGCGTCGCCGCTGATCCGTCCGACGAGCCCCTTCTGCGCCGACACCGGAAACACCGACCAGGTCGGAATCTCGAGCGTCTCGGACACGGTCGCGATCTGGCGCGTGATTTCCGCCTCGATCTGCGCGTCGTCCCGCAATCCGTCCCACAGCCCGTCGATCTTGTTCAGCACCACGAGACGCCCGGTCTTGCGCTGCCGGCCGGTCTGCACGTACTCGCGCCACACGGTCAGGTCGCTCTGCGTCACGCCGGTATCGGCCGCGAGCACGAAAAGGATGGCGTGCGCGTTCGGCAGCAGCGAAAGCGTCAGTTCGGGCTCGGCGCCGATCGCGTTGAGTCCCGGCGTGTCGAGCACGACCAGGCCCTGCTCGAGCAACGGATGCGGAAACTGGATCACCGCGTGACGCCAGCACGGAATCTCGACCGTGCCGTCGGCCGCCGGCTTGAGCCCGTTCTCGCCCTTGTCGTCGACGTCGAAGCCGAAGCGCACCGCGTCGTCCTTGCCGACGCGTTCCGTCTCGCCGACGCGCGCGAACGCCTGCTGCAGGCTCCCGAGCGAATTCGCGTCGAGCGGCAGCACGGTCCATTCTTCCTGGTACTGCTTCAGTTCGCTGACGCTCGCATGCGTCGCGCGGGTGCGGATCGGCAATAGCCGGATTTCGGCGCGCGCGCCGGCATTCCACTGCAGCTCGGTGGGGCACATCGTCGTGCGCCCGGCGCTCGACGGCAGCACGCGATCGCCGTAGTCGGCGAAAAAGATCGCGTTGATGAGCTCGGACTTGCCGCGTGAGAACTCGGCGACAAAAGCCACGGTGAGCTTGTCGTCACGCAAACGATCGAGCACATACTGCAGGCGCAGATCGCCCTGCACGTCGCCGACTTCGTTGCGTGCGAGCCACTGCCGCAAACGCCCGACGGCCGAGGACGCGCCCGCGCGCCATTCGCTGTAAGCCGAAAACTGGTCCAGAAGAGTCATGAGCATCTCCGCCCGCGTCCGGCCGATCCGGATGCGACGATATGTAACGTCGCCAGCATAACCCCGAATACCCCTGCCTCCAATCCGTGTTCAACGCAGTTCGACCGACGGCAGGGTGGCGGCGATGAACGCCCGGGTCAGCGGCGCTGGCACTTCGGACAGAAGAAGGTCGAGCGCTGGCCGACGACTGCCTTGACGACCGGTGTGCCGCAAATCCGGCACGCGAGCGCATCGCGCCCATAGACGAAGTAGTCCTGCTGGAAATAACCCTTGCGCCCGTCGCCGCCGACAAAATCCCGCAAGGTGCTGCCGCCGGCCGCGATCGCCAGTTGCAGCGTCTCGCGCACGGCGTCGACGAGGCGCGCGATCCGCCGCGGCCCGACTTCGCCGGCCGGCGCCAGGGGATGGATACGCGCGCGGAAAAGGCTCTCGGACGCGTAAATGTTGCCGACCCCGACCACTCGGTGGCTGTCCATCAGCGTCTGCTTGATCGGTGCCCGCAGGCCCTTTAACTCCCGCGACAGCCACGCGCCGGTGAATTCGTCCTCGAGCGGCTCGATGCCGAGCCCCGTGAGCAGGGGATGCGCCAGCCCTTCGCCGGGTTGCCACACGACGAGGCCGAAGCGGCGCGGATCCCGCAGCCGCAACGCCGCGTTGCCGAAGACGAGGTCGACATGGTCGTGCGTCCCCGGCGGCTGCGCCGGATCGACCACGCGCAGGCTGCCCGACATGCCCAGATGCACGATCACGCTACCACTGGAAAAATCCAGCAACAGATATTTCGCGCGGCGGCGCACACCGACGAGTCGCTCCCCCTCCACCTGTTCGCCCAGATCGGGCGGCACCGGCAAGCGCAGGCGGCCGTTGCGGACGTGCACTGCGGTGAGCACGCGGTCGCTGATCGCCGGACGGATGCCGCGGCAAGTGGTTTCGACTTCGGGCAATTCGGGCATTCGGGTCACTCACTTCTATTACAGGACAATGCCATCGACCCGCGATTGTGGCGGCGCGCTTGCCCCAGCATCGTGAAACTGCATAACATGGAGCGAACGCAATCGATTTCAGGCCTTCTAACGGATGACCGTCCCCGCACTGCGGCGAACCCTGCACGCAGACGAGCCAGGCGGACTTGAAACTTCGCGCCAATCCCTACCGGCCAACACACATGAATCGTACCTTTTCCAAGCTCGCCCTGAGCATCGGCCTCCTCTTCGCGGCAAACCTGCAGGCCTTCGCCGCACCGCCCGCGAAGCCGTCGAAGCACGCACCCGCCGCGCCTGCTGCCGCGCCGGCGGCGCCCGCGGCGAGCTCGGAGGCCGCTTCTACTCCGGAAGCAGAAGCCGTCCCAACCGAAGACGGCCTGACAGCGCGCGTCCTCTACACCTTCCTGCTCGCTGAGATCGCTGGCGCACGCGGTCAGGTCGACATCGCGGCCCAGGCCTACGCGGACCTCGCGGAGCGCACACGCGACCCGAGAATTGCCCGTCGCGCAGTCGAGGTCGCCCTGTTCGCGCGCAACATGCAGGCTGCGACGACGGCCGCGCGGATCTGGGCCGATACCGAACCCGGCTCCGACGAAGCCCAGCGCGTGCTCGCCAGCCTGGTGGCGGGGGGCGATGCCCAGATCGAACAGGTCGAGGCCCAGCTCGCACGCCTGCTCGCGCGCTCGCCCGATCACATCGACAATCACCTGATGGGCCTGAACCGCGCCTTTTCCCGGATCTCCGACAAACAGGCGGTCCGTGGCGTCATCGTCCGGCTCACCGAGCCCTACATCGATCACCCCGAAGCCCATTTCGCCCGCGCGATCGCAGCGGTCACTGCGGCAGACGCGGACGGCGCGATCGCGGCAATCGACGTTGCGCTGCGCCAGCGTCCGGACTGGGAGCCCGCCGTGCTGTTCAAGGCACAGGTCCTGTCGCAGTCGGGCGCAATGCAGGACGCCGTCAAGCTCGTCAAGGACTACGCCGACCGTCACCCCGACAGCCGCAGCGCGCGCCTCGCGTACGCTCGCGCCCTGGTCTCGCAACGCGACTTCGACGGCGCGCGCAAGGAATTCCGCGCGCTGCTGGCCGCCACGCCCGACGACACCGACCTGATGTACGCGATCGGACTGCTGTCCGCCCAACTCGAAGACTACGACGACGCCGTGACGCTACTCGAACGCGCGCTCGCCGGCGGCCACAGCGAGGCGAACGGCATCCGCCTCAACCTCGGGCAGATCGCCGAGCGGCGCGAGGACCTCGAGCGCGCCCTGCGCTGGTACGGCTCGGTCGAGCCGGGACGGCACTACGTGGAAGCGCAGCTGCGCATCGCCGCCACGCTCGCCCACCAGGGCAAGCTGCAGGAGGCGCGCGACCGCCTGCGCGCAGTGAAGGCCGACGACGACGACCGCAAGCGCCTGCTGCTCGCCGAAGCGCAGCTGCTGCGCAACGCGGGCCAGGTCGAAAACGCCTTCCAGGTGCTCGACGACGCGTTGAATGCCACCCCCTCGGACAGCGACCTGCTGTACGAATCGTCGATGCTCGCCGAATCGCTCGGCAAGCTCGACTTAATGGAAAACCGGCTGCGCAAGCTGATCTCGCTCTACCCCGACCACGCCCATGCCTACAACGCGCTCGGCTACTCCCTCGCCGATCGCGGCGTCCGCCTCGACGAAGCGCAGGCGCTGATCTCGCACGCGCTCGAATTGACGCCGAACGACCCGTTCATCCTCGACTCGATGGGCTGGGTGCAGTTCCGCCGCAGCGACCTCGACGCGGCCCTGAACAACCTTGAACGCGCCTACGGCATGCGTCAGGACCCGGAAATCGCCGCCCACCTCGGCGAAGTCCTGTGGTCCATGGAACGCCGGGGCGACGCATCGCGCGTGTGGGACGAAGCCTTGAAGGCCAACCCCGACAATGCGGCGCTGAAGGAAGTCGTCCAGCGGCTGCGCGGCAAATGATGCACTCCCTGCTACGCCGGGCGACGAGTGTCGCGCTCGTCGCGCTGGCGCTGTCGGGCTGCGCGGTCGCACCGCAGGCCCCCCAGGTCGCCGCCGTGTCGCGCAAAAGCGTGTCGACCTTCGAACTCGACGGGCGCCTCGCCGCCAGCGACGGCCAGCGCGCCGCCAATGGCACCGTCAGCTGGACTCACTCGCCGCGCTCCGACACCTGGACCGTCTACAGTCCCCTCGGACAAGTCGTTGCCCAGCTCGTTGCCACGAAAAGCGGCGCGACCTTACTCACCGCCGATGGCCAGATGCGCCAGGCCGCAGACGCGAACACCATCCTGCCCGAGATGCTCGGCGTCTCCGCGCCGCTCGAGGGGCTCGCCGATTGGGTCCAGGCCGCGCCACGGCAAGGCGCTCGCGTCCTCACCCTCGATGAAGCCGGCCGGCCGGCGCGCATCGCCGACGATGGCTGGATCATCGACTACCCCGAATACGCCGACACTTCCGCCGAAGCACCACCCCGCCGCATCGACGCCGCCTGGGGCGACACCCGGATCCGCCTGATCATCGACCAATGGACGCCACGCCCCTGACCCGCCTCGACAACTGCCCCGCCCCGGCCAAGCTCAACCTCTTCCTGCACGTCGTCGGCCGTCGCGCCGACGGCTACCACCTGCTGCAATCGGCTTTCCGCATGCTCGACTGGTCCGACACGCTGTCCTTCGCCCTGCGCGAGGACGGCCTCGTGCGCCGTGTGACCGAGGTGCCGGGCGTGCCGGAAGAACAGGACCTCGTCGTGCGCGCGGCCCGACTGCTGCAGCAGGCGACGGGCACCCGCCTCGGCGCCGACATCACGATCGACAAGGTCCTGCCAATGGGCGGCGGGCTCGGCGGCGGCAGTTCGGATGCGGCCACGGCGCTGATCGCGCTCAACCGCTTGTGGAAGACCGGGTTCGACCGCGAAGCGCTAGCCCAGCTCGGGCTCAGGCTCGGCGCCGACGTCCCCTTCTTCATCTTCGGCCACGACGCCTTCGTCGAGGGCATCGGCGAAAAGATGCAGCCGATCGAGCTTCCGCCGGCCTGGTACGTCGTTGTCGCGCCCCCCGTCACCGTCCCCACGGCTGAAATTTTTTCGTCGAGGGAGTTGACGAGAAATACGGAACCCGTCAATATTGCGGTCTTCGCAGCAAGCGCAACACGGAACGATCTGCAGGCAGTTGCCTGCAAACTGTATCCCGAGGTTGGCGCAGCAATCGATTGGCTGGCGCAGTTTGCGCCCACACGAATGACCGGGTCTGGCGCTTGTGTGTTTGCCGAGGTTGGCGGCGAGATGGAAGCGGACGAGATCGTAAAGTCCTGCCCGACAAGTTTCAGGGCATGGAAAGCGAAGAGTCTGACGGAACATCCGCTAACCAGCTGGATCGATTGAGCAGCGAATCGGTTTCGTTGGGGAGTCGCCAAGTTGGTCAAGGCACCGGATTTTGATTCCGGCATTCGAAGGTTCGAATCCTTCTTCCCCAGCCAGCATCTCTCGGGCAGGCCTCGCGCCTGCCCGAGTCGTTTTTACCCTGCCATCCTATCGGCATCGGAGATTCGGACATGGCCTACGGCAGCCTGATGGTCTTCACCGGCAACGCCA
The DNA here is from genome assembly GCF_035254505.1 of Aromatoleum sp. Classification (GTDB taxonomy): domain Bacteria; phylum Pseudomonadota; class Gammaproteobacteria; order Burkholderiales; family Rhodocyclaceae; genus Aromatoleum. The sequence continues at coordinate 24,584 of NZ_DATFAO010000108.1, read as the reverse complement.
ACCCCAAACTTGCGTCGGACGTCGCACGCAGGCTCGGGATTTCCCTCGGCGCGGCAACGGTGGGCCGCTTCTCCGACGGTGAAGTCAACGTCGAGCTCCTCGAGAATGTGCGCGGCAAGGATGTCTTCATCCTGCAGCCGACCTGTTCGCCGACGAACGAAAACCTCATGGAACTGGTGGTGCTCGTCGATGCGCTCAAACGCGCCTCGGCCGGCCGCATCACCGCAGCACTCCCCTATTTCGGCTACGCCCGCCAGGACCGCCGTCCGCGCTCGGCACGCGTGCCGATCACCGCAAAAGTCGTCGCCAACATGCTCCAGGCCGTCGGCGTGCAGCGCCTGCTGACGATGGACCTGCATGCGGACCAGATCCAGGGCTTCTTCGACATCCCGGTCGACAACGTCTACGCCGCCCCCGTGCTGCTCGACGATCTCGACAAGCAGAAGTACGACGACCTGCTGGTCGTCTCGCCCGACGTCGGCGGCGTGGTGCGTGCGCGTGCCTTCGCGAAACGCATGGAATGCGACCTCGCGATCATCGACAAGCGCCGCCCGAAGGCCAACGTCTCCGAAGTCATGAACATCATCGGCGAAGTCAAGGATCGCACCTGCGTGATCATGGACGACATCGTCGACACCGCCGGCACGCTGTGTAAGGCCGCGACCGCGCTGAAGGAACACGGCGCCCGCCGCGTCCTCTCCTACTGCACCCACGCTGTGCTGTCGGGTCCCGCGGTCCCGCGCATCTCGGACTCGGACCTCGACGAACTCGTCGTCACCGACACCATCCCGCTGAGCGACGAAGCCAAGGCCTGTCCGCGCATCCGCCAGGTCTCGGTCGCCTCGCTGCTCGCCGACACCGTGCTGCGCATCAGCAACGAAGAGTCGGTCAGCTCGCTCTTCATGGAATAAGATTCGCGCCCGGTGCGAGCCGGGCGCACCACGGATCCGCCTGGTCGCGGGCGGATCGATTCAACCCAGGAGTCTCACAATGCAAATCGAATTCAAGGCCATCAAGCGCGTGGAACAGGGCACGGGTGCGAGCCGCCGCCTGCGTCGCGCTGGCCAGATCCCCGGGATCATCTATGGTTCGGGCGAAGCTCAGGCCATCTCGCTGGATCACAACGAGCTGTACCATCTGCTGCGCAAGGAAGCGTTCCACGCCTCCGTGCTGTCGATCGAACTCGACGGCGCCAAGCAACCCGTCGTGCTGCGCGACGCGCAATGGCACCCGTTCCGCCAGCAAGTGCTGCACCTCGACTTCCAGCGCATCGACGCCAGCCAGAAGATGCACCTGAAGGTGCCGCTGCACTTCGTCAACGGCGACCTGAGCCCGGCCGTCAAGCTTGGCGGCTGCATGATCTCGCACACCGTCACCGAAACCGACATCGAGTGCCTGCCGGGCAACCTGCCGGAATTCCTGGAAGTAGACCTGAAGGGTCTGGAAGCCGGTCAGTCGATTCATCTGTCGCAGATCAGCCTGCCGGTCGGCGTCGAGGTCGTCCACCACGGTGAAGGCGACCCAGTCGTCGCGACCGCGCTGATCGTCAAGGGCGGCGCCGCCGAAGAAGAGGAAGGCACGGCTGCTGCCTGAGGTATCGCCTCAGGCCCAGCTCGCCGTGACGCAGGAGGAGGCTGAACGATGACCGCTGTCGCACCGCGCCTCATCGTCGGCCTCGGCAATCCCGGCGGAGAATACACCGAAACCCGGCACAACGCCGGGTTTTGGTTTTGTGAGCGGCTCGCCGATAAGCTCGGTGTGCGCTTCAATCACGAATCCCGTTTCCATGGTCTGCTGGCCAATGCGCGCGATGCCGGCGTGTGGCTGCTGATGCCTCAGACCTACATGAACCGCTCCGGCCAAGCTATCGGCGCGCTGGCGCGTTTCTACCGCATCACTCCGGCCGAGATCCTCGTCGTCCACGACGAACTCGATATCCCCCCGGGTCAGCTGCGCCTGAAATTCGGCGGCGGCCTCGGTGGCCACAACGGCCTGAAGGACACCTCGGCCCACCTGAACACCAACGACTACTGGCGTCTGCGGATCGGCATCGGCCACCCGGGCGACCGCAACGAAGTGGTCAATTTCGTGCTGAAACCGGCGCGCCGCGAGGAACAGGAGCTGATCGACGAAGCGATCGATCGCGCCCTCGCCGCCTGGCCGACGGTCGCACGCGGCGACTGGACCACCGCCACCAACCGACTCAATGCCCGCCCGGCCGCGCCGAAGCCGGCCAAACCCAAGGACGAATCGCGCTCATGAGCCTCAAATGCGGAATCGTCGGCCTGCCCAACGTCGGCAAGTCGACCCTCTTCAATGCCCTGACGAAGGCCGGCATCGAAGCGGCCAACTACCCCTTCTGCACGATCGAGCCCAATGTCGGCATCGTCGAAGTGCCGGATCCGCGCCTCGCCGCGCTGTCCGAGATCGTCAAGCCGCAGAAGATCCAGCCCGCGATCGTCGAGTTCGTCGACATCGCCGGCCTCGTTGCCGGCGCCTCCAAGGGTGAAGGCCTGGGCAACCAGTTCCTGGCGAACATCCGCGAGACCGACGCGATCGTGCATGTGGTGCGCTGCTTCGCCGACGACAACGTCGTGCACGTGTCGGGCAACGTCGATCCGCTGCGCGACATCGAAGTCATCGACACCGAACTCGCGCTCGCCGACATGGCGACCGTCGAGAAGGCCGTGAACCGCTACAAGCGCCCCGCCGCCGCGGGCGACAAGGAAGCGAAGATCCTCGTTGCAGTGCTCGAAAAGTGTCTCGCCCAGCTGAACGAAGCGAAGCCGGTACGCGCGCTCGACCTCAGCAAGGAAGAATGGGCAGCCATCAAGCCCTTCTGCCTGATCACCGCGAAGCCCGTGCTGTACGCGGCGAACGTCGCCGAGGACGGCTTCGCCAACAACCCGCATCTGGACGCCGTGCGTACCCACGCCAAGGCGGAAGGTGCCGAAGTCGTCGCGCTGTGCGCCGCGATCGAAGCCGAGATCGCCGACCTCGACGACGCCGACAAGAAGGATTTCCTGGAGTCGATGGGCCTTGAGGAGCCGGGCCTGGACCGGCTGATCCGCGCCGGCTACACGCTGCTCGGACTGCAGACCTACTTCACCGCGGGTGTGAAGGAAGTACGTGCCTGGACGATCCACGTCGGCGACACCGCACCGCAGGCCGCGGGCGTCATCCACACTGATTTCGAGCGCGGCTTCATCCGCGCGCAGACGATCGCCTACGAGGACTTCATCGCCTACAAGGGCGAAGCGGGCGCGAAGGAAGCCGGCAAGATGCGCGCCGAAGGCAAGGAATATGTGGTCCGCGACGGCGACGTGCTGAACTTCCTGTTCAACGTCTAAGCGTACGCTTCACAAGCAAAGGCCCCGCCGGTAACACGCCCGCGGGGCCTTTTCACGTCCGGGCACCGATCGGATCGACCCGGGTCAGTCGTGCGCGATGCGCTTGCGGAAGGTCCACACCGCGTTACCAACGTAGTGCCAGCAGAGCAGGATCGCGGTCGTCAGCATCTGCGCGAGAAAATAGTACAGGTGCAGCCAATCGACCAGCAGGTACATCAGCAGCGCGTTCCAGCACAGGCCCATGCCCGCGACCGCGAGGAAGCGCGGCAGCGCCTCCACGTGGGCGCGGTCGGAGCGGAATACGAGTGTGCGGTTGAGCGTGTAATTGACCAGCGCACCGAGCAGGAAGCCAGCGACCGACCCCGCGATGGGATCAACATGGGCCCCTTCGACCAGCGCCAGCAGCAGGGTGTAGTGGGCAGCCGTGCCGACCGCGCCGACCGCGGCAAAGCGCAGGAAGCGCGCGAAATGGCTGGCGTTGCTTTGGTCCTGGTCGCTCATTTCGGGATCCGCGGGTCGCGGTCGGCCCCTTCGAGCATGCGCCGATCGCGCACGACCGCGAGCGTGACCCCTTCGCGCGCAATCTCTCCGATGATCCGACCCTTGACGGCCGTGTGGCAGTCCATCTGCGTCGGCGACAGGAAGAAATCCGCAACGCGCCAGTCGCGCGTGACTTCGAGCCCCGGTGCGAGCCACGCACTGCCCTGCACGGACTCGGCGCAGACTGCCACCGTGTAGGTGCGCGGCGCTGGTCCTTCCGCGGCGACGTAGGCATTCAAGAGCGCCGCAGCCGGCCGGAGGCTGTCGCCCCAATAGTCCATCTCCCAGCGCCCCTCGCTTCCCCGCACGCCACCGATGAAGCCGTTGTACGCGATGTATTCGTAGGGGTGCAGACGCGCGAGCGTTACGACTTGGCCGGCGACGAGTAGCACGCACGCGCCCGCTGCCGCCAGGCGCGCACGCGGCCAGCGCGCAGCATGCTGCCACGCACCGTACAGCCCGGCCCCGCCGAGCACCGCGAGCGGCGGCAGCAGGAAGGTGAAGTGACGGATGCCGTTGTAGAGCGGCGGCGCCGCCAGCAGCGTGTAGGCGAGCGGAAAGAGTGCGGCCAACGCTGCCGGCAGCCAGCGCAGCGCGCGCTCACGTCCTTCGACTGTGCCGATCGTATCGGGAAGCGCACGCAGGCCGCCGAGCAGCGCCAGCGCCACGCCGAGCAGGAAGAGCTCCGGCAGGCGGATCAGCAAATAGGTCAGCAGGTAAGTACCCGGCACGTCTCCGTTCTTCATTACGACGCCGTTCACAATCGTGTAGAGATCGAAGGAGAAGTGCGAGAAGGTCGTCATCGCCTTCACGAGGTTCCCTGTCGACAGCACCGCCCAAGGCCAGAAGAAGCCCATCAGCGCGAAGGCAAGCACCGCGGCCGGCAGCAAGGCGAGCACGGCGCGCCCGAGGACGGCCAAGCGCGAGCGCAGATCAGTGCCATGCAGCCACGCGCCCGCGAGCACCGTGCAACCGAGGTAGAACACGGCGAACACGGCGCCGACACGCAGTCCGAACGCGCAGCCGATCGCGACGCCCAGGCCGACGAGGTCGCTCGCCCGGAAACGCGGCAGCGTTGCCGCGAAGCGCGTCGTGAAATACAAGGCCCACACCATCGTCGTCGCAAAAGGCACGTCCTTGGTGTGCGTGAACATGGCCCCGGACCACGCGCCGCTGATCGACAGCAGCAGCAGCGCCAGTAGCCCCGCCCACTCTCCCGCCAGCAAGCGCGCAAGAAGCCAAGTGCCGACGAGCCCGAGCAGCCCGAAACCGGCCGACAACAGGTGGCGCAGGTCCCATACGTTCATCGGCACAACCTTCTCGAGGGTGGCCGCGATCAGGTCGAAGAGTCCGCCGTAGAGGTACAGGTTCTTGTACTCGAAGGCGGTGCGGTCGGCGAAGCCTGAGCCGTAGAAATCGACGAGCAGGCGGCCGTAGACGTGCTGGACCTCCTCGTCGTTGCTGATACCGTGCTGGCCGAAGCTGTAGACGATGAACACGCCGACGAGCGCGAGGAGCAGCCACGCCACGCGGCGGGCCCACACCGGGGTGATCGACAGGCGGGCGGCTGCCGAAGCGTCGCCCGAAACCTTCGCTGGAGCGCTCACTTCTTGTCCTCGTCGAAACCGAGACGCTCCGCGACGAGATACAAGGGACGTCCCTTGACCTCGGTGAAGATGCGCCCGACGTACTCGCCAAGCACACCGAGGCTGATCAACTGGATGCCCGACAGAAACAGCACGGAAACGATGATCGACGCGTAGCCGGGGACGTCGATGCCGAAGATCGCCGTGCGTACAACGAGAAAACCGCCATACAGCACGGAGAGCGCCGAGATCACGACGCCGATCAGGGACCACACGCGCAGCGGCAGCGTGCTGAAGGCCGACAGTCCGTCGATGGCGTAGCGCAGCAGACGCAGCAGCGACCACGCCGAAGCGCCCGCCGCACGCTCGGCGGGCTCGAAGTCGATCTCTTCCTGACGGAAACCGACCCAGCTCGTGATGCCCTTCATGAAGCGGGTACGCTCCGGCAGGCTGTTGATCGCGTCGACGACCGCACGATCGAAGAGCCGGAAGTCCCCGCCACCTTCCGCCAGGGCCACTTCGGAGACGCGTTTGAAGAGGCCGTAAAAGCCGCGCGACAGCTGGCGCCGCAGCCAGGGATCCGTGTCGCGCGAACGCCGCACCGCGGTCACCATCTTCGCGCCCTGCTGCCAGCGTGCGACCATCTCGGGGATCAGCTCGGGCGGATGCTGCAGGTCACCATCCATGAGCACCACAATGTCGCCGCGCGCCGCACGCAGCCCTGCCGCCATCGCCGCTTCCTTCCCGAAATTGCGGGCGAAGCGGATCGCCCGCAAGGCCGGGTCGACGGCACACAGCGCACTCGCTTCGGCGTAGGTCGTGTCACGGCTGCCGTCGTCGACGAACACGATTTCGTGCCCGGAAACGGGTAACTGCGCGATGACGGCCTTCAGGCGCCTATGCAGTGCGTCGAGCGAACCGCTCTCGTTGTAGAGCGGAACCACGACGGACAGGAGTGGCAGACGGTTGCGTACCAGCGCGGCAGCAGGCACGGCGTTCGAAAGGGAAGAAGACACGATGATCCGTTTTGAAGAAAATCGGCGGAAGCGCCGGAGAGTAAACGAAAATCCCCTTCGCCGCGTTGACCGCGCACCCCTTTGACCACAACGCCATGCCAGAAATTGTTAAGTCTTCCGCTGCGCCTCGTCCCGTGATCGTCTGCGCCGACGATTTCGGCATCGCGGGCGGTGTCAGCGAAGCGATCGCCGAACTGATCGCTCGTGGCCGGCTGTCGGCGACGAGCTGCATGACGCCGCTCCCCGACTGGCGCCGCCACGCACCCCAGTTGCGCACCGTCCTGCGTCAGACACCGGCCGACGTCGGGCTGCACCTGACCTTCACCGATCACAAGCCCCTTACCGCGGCCCGCGGGCTGGCGCGCGACGGACGCCTTCCCGCACTGGGGCAGCTCCTTGCACGGGCCCTGGCACGCGCCCTCCCAAGCGACGCCATCCGCGACGAGATCCGCGCCCAACTGGACGCCTTCGAGGACGTCTGGGGCGAGCCTCCCGACTACGTCGACGGCCACCAGCACGCGCATGTCTTCCCGGGCATCCGCGAAGCCCTCGTCGATGAGATGCTGCGGCGCTATCCGGCGCGTCGCATTTGGGTACGTGACTGCGTCGAAGCCCCCCTTCGCAGCCTGCGCCGAGGCATCGCGCTACCTAAGGCGCTGCTGATCTCGACGCTCGGACTCGGCCTGCGCGGCCTGCTGCATCGGCATGCGCTGCCCGCGAACGACGGCTTCGCGGGCCTGCACGATTTCTCCGGCCGGATACCGTTCCGCACGCTGATGCGCGCCTTTCTTGCGAACGCCGGCCCGCGCCCCCTCGTGCACGTCCACCCGGGGCGGGTCGACGCCGAACTGCGCGCATGTGATCCGCTCACGACGCCGCGCGAGACCGAACTCGCCTACCTCGCTTCCGCGGACTACGTCGAAGACCTTGCGACGGCAGGCCTTCACCCCGCGCGCTTCAGTGACTTCGCCGCCATCACGCCATGAGCATCGCCTCCCGTCCCTATGTCGGACGCTTCGCCCCGTCGCCGACCGGTCCGCTGCATTTCGGCTCGCTCGTCGCCGCGATCGGGAGCTTCCTCGAAGCCCGCGCGCACGGCGGACGGTGGCTGCTGCGCATCGAGGACGTCGACGCGCCCCGCACTGTGCCAGGGGCGGCCGATAGCATCATCGCCACGCTTGCGCGCTTCGGCTTCGAATGGGATGGCGACATCGTCTGGCAAAGCCGCCGCCTGGACGCCTACCGGCAGGCGCTCGCGCAATTGCAGGCCGCGGGCCACCTCTTTCCCTGCGCCTGCACACGCCGCGAGCTCGCCGACTCGGCCCTCGCGCGCGACGGTTCCCGAATCTACCCCGGTACCTGCCGCAACGGTCTTCCGCCCGGGCGTGCCCCGCATGCCTGGCGAGTCCGCGCGGAAGCGACGATCGCCTTCGTCGATCGCGTCCAGGGTCCGCAGCGCGAAGACCTGGGCAGCGAAGTCGGCGACTTCGTCGTGCTGCGCGGCGACGGCCAGTTCGCCTACCAGCTCGCGGTCGTCGTCGACGACGCCGCTGCAGGCGTCACCGACGTCGTGCGCGGCGCCGACCTGTTGGGCTCGACGGCGCGCCAGATCCACCTGCAGCACCTGCTCGGCGTGCGGACACCGGGCTATGCCCACCTGCCGGTGGTCGTCAATGCGGCCGGCGAAAAGCTCTCCAAGCAGACGCTCGCAGCGCCGCTCGACGACCTCGCACCGGCACCCGCACTCGTCGCGGCCCTTGCCTTCCTCGGACAGGAACCGCCCGCCGAACTGGCTCGTGCACCGCGCGATCAAGTCTGGACCTGGGCCCGCGCACACTGGTCACTGGCCTGCGTACCGCGAAAACTCTGCGCACCGCCCCCCGCCTGAACCACGGCGCGCAGAACCGGAGCTACCAGGGGATCTGCTCGCGGTCGCGGAAGAAGCCGCCCGTTGGACCGTCCACCGGCAAGGTCGCAAGCCAGATCACGGTGTCGATGCCTTCCTCGGCCGTACGGGGCGCCTCGACTCCGCCCAGGTCGGTCCGGCACCATCCCGGGCAGGCGGAATTGACCTTGATCGACGTCCCGGCAAGTTCGTCGGCGAGGATCCGGGTCAGCGCGTTCAACGCGGTCTTGGACATCCGGTAAGCGGGTGCTCCCGCCTCCATCTCCGCGAGTGCTCCCATTTCCGATGCGAGATTGACCACGCGCCCGGCGCGGCTCGCGCGCATCAAGGGCACGAGCGCCTGCGTCACCCGTAGGGCCCCAAGCAGATTGGTCTCGAAGGTCTTGCGCAACACATCGAGCGGCAGGTCCAGCACACTCGTGGAGTAGCGATCGAGCAGCACGCCCGCGTTGTTGATCAGGACGTCGACGCGCCCGAAGCGCTCGGCGATCCAATCGCGCAAGCCGCGCACGGACTCGTCGTCAGTCACATCCAGTTGATGCGTTTCGACCTCGTGCCCGCTCATTCCGAGCTTGGAACACAAGGGCGCCAGATCCGACACCTTGCGCGCCGTGGCGATGACGAGCTGCCCCTCCATCGTCGCGAGCCGCTGTGCGGCCGCGCGGCCGAGACCGCGACTCGCCCCGGTGATGACCGAGATGCTTCTGCTTTCCATGATCCGCCCCCTGGAGAGAGCTGCGCGTGCCGCCGGCCGGGCGCGCTCGGCATCGGCCTCGCCGCGGCACTCAGCTACGCAGGCGCGTGTTCAGCTGGTCGATCACGGGTGCCCAGTCGGCGTCTTCGAGGATCTCCTCGCGCAGGAAGCGCGCCTGCGCCGGCGACCAGAACGGCGCGCTGGCAAGGGGCACCCCTTGCGACAGATTCCCATGCGCGGCGATGAAGCCATCGATGGCAGCCTCGTCCGAGGGCAGTCCCAACTGGGCGAACAGGTTACCCATCGAATGGAGCGGTAGTTCCATGGCGAGTCTCCTTGACGTTCCGGTGGCAGGAACACCGCGACTGCGGTGCCGCACAACCACTATAGAACACGCTCCCCGGCCTGAAGTTCAGCGAACACTCAATGCTTGCGACCATATCCCGCGACGCCGATCGCCAGACGCACGAGCTGGTACGCAAGCCAGCTCGCCGCACGGCGCAGCCGCGGCAGCCGATGCCAATCCTTGCGCCGCAACTCCTTCGCCCCCACAGTGCACGCACGCCGCAGGCCCTCGCGCAGCTGACCCGCGAACACCCGGTCCTCAATCACGACGTTCGCCTCGCGGGCCATCAACAGGCTGAACGGGTCGATATTGCTCGACCCGACCGTCGCCCACATCCCGTCGACGACCGCGACCTTCGCATGTAGATAGCTCTGGTGGTACTCGAACAGGCGGATGTCGTGTTCGAGAAAGAAGGGGTACAACGCACGGGTCGCGTAGGACTGCATCGGATGATCGGAAAGCCCTTGCAGCAGCAGGATCACCCGCACGCCCCGATCGGCGGCGTCGATCAGTGCCTGGCGAAAGCGCCGTCCGGGAAAAAAATAGGCGCAGGCGATCACGACCTCACGCCGCGCTGTTGCCACGGCGGCGAGATAGGCATCCTCGATGTCGCGGCGATGGCGAAGATTGTCCCGGATCACGAAGGCCGCCCGCACTTCCCCGACCGGCTCCATGCGCGCCGGCGCGAGCAGGGGCAAAGGATCGCGCCGGCGCATGCTGGCCCAGGTCACCAGACGCCACAGGTGGTGCATCGACTGCAGGATCGGGCCAAGCAAAGGACCCTCGATCCTGACCGCGTAGTCGAAGCGCGGATTGACGGGACCTTCGGGATATAGGTCGTCGATGATGTTGATGCCGCCGACGAAGGCGACCGCGCCGTCGACCACCGCGAGCTTGCGATGCATACGCCGCAGGCGGTGGCGGCGCAGCGAAAAGACGCGCAGCTCGCGGCGGTAGATCATCACCGCAACGCCGTCGTCGCCCAGCGCGGCCATCTGCTCGCGCACGAAACTGCGGCCGCCAAACCCATCGACCAGCACGCGCACGGCCACGCCGCGCCGCGCCGCGCGTCCGAGGGCCGCGGCGATCGCCCGCCCCGTCGCGTCGTTCTCGAAGATATAGGTCTCGAGAAAAATCTCGCACTGGGCCGCATCGATCGCCCGCTCCAGCGCCGGAAAGTACGCCGCGCCATTCTCCAGCAGGGTGATTTGGTTTCCGCCAATGAAGGCGCTCACCCGTACGGCTCCAGCTCCGCCGTCAACGCCGCATGGTCCGATATCTGCGACCAGGGCAATCCGGAATGAACCTTCGCGTTTGCCACCTCGAAGCCGCGTACGTAGATGCGATCGAGACGGAACAGCGGCACACTGCTCGGAAAACTGCGCGGCGGCCGTCCGCGCCCGGAATCGAAGGCATCGCGCAATCCCAGGCGGCTCACCAGCACGTCGTCTGCGTGATTACGCCAGTCGTTGAAGTCGCCCGCGATGATCAGCGGCGCGCCGTTCGCCAGCCGCTCCATGCGGTCGGCGAGCGCCTCCATCTGGCGCCGCCGGCTGCCCGCCATCAGCCCGAGGTGCGCGCAGACGCAATGCACCGGCTTCGCGAGCCCCGGCACCTCCACCACACAATGCAACAACCCGCGCCGTTCGAAGCGGTGATCGGAGACATCCTGGTTGCTCGCGGAGAGGATCGGATAGCGGCTCAGAATCGCATTGCCGTGATGGCCATGCTCGTACAGCGCGTTGCCCCCGTAGGCCGCCTGCTGCCAGACGCCCTGCGCCAGGAACTCATGCTGCGGCGGCCCGGGCCAGTCGGCGTGCCGCGCCTCGTGCTGCAGGTGCAGGCCCTGCACCTCCTGCAGGAACACGAGATCCACGTCGAGCACGCGCAGGCGGTCTCGCAGTTCGTGGATCACCATGCGGCGATTGAACTGCGAAAAGCCCTTATGAATGTTGTAGGTGCAGACACTAAGCAATCGTTGCCCCATGAATCACCTGTTATTACAGCACTTTAACCCCAAGAAACACTCGCAAAATTCAGCTAAACTGGCGTTATCGATAACGGAGTGATAACGCCATGCCGCTCACCGAAACCGCTATCCGCCGCCTGCCCAACCCACCAAAGGAAAAGCTGATCGGAGACGAACGCGGCTTGTACCTCCGATGCTACCCGAGCGGGCGGCGCTCGTGGCTCTTCCGGACACGCGCCGGGGGCTCGTGGAAGACTCGCAATTTAGGCGAATGGCCTACTGTAACGTTAGCAGAGGCGCGGACAAAAGCATCGGCCCTTTCCGGCACCGTTCTACCCGAGGCTGTGACCTTTGGCGCATTGCTTGACGAGTGGTATCAGCGGCGCATTGAGCCCCGTTATCGCAAAACGACAAACGTCGAGACTTACGTCGCACGTGGCAAGCAGTGGGCCGGCAATGAGCGATTATCACAACTTAGCACCGCGCGCCTTGTTTCGCTGCTGGCAGACTACGCCGCCGCCTCCCCCGTCGCGGCAAATCGTTGCTTATCGAACTGGCGCCTAGCACTCGATTACGCTGTCGAGCGCGGTTATGTGGAACGGAACCCGCTGGAACGCACGACCGCGCGGGCTGTAGGCGGCGAGGAGGAGACTCGGGCCCGAGTCCTTACCGACGAGGAGATCCGGGCACTATGGGCCTCGGATCACGCTCACGCGCCGCTGCTGCGGTTCATCCTCTTGACCGGCCTGCGGATAAGCGAGGCGCAGGGCGCCCGGCACGATCACATCGACGGCGACAGGCTCCATATCCCCGAGAACAAGAGCGACCGCCCGCATTGGGTGTACCTGACGCCGGCCGCGCGCGAGCAGATCCACCCGACCGACTGGTTTTTCGACACACGCAACCCAAACGCGATCGCCGCCCGCCTCAAACGAGCCGGCGCGGGCTGGAAGCCCCATGACCTACGGCGAACATTCGCCACCCGCGTCGCCGGCCTGAACGTGGCGCCCCATGTGGTCGAGAAGCTGCTTAACCACAGTCTCGGGGGCGTACTGGCAATCTACAACCGCCACGACTACGCCCCCGAACGGATCGAGGCGACCAAGGCTTGGGCGCACGAGATCGTGCGGCTGACCGAGGGTGCGGAGAAATGATCCGCGCACATAACGCCGCCATATATGCGCGAATGAAGCGAAACGCACGCGCTGCAAGCCCCCGCGGCGTCGAAACCGGTCGCCTAGTCGCGGCATTGCTCCGCTACGGTGTCGACCTATCACGGGGACGCGAATCAGTCCGCCGCCCCCCGCCTCAACGCGGAGCCCCGCACAAATCAGTCTTCCACGGTTTCCTGCATGCTTACCTTGTGGCTGACGAATTCCTGCGCTTGGAGACAAGAGGAGGCAACCGGCGAGGGAGATGGAAAGACCTGGCGCTAGATAATATATCCGGCGAGAAAGTCGTGCGCGAGCGTGGCCGCGGTAGCAGTAGAAGCATTTTCGAGAAGTCGTATGACTTGTTCCGTCGTGCCGCCTTGCGGTACGCGCAAGACGTGCAGACCTTCGACCAACTGGTGATCAGCAGAAAACCAATCCCCGCGGATCTGCTACGTCGGCTTGCGGAGTTCGACGCCATAACCACCGCAGCTTACCGCCCTCCTCGATTTATATGGGGTCCGAAAAAATCCAAATAAATGTTGAATAACCCGGCGCGCACCAACCGCGCCGGCATGAATCGCGACGTGTCGGCGCATCCACACAAGGACCGCCGACATGCAGCAAAACCCCCTCCCCGCCCCCCAGTTGTCGCCATCGGAGCTGATGGCAAAGCCGGCCATGTCCTGGCCGGAATTCCTGCAACTCCTCGGGCTCCCCGAGAGCACCGCCGAAGAGGCCATCCGCGAGCCGGATGCGCCCAAATTCTTCTTGATCGGCCGTCGGCGCTACATCCGCACCGCCGACGTCGTGGCCTGGCTCGACAAGCAGGCGACAGCGAAGCCCTACTTCCCCCGCCGTAATGCTCGGAGGGGGACCGAACAATGAAGCGCCGCCACGTTCCCCTGGCTGCGCTCGCCGCCGGCCTACAGCGCCAGCGCGCAGGCCTCACCTCGGCTCCATTCCCGGAGCCCTCCCGCAGCGCGCGCCGCGCCGCAGCTCGTGAGGCACGCAAGGCTCGCCCGCTCTATCACCCCCTGGCATGGAGGGCGGCCGATGATGACAACCACAAATGAAAGCGCCCTCGGCCTGGCGGGGCAAGAGGGCGCGGGAAATGGCTGTACGGGCATACAGGCTGCGCAAATTGTAATCCCGCCCCCGCCGCCGATCAATTGCCCAGCGCCGCTGCGCGTGAGCCTGTTTTCATCAATTACCGCCGACCCGGTCGAATGCGAAATGCCTTCCCTGGCCGCTCTCGGGCAAATAATCGCCCATACTGAGCCGCACCAGTCCAAGAGCGATCTCCCGCTTCTGAAGCTCGTCCACTTCGGAACGCAGCGAACCGAGAAAGGGAGCCTGCGACACGACGCCAACGTGATCGAGGTGACCGGCATCGAGGTCGACTATGACGGCGGCCGGATGCAGCCGGAGGCGGCCGCGGCTGTCTTTTCCGCCTGTGGCGTTGAGGCGCTGGTCTACACGACGGCAAGCCACACCCCGGAATGCCGGAGATGGCGCGCGATATTTCCCCTGTCCAATCCATGCCGACCCGAAGAACGCGCAATTCACGTCGGCAGGGTCAACGCACTCCTCGGGGGCATCCTGGCGCCCGAATCGTTCACGATCTCGCAGGCGTATTACTACGGGCCTGTGGCCGGCGCCCCCGCGCCGCAGGTCTTCACCACTATCGGGGCGCCGGTCGACATCGCCCTAGCGGTCGTCCCGCCGATGATGCCGCAGCGGGTCACCCCATCCGAGCGCCCACCCGCCCCGCTTGATTGGGACACCAAGACGCCCGAGCAGCAGGCCGAAACGACCGCTGATCTCCGCGATGCGCTCCGGTATCTGGACCCGGACGACCGTGCGACGTGGGTCAAGGCGGGGCAAGCGCTCTGCCGTCTCGGCGGCGATATCGGGCGCCCACTGTGGGAGGGATGGTCGGCGACGTCGACGCGCTTCCCCGGTGGGGACGGGCTCGAGCAGTGGGAAACGTTCAGCGGCGAGCGTACCGATTACCGCGCCATCTTCACCGCAGCCGAGGCGCGCGGATGGGTCAATCCTCGGCGCCGGCCGAACTCGTTTGCCGCCCTCGCTACCCCACTCCCGGCCGGCGCTACGGCGCTGCCCGCCCCGCCCCGCTATCAGCTGATCCCCGCCGACCAATACGCGACGCGGCCGGCGTTGCCGTGGCGCGCCAAAGGCCTTCTGCCTATTGTCGGGCTCGCGGCGTTGTTTGGTCCGAGCGGGAGCGGCAAAACATTTCTTGGCTATGACCTCGGCGAGGTCATAGAGCGCGGCGGGAGCTGGTTCGGCCACAAGACCCAAGCGGCGCCCGTAACCTTTGTCGTGCTCGAAGGCGCTGGCGGGATGTCGAAGCGGATTCAGGCGCACCGCCTCAGCCGCGAGCCCGCCGCGACCGCCCCGGCGATCGTCGACGCGCCCTTCTCGCTGCTCGATGTGCGCGATGTGCCCGAGTTGGCGGCCGCCATCCGCAACGCAGGGCGGGCCGGGGGCGTCGTGTTCATCGACACCTTGAACGCGGCCGCACCTGGCGCCGACGAGAACAGCGCCGAGGCGATGGGGCGGATCCTGGCCGGCGTGCGCGCCCTACAGGCCGAGGTCGGCGGGCTCGTGGTGTTGATCCACCATCCCGGCAAGGACGTTTCCAAGGGGATGCGCGGGCACTCCAGCCTGTTCGCCGCGCTCGATGCGGTCATTGAGGTCACGCGCGACGGCGATCAGCGCACGTGGCGCGTCGCCAAGTCCAAGGACGGACAGGACGGCACCGCGCACCCCTTCCGCCTCGTCACGGTCCTGCTCGGAACCGACCCGGACGGCGACCCGATTACATCCTGCGTCGTCGAGCCTGACGACCGCCCGATGCTGCCCCGTCAATCGACGAAGCTCACGCGCGCCCAGCGCATCGCCGTGCAGGCGCTACGCGAGGCCGCCAAGACCCCTCAGCAGATCGAGGGCATAGCGTGCATGACCGCTACCGAGGATCAATGGCGCCCGCGCGCCTATGAACTCGGCATTTCTTCGGCCGATTCCACGGACGCCAAGCGCAAAGCCTTCGTTCGAGCACGGGACGAAATTATCGACCGTGGGCTCGTAATTAGCGAAAACGGAAATTACCGGATCGCATTTATCGCAAATATCGCCTCCCCGGACACCCGGACAGACACGGACAAAAACGGGCAAATGTCCGGCCACGGCCCCCCGTAGACCGGACAGACACGGACACACCCCTATAGGGGGTGTCCGGGTGTCCGGCCGGGGCGTGGTGTCCCGGTATGGCGACTAGCCAATTAGCGTAACCGGAGGAAATTACTGTGAATACCGAATTACTCAGCGGCGAGCAAATTATCGCCATTAACAAGATAAGCCGAGAGTTGACCCTGCTGACGCCGGGCCACGCGCCTGTGTATTTAGCGACCCTTACCCTGTCGGGGCTGCAGGCAACGTTCTATTGCCCGTCATGTCGGCGGGCGCATTTTCATGGTCCGTTCGCCGGCCATGTGGTTGCGCACTGCGCCGATTCCAAAGCCCATCCGCACGGCTACGTGCTGATGCTCGTGCAAGTCATACCGTGCCCGCCGCGACGCGTGCCGACCGGGAGCGTCTATCCAAAATATCCGGCAACAGTATGACCATGGGGAGGGGGCGTCCAATCTCTAGCCGACATGCCATATGAAAACCGACGCCCAAGTCAAATTTTCACAAACAAACGATTTTCAAACTGCTTTGAGGTCCGACATGACGACCGCAACCACGAAACCCCCGCGCGCACCGGCTGACCTATCGCCGGCCGCCCGCAAGCTGTGGGCGAAATTGCATGACGATTACGTGATCGACGATGCCGCGCGCCTCGCTACTCTGCATGAAGGATTGAAGGCATACGACCGGGCACAGGAAGCGGGCGCGATCCTGGCACGCGAGGGCGTCACGGTGCGTGATAGGTACGGCACTCCGAAGAGTCACCCGGCCGTCGACATCGAACTGCGGGCCCGCGCGCAATTCCTCGCCGCGATGAAGGCGCTGCAGTTCAAGGCCGACGACACGCCGCCGCCGAAAATCGGTCGCCCCCCGAAGAGGATTTGACGATGACGACCAGACGGAAAGACCGCAGCAGCGAATACGGCACCGTCCCTGATCGCGTCGCCCGCCTGCTACTCGACGAGCCGCCGGCCGGTCGAGGCGAATTCGCGTGGTGCCTATTGCAGCACAGGAGCCGCCTGCGGGCACTGTGGGAGGCGCACGGGGCGGCGATCGTGACCATATGGGCCCGTAGGCACCCCGGCACCCGGCCGCCGCTGTGGTGGAAGGCGGCAGCGCCGGTCCCCCGCCTGTTGGCGGACGGGCAACCGCCGCGCTACCCCAAGGCACCGGGCCTGTACGAAGGGCAAGCGGCCTATCTGGACCGCCTCGGGCTCCTGCAACGCGGGGAGCGTGCGCGTATTCCGGCCGCAGCCTGGCTCCCCGAGGACATCCGCCGATGACCGCCGCACTGCCCGAGCTCGCGGCCGATCGCGTGCCGATCCTGGAGGACGCTTACCTTGATGCGCTGGCGGATTACATGGAGCTCATGCAGGACCCGCGCGCCGCCTCATCGTTGTGGATTCCCCGGCAAGTCATCGAGCTACGGCTTAGCGCCCTCGAGCGGGCGCACGACGAAGCGATCGTCACGGTGCACAAGCTCTTAACCCTGCGCGGCACGCTGCGCCGGATCCGCGCTGATCTCATCCCGGAAACCCCGATCACCCTACCCGAAGGAATCAAACGCCATGTCCGAACTGACTGAAATCTCGCGTATCGCCCTCCAATCGGCCGCCTTCTTGGTCGACCACGCGAGCCGCGCACTCTCTCCCGAGCAGCGGGAAGCGCTCGACGTCGCGATCCGCGGAGGCGCCCGCCCTGTGGTTGAACTCACGGTGTCGCCCACAGCGCCCGCGATCGTCATCTATCTGGTCGAGCAGGAAGGGCGGCGCCGTCGCCTGGCGGAGATACCGACCGCAAGAACATCCTTTCGTCATTAGCTTATTGACGCAGTCGTCAATAAGCGTTTGATTTGACAATATAATTGTTCATGTATACGGTCGCCACATGCTTCCTCCAAACCTACGGGATGTAGTGGGAGTGCTGCCGGACACACGGGATGTGTGAAGGGTGGGATCGAGCGAAACCCACACATATGCAACGGAGTAAGCAACCATGGAAACGCAAGAACTGGAAATGCTGCAAGACACGCTCAAAAAGGGCCTGAAGGAACTTGGCGAGCGGACGACCAGTGCAATGACCGAACTGAAAGAGCGCCTGAAGGACGTTGAGCAGAAGCAAGTCGGAATGCGCTATGGCAGTGGCACGCATTCGCTCGACGGCAGCCACAAGGCGGTGTCCGACGCCGTGCAGTCGTCGCAGGGCTTCGCTCTCCTCGCGGGGCGCGAGATTCCCGAGTTGCGGGTGCGCCTCGACGCGAAGAGCCTGTATGCGGGGATGAAGGCCGCGATTGTTTCGCAGGATGCGCTTATCCCGCCGCAGCGGACCGAAATCATCGGCGCGGCGCAACGTCGGCGCACGCTTCGCGATCTGCTGAACGTGCGATTCACCGACGCCGGCTCGATCGAGTTCCCGCGGGCGACGCTGACGAACAACGCCGGCCCGCAGTATTCGAGTCCGAACCGCGAAAACGTGGCGAAGAACGAAAGCGCCATGTCGTTCAGTCTCGAAAAGGCGGACGCCGTGACCATTGCTCACTGGATCCCGGCATCCCGTCAGGTGCTTTCGGATAACGGCCAACTGCGCGCCTTCATCGACGGTCAGCTCCTCTATGGGCTCGCTATCGAGGAGGAAGACCAAATCGTGCTCGGCGACGGCACCGGCGGCAAGATTGACGGGCTCGTTAGCCAGGCCACCGCGTACAACAGAACCACGAGCGGCGACACCGGCGTGGACGTCCTGCGCCGATCCATGACTCAAGTTCAACTCGCCGACGGGAACCCCTCTGGCATTTTGCTCAATCCCGAGGACGCGGAAACGCTGGCGCTACTGAAGGATTCAACGGGCCAGTACATCAGCTGGAATGACAAACTCGTGCCGATCGTCGCGTCGAATGCGATTACCGCGGGGACCTTCCTGACGGGCGATTTCGCGCAAGCCTGCGACTACTGGATTCGGGAGGATGCCCTAGTGCGGATCAGCGAGTCGCACGCGGACTTCTTCACGAAGAACATGGTCGCGATCCTGGCCGAGCTGCGCGCGATGCTCACCGTCTACCGGCCAGCTTTGCTGGTGAAAGGCACACTGTAACCGAGTACCTCCCCCGTGCCCGGCGGGCGCCGCGAGGCGGGACCGGGACGTGGAAATGTCGGCGCCATGAGGAGCAAAGGCCGGCCGCTCCGCAGAGCCGTCCCCTCGTGCGGCACGCCCCCGGCCTGTCATCCCCAGGCGCGGGGGCTCTTGTTTATGTCCTTTGAAGTGAGCGTCACCCCGCCCCTCGAGATCGTCGTGCGCAACTACAAAATTTGCTTACAACGGAAGAGGCTCTAATCTATCTGGAGATTCACTCCTAAGATAATTAATTAGCTCCAATATTTCCGTTGAAGGATTTAGCTCCTCTGTCACACCTGCATCAGAAGAGGCCAATGCGGCGTTTTTCGCCGCAAAATTCATTTTCTTCTTTAACTCTCTATAAATTCCTTCAGCGCCCTTCTTGTATGGAACACCCAGAACCCTTTCGAATTCAGCGCTAAGCTCCGTTTCAAGCACCGTCCCAGGAGAGTTCTTCCCTCTTGCAACGTACCCCTTTCGCGTATATTTAAAATGCAAAAGAAGCCAGTATTCAAAGCACGGGTATGAAACAATTGCTCGAAATTTATTATCTCGCAACGACCGAATCTTTCTAATCGCCTCATCAAAAGACTCGTGCCGATCTCGATCGAAAACGCAAAACACCCTTTCGAACCTTCTCGCCCCACACTCTTTCTCCGCATGATCCACTACAGAAATTGGCGCAGAATCGCATTCTTTGCCAACGACGCGTACATCGGCAGCCGTTAGCCGACAATCATCAAGCAGATCAAAAAAGTAATTTGGCTCCGTCTTCTCTCCCTCACAAACAATAAGGATGCGTGCCCTAGGAGGCGCCACATCAGCCTTCCGAGAAAAATCCCGTGGAGGCCGTTTCAATCTCGCCAGAGCGTTCCTTTCAGCGGACATGGCGTAGCCTCTTCAATATTGGGGTACCGCCAAAAACACCCGAAAGATACTGCTTCTCAATCGGATCAGTTTCTCGCCCACGATATTCAACAATCGATCGAAGATGCGACGCATTTGTAACGCCGCGCTCTACAATGTAGAACTGATCGCGACGAAGCAAACGGCTGCTCATAATCGACGTGTCGTGCGTAGTAAAGACCAATTGAGCCTTTGAGCCATTTTCATGCAGCATCTCGATCAGACGATGAACAATCATCGGATGCAAGCTTGTGTCAATTTCATCAACAACAAGAACGTAATCGTTATTCAGCGCATTGGTCCATGGGCCGGCGAATGCGAACAAACTTCGCGTCCCTCCAGACTCTTCATCCTCTGAAAATTCAATTGGATCGCCGTCAGAATCCAAATGATAAAAAGCAATTTCAGGAATTTCTTTCCCTCGCAACATCTCAGTAAGCCCTGCCTTGAGAGACGAAGGCATATCCCCCGGAAGTTCCGTCGAATCAAATTCCTTCAACTCTACCTTGATATCAGAAATCGGGATATCCGCAGACGAAAGAAACTTCAGCACATCGGGCTTGTCTTTACCGGCGCATTTATTTATTGTGATTGAATTTTGCGATGAGAATATTGGAGTTGCAGCATCTAAGATTCGAAGGCGGGATCTAAACCATCCGTAGGGCGTTCTCAGTTGATGCAAGTCCTCAGCGCTTTGTTGCACCGCACGTGAAAAGTAGAGGGTATTTCTACCCGTTTGACGTGCCCAATCATGCCGAAGACGCCCCCCCTCGAACCGTCCGCCGAACGTATATTGATCTTTTTGGGCCGCTAGGTCGAAAACTCGCTCGAAATACAGTTGAGGTCTAGTCTTTGGATATGCAATTAACCATTCATGAGTGATGCGCTCAGAATTGCAGGCAAACCCGTAACTATAGCGAATGCCAGCCTCAATAAAATCTATCGAAAATCTCGAATCTGAGACACGGGTTTTCTTGTCCAATTTAAATGGCTGGACTCTAATCGGCTCATCTACCTCAGCTTTCGATGAGTGCAATACCATCCCCTCAACGAACCGCAACGCTCGTATGAGATTAGATTTTCCAGACGCATTGGGTCCGTAGATCGCCACGGAACGCAACAATGGCGGAAGGGATCGTTCCGGCCGCCCGGTATCAAAAGTATTGGAGGAACTCAGACGCCTGACACCGCGCGAAGCGGTAAGGGAGAGTTCTTGGGGATCTTTTATCGACCTGAAATTCTCAACCGTAAACTTGATCAGCACCACTTTCCCCTAATTTTGCGTTAGTTTTTTACGTAAAATAGCACGAAAAGCGTAGCTTTGGCGTTCTTTGGACGAGCCTGCGCGAGAACGACACCCGTAGACGGCGTCGAGCGAGAAGAAGCAAAGCGCTCAGTTACGTCGAGCGCGGACATGGGAAGTAGCGAAGGCAGGCGCAGGGACCGGCCGGGCAGGTCAACACCGCGGGGTTACGGCTGGCGGAGTAGTATGACCGACGCATACCGCGACCGCCTACCGATGCACGTGGAGGTAGGCGGCCGATAACGGAAGCGATAACGGAATCGGCGGCTTCTAGCGCGGCGCTTGGCTAGTAACGATGTTGTAGGTGCAGACGCTCAGGATCATCGCCAGGCCTCCGCACCGGGTCTTACGACACCGCCAGCATCCGTTCGAGCGCCACCTTCGCCAGTTCGGCCTCGTGGGGCGGCACCTGGATATGATTGACAACGTTGCCGTCGGCCAGGTTCTCGAGTGTCCAGGCGAGATGCTGCGGATCGATGCGCTGCATCGTCGAGCACATGCAGACGGTCGGCGCCATGAACTGCACGATCTTGCCCTCGGGCTTCATCTCCTCGGCCAGACGATTGACGAGGTTCAGCTCCGTGCCGACCAGCCAGCGCGAATTCGGCGCTCCCGCCTTGATCACGTTGATGATGTACTCGGTCGAGCCGACGTAATCCGAATTCATGCACACCTCGAGGCTGCTCTCCGGGTGCGAGATCACCAGCCCTTCCGGATGCTGCATGCGCCAGCGGCGGATGTGGCTCTCCTGGAACATCTGGTGCACCGAACAATGCCCCTTCCACAACAGGATCTTCGCATTGCGGATCTGCTCGGGCGTCAGGCCGCCGTATTCGAGATCCGGGTCCCACACCACCATCTGCTCGACCGGAATGCCCTTCTTGTAACCGGTCCAACGCCCCAGGTGCTGATCGGGGAAGAACAGCACCTTCTCGCGCTGCGCGAACGCCCAGTCGAGGATCACCGGCGCGTTGGTCGACGTGCACACGATGCCGCCGTGCTCGCCGCAGAAGGCCTTCAGATCCGCGGCCGAGTTGATGTACGTGACCGGCGTGATCAGCTCGTCGGGCCGGTCCAGCACTTCCGCCAGCTCACGCCAGCAGCGCTCGACCTTCGCGAGGTTGGCCATGTCCGCCATCGAACAGCCTGCCGCGAGGTCGGGCAGGATCGCCTTCTGGTGCGGCTGCGACATGATGTCCGCGACCTCAGCCATGAAATGCACACCGCAGAACACGATGAATTCCGCATCGGTCTGCGACGCCAGCCGCGACAGCTTCAGCGAGTCGCCGGTCAGGTCGGCATGCTGATAGACGTCGGCACGCTGGTAGTGATGGCACAACAGAACCGCCCGCTCGCCCAGCCGGGCGCGCGCGGCGCGAATGCGCTCCTGGGCCTCCTCGTCCTTCAGGGCGTTGAAGCGGTCGAAGCTGATGGTCGCGGTTTGCATCGTTGCCTTTACTCGATGAATCGGTTGGTAGATGGGTCGACGGGGAAGCTTTTTCAACCCTGTTGCCAAGGCAGCCCGGCATGGCGCCAGCCGCCGATGTGATTGCGCTGGCCGTTGGCGTCGCGGTCGCCCTCGAAGCCTTCCAGCACGTTGTAGCAGGCCGGATAACCGGCTTCAGTCGCCGCCCGCGCGGCCTTGTCCGAGCGCGCGCCCGAACGGCACATGAACATCACCAGCGCCTCCGGATCGACTTCGCGCTTCAGCTGTGTGACGAATTGCGGATTCGGCTGGTTCCCCGGATAGCTCATCCACTCGATCTCGACGGCACCCGGCACGCGACCGACCCAATCCCACTCCGCGCGGGTCCGCACATCGACCAGCTTGGCACCCGGCGCGAGCTGTAACACCTCATGCGCCTCGGCCGGCGTCAGCGCGCCCGCGTAGGGCAGCTGCATCTGCTGCGCCCGCTGCTGTGCCAGCCTGAGCACGTCGCTCAATTTTCCCATCGCAGCCATCCGGATAGAATCGGTTAAACGAACACGGAGTATATCGCTCAGACCATGGACCACCCAACTGCAACCGCGGGCAGCCGACGCCCGGACGACGCTACCCGTTCCCGCGGCATTCGCCGGGCGGCACTGGTGGCGGCAGCGACCAATGCCGTCCTCACGGTCGGCCAGATCACCATCGGCTTGTACGCGAACGCCTTCAGCCTCGTCGCCGACTCGATGCACACCTTCGCCGACCTCGCGACCGACATGCTGGTGCTGGTCGCCGGCCGACGCGGGGCCGAGCCCGCCGACCGCGAGCATCCGTATGGACACGGCCGCATCGAAACAATTGCATCCCTGATCCTCGGCCTGGTCATATCGGGCGTGGGCATGGGATTTCTGTGGAGCTCGGGCCTGCGCCTGCAGCACATGGATGCGGCTCCGCCGCTTCTGCCGGTCGCCTTCTGGATGGCGCTCGTGACGCTTGTCGGCAAGGAAGGGCTCTTCCACTATACGCAGGCAGCCGGCCGCCGCCTCAAGGCCCCCCTGCTCGAAGCCAGTGCCTGGCACGCGCGCTCGGACGCCGCCTCATCGCTCGTCGTCGCCGCTGGCATCGGCGGCAGCCTCGCCGGCTACCGTTTCCTCGAGCCGCTGGCCGCCGCGCTGGTCGGCTTCCTGATCCTCCACATGGGCATTCGCGTGGCGTGGAAAGCCGTGCGCGAGCTCATCGATACCGGCCTCTCCGAACTCGAAGTCGCCCGCATTCGCGACACCATCCGGAGTACCCCCGGCGTCGTCGGGCTGCACGACCTGCGCACGCGGCGGATGGCCGACCGGGTCCTGTGCGACGCGCACATCCAGGTCGATCCCCACATCACCGTTTCCGAAGGACATCAGATCTCCGACACCGTCTACCTGCGCGTGCGCCGCGCACACCCGGAAGTCGAGGACTTTCTGGTGCACGTCGACGCCGAAAACGATGCCCCTCAACACAGGATGTCGCCCCTGCAGCTTCCGGAGCGCACCGAAATAGTGCGCACGCTCGGAGACCTCTTCGAAGGACAGCTGCCCGACTCGCCTCGCCTGCTGATCCACTACCTCGGCGAGCACCTCGAAGTCGAGGTGCTACTGACCGAAAAGGATCTTGCTCGCATAGACCGGCCGCAATTGTACGAGCGCATCGAGGGCTTTTTGGCCGACCAGCCTCAGTATCGCGCGATCACCGTGTTGAGCGAGATTGCACCATAACAGTGCATTCGATGCCCAGGTGCGCACCTGTTTTGTGCATCAGAACTGCCGACCGCACGCACCCTCCGGTTCAGGGCGCAAACGGGCGGAAAGCCTGGGAAATCGCCCAAGTTATTTCACGCAAACAAGACTTCATTCCTGCGCTACGACACGTGCAAGCTTATGGCACAATGCCCGGCACACTGAAAAAGCATGGCATGGATGCTGCTTACTTCGGCGCAACGGAAATATCCCCCGTTATCAACCGCTATCGTCTCTTCTCACCAGGAGCACCAGGAGTGAATATGAACGCTCAAGACGTCAT
>NZ_DATFAO010000107.1:0-67557 GCF_035254505.1 Aromatoleum sp. | reverse complement strand
CATGCCCCAAAAATAGGAGAAAATTCCTAGAATTGGTCGCCCATCAAAACAATAACCGAGGTTCTGTAAGTGAATATGGAGGAGGTCGAGCCGATCCGCGTCTTTCTGGTGAGCGAGTTTCCGATCGTGGCCTGCGGGCTCGAAAGGATCGTCGAGTACCGGGGCCCGGCAATGGAGTGGGCGGGAGCGGTTGACGGCTTGACGAGCGCATTGGCAACCCTTGAAGGCGCCCGCGCGGATGTCGTCGTCGTGGATGTCGATGGCGAGCAAGGCCTGCGCGCGGTCGAGGGCGTGCACGCGCAGGGCGGCCCGCGAATCCTCGCCCTGACCTCGTCGGCGAATTTCGAACTACATGACGCCGCTGTGTTGGCCGGAGCCTGCGGTGTGGTCAGAAAGACGGAACCGGTCGCGGTGCTGTTGAAGGCGATCGAACGGATTCACCTCGGCGAGATCTGGGTGGACCGCATGGCAGCCGGCCGGATCTTTCTGGAGCTGGCGCGGAAGAAGAAGGCCGAACTGCAGCCGGACCCCGAAGCGGCGAAGATCGCGCTGCTGACGCGCAAGGAACGCCTGACCGTGGCGGAGGTTTCGCGCGACGCGTCGGCATCGCCACGTCAGATTGCGGAACGCTTGCACATCAGCGAGCACACGCTGCGCAATCATCTGACGTCCATTTACGCGAAGCTCGAGCTCGGCAACCGTCTCGAATTGCATTCCTACGCGCAGCGCCAGGGGCTCGCGGCGAAGTAACGGGGGCTTCCGGCCGCTATTGGTCGGACACGCCGTAGCGGATCATCCTGACCATGGCATCGGCGATCGCGCGCGGTGTCTGTTTTCCCTTGCGATACCAGAGGTATACCCAGTTCATGCCGCCGAGCAGGAAGAGGCGCAGCATGGTCAGGTCGGTTCCGGGTGACACCGGCAAGGCCTGAACGAGCTCACGGAAGAGCTGTTCATAGCGTTCGCGTTCGGGCTGGATCTTGGCGAGCAACGCCTCGTTGCCGACGAGTGCGAGATTGTGTCCCGTCACTCGCTCGACCGGCGGGCCTTCCACGATCAACTGTACGTGCACTTCGCACGCGCAGCGTAGCCGCTCCCACGGGTCGTCGGATTCGCTGATCGCGGAAGTCACGGCCGACATCACCCGGTGGAAGCCTTCGCGATGTACCGCGAGATACAGCTCGTCCTTGGAGGCGAAGTGGTGATACACGGAGCCCGGAAGGAGGCCGACACGACGGGCGATGTCGCGAATCGACGTCCGGTCGTATCCCTGTGCCGAAAACAGTTCGGCGGCTGCATTCAGGATGATTTGCCGGCGATCGAGCGTTTCGTCGCCCACGGCGTCGCCTTCCGCTGACGAGGTCCGGGCAAGCTGGGCCGTCAGCGTGCCGCGTTCGAGCAGCGCGCGCTGACTGACGGACAAAGCCTCCAGCCCCGCCTCGGACCGATCAACCAGTGCCTGGAGCCGCTTGACCGTGGTTTCCAGTCCGTGTTTCTGCCAGAGGTAGCGCACGCCCGAAGGGGAGATCGATACGCCGTCGCCCTGCAATCGCGCCGCGACCGCCGCTTGGCCGAGCTCCGGCTCCTCTCGCGCGAGGCGAAGGATGAGCGTTTCAGCGTCGGGTGCGATATCGCCGAGACGGGATTTTGGAGATTGGGGGGAGTCGGGCGGCATGGACGTATTTGAGTGGATCGGCCGCAATGATAGCGAGCAAACGACTATCCGGAGGTAGACATATTGCGTGTTCGAGGACTCCTGCCGCTGTTACATAAACTAATTGACCAATCGTTTGACAGGGTACTGCAGCGATGCTACTTTGATCTTCATGCTGAAGCGATGAGGTCGTGTCGGCAGCAAAGAGCGGCATAAGCCGCCGGCGACGATGACCCGTGCGCGTTCGGGCGTTCCACACCAAAGGAGGAGTGACATGCAGTTGAAGAAGCTCGCAGTGTTGTGCTCGATCGCCGTGTTGTCGTCTGCGCAGTCGGCCTGGGCGGATATCACGATCGGTGTTTCCTTGTCGGCGACGGGGCCGGGGGCGTCGCTTGGCATTCCCGAGAAGAACGTCTTCGCGTTGCTGCCGACGCAGATCGGCAGCGAAAAGGTCAATTACGTCGTGCTCGACGATGCGACCGATCCGTCCGTCGCGACCAAGAATGCACGCAAGCTGGTCACGGAGGACAAGGTGGACGTGCTGATCGGCTCGTCGACGACGCCCGCGACGGTCGCGATTGCGGAGGTCGCAAACGAGAGCACCACGCCGCAGGTCACGATGAGTCCGGCTGCGCTGGCCGCGGAGCGCAACAAGTGGGTTTTCCGTTCGCCACAGCAGAACAGCGTGATGGCGAACGCGGTCGTGCAGCACATGAAGGCGAATGGCGTGAAGACACTCGGCTTCATCGGTTTTTCGGATGCCTACGGGGAGGACTGGCTCACCTCCGTCACGGCGAAGGCTGACGCGGCCGGCATCAAGCTTGTCGCGACCGAACGTTATGCGCGCGCCGATACTTCGGTGAGCGGACAGGTGTTGAAGTTGGTCTCCGCACGGCCCGACGCGATCCTCATCGTCGGCTCGGGCAGCCCGGCGGCGTTGCCGCAGACGACGCTCGTCGAGCGGGGCTACAAGGGGCAGATCTACCAGACCCACGCGGCGGCGAACCAGGCTTTCCTGAAGGTCGCGGGCAAGGCTGCCGATGGTGTGATCATGCCGGTCGGGCCGGTGGTCGTGGTCGATCAGGTGCCGGATTCGCATCCGTCCAAGAAGATCGGGCTGGATCTCGTGAAGAAGTACGAGGCGCAGCATGGCGCAGGCTCGTTCTCGTCGTTCGCAGGGCATGCCTTCGATGCTTACCGCATCGTGGAGCAGGCGGTGCCCGTCGCGCTGAAGACGGCCAGGCCGGGGACGCCGGAGTTCCGTGCGGCGCTGCGCGATGCGATCGAGTCGAACAAGGAGGTCGTCGCGAGCCACGGCGTGTTCAATATGAGCGCGGCAGACCACTTCGGCCTCGACGAGCGTTCGCACGTGCTCGTGAAGATCGACAGCGGCGCCTACAAGATGATCGGCAAGTAAGCGCGGACGGCGATTCCGATGGATACCGTGATTCGTGACGCGGGGGCGCTCTTTGCGCCTGCTGTGGTCGATGTCGAAAGCCGCGACGACGGCTCCCGCATTTTGCGCTGTGGCATTCCGCTCCCTGCGGCCTACGCGCGCTGCGTCGGTGAGTGGCTGGAGCATTGGGCGCGCGAGGCGCCGGGGCGTCTCTTCCTCGCCGAGCGCAATGCGGCTGGCGAGTGGGAGAAGGTCACGTACGGCGAGGCGCGTCGGCGTGTGGTGGCGATTGCAAGCTGGCTGCTCGGACAGAATCTCTCGGCCGACCGGCCGGTGGCGATTCTTTCGGACAACTCTATCGAGCATGCACTGCTGATGCTCGCGGCGATGCACGTCGGCGTGCCGTCCTGCGCGATCTCGACGGGCAACTCGCTAATGTCGAAGGATTTCACGAAGCTCAAGGCAAATATCGAGCTGCTGCGCCCGGGGGTGATCTACGCGGACGCGGTCGAACGCTTCATGCCGGCGCTCGATGCGGTCCGTCCCTTGCACGATGCGGTGGTGGTTGCGGGAGCTAGGAGTGCGGTAGCGACCGGGTGCATGTCGTTTGCGGAGATCGAGGCACGAAGCGACGAGGCGGCGGTGATGCGCGCCTTCGATCGCGTGGGGCCGGATACGATCGCGAAATTCCTCTTCACGTCGGGCTCGGTCGGCACCCCCAAGGCGGTCATCAACACTCAGCGCATGCTGTGCGCCAATCAGCAGGCGAAGGAGCTCGTCTGGCCTTTCCTGCGCGATACGCCGCCGGTGCTGGTGGACTGGCTGCCGTGGAGCCACACCTTCGGCAGCAATCACAACTTCAACATGGTGATGCGCTGGGGCGGCAGTCTCTACATCGACGACGGCAAGCCGACGCCGGCGTTGCTCGAACGGACGCTGCGCAATCTCAAGGAGGTCTCGCCGACGATCTATTTCAGCGTGCCGCGCGCCTACGACATGCTGGTGCCGGCGCTGAGGCGCGATTCCGAGCTGCGGGAAAGCTTCTTCCGCCGGCTGCAGGTGATCTTCTACGCGGGCGCAGCGTTGCCGCAACACTTGTGGGCGGAACTGGAGAATCTGTCGCAGGAAGCGGTTGGCGAGCGTGTCGCGATGGTGTCCTCGTGGGGCTCGACGGAGACGGCGCCGCTCGCGACGGATTGCCACTTCCAGGCGGTGCGCTCGGGCGTGATCGGCGTGCCGGTGCCGGGAACGGAGCTCAAGCTCGTGCCTTCGGCCGACAAGCTCGAGGTGCGCGTGAGAGGGCCGAACGTGTTCCCCAGCTACTGGAAGCAGCCGGAGTTGACGGCGAACTCCTTCGACGAGGAAGGCTTCTATTTGATCGGCGACGCGGTCGAATTCGTCGATCCGGCGCGGCCGGAGTTGGGACTGCTGTTCGACGGACGTGTCGGCGAAGACTTCAAGTTGCTGACCGGAACGTGGGTGCATGTGGGATCGCTGCGCGTGAAAGCGATCGATGCGCTGAAGCCGGTTGCGCAGGACATCGTGGTCACGGGCCACGACCGCGACGAGATCGGCTTGCTGGTCTTCCCGAACGTCGCAGAGTGCCGCTCCTTGTGCCCGGGTCTGCCGCCTGAAACGCCAGTGGAGCAGGTATTGGCGAACCCGGCAGTGCGGGCACGCGTGCGTCTCGGGCTGATCGCGCTTGCACAGGAGGGCGGAGGGTCTTCGACCGTGCCGGCGCGCGCGGTGCTGATGGCCGAGCCACCCTCGGTGGAGGCGGGCGAAATCACCGACAAGGGCTACATCAATCAGCGGGCGGTGCTTGGGCGCCGTGTGGACCTCGTGCAAGCGCTCTATGCCGATATGCCGGACAAGGCGGTCATTCTGGCGGCCGCAGGAGGCAAGCCGTGAAGGACACCGCTGCCATCACTACAGAGAGAAATCCGCGATGAGCGAACAATTGGTCAAGACTTCATTCGAGCACGGCATCTATACGGTGATGCTGGCGCGCCCCGAGAAACGCAACGCGGTGAGCGACCGGCTGCTGGCCGCGGTCGAGGAGGCGTTCGCGTCCGTACCGGAAGGTACGCGCGCGATCGTGCTGGGTGGGGAGGGTGAGCATTTTTGTGCCGGGCTGGATCTCTCCGAGCACCAGCACCGCGATCCTTTCGGCGTGATGCAGCATTCGCGCAGCTGGCATCGAGTGTTCGATCGCATCCAGAACGGTGGCATTCCGGTGGTCGCGGCGATGCAGGGGGCGGTGATCGGCGGCGGGCTGGAGCTGGCGACGGCGACGCACGTGCGCGTGGCCGAACCGAATACGATCTACCAGATGCCCGAGGGGCGGCACGGGATCTTCGTCGGTGGCGGCGCGTCAGTGCGCGTGTCGCGCATCATCGGCGCGGGACGCATGTGCGAGATGATGCTGACCGGACGCATCGTCGAGGCCGACGAGGGACAGCGCCTGGGCCTGTCGCATTACCTCGTCGGGCCGGGCGAGGCGATGGCGAAAGCGCAGCAGCTCGCGCGCCGCATCGCCGAGAACGCGCCGATAGCGAACTGGGCGATGGTGACGGCGGTGGCACGTATCGACAACCTGTCGAGCGACGACGGCCTCTTCGTCGAGTCGCTGACCGCGGCGCTGACGCAGACCAGCCCGGAAGTCGCCGAACGCATCGGGCATTTCCTGCAACGCAAGGGACAGGGGCCGCAGCGATGAGCGCAACCAATCCGTACGCCGCATCGGAATCGGCCGCCCACGCGCGGACCTACGACGACATCTGGCTCGTCGCCGGACAACGCACGCCGTTCGCCGACTACGGGGGCGTGCTGCGCGACGTCTCGCCGACGGATCTGGGCATCTACGCCGCGCGGGCACTCTTCGAGAAGAGCGGCATCCCGGCGTCCGAGGTGGACGCGATCGTCGGCGGCAACATGGCGCAGGCGAGCTTCGACACCTATTACCTGCCGCGCCACATCGGGCTGTATTCGGGCGTGAATCCGAACGTGCCTGCGCTTCTCGTGCAGCGCCTTTGCGGCACGGGCTTCGAGACGATCATTGCGGCGGCCGACCAGATCACGCTCGGCAAGGCGACGGTCGCTTTGTGCGTCGGCACCGAGTCGATGTCGCGCAACCCGATCGCGGCCTATACGCATCGCGCGGGCTTTCGGATGGGGCAGGTGGATTTCCGCGACTTCCTGTGGGAGGCGACGAAGGACACTGCGCCGGGAGCGAGCATGGGGGATACCGCGGAGAACCTCGCCAAGCGCTACGGCATCTCGCGCGAGGAGGTCGATCGTTTCGCGGCGCAGAGTTTCGCGCGCGCCTGTGCCGGCTGGGAGTCGGGCTGGTTCGCGGATGAGGTCGCGCCGGTTGTGAATGCGAAGTGGGAACTCGACGGCTACCAGCCGCGTTCGCTGAAACTCGCCGACCGCGCCGAAGTGTGCGAACGCGACGGGCACGTGCGGCTGACGGCGTTCGAGGCGCTGCAGAAGCTCAAACCCGCCTTCGGCGGCGTGCAGACCGGGGGTAACAGCTCGGCGATTGTCGATGGCGCGGCCGCGGCGATTGTCGCGCGCGGCGACTGGGTGCGCGCGCACGGCGTGAAGCCGCTCGCGCGCATCGTCGCGGGGGCAGCGGTCGCGGTGCCGCCAGAGATCATGGGCATCGGCCCAGCGCCGGCGATCCGCGCGGCCGTGGCGAAGGCCGGGCTGGCCGTGCGTGACCTCGGCCGCGTCGAGATCAACGAAGCCTTTGGCGCGCAGTACCTCGGCTGCGAGCGCGAACTCGACCTCGACCGCGAGCGCTGCAACGTGCATGGTGGCGCAATCGCGATCGGGCACCCGCTGGGAGCGTCGGGCGTGCGGCTCACGACGACCGTCGCGCGGGAGTTGCAGGAGGCGGGGCTGCAGTACGGCGTGTCGTCAGCGTGCGCGGGCGGCGGACAGGGCGTGGCGATCGTCGTCGAGAAAGGCGACGCTTAGGGCGGATTAGCCGAAGGCGTATTCCCCTGTAAGGGCCGCTCAATCGAACACCTGCCTCGCTTTTGGCTGCGTCTTTCATCGCGGCGGTCGCCAAAGCTTCGCTTTCTGCCCTACGGATACGATCAAGGATTTTTCTATGCAACTTGAACAGCATACTTTCATCGTCACCGGCGGCGCGTCGGGTCTTGGTGAAGCGACCGTTCGCGCCTTCGATGCGGCGCGCGCGAACGTCGTCATTGCCGACCTCAACACAGCCGCGGGCGAGAAGCTCGCGGACGAACTCGGGGCTCGCGTGGCCTTCCATCGGACCGACGTGGCGCTGGAGGCGGACGCCCGCGGCTGCGTCGCGCTCGCACTCGAACGCTTCGGCGCGCTGCAGGGCCTCGTCAACTGCGCCGGCATCGGCACGGCCGCGAAAGTCCTCGGCAAGGAGGGCCCGCATCCGCTCGACGTCTTCAGCCGCATCGTCAATGTGAACCTCGTGGGCACCTTCAACATGATCCGTATTGCCTCCGAGGCGATGGCGAAGGGGGTGCCGAATGCGGGCGGTGAGCGTGGCGTGATCGTCAATACCGCCTCGGTCGCGGCCTACGACGGCCAGGTCGGGCAGGCGGGCTACGCCGCGTCGAAGGGCGGCATCGTCTCGATGACATTGCCGATCACGCGCGAGCTCGCCCGCTTCGGCATCCGCGTCGTGACGATCGCGCCGGGGCTCTTCCTGACGCCGATGATGCAGACGCTGCCACCCGAGATGCAGCGCTCGCTCGGCGAGTCCGTCCCCTTCCCAACGCGGCTGGGCGACCCCGCCGAATACGCGCAACTCGTGCGCTCGATCGTTGAGAATGCGATGCTCAATGGCGAGACGATTCGCCTCGACGGGGCGATCCGGCTCGCGCCGCGATAAGGACTAAGGACAGGCGTGTCGAAGGGGCGGTGGCAGAGCTTCGACAGTGCCCGAACGGTATTGGGTTGATCGGTTGATAACTAGGGACCAATGACGATGACCGACTACGCCGCGCCGCTGCGCGACATGCATTTCATCCTGCACGAGCTTGCGGGGCTCGACGCGATTGGGACATTCCCTGCGTTCGCGGATGTCACGCCCGACGTCGTTGAGGCGATCCTTGCCGAAGCGGAGAAATTCGCTGCCGGCGTCCTCGCACCGATCAACGCCACGGGGGACCGCGAGGGCTGCCGGCTCGACGACAAGGGACGGGTCGCCTGCGCCGAGGGCTGGAAGGAAGCGTGGGACCGCTTCGTCGAGGCGGGTTGGGTCGGCCTCTCTGCTCCGACCGAGTTCGGTGGGCAGGGCCTGCCGAAGCTCGTCTCCACGCCCGTGTGGGAGATGTGGTTCTCGACCAATATGGCCTTCGCGATGCTGCCCCAGCTCAACGTGAGCCAGGCCGAAGTGCTGCGGATTGCCGCGAGCGACCAGCTGAAGCGCACCTGGCTGCCGAGGATCGTCAGCGGCGAGTGGGGCAGCACGATGAACCTCACCGAGCCGCAAGCGGGCTCGGATCTCGCGGCGACGCGCACCCGCGCGGAGCCCGCGGCCGACGGCACTTACCGCCTCTTCGGCCAGAAGATCTTCATCTCCTATGGCGAACACGAACTGACGAGCAACATCGTCCATCTCGTCCTCGCCCGCGTGCCGGACGCCCCGTCAGGCGTGAAAGGACTGTCGCTCTTCCTCGTGCCGAAGTACCTACTCGATGCGGACGGCAATCCGGGCGCGCGCAACGACGTGCATTGCATTGCGATCGAACACAAGCTGGGTATCCACGGTAGTCCGACCTGCACGATGAGCTACGGCGAGGTCGGAGGCGCCGTGGGCTACCTCGTCGGCGAGGCGAATCGCGGCCTGGAAACGATGTTCATCATGATGAACGAGGCCCGCTTCGGTGTCGGCGTTCAGGGGCCGGGGCTCGCCGAGCGCGCCTACCAGCTCGCGCGGGCGTAT
This sequence comes from Aromatoleum sp., assembly GCF_035254505.1. GTDB lineage: Bacteria > Pseudomonadota > Gammaproteobacteria > Burkholderiales > Rhodocyclaceae > Aromatoleum. The sequence continues at coordinate 58,563 of NZ_DATFAO010000107.1, read as the reverse complement.
GCGCGCGAGCGTGTGCAGGGCCGCGACGCGGTGACGGGGGAGGCCGGCAAGCCCATCCTCTGCCATCCCGACGTCAAGCGCATGCTCTTGTCGATGCGCGCGAGGGTGATGGCGATGCGGGCGCTGCTCTACACGGCCGCCGGCTGGTTCGACATGGCGCACGCGAATCCGGATCGCGCGGTTGCGGGAAAGTGCCGCCGCTACATTGACCTCCTGATGCCGGTCGCGAAGGGCTGGTGCACCGAGGTCGGGCAGCAGGTGTGCTGGGATGCGATCCAGGTCTTCGGCGGGATGGGCTTCGTCGAGGAAACCGGCATCGCGCAATTCGCGCGCGACTCGCGCATCACGACGATTTACGAGGGCACGACGGGCATCCAGGCGAACGACCTCGTCGGACGCAAAATCCTCCGCGAAGGCGGCGAGACGCTGAAAGAACTCATCGCCGAGCTGCGTGCGGCGGTGCTCGAACTGCGGCTGGCCGGAGAACTCAGCGTGATCGCCGACGCCCTCGCGGCGAACGTCGCGACGCTCGAACGGACCGCCGACTGGGTGCTGACGACTGGAAAGACGGATCTCGCGCAGGTGCTCGCGGGCGCCGTGCCCTTCCTGAAATTGCTCGGGGCCGTTTGTGCGACCTGGCAGATGGCTCGCCTCGCGCTTGCCGCCCGGCGCGGGCTCAAAACCGCCGAGGGCGACGCGGCCTATCTGACGAGCCTCATCGAACTCGTGCGCTTCCATGCTCTGACTTTCGCGCCGGAAGCCGAGGCGCTGGGCGTCGCGGTGCGCGAGGCGGGGCAGAGCGTCATCGCTTTCGACGACGCGTTCCTCTAGGCAGCGTCAGCCTCCGCCTGCGATCTCGCGCACGGTCGCGTCGATGAGCTTGCGTGCGATGCTGATCCGATGCGGCAGGCGCGGCAGGCGGTCGATCGGGAACCAGTCCACCGCCTCGATCTCGCCCGGCTGTGGGATGAGTTCGCCGCCGGCGTAGTCCGCCGTGAAGGCGATCATCAGCGAATGCGGAAACGGCCAGGGCTGGCTGCCGAAGTAGCGCAAGTTCGTGACCTCGACGCCGACTTCCTCGCGCGTTTCGCGCCGCACCGTTTCCTCGAGCGTTTCGCCCGGTTCGACGAAGCCGGCGAGCGCGCTGAACATGTCCGGCGGAAACCGGGGCGAGCGCGCGAGGAGCAGCTCGTTGCCGCGTCGGATCAGCATCATCACGGCCGGGGACAGGCGCGGGTAGTGCGTCAGGCCGCAGCTGGGGCAGACGCGCGAACGTTCGGACGTGTGGAATTCCGTCGCGCTCCCGCAGCGGCCGCAGAAGCGGTGGGTGCTGTCCCACTCGAGGATCTGGACCGCCCGGCCCGCGAGCGCGAAGTGCGTGTCGTCGAGCTGCCCGAAGAGACTGCGCAAGTTCTGCCATCGGCTTTGCGCAAGCTCGGTTTGGTCGGGCCACTCCGCAGCAAAGCAATGCTGTCCCTCCAAGTCCCCGAGGTAATGGGATTTCTGCGGCTTCAGCGGCCAGGACGCGAGATCGGCGCGCAGGGGCAGGCGGACGCCTTCGCCATCTTCGACCACCAGTAGGACAGCGTCGTGAAAGATCAACCAGAGATCATTGTCGTGGGCGTGATCGGGCGCGCTGAGGCCGGGCGAGAACGTCTGCATTGGCGGTCTTGGGTCGGTGATGGCTACTGGTTTTTCATGATGGGGTTTGTAACGAGCTTTCGCAATACGTGAGGGAAGGCCGTCGGACGTACCGTGTGGCACCTATGCGCTGGGCAGCGATTCGGCGGCCCGCGGCCGTTACCTCGCGTAACGATCGCGCGTGTCTTTTTGCGCGGACAGAAGGTCAAATCTGCATGCCCGAATGCAGCCCCTGTCGCATTCGGCTTTTTGGAGACACAGCATGAAGTATCGAATGAAGCGTCATCTTCTTTGCGCAGCGCTGGTCGCCGCCCTCGGCGGCTCGGCGTCGGTCGCAATGTCGCAAACCGCTTCCACCGATGTCGATCAGGCGGTAACGACGTTCGACCGTACTGCGAGTGCGTCCCCGACCCGTGCTGCAACCGATATGTCCAAGACCTTCTCGACCTTGACCGGGAGCGAGGCCAGTGCCCTGATCTTGATCGACGGCCTGCGCAACGGCACCGTCGTCACGCTCGATCCGGGCTCCGCGACGACGATTCCGGTGACGGTTACGCCGTCCGGGCCGATGGGCTACGGGAATGTGTTCATCACCCTCGCACTGGCGCAGGCGACGCTGACCCAGGCCGGCCTTACCGCGCCGACTGCAGCTGAACTCGCGGTTGCACTCAACGGAGGGACCTTGCAGATCAACGGCCAGCCGACGACCTTCCGCGGCATCCTCGCGATGCGCACGGCGGGCATGGGCTGGGGGCAGATCGCCAAGGAATCGGGCCTGAACCTCGGGCGCGTCGTCAGCGAGCTGAAGTCCGGCAACGAGCATCTCGCCAAATCGATCAAGGAGGGCAACGCCGGTAGCGACAAATCGGCAGGCAAGTCGATCGACAAGGGCAATAATCGGCAGGCGGCCGACGTCGCCGACCGCGGCGGGCGCGTGGAGCGTTCCGAACGCCCCGACAAGCCGGAACGGGCGGACAAGGCCGACCGCCCGGAGCGCCCTGACCGGCCCGACAAACCGGATCATCCCGGCAGGGGGTGATGGGGCTCGGGCCGGGGTAAGCGAGCTGCCCGCCCCGCAGATCTGATATCGGAAGCGGCGCGCTGCGAGTGTGCGGTGCGCCGTTTTCTTTTTTCGGAATCGGTGATGTTCTGGTCGCGCAATACCCGGTTTTCAGTATGGCACATGCCTATCGGTATCTGCTTTAATCCTTTGATAATTATCAATACAGATAACCGGGCTGGCGAGTAGAACAACCGGTTCAGGAGGAGGGCCAGGCTATGACCGGGTTCCAGACAAAAGCGCGTATCGAGGCCGAAGACCTCAGAGCGCGTGTAAATTTCTGCGCCGATTCCGGCCAGATCTGGCTTCACGAACAGCGCATGCTTCTCGTGCACGCCGAGGCACAGTCCTCCTTGCGCAAGGAGCTGATCGAAACGCTCGGCATGAGCCGGGCGCGCGGTCTCTTGTTGCGCATGGGATATGCGTCAGGTATGCGCGACGCGGAGCTCGTGCGAACGCTGACGCCGGAACTCGATGACGTCGGGGCCTTCCTGGCCGGCCCTCAGCTGCACTCCTTCGAAGGCATGGTCGGTGTGATCCCGGTCCGTGTCGAGGTGGATCGCGAAATCGGGCATTTCTACAGCGAATTCCGCTGGATCAATTCCTGGGAATGTCAGTCGCATCGCCGTCATTTCGGCTCCCACTGCGGCTCTGTCTGCTGGACGCAGATCGGCTACGCCTGCGGCTATTCCTCCGCCTTCATGGGGCGCGCCATCCTGTTCAAGGAGGTCGAGTGCGGGGGCGGCAATAACGACAGTTGTCGTATCGTGGGCAGGCCGGTCGAGGAATGGGACGATGCCGATGCGCACATGCGCCTCTTCGAACCGGACCCGATCAACGACCAGTTGATCGACCTGCAGACCCAGGTCATGCAGCTGCGCTCCACGATCGGCGAACGGGATACGCTACAGGGCGATCTCAGTGGGAGTTCCGCGAGCTTCCGTCATGCCCTCGATCTGCTCAAGCAGGCGGCAGATAGTGAGTCTCCCGTGCTGCTGGTGGGCGAGACGGGCGTCGGAAAGGAGCTTTTCGCGCGCGCCCTGCATGCGATGAGCAAGCGCCGCGACCGTCCGTTGGACGTGATCAATTGCGCGACGATTCCGGCCGAGCTTGTCGAATCGGAACTCTTCGGCGTCGAGAAGGGGGCTCACACCGGAGCGCTCGTCTCGCATCCGGGCCATCTTGAGCGCGCCGATGGCAGCACGATCTTTCTCGAAGAGATCGGCGACTTGCCGCTCTCGGCACAGACCAAGCTGCTGCGCGTATTACAGAAAGGCGAGGTCGTGCGCCTCGGCGACGACCAAGTGCGGAAGATCAACGTGCGTGTCGTCGCAGCGACGACCGACAGTCTGGCGCAGTGGGTGAAGGAGGGGCGATTCCGGGCCGATCTCTACTTCCGTCTCAATGCCGGCCAGATCCACATTCCGCCGCTGCGCGAGCGTCGCGACGACGTCCTGCCGCTGGCCGAGCGGCTGTTGGAACGGTACGCGGCGATCAAGGGTAAGAAGCTGCTCGGTTTTACGGACAAGGCCAAGAAGGCGCTGGTGGCCTACGGCTGGCCGGGCAACGTGCGTGAATTGCAGAACACCGTCGAGCGCGGCGTGATCCTCGCGCCCAATGGCGGACGCGTCGAAGTCGACAACCTGTTCATGGGGCATGCGGATACCGCCGACCGGGAATATGCTCGCGACGAGGATGGGGACATCGACATCGTCGGCCCGCAAGCCGGTCGCGCGCTGTGCGAAGCGGTCTGCGACGGGGCGATGACGCTCGGCGAGGTCGAGAAGATGCTGGTCGAGGTCGCGATGGACAAGGCCCACGGCAACGTCCCGTCTGCCGCACGCATGCTCGGCGTGACGGCCCTGCAACTGGCCGACCGGCTCAAGCGTCAATAGCCGGTCCGGCGCGTCTGCCATCACCTCACGGTGATGGTGATTTTCCGCGACTTGACGGGCGGGTTGTGGGGGACGTGCTTGTCGTCGCCCATCAAGAGTTGCAGCGTGTGTTTGCCGGGCGGCAGTTCGATCGTCGTTTCCGTTTCGCCGGCGCCGAAGTGCAGGTGGTTGCGGTCGGAGGGGATCTCGGCGTCCATCGAGGGCAGCTCGGTATCGATCAGCAGGTGGTGATGGCCGGTATTCGGGAATTCGACGCCTTTCGGCGCGACCCCCATATTGCGCAGTCCGAACCAGACCTTGAAGGGCTTGCCTGCGGGCATCACTTGGCCGTCCACGGGCCAGCCGATGTAGAGGTAGGCGTTTGCCGGGGCCGGCGTGCTGCCGGCATCGGCATGAGCGGTAAACAGCAAGGCCCAGATGGCGACGGCGAGTGGCTTGAACATGATCTGCTCCCGGTGTCTTTCGGCGTGGGTCAACGCACGGTGATCGAAATCTGCTTCGAATACACGGGGGGATCGTGCGGCACGTGCTTGTGGTCGCCCAGCAGCATTTGCAGCGTATGTTTGCCCGGCGGGAGTTCGATGCGGGCCTCGGTCTCGCCGGCGCCGAAGTGCAGATGGTTCCGGTCGGAGGGAATCTCGGCGTCCATCGGCGGCAAGGGGGTATCGATCAGCAGGTGATGGTGGCCGACGTTAGGCTTCTCGACCCCCTTCGGACAGACGCCCATGTTGCGCAGCCCCATCCGCACCCACAGCTTGCCTCCGGCGACGACTGCTCCGTCGGGCGGCCAGATGATATAGGCCTCGGCATTGGCCGGCGACGGCGTTCCCGCAGCGAATGCGGGTGCGGTGCTCAGGATCGCCGCGGCCAGGGCGGCAAGCTTGATTCCCCTCGTCATGGTGTCCCTCCTTGGCCGATGCGCCGGGTCGGCTACGAATCCAGATTAGGACGGAACTTGCGGGAAAGATACATATAATGAACTCAGATATGGCGGTCCCTTGGCGTCCCGACGTCCCATGAAGAACGATGCCGCCTGTGCCCATGTCTTACTCCGCGCGGCGGCCGATGGAAGGGAACCGAAGGACATCTGCGCCGCCAAAGATTTTCGTGTTCGCGACAGCCTGCTCAACTGCCAAGCATAAGGGGGCCGAACGTGTGGCGAAAACTGCTCATCATCGGAGTGTTGGGGGCCTTTGCCGGTACCGTCGTCGAGGCGGGGATCCTGCCGAAGGACACGGCCGAGCAATACGAGCTCACGTTCTGGGACTCGGTCAAGGACAGCGAGCACGTCGGCGACTATGAGGCCTATCTGAAGGCCTATCCCAACGGCCGCTTCGCCACGCTTGCGCGAGCACGCATCGAACGGTTGCGCGCGGCGGCGAAGCAGGGCGAGACCGCGCCCGCTCCGGCAGAGAAACCCCGTTCTGCGCCGGTCACTCCGCCCGCCGTCGAGAAACCGCGCCCGGCGCCGACACCGCCGCCGGCGCCGGAGAAGCCCCGTCCGGCTTCCCCGGCACCGGCTGCCGCCGGGGCGGCTGGCGCTGCGGCCCTGGGCGAAAGCAAGGACTGCCCGACCTGTCCCGTCATGGTTTCGCTGCCCAAGGGCGAGTTCGTGATGGGAAGCAACTCCGACGACCCGAGCGAGCGGCCCGCGCATCCGGTGTCCATCCCGCATCCGTTCGCAATCGGGAAGTTCGAGGTGACGAACGAGCAGTGGGCGGCCTGCGTGGAGGCGAGCGCCTGCCCGAAATTGGGGGGCGAGGCGAACGCCGCGAAGAACGCACCGGTGCGCGACGTGAGCTGGGACGACGCTCAGCAGTACGTCAAATGGTTGAGCAAGACGAGCGGCAAGCCCTATCGGCTCCCGACGGAGGCGGAGTGGGAGTTCGCGGTTCGCGGCGGCACCTCGACGCGCTACTGGTGGGGCAGCCAGATGAAGACCGGCAATGCGAACTGCAAGGACTGCGGCGACCCTTCGCGTCCCGAAGCGCCTGCGCCGGTCGGCTCCTTCGCCGCCAACCCTTACGGCCTGCATGACATGAACGGCAGCGTGTGGGAGTGGGTGAGCGACTGCTGGCACAACTCGTTCAAGGGGGCGCCCGCGGATGGTCGATCATGGAACGAGAACGATTGCCGCGTGCGCGTGATCCGCGGCGGGTCGTGGCGCGACGGCGCCGATTACATGACGTCGTCGACGCGCTTCAAGTACGACGCGAGCGTACGCCATTCGCAAAACGGCTTTCGCGTCGCGCGCGACATGAAGTAGGCCACCTGACCGCGCTTCAACGCCCGCGCGGCTTGGTCGTGATCTGGACGAAATCGGCCGCGATGTGATCCTGGCCGTACTTTGCGGCGATGTCCCGCAGCCGCTGATCGACCGCGCGCAGGTAGTCCGGTCTGGATTCGGACTCCGGCCGCAGCGCGTCGAAGAGCGGCACCGGGGTGATCAGCAGCACGATCATCTCGTTGCCGAAGGGCTTCGAGATCGTCCAACCGGCCAGTGTGCCGAGAGTCGCGGTGTAGTTCGGCGGTGCCTGGTTGGCTGTCGATCTGCGGCTCGGCACGAGGTGGACGACGCTGCCGTCGAGCACGTGATAATCCACATTGACGTAGGACTCATAGCCGGGCGTCGTGATGTCCGCGATCAGGGAATCGCCCTCCGTCAATACGCCGCCGGTAGCATGCATGCGGATGGACGCGAGGCGGCCGCTTTGGCGGTTGCGGACCCAGTAGGGGGCGAGGGCTTCGATGACGCCGCACTTGTCGTCGGAGACTTCCTGCAACTCGGCGTTCAGCGTCGTGACGCCCGGAATCGCGCTCAAATCCTTCTTCAGGCGCGCGGCGCCGACGCGTTCGGGAAGGAAGCCCTGGACCTGCAGCGTGTGTTCGCTGACCGATGCGGAGAGTGCCGAGCAGGGCACCTGCGCGAGCACCGGCGTCACCGCCGACAGTGAAAGCGTCGGGACCGGTGGCGGTGCGGTCGGTGCGGGCGCGGGTGTGGGTGTGGGTGTGGGTGCCGTGGCGGTCGGCGCGGGGCGCTCTTCCTTCGGTGTGCCCGCGGCTGGCGCTGTTGCCGGCTTCTCCGGTGTTGCCGGACTGACCGGGCTCTCCGGCGATTCCCGGAGGTAGGCGAACAGCGCCGCTGCGAGCGCAATCGTCGCGAGGCTGGCCATGCCCATCGCCACGGGCATTCCCATGCTGCGCTCGCCCCGCATGCCGCGGAGAAACTCCGTGACGGTCGGGGTGCGCGCCTCGCGGTCGAATGACAAGCCGCTCCGCAAGGTGCGCCACTGCGCCGAGGGCAGGTTCTTCGGGCGTTGTGGCTTGAGGCCGGCGTCGCGGGCCTGGGTTGCCGGAACGCGGCCGAAGGGGTGCGTGCCGGTCAGCAGTTCGTAGGTGATGCAGGCGAGCGCATAGATGTCGTCGCGCGGGTCCGGCTCGCGATGCTCAAGGATCTCGGGGCTCGCGTACGCCGGCGTCAGGCCGCCGAGACTACCGGCATCGAAGACGGTGGCTTCGGTTTCTTCCTCTGATTTGCGGAAGACGCGCGCGATGCCGAAGTCGATGATCTTCACCTGTCCGCTGTCGGTCAGGAAGACGTTCGCGGGCTTGAAGTCGCAATGCACGAAGCCGCGCTCATGCGCGTAGGCCAGCGCGTTGGCCATGCCCGTGATGATCTTGAGCGCGTCCGGGTAGCGCAAGCCCTTGAAGTCCTGCGAGTGCAGCAGACGGCTCAGCGGCTTGCCGGACAGGTATTCCATCGTCAGGTAGACCATCGAGTCGTCGCGGTCGAAGTCGTACACGGTGACGATATTCGGATGCGCCAGGGTCTGCGCTTTCTTCGCTTCGCGCTGCAGGGCGATCAGCGATTTGGGATGTCCGCGGAACTGGACGTTCAGGATCTTGATCGCGATGTAGGGGTTGCGGTCCGAGGCTTCCAGCTTGCGCAGATCCAGCGCCTTATACACGGTGCCCATGCCGCCGAAGCCGACACATTCCTCGAGCCGGAAGCGGCCCTTGATCGTTTCGCCGACGCCTTTGAGTCGGTCCGGATCGGAATCCGGCAAGGTGTGGCGTGAGTCGCTCTCGGCGGCCGGGCGGGGCGCGGGTGTGACGAGCATCCGCGTCTGGTCGACGTTGGGGGGCGGGGCGGCCGCTTGCGGTTCGGCGAGGTTCTCGATGCGTCGATGCACCTCGGCGTAGACGTCCGGCGGCAGCGGGAACTTGGTGTGTTCTTCGCTGAGGACGTCGAGCAGCTGCGTGTAGTCCGTCTTCTCGGAAGCCAACGCACGGTCGACCTGCGCGAAGAACTCGTTGTGCGAGAGTCCCCCGGCGTGAAAGGCGTGAATCGCGTGCGAAAGACCAGCCATGCGCTTTCCCTCGGTTGGCGTGGAACCACCGCGCGGCAATGCCGAATCGGTGCTTCCTAGAAAAATATAGCCCATATCGATGCGCTTGGTACGGTGTGGCGTGCCCTGGAGCGTTGGTCGGCGCGGGTGCGGGGCTGAGTGTTGCTCAGAGCCAGACAGATCTTCGGGAGTCTGTTGGGTGCTGCCAATCACTAACCGAGCTCTGTGCGGTCAGTGTGAGGGTTCGATTTCGGATTGATTCTTTGAAAAAGACGTGTTTTCAACATGTTAGATATGTTTTGTGCGCCATGGACAAAGGCTGGCACGGTCTCTGCGATAGATGTCTCGAGCGCGGCGAAAGTGCTCTAAGCAAATCCCAAATCAGTGAATCACCCCAAGGAGAAGTGCCATGGAAACCCTGAAGATCAATGACCTGCCGATGACCGAAGAACTGGACCGCAAGGCGATGGGCGAGGTGCGCGGTGGAACGCTCGGCATCTACCCGCTGTACCCGTGGTACGGCTACGCCGACCTGTCCAGCAAGGACTCCTCGTTCAACGCCGCGCAGTTGATCAACCAGGGCCAAAGCGTCGTGACCAACGTCGGCAACAACGTCGCGGTGCTCGGTGGCTTCGCCTCCCCGTCGGTGCCGGTGACTGCAACGCAGAACGCCAGCATCGCCAACAACGTGAATTTCTGATCGACCGATCCCCAATCGAGACTCAAGGAGAAAGCCATGACGACCCTGATGATCACTGACCTGCCGAAGACCGAAGAACTGAGCGCCAAGAGCATGGGCGCGGTACGCGGCGGGATGATGTACTTCCCGTACTACTGGGGCAGCTACACCGACGGCTCGGTGAAGAACGAGTCCTTCAACGCCCTGCAACAGATCAACCAGGGGCAGAACGTCGTGACGAACGTCGGCAACAACGTCGCGGTGCTCGGCGGCTTCGCCTCCCCGTCGGTACCGGTGACTGCGACGCAGAACGCCAGCATCGCCAACAACGTGAATTTCTGATCGACCGATTCCCAATCGAGACCCAAGGAGAACTGCCATGACGACCCTGATGATCGCCGACCTGCCGAAGACCGAAGAACTGAGCGCCAAGAGCATGGGCGCGGTACGCGGCGGGATGATGTACTTCCCGTACTACTGGGGCAGCTACACCGACGCCTCGGTGAAGAATGAGTCCTTCAACGCCCTGCAGCAGATCAACCAGGGGCAGACCGTCGGCACCAACGTTGGCAACAATGTCGCGGTACTGGGTGGCTTCGCCAACCCTTCGGTCCCCGTGACCGCGACGCAGAATGGCACGATCAGCAACGACGTGCATTTCTGATGACGCCTCGCCTGCAGCGGAGGCCCCGAGCCTCCGCCGCAGCGCAGGCGGTCCCGAACCGGAACCGGCCCCCTCGCCCAATGTCGAAGTTCAATGGAATTTTCTGTCCGCGCCCGGCACGCGCGGGGGGAGGGGGAATGCAAGACACCAGGATCGTTCCCGAGTCCGCGAATCCAGTGATGGCTTACCTGGAAGTGACCGACGCGGGCACCGTCTTCCCCCTTCATGACGAGGTGGTCATCGGCCGGGATCCGCAGGACTCGCTGGCTTCGGATCGCTTCCTGTGCATCCCCGAGCATACCGTCAGTCGGCGCCATGCCCGCATCCGCCTGCGCGGCGGAGCGTATTTCGTCGAGGACCTGCATTCGTTCAACGGCACTTTCGTGCTCGGCAAGCGCCTGCAGCCCGGGGCTTGGCATCCGCTGCATGACGGTGACGAACTGGCCGTCTCCTCGGCCCAGATCGTGTTCCATTCGTTGCTCGCACCAACCCCAGCAAGCCAGCCGAGCGTGATCCAGCAGCGGGTGGATGCGACCTTGTACGCGAATTCCCAGTGGATGTCGCCCGACACCGCGAGTGTCGATGCCGAGGCGACGATCCGCAAACTGCACGCGATGGCGCAGGTCGGCATTGCAGTGGGCGCCGTGAAGAATTCCGAGACGCTGATCGAGAAGATCATGAACCTGATCTTCGAACTCTTTCCGCTGGCCGAGCGCGCCGTCATCCTGCTGCGCAAGGCGCGCGGCGAGGAGCCGGTCCAGGTAGCGGCGCGGCGGCGCGATGGGCGCATCGAGAGCGGTGCGCGGATGAGGACGTCGCGCACGATCGTCAATGAAGTGCTGGAGAAGAAGCAGTCGATCCTGTCGGTCGACACGCTCGCCGATCGGCACTTCGGGTCGCAGGAGTCGATCGTCGATCAGGCGATCCGCAGCGTGATGTGCGTGCCGCTGCTGCTGGAAGGCGAAGTGCTGGGCCTGGTCCAGGTCGATACCTCGTCCGACCCGTATGCCTTCAAGGGCGACGATCTTGAGATGCTCACGGGCGTGTGCGCCGAGATGGCGGTGGCGCTGAAGAACTTCCAGCTGTATTCGGATATCGAGCGACTGCTGGAAGGCTTCGTGTGCGCATCGGTGCAGGCGATCGAGGAGCGCGATCCGGCGACGGCCGGCCACTCCTTCCGCGTCGCACACTATGCAGAGGGGCTTTCGCGGGCGGTGGACCGGGCCGACGGGCCCGAGCTGCGTCACATCGTCTTCACGAACGACCAGCTGCGCGAGATCCGTTACGCGGCGCTGCTGCATGACTTTGGCAAGGTCGGGGTGCGCGAGCATGTGCTGCGCAAGGAAAAGAAGCTCCACCACGCCGACATGCGCCTGCTGGAGCAGCGCTTCAAGTATGCGTGTGCCTGCCTGGAGCGGGAGGCGTATCGGCAACTCGTCGAGCGGCAGTGCGAACACGACCTCGGCACGGCGGCGTTTCGCGAGGAAAAGCAGCGCATCGAGGCCGCATTGCAGGCGGAATTCGCGCGTCTCGACGGCTTCCTCGGCGCCATTCGTCATGCCAACGAGCCCGCGATTTCTTACACCGCCGCTTCTCACGAGCTCGATGCGATTCTCGACTATACCTACAGGGACAGGAATGGCGCCGTAGCTCCCTTGCTGGAAGCGCACGAGCACTTGGCGCTGGGCGTATCGAAGGGCTGTCTGACGGCCGAAGAACGCAAGCAGATCGAATCGCACGTCGCGGACACGTATTCCTTCCTCATCCTGATTCCGTGGACGCAGGACTTGGCCGGCGTTCCGGCGATCGCGCACGGGCATCACGAGAAGCTGGATGGGTCGGGTTATCCGATGGGCTTGAGCGGCGCGCAGATCGGCATGCAGACACGGATCCTGACGATCTGCGACATCTACGACGCACTGACGGCGGGCGACCGCCCGTACAAGAAGGCGCTGCCGGTGGAGCAGGCGCTGGAGTTGCTGGACGCGGAAAGCCGGGCCGGACATATCGATTCCCGGGTGTTTCGCGTGTTCGTCGAATCGAAGGTATGGGCCGCGGCCTAGGCCGTGCTCGCCGAAGAGAGAAAGTGATGAAACCGATCGAGCCGTCCGTATCGTGTGTCGAACGCGTGCCGTCTTCCGCGTTCGCGCGTGCGTTGGCGGTCGGGGTGGGGGTGCTGCTTCTCGGCGGCTGCGCCGATGTGCATCTGACTGAATACGAGCGTCCCGAGGCGCCGGCGAAGGCGTCGTGGTCGCGGCCGGCGGTGTCGGCCGCCGAGACGATCGCGCCGGACTGGTGGCGGGGCTTCGGCGATCCCTACCTGGACCAGCTCGTCGCCAAGGCGATTGCCGGGAACTTCGACGTCAAGGTGCTTGCCGCGCGCATCCAGGTCGCTGGCGCGCAGATCGGCGAAGCGCGTGCCGGAGCGCTGCCGACGGCGGATCTCGGCGCGGGGGCGAGCTTCGAGAAGAGCACGGGACAGAAGCTCACGCGGCAGTACAACCTCGGGACCCAGGTCAATTGGGATATCGATATCTGGGGCAAGGTCGAGAAGGGCGTACAGGCGCAGACGGCCGAGTACCACGCGACCGAAGCCGACTGGCGGGCCGGTTACCTGAAGCTCGTGTCCGACGTATCCACGACCTACTTCCAGATCCTGCAACTCGATGAGCAGATCGAGCAGCAGCAGCGCGCGCTCGCTAAGAACAAGGACATCCTCGCGACCTACGAGGCGATGTTCAAGAATGGGCTGGTGCCCAACACGCAGGTGCTGCGCCAGCGTGCGGAGATCAACAAGCTGAATCACGACCTGCTCGAGCAGCGCCGCTCGCGCGATATCGCAGGCAATGCCTTGTCGACGCTGGTCGGTGTGCCGGCGGGCGAGTTCACGGTGCCGGTCGGGCGACTGCAGGACCGCGTCCAGTTGCCGCCGGTGCCTGCGGGCTTGCCCTCGGCGCTGCTGGAGCGCAGGCCCGACATCGTCGCCGCCGAATTTCGCGTCCTCGAAGCGCACGACCTCGTCGGCCAGGCCAAGCTCGCGCAGCTGCCGACGATCAGCCTCACCGGGCGGGGCGGCACTTCGAGCTTCGCACTCGGCGATCTGTTGAAGTCCTTCACGTTCGGCTTCCTGCCGAGCATCAACATTCCGCTGCTCGACCCGAGTGTCAAAGCGCACGTGAAGACCAGCGAGGCGCAGATCAAGGTGGCGGAGCATGACTACCAGCGTGTCGTGATCGGTGCCTTCGAGGAGGTCGAGAATGCGCTCGTGAATCTGGACGCTCACAAGCAGCAGCGCACGGAATTGCAGCAGCAGATCGAACAGTTGAAGGTCGTGTCGGCGCAGACGCAGGCGCAGTTGAAGGAGGGCGTGATATCGCAACTCGAAGTCTTCGAGACCGAGCGCACGCTGCTCGCGGCGCAACTCGCGCTGCTCGCGAACCATCAGCAGATCCTGTCCGACACGGTGGTTCTCTACAAGGCGCTCGGCGGCGGTTGGCCGGTGGTGGATGTCGCGAATGCGCGTAACTGAGGCACGTAACCGAGGTACGCAACCGAGGCACGCAAAACAAATAATCGAGGCGCACGCATGACGATGGTGCCGGAAGATGTCCGCTGACGAAGCCTTTTCCGCCGAGATGCAGGCCGGGGCCGAGCATGAGTTCAGTGTTCGGCTCAAGCCCAAGTCACACCCGGAACTGGGCGAAATCCTCATCGAGGAAAACCTGTTCGCGATCGGGCGCAACGAACCGCCGTTCGCGACCTACGACCGCGAGCTCGTCGCGGAGCTGTCGCGTCGTCATGCGCGCATCTTCTGGGAAGGCGGTGCGCTGTATGTCGCGGACCTGGGCAGCAAGAACGGCACGAGCGTCAACGATGTTGCCGTGCAGGACAAGCCTTGCCGGCTGTACGACCGTGACGAGCTTCGGCTGGGCGGCACGCTCGCCTATAGCGTGCGCATCACGGCGCGCAAGGCGAAGCCGCGGCGCGGCGGGACCTTGCTGAGCCTGACGCTGACGCCGCAACGGGACGATCTTGGCCTGCAGCCGATCGTCGTCGCCCACTTCCCCTTCCTGATCAGCAAGACCGACGAGCAGTTCGCACGCTACAAAGAGGCGAGCCCGCATCAGGTGAATTACCTGTCGCGGCGTCATGCGCACCTCTTCCTGAAGGGCGGGGCGCCTTTTGTCGAGGATCTGGGCAGCACCAACGGCAGCTTCGTGAACGGCACGCGGCTCGACGAGCGCGCCGTCGCGCTGCACGAGGGCGACGTCGTCGGATTTGCCGGCAGCTTCTTCGTCTATACGGTGGGCCTACAGCGCGAAGCGGAAGTCGAACCAACGCTGACGAAATTCGTGCCGCCCCCTGAACCCGAGGACGGCACCAATGGGGACCGGACGACTTTTGTCGCCGCGGCCGACTCCTTCCTCGACATCTTCTGCGTGGACCCAGCGCCGGTGCAGGACGAGATCAACGACGAAGCGGTGCCGGCCGGGGTGGAGATTCCCCATCCGGCCGAGCGTGAGCGTGGCCGCGCGGGACATCTTGCACATGAATTGCACAAGGCGTTCGCGAATGGCGAGGCCGGCATCGGAAAGCGCGCGATCCGGTGGGGGCTGGGCGGTCTGGCGCTGCTGGTCGTGGTCGCGATCGCGCTCTACCAGGTCGGCTCGACGGAACGCGAAGTCAAGGATCTGATCGCCGAGGGCGAGCATGCGGAAGCGATGAAGCTTGCGGACGATTACCTCGTGAGCCATCCGGACGACGCGGCGATGAAGACGCTCGGCACCGAGGCCTTGCTGAAGGCGAAGATGCCTGCATGGATCGAGGCCCTGAAAGCCGGCAACTTCGACGCGGCCGCGGCGGCGCTGACCGACATGAAGACGCAGGCCGGCCACAACGCCGATGCGATGGCATTGCTCGGCGAGCTGGAGTGGATCGGTGCGCTCGAGCAGTTCATCGCCACGCGAGGTGGGCCCGACGCAGCGATCCGGATCTACGAGGACGAGGGCAAGATCAAGGCGGTGCTGCAGCGCTGGAACGACGACCCGAAGGCCCATCAGCGAGCGCTCGCGCTGATCGGCGCGTATGTGCCGGCGTTCAAGGATGCGTACGCGGAGGCCCTGACGCACCTGCGCAAGCTGGAAAGCGACGAATCGGTGTATCTCGCGGCGATCGAACGCCTGAATGCCAACATCGCGACCGAGCTAGGTCAGGATAACCCGCAGGCGCTCGATGAAGTCCTGAACGACTATGCGGACAAATACCCGCGCCTCGCCGGGCTGGATCGGCTCCGCGAAGATCTGCGCCAGTACGCTGCGCTTGACAGTGCCGTCCGGACCCGCCGCCTGGGTCCGCTGGTCGGCTTGCTCGACAAGGTGAAGTTCTCGACGCCGCCTTTCCAGGAGCAGTTGGCAAAGCTCGTGGCGACGCGGCTGCCGGCGCCGGATGTCATCGCCGGATACCGGAACGCCACCAAAGCATGGCGAGACGGCAACGCGGAGCAGACCTTCGGCGCCTTGCAGCAGATTCCGAATGGTCCGTGGTCCGATTTGGTGGCGGCGCAGCTCGAACACCGGAAAGCCGTGCAGCAACAGTTCAAGGAATTGCAGGCGGCGCGTGGAGGCAAGGGGTACGAAGACAAGCTGCTCGCCTTCTACGGGATGCTCGATGCCGATGAGGATTCCTGGTTTGTGCGTGCGACCGAGGCGGATGTCCGCGCCTATCGTGATAAGGCCTTGGCGCGAGCGAATGAGTTGGGGAATCACGCGCTCGGGCTTTGGCGCCAGTATCACGCCGCGGGCGCGATCGTCGGCGAAAACCGGCTCGAATCGGGCATTTCGCCAAAGTTCCGCGCGCAGGCGCGGCTGCTGGCCGATGCGCATGCCGATATGCAGCAGGCGATGCGGATCTACAAGGTGCTCAACGCCGACATTGCCGCGCAGTGGACCAAGCTCGGGGACGAACTCGATACGGAGACGGAACTGCAGCGGCGTTCGCTGCAAGAGCTGCAGGCGGTGCTGGAGCCGGCGGTGCTCAAGGCCAAGCTGGCGCTGATCGGAGGTCGGAGCGATGAAGAACGAAAGTCACCTTAAGGCTCTGACCGACCTCCTCGCGGACCACAGTTCGGAGGGCGTGGAGATCCTGACCGCGGAGCCCGGCCGTTTCGGCCTGTGGCTGATCGTCGTGATGCTCGGCATGGTGGTGGTGGGCCTGCTGTGGTCCTTCATCGGCCGCGCGGACGTGATCGTGACGGCCAACGGCGTGCTCGCGCCCGAGTCGGAGGTGCGGCGCGTCTATGCTCCGATCGACGGGGAACTCGCCGACATCTACATGGAACCGGGGCAGCCGGTATCGAAAGGCGACGTCCTCGCGCGTCTCAATGCCCGTGGCGCGGTGGAGGCGGCGACTCATGCCCTCGAAGCGCAGCTCAAACTCGAAGACGCCGAACGGGAATGGAAGCAGTTTCCCGAACGGAAGGCGCTGCTCGAACGCAAGGCAGCGGCGCTGAAGCAGCAGATCGAAGTCGCACTGCACGTCCACGAGAAGCGCATCGCCGAAGGGACGAGCAAGGTGGCCGAAGGGCAGCGGGCGCAAGTCCAGCAGGTGCGCAGCGAACTCGACAGCGCAAAGCGGGCCCGAGATGCGGCGAAGCTCGAACTGGACAAGTTCGAACGCCTTTTCGCGCTGCCCGGCGGGGGCGGGGTGTCGGAGCTACAGGTCGAATCGAAGCGGACCGCCTATTTGACGGCGGAAAACAGCTTCCGCGCGGCGCAGTCCAAGCTCGGCGAGCTGGACGTGCGGCTGAGCCAGGAAATGTCGAAGACGACCGCCGAGCTCGAAGGCAGCGACCAGGAGCTGACCCGGCTGCGTCTGCAATACGACGCGGCCTCGCGCGACGTCACGAACGAGGAGGACAAGGTGCGCCTGCAACTGCAGACCGCGCGCCTCGCGGCTAACGCGGCGGAACGCATCCGCTTCGAGAACATCGACAAGGACAACTTCCTGCTGATCCTCGCGCCGGTGGCGGGTGTCATCACCGACGTCAGCACGACGCAGCCCGGCGACAAGGTGCAGTCGAACGCACCGCTCGGGGGGATCGCGCCGAAGGACGCGCGCGTCGTGCTTAAGATGGAAATCGCCGAGCGCGACCGGGCCTTCCTCCGTGAAGGGTTGCCGGTGAAACTGAAGTTCAGCGCCTTTCCGTACCAGCGCTACGGGCTGATCAACGGCACGCTCGAATACATCTCGCCCGCAACCTCGCCCTCGGGCAAGACGAAGGAGCCGGTCTACGAGGGCCATGTCACGCTGGAACGCGACAACTACCAGGTCGGCGACGCGCAATACCCCGTGCGCTACGGCATGACGGCGACGGCCGAGATTGTCGTGCGCGAGCGCCGCGTGATCGACCTCGCGCTCGATCCGTTCCGCCAGATCAGCGGCTGAAACCCAAGGCATACGACAAGGAGCACAGACATGACCGCGATCGTGCGAATCGACGATGAAAACATCGGCACCGAGGAGTTCATCCGCATCCTGAAGCTCACGGGACGCTTCGAGGGGCTCGTCGACGAGATCGTCCGCGACAAGCTCGCCGTCCATGCCGCGAAGAAGCAGGGCGTCCAGCTCGCCGCCGAGGATATCCAGGAGCGCGCCGACCAGTTCAGACGCGTGCTGGGCCTGCATCGCGCGGCCGACATGAACCGCTATCTCGATGCGATGGGGGTCACGCTCGACGAGTTCGAGACCTTCATCGTCGATGGGCTGTACCAGGAGAAGATGATGCAGCGGGTGTGCAGCGACCGCGCCGTCGAGGAGTACTTCCAGCTCAATTCGCCGCGTTTCGACAGCATCGAGGTCAGCCACATCGTGCTGGAGAACGAGGGGCAGGCGAAGGAGATGATGTCGCTGCTGGAGGATGACCCGGACAGCTTTGGGGACCTTGCGCACGAGCACTCGATCGCCGACACGCGGGAGCAGGGCGGTTTCATCGGGACGGTGCTGCGCGGCTCACTCAAGACCGAGATCGAGGCCAAGGTGTTCAATGCCTCCGAGGGCGACCTGCTCGGGCCTTTCGCCGCGCCGGACAAGTCCTTCTATGAGATCTTCCTCGTCAATGCGAAGAAGCCGGCACGGCTCGACGAGGACACCGCAGCCGAGATCCGGCGCCTGCTGCGCGAGGCCTGGATCGCTGCGCGGGCGCAGGAACACATCGTCGAAGTGCGCTGAGCGGGGATTGAGTCGCCATGGACGCCGCGCAGAACCTGGAATCCCTCGCCGATTTCCTGTCTTCGGTCGAGCTCTTTGCGCCCTTCAAGCGGGAGGAGCTCGAAGAGCTCGCCGAGCACTGCGAGTCGCGCTTCTTCGCGTTCGGCGAGACGGTGTGCAAGGCGGGCGATCCGGCCGAGGGCGTGTTCGTGATCCGCTCCGGCTCGGTGCGGGTCTTCGCCGAAGAGCACGGCAAGGAAACGAGCCTGGGTGTGCGCAAGGCGGGCGAAGTGGTCGCCGAGATGGCGATGCTGCGCGACTATCGCCATGAGTTCTCCGCGCGCGCCTCGGGCAAGGTCGAGGTGCTGCTGGTGCCGCGCAAGGCAATCGAGCCGATGATCGCACGCAACCAGGCGGCACAGTCCTTCGTGACGAGCTTCGTCGCGATCGGGGCCGCCGGCGGTGTCGTCGCAAGGCTCTTCGACCTGCGCGGCAAGGTCGACAAGGCCGAACTCGAAGAGCTCGTGCGCAGCGTGGGCGTCAAGCGCATTGCCGCCGGTCGCGAGATCCTCAAGCAGGACGGGCGCGAGGATCGGCGGCTGTATGTCGTGCGCCACGGCGAAGTGCGCCTATCGCGTAACGATCAGGGCAACGACTACACGCTGGCGACGCTGGGGCAAGGCGAAATCTTCGGCGAGAAGGCCTGCCTGATGCGGCAGGAGCAGATGGCGTCCGCGATCGCGACGGTCGAGACCACGCTGCTCGTCGTCCCCGAGAAATCCATCCAGCAGATCCTCGAGCGCAACCCCAAGCTGCGCGAATTCTTCGAGGAGCGCATCCGCAATCTAGAACGCGAACTGGAGCGCCAGAAGAAGCTCGGCGAGCGGCGCAACCTGCGCGTGATGCTCGACCTGGAGTCGAAGCCCGAGCTGGGCGAGCGCGTCATCAAGCGCTTTCCGCTCGTCGAGCAGGCCGAGGAGATGGACTGCGGCGCGGCCTGCCTCGCGATGATCTGCCGCCACTACGACATCCCGATGACGCTCGGCAAACTGCGCGAGCTCGCCAACGTCACGACGCAGGGCGCGACCCTCGACAGCCTCGCGCGCGCGGGCGAGTCGCTCGGCTTCACGACGCGCGGCGTGCAGTGCACCTTCGACGCGCTGCTCGGCTTCGAGCTGCCCTTCATCGCGCACTGGGAGGGCTACCACTACATCGTCGTGTATGGCGTCTCGAAGAAGCAGGTGTGGGTCGCGGACCCCGCGCTGGGCTTCCGCCAGATCGCGGTCGAGGACTTCGAACGCGGCTGGAGCGGCACTTGCCTCGTGTTCACGCCGGGCCAGAACCTCGCGCAACTCGCCGCCGCGCGCTCGCCGTGGATCCGCTTCGTCGGCTACCTGCGCCCCTACAAGAAGATTCTCGCGCATCTGGTGATGGCGACCTTCGTGATCCAGGTGCTCGGCGTCGTGCCGCCGATGATCATCCAGAACATCCTCGACGGCGTGATCGTGCACGAAAACGTCAGCCTGCTGCATCTGCTGATCACCGGGCTGATCATCACGAACGTCTCGACGCAGCTCGTGTCGACGATCCGCGCCTTCCTCGCGAACTTCATGGTCCGCAACATGGATTTCGCGATGATGTCGCAGTTCTTCAAGCACACGCTGTCGCTGCCGTTCTCGTTCTTCGCCAAGCGCAAGACGGGCGATATCTTCGCGCGCTTCCAGGAGAACCAGACGATCCGCGCCTTCCTCACCGAATCGACGGTGACGACGGTGCTGAACCTGCTGATGGTGTTCATCTACTTCACGATCCTCTTCCTCTACAACGTGAAGATGACGCTGCTGCTGATCGCCTTCGTGATCCCGATCATGGCGCTGACGGTCGTCGTGACGCCGAAGGCCAAGAACTACGCGCGCGAGGTGTTCAATACCGGCACCGAAGCGAAGGCCTTCCTGATGGAAGCGCTCGGCGGTGTCGAGACGATCAAGGGCATGGGCATCGAGCGGCCGGTACGCCTGAAGTGGGAGAAGAAGTACGCCAAGGCGCTGAATGTGCAATACCGCGCGCAGATATTCAGCGTGCTAATCGGCATGGTCAGCCAGCTGCTGAATGCCGCGACGACGATCGCGATCCTGTGGGTCGGGGCGAGCCAGGTGCTGGCGCACGAACTCACCGTCGGCCAGCTGATGGCATTCAACGCCCTGATGGGCAGTGTGCTTGCGCCGCTGATGGGGCTCGTCGCACTGTGGAGCCACGTCAACGACGCCGCCGTCGCGATGGAACGTCTCGGCGACGTGCTCGACATCGAACCCGAGCAGCGCCCCGAAGACGTCGCCTCGCGCGTCGTGCTGCCCGAGCTGCAGGGCCGGATCAGCCTCGAAGGCGTGTACTTCCGCTACGAGGGCGGCGAGACGCCCTACGTGCTGGAGAACATCAGCTTCGACATCCAGCCCGGCGAACTCATCGCCATCGTCGGCCGCAGCGGTTCGGGGAAGACGACGCTCGCCAAGCTCCTCGTCGGCTTCTACCCGCCGACCGACGGACGGCTGATCGTCGACGGCTACGACATGAGCGTGATCGACAAGGAGTACTACCGCGCCCAGGTCGGCTACGTGATGCAGAGCAACCTGCTGTTCTCCGGGACGATCGCCGAGAACATTGCGAGCGGCGACGAGGCGCCGAACCGCCGCCGCATCGAGGAAGTCGCCAAGATGGCCGACGCGCACGCCTTCATCCGCAAGCTGCCGCTCGGCTACGAGCAGATCGTCGGTGAACGCGGCATGGGGCTGTCGGGCGGGCAGATCCAGCGCCTGTGCATCGCCCGTGCGCTGTACCACGACCCGCGCCTGCTGGTCTTCGACGAGGCGACCTCGGCGCTCGACACCCAGTCCGAGAGCAACATCATGGGCAACATGAGCGAGATCCTCAAAGGGCGCACGGCGGTGGTGATCGCGCACCGGTTGTCGACGATCATGCGTGCCGACAAGATTCTCGTCCTCTACGAAGGCGCGATCGTCGAACAGGGCAAGCACGACGAGCTTGTCGCGCGGCAGGGTATGTACTATCAACTGGTGCAGAAGCAGCTGGCGGCGGCATGAAGATCCTGCCTCCCGCCGGGCGCGCGAGCTCGGCGATCTCCTACGCGGGCCTGCTCGAAAAGATCGAGATCCTGCGCTCGACGCTGCGCTGGGCGACCAACCTCGGTCGGCCCGAGATCGAAAAGCTGTTGCGCCAGGCGAACACCGTGCGCGACGAGGTGATGCAGCTCTCGCACAAGGAGCGCTTCGTCCAGGCGGCCGCGGCAGAGGTCGCGCCCGTCGACCAAGCACCAGGCGCGCGGCGGCGGGCACTGCTCGAACGCAGCTTCGTCTTCGAAGGCGCTTTCGGCGACAACCCGCAACTGCTGGAGGCGCTCGAAATCGCCGAAAAGGCCGCGCCCACCGACCTGCCGGTGCTGATCGACGGCGAAAGCGGCACCGGCAAGGAGCTGATGGCGAAAGTCATCCACGCCAACGGCTCGCGCCCCGACAAGCCCTACATCTCGGTGAACTGCGGCGCGATCCCCGACAACCTGCTCGAATCCGAGCTCTTCGGCCACCGCAAGGGCGCGTTCACCGGCGCCGTCAGCGACCGCAAGGGCAAGTTCGAAAGCGCCCACACCGGCACGATCTTCCTCGATGAGATCGGCGAACTGCCGCTCCCCGGTCAGGTGAAGCTGCTGCGCGTGCTCGAATCGCACGAGATCCAGCGCGTCGGCTCGGACGAGCCCATCGCCGTCGATACCCGCATCGTTGCGGCGACCAACCGCAACCTGCGCCGCCTCAGCGAGCAGGGCATTTTCCGCGAAGATCTGTTCTACCGCCTCAGCGTGATCCACCTGACCCTGCCGCCGCTACGCGAGCGTCGCGACGAAATCCCGCTGCTCTTCGCGTTCTTCGGCGATGAGGCGGCGGAGTCGCTCAAGCGCCGCCCGATCAAGATGGCGCCGCGGCTGCGCGAGTTCCTCTTGCGCTACGCCTACCCCGGCAACATCCGCGAGCTGCGCAACCTGATCTACCGGCTGTCCTGCCTCGCCGGCGACACGGCCGACCTCGAACATCTGCCGCCGGACATCCGCCCGGCGTCCGCGGCGCCGACGCCGGCCAGCGTCTCCGCCATTGTGCCGACGACCGCCTCCCTCAGCGATGCGAAACGCGTCGCGAGCGACGAAGCGGAGAAGGCCTTTCTCGAACGCGGCCTGCAGGAGGTGGGTGGAACGGTCGCGGAACTTGCCCGCCGCTACGACATGAACCGCTCGCACCTGCAGACGCTGCTGAAGAAGCACGGCATCCGCTCCAAGGATTTCCGCAAGGGAAGTGCGTCCCCCGGCGACAGTGAGGGCTGAGCTGCGGGGTCACAGACCCGGATTCAAAACCGTCATGTCGGAATTGTCGGGGTCTTCGGCACGGACCACGACCGCCGTGATGTTGTCGCGACCGCCGCTCTTGAGCGCGGCCGCGATCAGCATGTCCGCCGCCGTGCTGCAGTCACTGCGCAGCAGCACGTTCGCGATGTCCTGCTCGCTCACCTGATTGGTCAGCCCGTCGCTGCATAACAGGAAGATGTCGCCGTCGCCGACCGTCACCGTCCCCTCGTCGAGCTCCAGCATGTCGAGTCCGCCTACCGCGCGCGTGATGAGGTTGTGACCCGGCTGCGCTGCTTCCTCGTCCTGCGAATGATCGCGCCAGCGGAATTCCTCGGCCTGGCTGTGATCGTGCGTAAGCAGCGTGAGGCGGCCGTGACGGAGGAGATAGAGGCGGCTGTCGCCGGCCCACAGATAGCTGCAGGAACGCGCTCGCGCGATGAGGACGACCACGGTGCTGCCGATGATATTGACGTCGCGCAACAGCGCTTCGCCGCGAAGCCGCCGATTGACGTCCTTCAGCCGGTCGCGCGCTGCCGCGACCAGTTCGGGAAGACCGGGCTGGGGGCCGATGCCATCGAGCGCCGACACCACCATCGCGCTCGCGAGATCCCCGGCCTCATGTCCGCCCATGCCGTCCGCGACCGCCCACAGCGAACGCTCGGGCCGGTCGAGGAAGGCGTCCTCGTTGATCTCGCGCACCAGTCCGACGTGGCAGCGTGCGGCCGAGATCCAGCGAATCTCATTTGCACCTGTCACGGGACGCTCCCCGGTGCGCCGGCCGGACTACTGCTGCTTCAACGCGCCGCCCGCGGCATCGACCCCGACGCCGATCGTCGAGTTCGCAGCCGTGTTCGTGACGTCGATGACCTGGAACTGATTGACCATCTGGTCGGCAACAAAGGTGTTGTTGATCTGGTAGAAGTTGATCGACGGCCCGAAGCTCGGACGCGTTTCGACGAACGGGCGGATCCAGCCGAACACCCACGGCGCGCCGCCGCCCCTGATCACGGCCAGGGCCTTGCGGTCCAGAGCACGGTCCATGGGGAGGTCCTGGATGGCGATCGTGGGCATGGTCTGTCTCCCGTAATTACTTGAACAATGTGGTCATCGCCGGACGGCGCTTCGCCGGCTGTGTTTCGGGACGTTGTGCGCGAGGCACCGCGCGGACCGCGACCCCGGGACGTCCGCGCAGACGCGCGCCGCCGGTGATCGCCTGCATCGCCTGACGGTCGAGGTCCATGTTTTCCGGCAGATCCTTGATAACGATGGTGGCCATGGCATGTTCCTGTATGCGATCCATTCAGTATAGGTCACCGGCGGAGGCCGCCGGCTTCCGCCCGCCCTTATACGGTGATGCCTGCATTCACCGACTGCATCGGGTTCAGGCCCAGCTCGAGGCCGAAGTCGGCTCCGATCACTCCGATGTTATTCAGAGCGTTGACCTGGATGCTCTGCAGTTGTGCGATCGTCTGGTTGATGCCGACGTTGACGTTCACATTTGCGAAGGGAAGGTTGGTAACAGGGCCCAGCGAACCTCCACGGACGGCAGCCATCGCGCCATCGTCGAGTTCCTTTTCCAGGGCCAGATCGCGAATCATGATCGACGACATGGTATTGCTCCTCGGTTGGTGTTCAGTGGGCGGAGGCGCCTTGGCCCCCGCCCGGTGGCTGCACGATCAGAAATGGACGTGGTTCGAGATGTCGGCGTTCTGCGTCGCGGTCACGGGCACCGACGGTGAGGCGAAGCCGCCCAGCACCGCGACGTTGTTGCCGACGTTCGTCGCCACGCTCTGACCCTGATTGATCTGCTGCAGGGCGTCGAAGGAGGAGTTCTTCGTCGAGGCGTCGACATAGCCGCCCCAGTAGTAGGGGAAGCCGTACAGCATGCCGCCGCGCACTTCGGCCATCGCCTTGCGGCCCAGTTCTTCGGTCATCGGCAGGTCATTGATCATCAGGGTCTTCATGGTAGTTCTCCTTGCGGTTCATCTCTGTTTGGGTGGGTATTGCTTCGAGCACTTTCGCTTGCTCGCTTCTCCTATTGCAGAGACCGTGCCAGGATTTTCTTTAGCTTCGATGAAATCGATAAGCTATTGAAAATAAAATAAATATTATTTTGAGAATCTCGCCGTGCGTGATCGCCACCCCCGACGGAGCTGAAACTGATGGGCGAGCGCAAACACCTCGCCGAAGCGGTGTGTGGCCGGGCGCAACACCGCGCTCCGAGCAGTCCCCGCAGCGTGGTCTATCGTGATCACATAGGCACGTGACCCGTGCGGGGAGAAGCCGATGAGCCAAAGCACGCATGTCTTCATCAGCTACAGCCACGAGGACGAAGCCTGGTGCGATGCGCTCGCCAAGCACCTGGGTAGCCTGCAGGACCCGTTCGGCGTCTCCGTGTGGGTCGATCGGCACCGGATTCGTGCGGGCCGGGCCTGGCTGCCGGAAATCGAAAACGCGCTCAATGCAGCGGACCTCGCGATCCTGCTGATCAGCAAGGATTTCCTCGACTCCGACTTCATCCGCAACACCGAGCTGCCGAAACTGCTCGCCCGGCGCCAAAAAGGCCTGCCCGTCATCCCCATCCTCGTCATGCCCTGCGGCTGGAAGACCATCGGCTGGCTGCAGTCGCACGAGGTCCGGCCGCGCGGCGATCGCTCGCTGGCGGAATTCGGCGGCGTGAATTCGGTTGCGGTCAATCGACAGTTCGGCGACCTGATGGACGAGATCGCCGTGATCCTCAGGGAATGCGCCAGCTCCGCGGCCGTCGTCGAGACAGTGACGGCGAACGGCACCGCAAAGACCGCCTCCAAGGACCCGCACGCGGAGACCGCTGCGGCGCTCCTCTCCGACGTCCTGTTGCAGGAAGTGAGGGAGTGCGATCGTGCGACGTTCGCTGCCCAGATCGTCGAGCGGCTTGGGACTTTCTGCGGGTTGTCGGGCGAGGCCTTGCTCAATGCAGTTTGCCTCTTCGTCGAGTATCAGCTCTTGCGTTCCGATGAGCCCAGCTCGCCGCAAGCGCTGCAAGCGACCCTGGACGGCCTCGACGACAGCGAAACGGCCCGCCGTCTCGCCGCCGAGCTCAAGCGCGGCGCGAAGACCGGCGACTTCGCCAGCAGCCTCATCGACGTCAATTCCCTGTTCTTCATGCTCGCGCGCGAACGCGAGGCGCTGTGGGAGTGCTATTTCGAGAATCGCGAACGCCTCGGACAGGACGCGCTTGCGACCCTTGCCCGGATCCGCGTGAAGCTGGGCTTCGTCGCCCCGCAGTTCCTCGTCGCCGGCTTGCTGTCGCACTTCGAAGACGACTGGCGACCCGTGCTCAACGCCTACCAGCACTCGATCCCGAACCCGAAAATCCGCTCAGGCACCTTCGAAAGCCTGCAGGCCTCGCAGTGGAACTGCTGGCTGGTGTGGGGCCCGAGCATTCCCATCTGCCGCTGTGCCCAGTGGCAAGGCAAGTTCGCCTACCAGTACGGCTACGGCGACGAGAACAACTCCCTGCCGCTCGTCGAACTCGAGTCCGATACGGTCGGACGCCCGCTGACGCTCGACCCGCTTGTCGCCGGCCTCGGGCCACAGGGGCGCAGCGCCAAGCTCATGCAGATCACCGGACGGCTGCGCTGGGGCCCGCAATTCCTCGGTCAAGAGCGCGCCGACGACGAGGAACTGGACCAAAGCAGGGAGCTCGACATCGTCGAGGAACTCGACCGCGACGATGTCGAGGACGACCGGCAGCCGCGCAAGTATCCGATGGCCGAGGCGCAGGTGAGTCTGTGGTGCGGGGACGGTCCGGGCCACGCCCATCATTCCGACGGCCTCGTTCTGCAGCTCGAACAAGTCGACCGTGACGTCGACGAGCCGCGCGTCTATTTTTCGGCCTACCTATGGATGATGTTCCTCGTCACGGTGGCGACGCCGGACCCGGCCGATCCCACCGTCGGGCCGCAGCTCTTGCGCCACAAGCACTATCCGCCTTGGCCCGAAAAGCCCGCCCAGCGCGTCCGCGTACGCGACGCCCGCCTGTGGGAAGAACTGCTGCCGGTGTTCGTCCACGCCAACATCGCCGACCCCGCGGCGCTCCATTTCCAGCGCCGCACCTTGGTCGAGAACGCCCTGCAGATGCTGCGGCAGCTCTGGGAACGACGCGACGAATGTTTCGATCCCGAGGACGTCGCGAAGGGCATCCGCTTCCATCTCGTCTGCAGCTCGGACTACTCCGGCTGTGACTGCGAAGTGCGCTACCCATCGGGAGAGCCACTACCCGGCCTGCTGAAGGCCCGCCTCGCGGCCGAGACGGACCGCGATTTCTCCGCTGCCGTCATCGTGTCAGACAGCACGGAAAACCCCGCCAGCCGCCCGTGGGGCCTCGCCGGCTACTATTCGTCCTGCCATCTGCCCGAACTGGTCGCCGACTATTTCAACTACATCGACGAAGTCCAGCAGCAGAAGGCGAGGCGCTGAGGTGGCGCGTCCAAGTGCCGGTCTGAGCTTTCGCGAGATCGACGCCTCGCGCGCCGGCCTTGCCGCGCTCACGCGCTTCTATCACGACAACTACGTGCGCGAATTCCCGGATCCCGACGAGCGCGAGTCGCTCGCAAACATGCGCCGCTACCTGCGCCTGAAGGACGAGGGCTGGTACGGCCGCAACAACTACCATATCGTAATCGCCGAAGTGGCGGGCGCGGCGGTCGGCGGCGTCGTCTTCGACTATCTCGCGGCCCCCAACGCCGGCGTCGTCGAATTCGTGTTCGTCGATGCCGCACAGCGACGGGCGGGAATCGGCGGCGCGCTGCTCGACGAAGCGCTGCGGATATTGCGCGCCGACGCCCGGCAGCGCTGCGGAAAGCGCCTCGCGGCAGTCGTTGCGGAAATGAACGACCCCTTCGTGCGTCCGTCGACGCCGGACAACCTCGACCCTTTTCTGCGCGCTGAACTATGGGGACGCTGGGGCTTCGGCGTGCTCCGCTTTCCCTATGTCCAGCCGGCACTGTCGCCCGGGCAGGCGCCGGTCGGCTGCCTGATACTGATCGCGCGCCTGTTTCGTCCCGTCCCGAAGACCGGCGTCCCCGCCGCGTGGGTGGAACTCGTGGTCGCCGAATACCTCCGCTGGGCCATGCGCATCGACGAACCTGAGAGGGACGCGAGCTTTCGCGACATGAGCGCGTTTCTTGCGCGGTATCGACGTATCGCCTGGCAGTTGCTTCAGCATTATGTAGGCCGTGACCCCGCTCGCGATTTCGTCGTCGAGGAGATCGAGGAGCGCGGGCCGGCATTCGACGAAACCCTGGCATTGCTCCGTGACGTGTTCCCTTTCCCGGCACGCATCGTGCCGCCCGAGCACTTCGACAAGGCCCTGGCCGACGCGAGGGCAGGCGCGACCCGCTACCACCTCTGGGCCTTGCGCGCCGCGGGCGGGGGCCGGATTGGCGGGATGGCGAGCTTCTTCACGCTGCCCTCAGTGGGCTTCGGCGGCTACATCGCACTCGGGGAGTCGATGCAGGGATGCGGCCGGCTTCACCTTGTCATGGCGCGCATCGAAGAACAGATGATGCGCGACGGCCCGCGAGCGCAGGGATGGTACATCGAATGCGGCGACGATTCGGCTGTGGTCTTCCTTCGCGCGGGCTTTGGCGAAGTGCCACTGGAATACCGTCCGCCCGCGCGCGCCGACGGCGCGGCCCAAGAAACCGGAGAACGTCTTCACTTGCTCTATAAGCGATTTGGCATGAGAACGGAGTCCGACCACATCACGAGGTCGGAGCTCCTTGCCGCGCTTAATGAGATCCTGATGCATGTCTACGGCATATCCTGGCCCCGCGTGCATCCTTGCTATCGGATCGCGATGAATAGCCTGCCGCGAACCGCGTCCGGGACAGTGCGACTGCGTGCAGCGTCGGACATGGAACGGCTCTCCACCTGAGCGGACATCCCAAATCCACACCCGAAGCAGGGGTAATACTTGACAAAAACGCTTGGCTATTGCCTGTCGTTTTGCTATATAGACGTCATGAAGCGGCAGACATTCTCCATCCCGTGAGGGGGCGCGGGCAGGAATCGGCGCAACACCTTCTTCCGGAGTGGGCATGACGATCGACGTTTGCAGGCTCTTTTTCGATGAATCCCCCGATGCACTGATGTTCGTCACGCCCGATGGCGTCATCCTTCACTGGAACAAGGGGGCCGAACGCATCTTCGGTTTCGCGGCGGACGAAGTTCGCAACCGTTCCTTGATCGATCTGCTCGTCCCCCCCGAACGCGTAAACGAAGAGCGGACCTTGCTGCGCGAGGCGACCGAGAAGGGGTTTGCCACGGTCGAGTCGCTGCGCCGCCGCAAGGACGGCTCGCTCGTGTACGTTTCGATCTCCGGCAAAATCGTGTACGACGAGGCCAAGGGCATCGACTGCATCCTGATGGTCAAGAAGGACGTCACGCAGTTGAAGGTCATGCGCGACGCAAAGCTCGTCGAAGCGCGCTACGGCGACCTGCTCGAGTCGATGCCCGATGGCATCGTGATGGTCAACGCCGCCGGTCGCATTGTCTTCTCCAACAGCCAGGCCGAAACCATGTTCCGCTATCCGGCGGGAACATTGAAAGGCCATGCGATCGAAACCCTGCTGCCCGAACGCTTCCGCGGCGGCCACGTGGCGCATCGCTCGAACTATTTCAGCCAATTGCGCACGCGCACGATGGGCATGGGGCTCGAACTCTACGGCCTGCGCCAGGACGGCAGCGAGTTTCCGGTCGAAATCAGCCTCAGTCCGCTGAAGACGGAGGAGGGCTCGCTCGTGATGAGCGCGATCCGCGACATCACCGGGCGCAAGAAGGCCGAGGAAAAATTCCGCGGACTGCTCGAATCCGCACCGGATGCGATCGTGATCGTCGGTCGGAACGGGGCGGTCGTGCTGGTCAATTCGCAGGCCGAACGCTTGTTCGGGTACTCGCGTGACGAGATGATCGGCCATCCGATCGAAATGCTTCTTCCCGAGCGCTACCGCTCGCAGCACCCCGGGCACCGGACGTCCTTCTTCAGCGATCCGCGCGTGCGTCCGATGGGCGTCGGGTTGGAGCTCTACGGCCGGCGCAAGAACGGAGACGAGTTCCCGGTCGAGATCAGCCTGAGTCCGCTCGAAACGGAGGAGGGTACCCTCGTATCGAGCGCGATCCGCGACATCACCGAACGCAAGCGTTTTGAGAAGGCGCTGCAGGAAAAGAACATCGAGCTTGCCAACGCGAACGCCGCGAAGGACCACTTCCTCGCCAACATGAGTCACGAACTGCGCACGCCGCTCAACGCGATCATCGGATTCACCGGCACCTTGCTGATGAAGCTGCCCGGCCCTCTGAACCCGGTGCAGGAAAAGCAGCTGCGTACCGTCCAGGGGAGTGGGCAGCACCTCCTGGCACTGATCAACGACCTGCTCGATGTCGCAAAAATCGAGGCCGGCAAGATCGAACTCGTGCACGAGCCAACGGACTGCAACGTCGTGCTCGAACAGGTCGCGGCGACGCTGCGGCCCCAGGCCGAGAACAAGGGCCTGCAGTTCGTCGTCGACCTGCATCGCGGCCCCTGTGTGCTGCTCACCGACAAGCGCGCCCTGAGCCAGATCGTCATCAACCTCATCCAGAATGCGATCAAATTCACCGAGCAGGGCTACGTCCACGTGCGGGTTCGACGCGTGAGCGATGGGGACGTGCCGGCATTGGAAATCAGTGTGCAGGATAGTGGTGCCGGAATCAGCAGGCAGGATCAGGAAAAGCTCTTCGCCCCCTTCTCGCGCATCGTGCAAAAGGGCGGAAAGATCCCTGAAGGTACCGGTCTGGGGCTTCATCTGAGCCAGAAGCTTGCGGAGAAACTCCACGGACGCATCGTCGTCCGCAGTTCGGCTGGCGATGGCAGCACGTTTTCCCTGGTTCTGCCGGAGCAATGACGATGGCGGCGCGAGTTCTCCTGATCGAAGACAATCCGGCCAATCTCGAGCTGGCGACCTACCTGCTGGAGACCGGCGGCTACGAGGTGATCACCGCACAGGACGGCGAGGAGGGGCTCGCGCTCCTCAAGCAGCAAAAACCGGACATCGTCGTCACGGATCTGCAGATGCCCGTCGTCGACGGCTATGAAGTGCTTCGGCGACTTCGCCAAGATCCCGCCCTCGACGCGATGCCGGTCGTCGCGGTCACGGCATTTTCGATGTCCGGCGACCGTGTGAAGGTGCTGCGCGCGGGCTTCGACGGCTACCTCTCGAAGCCCATCGTGCCCGAGATCTTCGTCAGTCAGATCGACGCCTTCCTGAAGGCAGGCCGAAGCTCCGGCCCCTTGCCCGAAGGCCAGTAAGGGGACGTCCTCGTGGCCAAGGTACTCGTCGTCGACGACCATCCGTTGAATCGCGAGCTCATCGTCACTCTCCTGGGCTACGACGGCCACGAAGCGATCGAGGCCGGCGATGGCGCGGAAGCCTTGTCGATCGTGAAGGCTCGTCATCCCGATCTGGTGATCTGCGACATCCTGATGCCGACCATGGACGGGTACGAATTCGTCCGGCGCTTGCGCGCGGATTCCGCGATCGCGGAGACGGAGGTGATGTTCTACACGGCGAATTATCACGAGCGGGAGGCGCAGAACCTGGCGAACATCCTCGGTGTGTCGCGCATCCTCGTCAAACCCTGCCCCGTCGAGGACATCATCGCAGCCATCGACCAGGCCCTGAAACGTGGCCGCAGACAGCCCCCTGAGCCGCCGAGCAGCGACTTCGACAATGAGCACCTGCGGGTCCTGACCAACAAGCTCGCCGCCAAGGCCGAAGAACTCGAACACGCCAACCAGCGTCTCGCGGCGCTGACCGAACTCAATCTCCAGCTTTCCGCCGAACGCGATCTGCGGGCGCTCCTCGACAAGGCCTGCCAGGGGGCCCGCGAGCTCACCGGGGCACGCTACGCGATACTCAGCATCGAGGGACGCAGCGATGGCCGAAGCCTCGTGTTTCTCGGCTACGGCCTGTCGCCCGAGGAAACCGACCGCCTCCATGAATGCGCCTTCGATCACGCCGTGATCGGCCGCATGTTGCGCGAGCGCAGACCCGTCCGCTTCACGAATCCCGACGGCAACCCGGCGGGCATCGGCCTGCCCGGCGCCTTCCCGGCCGTGCATTGCGGCGTGGCCGCGCCGATCGCGTCGGCGCTGTCGGTATTCGGCTGGGTGTGCCTCATCAACAAGGTGGGGGCAGCGGAATTCACCGAACAGGACGAGTGGATCTCGGGCGCGCATGCCGCGCAGGCCGGCCGCATCTACGAAAACTGGCAGCTATACGGCCAACTCGAGCGGCGGGCCGACGATCTCGCCCGTGAGGTCGCGATGCGTCAGCGCACGGAGCAACAATTGCACCGCGTCCTGCGGGCGCGCAAGGTGATGGCCGAGTGCAACCGGTCATTGGTCCGCGCGACCGACGAGAAGCACTTGCTGGCGGAACTGTGTCGATTCCTGATTGAACTCGGGGGCTACGGCACGGCCTGGGTCGGACTGGCCCGCGACGATCCGGCAAAGACGATCGAAACCGTGGCACGTGCCGGCGACGACACGAGCTTCCTCGACAGCGTCCGCTTCTCCTGGTCCGACGACGAGTTCGGGCAAGGTCCGGCGGGCGTGGCGGTACGGACGCGGGTGCCGCAGATCGTCCACGACATCGCCACCGATCCTCGCCTCGTCCGCTGGCGCCAAGCGGCCCTCGAGCGCGGCTTCAACGCCGGGGCAGCGCTGCCTCTGAAGTACGAGGCGAATGTCTTCGGCGTGCTGTGCATCGTCGCAGCCGAGCGCGACGCGTTCGACGCCGACGAAGTCGAACTGCTCGTCGAACTGACCGACGACGTGGCCTTCGGCATGCACGCATTGCGCGCGCGGGCCTTGCAGCTGCAGATGGAAGAGACGCTCAGGCTGCGAAACCGCGCAATCGACGAAAGCATCAACGCCATCGTGATCAGCGAAGCAAACCTCGACGCCGACAACCCCACCCTCTACGTCAACCCCGCCTTCACGACGATGACCGGATACCGCGCCGACGAAGTGCTCGGCCGCAATCCACGCTTCCTGATGGGGGACGACTGGGATCAGCCGGATATCCAGCGGCTGCGGGATGCGGTTCGCGAAGGAGCCGATGCGCGCGTGCTGCTGCGCAACTATCGCAAGGACGGCACGCTTTTCTGGAACGAGATATCGCTCGCGTCGATGCACGATCAATCGGGCAAGGTCACGCACTTCATCTCGATCTTCAACGACCTCACCGACCGTCGTCGCTACGAGGCCGAGCTCGAACTGCAGGCCAACCACGACGCGCTGACGGGCCTGGCGAACCGCAACCTGCTGAACGACCGCCTGCAGCAGGCGATGATTCACGCCAAGCGCAACGGCTCCTCCGTCGCCGTCATGCTGCTCGACCTCGACCGGTTCAAGGTGATCAACGACAGCCTCGGCCATGCCGCCGGCGACGCGTTGCTCCAGGAGGTGAGTCGGCGCCTGCTTTCCAGCGTCCGCCAGGGCGATACCGTGGCGCGGCTGGGCGGCGACGAGTTCATGGTCGTGATGTCCGAGCTCGGCGCCGAAAGCGACGTTGTGATGCTCGCATCGAAGATCCTCGAGGCCATCTGCGCACCGATGACACTTGCCGCGCGCAGCATGGTGGTGACCTGCAGCCTCGGCGTCTCGCTATATCCACGGGACGGCCCGTGCGCGGCGAACCTCGTCAAGAACGCCGACGTGGCCATGTACCGGGCAAAGGAAATCGGCCGCAACCGCTTCCAGTTCTATGCACCCGAAATGAACGCGCGGATGCTCCAGCGGCTCGAGATCGAGGACGGACTGCGCCGCGCACTCGAGCGCGAGGAACTGGAGCTGCACTTCCAGCCTAAGATCGAGCTC
Organism: Aromatoleum sp.; assembly: GCF_035254505.1. Taxonomy (GTDB): domain Bacteria; phylum Pseudomonadota; class Gammaproteobacteria; order Burkholderiales; family Rhodocyclaceae; genus Aromatoleum. The sequence continues at coordinate 24,759 of NZ_DATFAO010000107.1, read as the reverse complement.
GTTGGCGGCACCGTCGTCGGCGCCGAGGCCTTGATCCGCTGGCGTCATCCCGAACTCGGCGTGGTCTCGCCGGCGGAATTCATTCCCGTGGCGGAGGAAACCGGACTCATCGTACCCATCGGCGAATGGGTGATCGCCGCCGCATGTCGCCAACTCAAGGCGTGGCGCCTGGAAGGGCTCGGCGACATCAGCCTCGCCGTCAATGTCTCGGCGCGACAGTTCCAGCGCGACCACCTTGTGACGGTCCTTGAAACCGCGCTGCGTTCGTCCGACATCCCAGCCCGCCAACTCTTGCTCGAAGTAACCGAGAGCGCCGTGATGGACAATCCGGAAAAGACCATCGTCACCCTGGGCGAGCTCAGAAGGCTGGGCGTGCGCACGTCGCTCGACGACTTCGGCACCGGCTACTCGAGCCTCAACTACCTCAAGCGCTTCCCGATCGACAGCCTCAAGATCGACCAGTCCTTCGTCGCCGACCTGACCACCTCGGCCGAAGATGCCGCCATCGCCCTGATGGTCATCTCGCTCGCCCATAGCCTGAACCAGACCGTGATCGCGGAGGGCGTCGAGACCGAAGCCCAGCTCGAGTTCCTGCGTCGCCACGGATGCGACGAAATGCAAGGCTACCTGTTCAGCCGACCGCTCCCGGCGGACGCCTTCGCGCAACTGCTGCGGGACGGCACACGCCTGCCGATGGCCCCGTTGAAGGCGGTCAGAGCCTTCCACTGAAGGGGCTGCCCGATGAAATATCCGGGCTAAAATAGGCCGATGTCTCAATCCTCCCCGCGCGTCCTGTCGGTCATTCCGCCGATGACGCAACTCAACACGCCATACCCCTCGACGGCCTATCTGACGGGCTTCCTGCGTTCGCGCGGCAGCGACGCCGTACAAGAAGATCTCGCGCTCGCGCTCGTGCTCCAGCTCTTTTCCCGTGCCGGCCTCGACGCCATCCGCGTCCGCGCCGAAGCATCTCCCGAGCGCAAGCGCAGCGCGTGCGTAGGCGCCTTCCTCGCGCACTTCGACCGCTACCGCGCCACCGTAGAGCCAGTCGTCGCCTTCCTACAAGGTAGAGACTCCACGCTCGCCCACCGTATCTGCGGCCGCAATTTCCTGCCCGAAGGTTCGCGCTTTGAATCACTGGACGTCTATATCGACCCGGAAGGCGGCGATCCGCTCGCTTGGGCCTTCGGCATGCTCGGCCTCGAAGACCGGGCCCGGCATCTCGCGACGCTCTACCTCAACGACCTCTCCGACGTCGTCCGCGAAGCCGTCGATCCACGCTTCGAATTCGTCCGCTACGCGGAGTCGCTGGCGCAGAGCCAGGCGAGCTTCGAACCGCTTGCCACCGCGCTCGCCGAGCCGCTCAACCTGATCGACGAAACGCTGCGCGACCTGACCCTGCAGGCGATCGTCCGCCACGCGCCGCAGCTCGTCCTCCTCTCGGTGCCTTTTCCGGGCGCCGTCTACGCGGCCTTCCGCATCGCCCAGGCGATCAAGGCGCACGATCCTTCAATCGTCACCGTGCTCGGCGGCGGCTTCGTCAACACGGAGCTGCGCGAACTTGCCGAACCGCGCGTCTTCGACCATTTCGACTACGTCACGCTCGACGACGGCGAACGCCCGCTGCTCGCGCTGCTCGACCACCTGCGCGGCGGACGCTCGCGTTCACGGCTCGTCCGCACCTTCTTCCGCGACGAGCAGAGCGGGGCGGTTCGCTATGTGAACATCGGCGAGGCCGACGTCGCCTTCGCCGAGGTCGGCATCCCCACCTGGGACGGCCTGCCGCTCGACCGCTATCTGTCGGTGCTGGACATGCTCAATCCGATGCACCGCCTGTGGTCGGACGGGCGCTGGAACAAGCTCACCGTCGCGCATGGCTGCTACTGGAAGAAGTGCAGCTTCTGCGACGTCAGCCTCGACTACATCTCGCGCTACGACGGCGCCAGCGCGCCGACCTTGGTCGACCGCATCGACGCCATCATCGAAGAGACGGGCCAGACCGGCTTCCACTTCGTCGACGAAGCGGCCCCTCCCAAAGCGCTCAAGGCGCTCGCGCAGGAACTGCTCTCGCGCAATCGCGCCATCTCCTGGTGGGGCAACATCCGCTTCGAGAAGTCCTTCACGCCCGAACTCTGCGAACTGCTCGCCGAAAGCGGCTGCATCGCCGTCTCAGGCGGCCTGGAAGTCGCCTCCGACCGGCTGCTGAAGCTGATGAAGAAAGGTGTCTCGGTCGATCAGGTCGCGCGCGTCACCAGCGCCTTCACCAACGCCGGCATCCTCGTGCACGCCTACCTGATGTACGGCTTCCCGACGCAGACCGTGCAGGACACGGTCGATGCCCTCGAATACGTGCGCCAGCTCTTCGAGGCCGACTGCATCCAGTCCGGCTTCTTCCACCGCTTCGCCTGCACCGTGCACTCGCCGGTGGGCATGAATCCGGAGGAATACGGCGTCACGCTCGTGCCCTTGCCGTCCGGAAAATTCGCCCGCAACGACGTGAAATTCATCGACCCCACGGGGACGGACCACGACACCCTTGGCATTGCGCTCAACAAGGCGCTATACAACTACATGCACGGCATCGGGCTGGAAGAGGACGTGCGCAGCTGGTTCGCGGGGCGCGTCCCCCGCACCCGGGTGCCGCGGCATTTCGTCGCCCGCGCTCTGGGCTGATGTTAGGCGGCGAACCACTTGTAGCTGTAATAGATTCCGATCCCGACCATGAGGTACACCATCAACTGCGCGGGCAAGCCTCCCTTTCCGGGCACGAGTCCCCCGTTGAGGAAGGCCCGGATCGCGAAGTAGCACCCGATCAGTGTCGGCACGATCAGTATCGGATGCTGCGTCTGCGCATCCCAGACGCCGCCAAGGACGCGTGAAAGCAATCCGTCCGGCTCGAAGAAAGACCAAGAAAGACCTGTTATGCCAATGACGATCAGCGCCAGGAAGACAGCACTCTCAAGCGTTTGCAAACCTTCCTTCAGTCTCATGTGATCCCGTCCCCGTATCCGGCTATGCAATTTCGTTCTGCCGGATGATAGCTGTGACGGCGCTTTCCGGCGAGTCGATGTGATGCCGGTGCATGAAGAAGGATCGGCAGGAACAATCGATGGAGGAAAGGAAATGGACATCATCGTGGCGGACATCACGACGCTGAAAGTCGACGCGATCGTCAATGCGGCAAACGAGTCGCTTCTGGGCGGCGGAGGCGTCGACGGAGCAATCCACCGCGTGGCCGGCCCCGATCTCCTCGCCGAATGTCGTACCCTCGGCGGCTGCGCGACTGGCGATGCGAAGATCACCCGCGGCTACCGGCTGCCCGCACGCCATGTGATCCACACCGTGGGTCCGGTCTGGCATGGCGGATCGCGGGGTGAGGAGGCGCTGCTCGCTCGCTGCTACATGCGCTGCCTCGAACTCGCCGACGCCCACGGTCTGCACACCATCGCCTTTCCCGCGATCAGCACGGGTGTCTATGGCTATCCCAAAGGCGCCGCCGCGGCCGTCGCGCTGCGAAGCGTCGCCGAGACACTGCCCAGGTTGAGTACCCGGATCGACGTGACCTTCTGTTGTTTCTCCGAGGCGGACCGGGACGTCTACAAACAGGCACTTGCCCGCTCGGCACAAGGGATGGACTAGCGGTCCATTGAAAATGCATGGCGGGTACTAGCCTTTGGTGATAGATCGGTTATGCTTGGCGCCTTGCCGGCTTGTGTTACCAAAAGTTACTGTCCCAAGGAGTGCCGGCCTCCCGGGCGGAGACCTCGATGCGTTCAGGCAAGCTCGTTTTCCCGCAATTCCTCCAGCTGCGGATTCGCCACAAGATCATTCTGGCGGTCAGTATCGCCGTGTCCGTTGCGATGCTCATCGCCGACGGCCTGCACAGCTGGATGCAGGAACGCTCGGCGCTGCAGGAGCGGGAGCACTCGCTCACGGTTCTGACTAATAGCATCGCCGAAGGCATCGAAGCGATCATGATGACGGGTTCGACCGAGGCCGCCATTTCCTTCACCAGCCATTTCAAGAGCATTCCGTACATCACGGATTTCAAGATCATCCGCTACGACGGGCACGAGGCCTTCACCGACAACAAGACCATTGACCAGGTCAACATCACGCTCGAAAAGGAACGCTACGAGCGGCGCCCGGAGGAGCAACACACGGCTATCCTCCAGAGCAACGACGAGAGGCTGGTCCAGGCGCTCGACACCAACGAGATCGTCTCGTACTACCACGAGTCGGACGACGGTCATCGCCTGCTGACCTTCCTTGCCCCGATCAAGACCTCCCAGGACTGCCGTGATTGCCACGCATCGAAGCGCACGCGCGGCGTCATCCAGCTCACGACCTCATTGTCGGCGATAGACGAAAGCCTCGTCGCCTCGCGCAAGCACTCCGCCTTGGCCCTGATCGCAACGCTCGCGGTCACGATCCTGATCGCCGGCAACCTCCTTCGGCGCTCGGTCACCGGGCCGATCGAGCAGCTGATGAGCGGGATGCAGAAAATCTCCCAGGGCGATCTCGAACAGAAAGTGGAAATCCAGCGCAACGACGAGCTGGGGGAGATGGCACGGATCTTCAACGTGATGACCGCCGAGATCCGCCAGACCCAGGCGGGCCTGCGCCGCGAGCAGGACAAGCTCACCACCATCATCCATGGCGCGGACGAAGGAATCGTCGTGACGGACGGCGTCGGCAATGTGGTCCTGGTCAACCCTGCAGCCGAAGGCTTGTTGACCAAGTCTGCCGCCGAGATCACCGAGAAGGGCTTCCTCGAACTCTTCGACAATCCCGAGGAAATGCAGAAATGGCTCAAGCAGCGGACCTCGAACGAAAACATCATCAACGTCTATAACAACCGCCTGTTCCAGGTGTACGTGTCGATGATCCAGGATGCCCATGGCCTCGCGATCGGCTCGGCCGCGCTGATCCGCGACGTCACCGAGGAAAAGCGCCTGGAAGAGGAACTCCGCCGCCTCTCGACGACGGACGCACTCACCGGCCTCTATAACCGTCGCCATATGGATTACGTGCTGACCACCGAGTTCAGCCGCGCGAGCCGCACCAACACGCCGTTCGCGGTGATGATGTTCGATATCGACCACTTCAAGAAATTCAACGACACCTACGGCCACGAGCAGGGCGACCGGGTCCTTCAGTGCGTCGCCAAGAGCTTCCACGACAGCCTGCGCAAGTACGACACCGCCTGTCGCTACGGCGGCGAAGAGTTCCTCGCCATTCTGCCGCACACCAACATGGACGGCGCGATCAGCGTCGCCGAGCGGGTTCGGGGCGACGTCGAAAACATGGTGGTTGACGGCCTCAAAGTCACGATCAGCCTCGGCGTCGCGGCCTACCCGGAACTCGCGATCGAGACGACGGACCAGCTCGTCGAAGCTGCAGACAAGGCGCTGTACTGCTCCAAGAACCGTGGACGCAACTGCGTCACTCGCGCGGAATACGCGTAGTGCGAGCAAGGGGCGTCGTCTTCAGCTTCCGGCCGTCTCCGTGAAGCATAAATTGACAATTCGGGGCGCGACAATCGTAGGAATACTGACGACGCCGGCCGGGCAATCATGCTTGAATAGATGTATCAAATTATTCGAGGCGACGACGTCGAATCTGCCGTAACCGGTCTGTAGACCCTAACGACCCGAAGACCGAACAAGAGTCCCATGTCGCCGCCATCCCCAACCCCCAATGTGCAGAATGGTGTTCTCAGGATCGTCCTGACATATTCGGCATTCGCTGCACTCTGGATCCTGCTCTCGGACAAGATCCTCGGACTCCTGTTCGCCAATCCCGAGGTCATCGTCGTCGTCAGCGTGGCCAAGGGCTGGCTGTTCGTGGCAATAACCGCGCTGTTGCTCTTCGGCCTGCTCGGGCGCCTTGTCAGCCAGATCCAGGACAGTCACCGACGTCATATCGCCTCCGAAGTCGAAAAACGCCGCGCCCTGCAATTGCTCGCGGCAATTTCGGACAGCTCGGCCGACGCGATCTTTGCGAAGGATACCGAGGGCCGCTACCTCCTGTTCAATCGCGCCGCGAGCGAATATGTCGGCAAGTCTTCCGCGGAAGTGCTGGGCAAGGACGATCGCGAGATCTTTCCACCGGAGCAGGCCGAGTGGTTGATGGCGGTCGACCGGCGGGTGCTCGCCGAGAATCGCGTCATCAGCGATGAAAGCACGCTCCAGACCGCCGACGGCAGGCGCGTCTTCCTCGCCACGAAGGGTGTCCTGCGCGATGATGACTCCGATGTAATCGGTATCTTCGGCATTTCCCGCGACGTCACGGACTACAAGCAAGCCGAGGCCGAGCTTCGCATCGCGGCCACGGCCTTCGAGTCTCAACAGGCAATGGTCATTACCGACCGTGACCACGCGATTCTGCGAGTCAACCAGGCCTTCACTGCGGTGACCGGCTACTGCGCCGACGAAGCAGTTGGACAAAGTACCGACATGCTCCAGTCTGGCCGGCAGGACCCGCTGCTGTGGAATGCCATATGCAGTGATTTGAGCCGTAACCGCCTTTGGCAAGGCGAAATCAGGCTCTGCCGCAAGAACGGAGAAACCTTCCCCGCGTGGTTGAGCATTTCCGAAGTCGTCGACCGCACCGGTACCGTGACGAATTACGTCGGATCATTCATCGACATCTCGCAGCGCAAACAAGCCGAAGAGCTGATCCACAGCCTGTCCTTCTACGACGCCCTGACCGGACTCCCCAACCGGCGACTGCTCCTCGACCGTCTGCGGCAGACGGTGATGTCCGGCAAGCGCAAACGACATCATGGCGCGATCCTTTTCATCGACCTCGACGACTTCCGGGCGTTGAACGACACGCGCGGGCACGAAGTCGGGGACGAACTGCTCGTCGGTGTTTCGCGCCGGATCAGGGCCTGCGTGCACGGCGAAGACACCGTGGCGCGGCTGGGCGGCGACGAATTCGCTGTCGTGCTCGAGGGGCTGAGCACCGAGCGGGATCCGGCTGCGATGCAGGCGCGGGAGGTGGCAAAGCGGATTCACGATGCGATCGGGCAGCCCATCGAGCTGGGTGGCCAGGAGTACGTCGGCACCTCCCGCATCGGCATCAGCCTCTTCAGCGCAGGCGAAACGAGCGTGGAAGAGTTGCTGAAGCTCGCCGACGCGTCGATGTTCCAGGCCAAGCGCACCGGCCGCAACCAGATCCACTTCTTCGACGCGAGTATGCAGGCCGCGCTGGAAGAGCGCGTCCGCATGGAATCCTGGCTGCGCAAGGCCTTGCCGGACCAGCTCGAACTGCACTACCAGATGCAGGTCGATAGCGGGGGCCACGTATTCGGTGCGGAAGCGCTGATCCGTTGGCGCCACCCGCAAAGGGGCCTCATCTCGCCGGCGGCCTTTATTCCGCTGGCCGAAGAAACCGGGCTGATCCTGCCCATCGGGCGCTGGGTGCTGGAAACCGCCTGTCGGCAGCTGAAAGCCTGGGAGGCCGACCCGGCGACCCGCCACCTGCTGCTGGCGGTCAATGTCAGCGCGAGGCAGTTTCAGCAGCCCGATTTCGTCCAGGAAGTGCTCGAGGTGGTTGGTGCGAGCGGGGCAGATCCTGCGAATCTCAAGCTCGAACTGACGGAGAGTACACTGCTTGAAAATATCGACGTCGTGGTCGACAAGATGGTTGCGCTCAAAGCGCGAGGAATCCGTTTCTCGCTGGATGATTTCGGGACAGGCTTTTCGTCCCTTTCATATCTGAAGCGTCTGCCGCTGGAGCAACTGAAGATCGACCAGTCCTTCGTGCGGGATGTGTTGGCCAACGCTAACGATGCCGCCATCGTGCGCACCATCATTGCACTGGGACAGAGCCTGGGGCTCGATGTCATCGCGGAAGGGGTGGAAACAGACGAGCAGCGCCACTTCCTGGCAATCCACGGCTGCAACTACTACCAGGGCTATTTCTTCAGCAAGCCGCTTCCGCTTCCGGATTTCGAAAAGCGTCTGAGTTCGGCGTGAATAGGCCTGCCCGGCGGGGCGATGAATCTGCTCTCACCCCGCCTGGGTGCAAGGCTGGAGGAGCCTGTCAGGCGGCCTTCTTGCCCGACTTGCTGACTGCGCCGGTGGTGGCGGCCAGCATCGGCTGCATCGCATTGGCAGCCGCAGCGAGGTTCGTTTCAGCCAGGCTGCGGGTGTTCTTGACGAAATTCTCGTACGTCGCGGTGGCATTGCTCACCGCCGACTTCACAGCGCTGATCATATCCGAAGTGCCCGCCGGTGCGGCTCCGGCAAACTGCTCCAGCGTCTCGGCAATGCTGTGCGAGGCATCGTTGAGCTGACGCATCCCGAAATCGGCCAGTTCGCCTTGGGTGCGAACGAGCAGATCGTTGATGCTGTTGAAGTACTCGACCGTCTGCTCGATCGACTTGGCCTGCGCGCCCATACCCGAGGCGACCTGATCGCGCAGATCACCCTGAACAACCGGCGTGGCGGCCGAGACGTTAACGCACAGATTTCGGGCAGCGTCGAAGTTGAGTGCCATCAGCTGACCGGACGCGTTCATGACGATGTCGGCGAGCGACTGGAAGGCGGAAATATTGCCGGTGGCTACGCTGGCGATCTGCTGGGGTGACACGAGAGTGTTCATGTACTGGTCCTCTGGCTGATGGATGTGGGGAGATGCGTCCGCTGGGCTGCATCGCTCCGGGAACTCGAACTGCAGTGACCGAATGCTACGTTGATACAGACGGATCGCACATACACCCTTCAGCGTGTTTTCGCATACCGACTGTGCGGTACGCTCGCGCAGCCCGGTGATCAGTCGGAAATTGATGTGATGCCATTGCGGATGGCATATTTGGTCAGCTCCGCGACGCTATGCACATCGAGTTTTCGCATGATATTCCGGCGATGGACCTCTACCGTGGAGGCCGCCAGATGCAGTCGGTCCGCTATGCGTGCGGACGTGTGGCCTTCGGCGATCAGCTGCAGCACCTGGCGCTCGCGCGCAGTGATGCGCGGCGCGGAGTTGTCTCCGACCGCGTTGTAAAGAAGGGCGTTCGTGACCGTCGCGGCGACGTCCGGGCACAGGTAAGTCTTACCCTGCCGCACCGTCTGGATCGCGCGCAGCAATTCCTCGCCGGCCTCGGCCTTCGTGACGTAGCCTCGGGCTCCAGCATTGAGCAAGTCGAGCACGAACTGCCGGTCGGAAAACGCAGACAGGCCGATCACGCCGATTCCCGGCCGCAGCGCGAGGAGACGCCGCGTGGCCTCGATTCCGTTCATCAAGGGCATGGCAATGTCGATGCACGCGATATCGACCGGATGATTACGGGCCAGCGTCAGCAGTTCGTCGCCGTTGCCCGCGACTCCGACGACCTCGATTTCCGGTTCACGGTCGAGCAGCGCGCGCAGGGCATGCAGGAACATGCGGTGATCGTCGGCGAGAATGACTCGGATAGGTGGGCTCATAATTGTTTTCCTCCCGCCGAGAGCAAGTCGTCGGTCGGAGTAACTGGGGATTGAGGTATCGGTGACTGGCGCAGGACGCCCGCGTCATGTTCGAAGACAACGGTGATTTCGGTGCCGGCGCCCGGCCGGGAATTCATGGTAAAGCGTCCGCCGGCGAATTCAGCGCGCTCGCGCATCGTGATGAGGCCGATGCCATGAGTTGATCCCCGGTCAGAGAGCTGTCGCGAATCGAAGCCGACGCCGTCGTCGGAAATCTGCATCACGACCTGCGAACTGCAGTTCCCGAGACGTATATGTACGGAACGGGCTCGAGCGTGCTTTGCGCAATTGGTGAGCGCTTCCTGCACGATGCGGAACAGCAGCGATTGTATGTTCGGCGCCACCTGGAAATCGAAGCTCGCGGTGTCGAGGTCAACGCGTACGCCGGTTCGCTGGGTGAACTGCTGGGCATAGTCGTGCAGCGCCGGCACCAAGCCCGCGTAGTCCAGTGCTGCCGGGCGCAGGTCCGTGCAGATGTCGCGGATCCCATTGGTGGTGTCGAGCAGCAGACCGTTCGCGTCGTCGAGCAGGGATTGCAGCCCTTCGCGTACTTCGGGTGGGAGCGCCTCGGCAAGGTTGCCCAGCGTGAGACGCAGCGCAGCGAGGTTCGGGCTCGCGTGGTCATGGAGGTCCGACGCGAGCTTGCGCCGCTCGCGCTCCTGGACCTCGACCATGTGCCGGGAGACGTCCGTGACGCGCGTTGCGTGCGCCGCGCGCTCGAGTTCGAGTTGCCTGCGATCGGAGTTGTCGGAGACGACGGTACGGCTCGCGACGAAGCCGCCGTCGGCGTCGAAGATCGCGGTCGAACTGAGCAGTACCGGTAGTACTGAGCCGTCCTTTCGGAGTAAGTCGAGCTCCATATTGCGGAGTACCCCCTTTCGCTTGAACACGCGGAAGACGTGCTCGAACAGTGCTCGGCTGGGGGCGCTGAAAAGATCCGCGGCCTTCATGTGGCCGACGACTTCCTTTCGCGTGAAGCCGAGCCAGCGCAGTTGCGTGTCGTTGATGCGGACGATGGAGCCTTCGGCATCGAGCGAGTAGTAGCCGCAGGGTGCATTTTCATAAAGATCGGCGATCTCTCGGGTCTGCCTGCGCAACTCTTGCTCTACCAACTTGCGGGCAGTCACATCCTGCGTCGTACCGTACAACTTGTAGATATAACCGTCGGCGTCCTTTACCGGTACGATCGTCGTCGCATGGTAACGTTCCGCACCAGAGGGCAGCCAAACCAGTTGTTCGAACTCTTCCCGTTCCCCGGAATCGATAACTCGCCAAAAAGTGTCACGGGTCTGGTCGATCGATTCGGGGGCGTAATAGCCCAGGGCTTCGTTGAGATCGGGAGTCCCGAGTTCGAGTGGCCGTTCGAAGAGTTTGAACAAGCCAGGCGACCAGCTCATTACACCGGTCTTGCGATCGAGTTCCCAGTCGCCCATGCGAGCCACCGCCTGCGCTTCGCGCAAACGCGCTTCGCTTGCTCGCAAAGCGGCTTCCACATCGTAACGGAGGTGTGAATCCTGGCTCATCGCAAGCTCGGTCTGGTTGCGTCCCGAGGGCGCAACTTGCTCTGTCGGTCGTACGCTTGCCCACCCGCCGCTTTATAACGACGTGTTGGCGAGGTCGTGCTAGTGTGGCACTTGTCAGCGCGGATCGGGATTCCCACATTCATTTTAGTGGATTGGGCGGCAATACCGTTGTGTTTGTGTCGCCGACGAAAGGGTACTGGTACTTGTCATGAACCGGCGGCCCCTGAATTCGTCTTGCATCCTCCCGAAGCAGACGTTCCGCCTTTGAACGTGATCGATGATACCGATCGCTGCGATGCACAACTATACCGGGAATGCTGTAAGCCAGCCGGGCGTCCGGCATTTTGAGATTATTCTTCCGTTATAGGACATTTAACTGGGCGAAAAAGGAAGCGACCCGGATCAAGCGCCTCGACGAGCTCGCGTTCAAGGGGAAGAGGAGCGCCCGACAGCCTGCTTGCAAGCAGTTCTCCCGCAAGTGCTGCCCACACCAGGCCGCGCGCGCCGAAGCCTTCGACGGTATGCAAATCAGGGTAGCGGGGGATCGCTGCGAGCGCCGTACCACGTTCGATCGTGCTCGCGGACGGCAAGGCGCCGACCATCGGCAGCCGGTCCGGAGAGGCGGGGCGGAACCCCACTCGGCCGGGAGGGTCGGCGAGCGCTTGCTGCGACGCAAAACCGGGCAGGATGAAGTCCAGCTTTGCGAGATTCTCCTTGTGGTCGGCATCGCGCAGGGCGGTTTCGTCGTCGTTAACCGAGAATGTGGCGCCTGCGCAGCGGATGCCGTCGATTGCCGGGCTGACGTAGCCGAGACGGCAAACGACGACGCTTGGCGCGCTACCCAAGCCTCCGACGAGATGCGTGACCTGGCCGCGGGCACTGCGTACTGGCAGCGCCGCAGCTTGCGCGATGCCGCGTACTCCGACTCCGTTGGCGAGGATCACGATCGGCGCCGCGGCGATCGGTTTGCCTGAGGCGTCGTAGGCTACCCACTCATCGCCGACCCGTTCGAGCCGTTGGACGCTGCGGCTGTAGTGGCAACGAACGCGGGACGAGTGGGAGGCGAGATTCGCCGCACACAGGCTCGGCGGATTCACCCACGCGCCGCCGGGAAACCACCATCCGCCGACAGGCAAAGGCCAGCCGGCAAGCCGGGACGCCTCGTCCGAGTCGACGAAACGTAGGTAGTCGGTTGGAGGACTGTGTACCTCGACCACCTTGCGTTGCTTGTTCTCGTGGACGGGGTCGCGGGCGAGGTGCAGCACGCCGCAGGCGTCCCAGTGCACGTCGAGGCCTTGAGCGGAAAGGCGGGCGAGGTGACGCAGTCCGTACAGTGCGCCGGCGCGGGTGATGCGGGCGAGGCGGTTGTCGTCGAGGCTCGGTAGCGGGCGGAGCACGCCGGCCAGGTTTCCCGATGCGCCGTGACCCGGCCCGGGCGCGCCGTCGACGACGTCCACAAGCCATCCGTATTCGGCCAGACGGCACGCGATGCTGCTGCCCGCGAGGCCCGCGCCGAGCACCAGCGCATGACGCCGAGCGTGTTCCACGGGGCGATCGGCGCTCCCCGTTTTGGGGAAAATCGCCCGCAGCATTTCGCGTTTGCCGCGGAATCCGGCCGTTTTTTCGCATTCGAAGCCGGCGCTGGCGAGCGCTCGCCGCACAGAGCCGGATACGGACCAAGTGGCCAGAGTGGCGCCCGGCGCCGCCAGTTGCGGCAGGCACCGCAGCAGACCTTCCGACCAAAGCTCGGGGTTCGCGGCCGGTGAAAACCCATCCAGATAGAAGGCGTCGGCCTGGCAGACGAGCTGCGGCAGCAGTGCCCGGGCGTCCCCGAAGAGGAGCGTCAGAACAACCCGCCCTTCGTCGAGATGCAGCCGATGAAAACCAGGCGTCAGGGCCGGCCACTGGGCTTGCAGCGCTTCGGCAAGCGCGCGCAGTTCTGGCCACCGTGTATGGAGCGTGGCCAGGTCGGTGCGCGTGAAGGGGTGGAGCTCTGCCGAAACGTAGTGCAAGCGCCCGCAGCGCTGCCCGTCCTGACGCCAGGCGTTCCAAGTCGCCAGGAAGTTGAGGCCCAGGCCAAAACCGGTCTCGAGGACCGTGAACTGCTCCCGGCCTTGCCAGCGCTCGGGAAGACCGTTTCCGGCAAGGAAGACGTGGTGTGACTGTTCCAGACCGCCGTCGCGGGAATGGTAGATGTCACCGTAGGCTTCGGATTGCGGCGTGCCGTCGTCGGCGAAGCTCAACCGGGCGGGCTCGATCGGCATGGCGGGCGATTCCTGTCCTGAAAAAAACAGGGCGCCTCGCGGCGCCCGGGTGTCCTGGAAGCGGTACTGCTTATTCCATTCGCATCTGAGGGAACAGGATCACGTCTCGGATGCTGGGGCTGTCGGTGAGAAGCATGACCAAGCGGTCGATGCCGATGCCGCAGCCGCCGGTCGGGGGCAAACCGTATTCGAGCGCACGGATGTAGTCGGCGTCGAAGTACATGGCTTCCTCGTCACCGGCTTCCTTAGCCTTGACCTGCTCGAGGAAGCGAGCGGCCTGATCTTCCGGGTCGTTCAACTCGGAGAAGCCGTTGGCGATCTCGCGGCCGACGATGAAGAGCTCAAAGCGCTCCGTGATATCCGGGTTCTGGTCGTTGCGGCGAGCCAGAGGGGAGACCTCAGCCGGGTAGTCGATGATGAAGGTCGGTTCCCAAAGCTGCGCTTCGGTGGTTTCTTCGAACATCAGCAACTGCAGCGAGCCCAAGCCAGCGCCAGCACGTGCTTCCGCGCCGAGATCCTTGAGTTTCTTGCGCAGCCATTCGGCGTCGTTCAGCTGTTCGATCGAGAAGCCGGGGTGGTACTTGCGGATGGCCTCGACGATGGTCAGGCGCGCGAAGGGCTTCGACAGGTCGAGTTCGCGACCCTGGTACACGAAGACCTCGGTGCCGAGCGCTTCGCGGGCAGCCTGGCGCAGCAGCCCTTCGGTGAAGTTCATCAGACTACGGTAGTCCGCGTAGGCCTCGTAGAACTCCATCATCGTGAATTCGGGGTTGTGGCGCGGGCTGAGACCTTCGTTACGGAAATTGCGGTTGACCTCGAAGACCTTCTCGAAGCCGCCGACGACGAGCCGCTTGAGGTACAGCTCCGGCGCGATGCGCAGGAAGAGTTCCATGTCCAGCGCGTTGTGGTGCGTCACGAAGGGCTTGGCCGATGCGCCGCCGGGAATGGGGTGCATCATCGGCGTCTCGACTTCGAGGAAGCCGTGGTTGACCATGTAGTTGCGGATCGACTGCACCATGCGGCTGCGCGCGACGAAGGTGAAGCGCGTCTGCTCGCTCATGATCAGGTCGACGTAGCGCTGGCGATACTTCTGCTCGACGTCGGTGAGACCGTGGAACTTGTCCGGCAACGGGCGCAGGCTCTTAGTCAGCAGACGCAGCTCGGTGACCTTGACCGACAGTTCGCCCGTGCGCGTCTTGAAGAGCGCGCCTGCGGCGCCGACGATGTCGCCGATGTCCCAGTGCTTGAATTCCGCGTAAACGTCCTCGCCGACGGCGTCGCGGGTGACGTAAAGCTGAATGCGACCCGAAATGTCCTGGATCGTAATGAAGCTCGCCTTGCCCATGACCCGCTTGAGCATGACACGGCCGGCGACGCGCACCTCGATCGGGGTCGTATCGAGCGCTTCGGCTTCCTTGTCTCCGTACAGTTCATCGAGCTTGCCAGCGGTGTTCTCGCGGGAGAAGTCGTTCGGGTAGGCGCGACCGGAGGCGCGCCAGGCGGCCAGCTTCTCGCGGCGCTCGGCGATGATGTGGTTCTCGTCCTGAGGAACGAGGGCGCTATTGTTCTGATCGCTCATGAATCGTAGGGAGACGGCAAAAAGATAATTGTGGCATGTCAAACGGGGTGGGGCAAATCCATCCGGCGTCCGAGCAGGCGCGAAACGGCCTGCGCCGCGAATTCGACCGTCTGAAAGTGAATAATTGAGAATCGAGTGCGGGAGGCTCAAGTCTTCGGCTAGGATGCCCGATAAAGCAAAAAATACCCTTGCCCGGAGAGACCATGGAGACGAATGGCGGACTGTACGAGTCGGTCGAGAAGCTGTTCTGGAATTCGCTGACCAAGAAGCTTTCCAGTTTTCTGCTGTTGTTTTTCATCGACGTGGTTTACGTCGGCATCTACATCGATCGCGAGCGCGATGTCCGGGAACTGCTGGCGAAAGGCAAAGTTGCGCCGGAACTCGTTCAGCAAGTGATCGGAGTGCTCGACGGCGGTATCTATCTGCTCGCCGCGCTGACGATCATCGCGCTTTGCCTCAACGTCGGGCAGATCTTGTTCATCCGGCACCTGATCGTCCGGCCTGTGAGGATCATTACCGGCGTCTTCAACGAAATCGCGCGAGGCGAGGGCGATTTCTCGCGCAACCTGCCGCTGGTGACGCACGACGAACTGCGGGATCTGGCCGAGAGCTACAACCTCTTCGCGGACAAGATGCGGCAGGTTATTAGCGATGTGCGGACTGCCAGCGTCAACATTGCGCGGGATGCCGTAATGGTGAAGTCGCGCGTCGAGAGTTCCGCCGCCGATGCGCGGCAGCAGGGGCAGATGACGGAGGTGGTGTTCAGCGCAAGCACGGAGTCGACGGCCGCGATCGAGAGCGTTTCCGCGAGCACTCAGCAGATTTCCGCCTCGACCACGAAGAACCTCGATATCGCCCGTGGCTCGCTGGATGAAATGCGCGACATCGCGGACAAGATCAATGCGGTCAGCGAAAAGGTCGTGCGATTCAACTCGACGGTGGATGACCTCTCCAAGCGTTCGGTGAGCGTCAAGGAGATTGCGTCGCTGATTCGCGAAATTGCAGACCAGACGAACCTGCTCGCGTTGAACGCGGCGATCGAGGCCGCACGCGCCGGCGAGGCGGGACGGGGGTTCGCGGTCGTCGCCGACGAGGTCCGGAAGCTTGCCGAGCGCGTGAATACTGCAGCGGTCGAGATTACCGGCAACATCGACGACATGATCGCGCGGGTGATGAACACGCGTGCAGAGAACGAAGTGATCAACAGCGACATGCTGCAGGCGCGCGAGGTGGTCGGACGTTCGGCGACGCAGTTCGAGCACATGGTGGGGGAGTTCGAAACGACCGGGGAGCAGCTTCTTCAGATCGCGGCCGCGATGGAGGAACTGTCGGCTACCAACGCCCAGGTTCACGACAATGTGAACGCGATTCACGATCTGACCGGCACCGTGGCGCAGCACATGCGTGAGTCCGAGGAGTCGTCGGTCAAGCTCGCGCGGGCGACCGAGTCGGTGCAGGAGTTGGTGTCGCGGTTCAAGATCGGCAAGGGCGCCTTCGACCGCGCAGTGGAACGTGCTCGGCTGTTCCGCGATGCGATCCAGACGCAACTGACTGAGATGCGCAACGCGAATATGGACGTCTTCGACCGGCGTTACGAGCCGATCCCGAATACCGATCCGCAGAAGTACCGCGTGTCCTGGGGTAACGAGTATGGTCGCCGCTGCCAGCAGATCCTCGAGGATTGCCTCGGGTCGATTCCGGGTGCCGCCTTCGCCGTGGCTGTGAATAACGACAGCTACCTAGCCGCGCACAACCTGAAGTTTTCGAAGCCGTTGACCGGCAATCGGGACGTCGATCTTGTCGGCAACCGGACATGCCGCAAGTTCGAGGCTCCCGCGGAGCTCCGCGCCGCGAAGAACCGCGAGCCGCTGCTGCTGCAGACTTACCTGCGCGATACCGGCGAGATCCTGTGCGACATCGCGATGCCGATCATGATCGGAGAGCGCCAATGGGGCAACGTCCGCGTGGGGGTGCCTGCGGCCGCCTTGCTCGAGGCGAAATAGGGAAGGGTGGATACACGACGAAGGGCTCACGGGATGGCTCCCGCGGGCCCTTGCGCCGTTCGTCAGCGGCCCTGCTCGGGCAGGACGATATTGACTTCGAGGACTTCGTAGTTGTCCTGCTTGTCGAGCATCACCTTGATGTCGTCCGGATTGACCGCGACGTACTTCGAGATGACCTCGATCAGCTCGCGCTGAAGGGCCGGCAGGAAGTCCGCCTTCGGTGCTCCGCCGCTGCGCTCGTGGGCAATGAGCAAGGACAGGCGGTTCTTGGCGATCTCCGCGGTCTTTTTCTTCTCGCCGAAAAGGCGGGACAGCAGCGACATGTCACTTGCCTCCAAAAAGGCGCTTGATGAGCCCCGGCTTTTCGTAGTTGACGAAGCGCAGGTCGCGAGTTTCGCCGAGGAAGCGCGCGACAACGTCGGTATAGGCTTCGGAAACGTCGGTGCCCTTCAGGTGGATGGCCGGCGTCCCCTGGTTGGAGGCCTGCAGCACCGACTCCGATTCCGGAATCACGCCGATCAGCGGTACGCGCAGCAGCTCCTGCACGTCCTTGAATGACAGCATTTCGCCTTCCTCGACCCGCTTGGGCGAGTAACGGGTGACCAGCAGGTGTTCCTTGACCGGCTCCTTGCCGTCGGCCGCGCGGCGCGACTTGGATTGCAGGATGCCGAGGATGCGGTCGGAGTCGCGCACCGAGGACACTTCGGGGTTGGTGGTGACGATCGCTTCGTCGGCGAAGGTCAGCGCGAGCACCGCGCCGCGTTCGATGCCGGCGGGCGAGTCGCAGACGATGTAATCGAAGCCCATGTGCTCGAGTTCCTTGAGCACCTTCTCGACGCCTTCTTCGGTGAGTGCGTCCTTGTCGCGCGTTTGCGACGCGGGCAGCACGAAGAGGTTGTCGCAGTGCTTGTCTTTGATGAGCGCCTGGGTCAACTTGGCTTCGCCGTTGAGCACGTTGATCAGGTCGTACACCACGCGGCGCTCGCAGCCCATGATGAGGTCGAGGTTGCGCAGGCCGACGTCGAAGTCGATGACCGCGGTCTTGAAGCCGCGCAGCGCGAGTCCGGAGGAGAAGGCGGCGCTGGTGGTGGTCTTGCCGACACCACCCTTGCCAGAAGTTACGACGACGACACGGGTCACGGTTGATCCTTCCTGATAGTTGGCTGCTTCAGTCGAGCAGCAGGTGTTCGATGGTGAGCTTTTGTTCATTGCCGCTGCCCGTCAGGCGCACGGCAGCGGTGCGGCCGGCGACCGCTTCGGGAACACCTTGTTCGAAAGTCCGGTAGATGCCGGCGATCGACACGAGCTCGGGACCGAAGCTGGTGGTGACGATGCGGGCAGCGGTGTTGCCCTGGGCGCCCGCGAGGGCCCGACCCAAGAGCGGGCCGTAGCAGTGAATGCTGCCGTCGGCGATCACTTCGGCGCCGTTGCTCATGCCCGCGAGCAGTACGAGGTCCGCGCCGCGCGCGTAAACCTGTTGGCCGGATCGCAAGGGGCGATCGACAAAGACGGTATTTGCGACGGGCGTGACGACGGGGGCGGACGCGGGTGCCGGCTGGGGTGCAGGCTGCGGCGGCGGCGCTTCGACGCGAGGCTGCGGTGGCGGCGGGCTTTGGCGGTCGCGAAGTTCGCTGGCGTCAAGGAGCGCCAGGCCGGCGATCCGCGCAGCTTGGACGAGGTGCGGCGGCAGATTGCGAACGCCAATAGGCTGAAGCTGATAGCGGCGCATCAGGCTGGTGATGCCTGTCCAGTCGACCCGGTCGGGGAACTGCGCCACGGCGGCGAAATCCAGTACGACCGGTTCACCGCTGAAGAAGTCGGGCATGCCGCCGAGCATGCGGTGCATTGCGTCCGCGAGGCGTGCCGGCTCGCTCTCTTTCAGCAGGGCGATCGTGGCGCCGAGCGAGGCGTTGCGGAACTCGATGGAGCGGTCGGCAGGCAGTGCGGACATGGAGTGGGAAAAGCCAAAAAAAGCAAAAGTTTACTGACCGTCATGGAATCGGGCAAGGCTGCCGCGATATTCCGTGTCGCCGGGAGGGTTTCGGGGCCCTGCAGGACCGCTGCGGGGACGTCCGACGGGTGTCAATGCAGCGTGGGGGGCGTGTCCGGGGCCGGCGGATTGTTGAACAGGTCGTCGACTTCGTCGGGCTCGAAGCGATATTCATGATTCGAGAGGTCGTCGCGGATCACGAGTTCGCCATGCTCTTCGAGAATGCTCCGAACTTCGTCTTCACCGATCGAGCGCAGCATCGCGATGACTTTGTCGCGATCGGGCGGGAAGTGGTGGATCACGGGCCGTGGCTCGAAGAGGCGCACATCCTCTTCGGCAAACAGGCGGCCCAGCAGCGTTTCCGGTTCGAGCTGCAGCAACTCTTCGTCCTTGACCGTCTGCGCGAGCTGGTGGATGCGCGACCAGCCGTCGGCGTCGCGTGCATCGGCACCAGGGAGCTTTTGCAGGAACAGGGCGGCTGCGCGATCGCCGGAGCAGGCGAGCCAGAGTCCGGCCGGCTGCTGTTCCGATTGCGCCAGGTAGTGCTCGAAGGTGGCGGCGATGCTGTCGCCTTCCAGTGGAACGATGCTCTGGTAAGGCTGGTCGAGACCCGCGATGTCGAGCGTGAGCTGGAGCATGCCGTCGCCGACGAGGGCGCGTAGCCCGGTGTCGGCCGGAACGATGCCTTCGTAGCCGGCAAAGGCGCGCAGGTTGAGCGATTCCGTGCAATCGACGACGAGCAGTCGAACGATGCCGTTGCCCTGGATCTGGAAGATCAGGCGACCCGTCTGCTTGAGGTTCGCGGTGATGAGGGCGGAGACGGCGCTCATTTGTCCCAGCAGCCGGCCCACGGGCGCAGGGTAGTTGCGGTTGTGCTGCAGGGCGGTCCAGACGTCATCGAGCCGTACGACGGATCCACGGATGTCGAGGTTTTCGAGAAGGAAGCCTCGAACGTAGCTTTTCGGGGAGCTCATGGCTGTCCTCCGGTAGCTCCAAATAGCAATTCGAATCGGAGCGGGTCGAAGCCGGTGATGATCTCTCCGGATTCGGTTTCGATGACGGGGCGCCGGATCACGCTGGTGTTGGCTTCCATGAGTGCGATCGCGTCCGCGCGGCCGGAAATGGCCTGCTGTTCGGGGGAAAGCTTGCGCCAGGTGGTGCCGCGCGTATTGACGAGGGCTTCCCAGCCGAGCTTGTCGCACCAGCGTGCGAGCGTTTCGGGCGTGATGCCGGCCTTGCGGTAGTCGTGGAAGGTGTAGTCCACGCGGTGCTCATCGAGCCACGTGAGGGCCTTCTTCATCGTGTCGCAGTTTTTTATGCCGTAGATGGTCGTCATGACGTTGATTCCGTTCAGCGGATTACTTTCGCATCGCCCGTGCGAGCGCGGCGGCCAATGCGCCGTCGGCCGGCTCGCTGCGTGCGCCGCCGCGTTCGTCGCGGCGCGGATTTCCGCCCGACGGGCGCCGCTCGCCGCGGCCGCCATGGCGCTGCGGAGCCTGCGCTGGCCGAGCGCTCGCGGGTTCGTCGCTCATCCGCATCGTCAGCGCGATGCGCTGGCGCGGGAGATCGACTTCGAGAACCTTTACCTTTACGACCTGGCCGGCTTTGACGACGCTGTGCGGGTCCTTGACGAAGCGGTCGGCGAGGGCGGAGATGTGGACGAGACCATCCTGATGCACGCCGATATCGACGAAGGCGCCGAAGTTGGTGACGTTAGTGACGACGCCTTCGAGCATCATGCCGGGAGCGAGATCCTTCAGCGTCTCGACGCCGTCGCGGAAGGACGCGGTGCGGAATTCCGGGCGGGGATCGCGGCCGGGTTTTTCGAGTTCGGACAGGATGTCCTGCACCGTCGGCAGGCCGAAGCGCTCGTCGGTGAATTCCGTGGGGCGCAGCGTCTTGAGAAAGGTCGCGTTGCCCATCAGTTCGCGGACGTTCTTGGCGACCTTTGCGAGGATGCGTTCTACGACCGGATAGGCTTCCGGGTGGACGGCGGATGCGTCGAGCGGATTGTCGCCCGCCGGAATGCGCAGGAAGCCGGCCGCCTGTTCGAAGGTCTTCGGACCGAGGCGCGGGACTTTTTTCAGCGCGTCGCGGCTGGCAAAGGGGCCGTTCGCATCGCGATGGCTGACGATGTTGGCGGCCAGCGTCGCGTTCAGGCCGGAGATGCGCGACAGGAGCGCGACTGAGGCGGTGTTCACGTCGACGCCGACGGCGTTCACGCAGTCTTCGACGACCGCATCGAGGCTCTTGGCAAGGCGTGACTGGTTGACGTCGTGCTGGTACTGGCCGACGCCGATCGACTTCGGATCGATCTTGACGAGCTCGGCGAGAGGGTCCTGCAAGCGGCGGGCGATCGACACCGCGCCGCGCAGCGACACATCGAGGTCGGGGAACTCGCGCGCGGCGAGCTCGGAGGCCGAATAGACCGACGCGCCGGCTTCGGAGACCGTGATGCGGGTGAGGTTCAGCTGAGGCATCGCCTGCATCAGGTCCGCGACCAGCCGGTCGGTTTCGCGCGATGCCGTGCCGTTGCCGATCGCGACGAGTTCAACGCTGTGCTTCTTCGCGAGCATCGCGAGGGTCGCGAGCGAGCCCTGGGCGTCGCGGCGCGGTTCGAAGGGATAGACGGTCGCGGTATCGAGAAGCTTGCCGGTACGGTCGACGATGGCGACCTTGACGCCGGTCCGGATGCCCGGGTCGAGGCCCATCGTGCAGCGGGCGCCGGCCGGTGCGGCAAGCAGCAGATCCTTGAGGTTGCGTGCGAAGACGCGGATCGCTTCCTCTTCCGAGCGTTCACGCAGCTCGTTCATCAGTTCGAGTTCGAGGTGGAGCGAAATTTTGACGTTCCAGGCCCAGCGGACCGTTTCGCGCAGCCAGCGGTCTGCCGGACGGCCCTGGTCGCGGACGCCGCAGCGGGCGGCGATACGGCTTTCGCAGGGATGCGGTGCGTCCGGATCCGGTTGGTCGACGGTCAACGCGAGCCGCAGGACGCCTTCGTTGCGGCCGCGCAGCAGCGCGAGTGCACGGTGCGAGGGAACGCTTGAGATCGGCTCGCGGAAATCAAACCAGTCGCGGAATTTCGCGCCTTCGTTTTCCTTGCCTTCGACGACAGACGATGCGACGAGGCCTTCCTCATGCAGCCAGGTGCGCAGCTCGCCCAGCAGTTCGGCATTTTCAGAGAAGCGTTCGATCAGGATCTGGCGCGCGCCGTCGAGCACGCTCTTGATGTCAGGGAAGCCGGCATCGGCATTGAAGTAGCGTTCGGCTTCGGTCTCGGGCGTCAGTGTCGGATCTTCGAGCAGGGCCAGCGCGAGCGGCTCGATGCCCGCTTCGCGCGCAATCTGCGCCTTCGTGCGGCGCTTCTGCTTGTAGGGAAGATAAAGGTCTTCGAGGCGCTGCTTGGTTTCGGCTGTCAGGATCTCGCCGCGCAGCGCGTCGGTCAGCTTGCCCTGCTCTGTGATGGAGGAGAGGATTGCCGTGCGGCGGTCTTCGAGCTCGCGCAGGTAGCCGAGGCGCTCTTCGAGCGTGCGCAATTGGGTGTCGTCGAGGCCGCCCGTCACTTCCTTGCGGTAGCGGGCGATGAAGGGCACGGTCGCGCCTTCATCGAGCAACTGGATGGCGGCGACGACCTGGCGCGGCTGGGCGGAAAGCTCGCTGGCGATGCGGTGTTCGATCGGGGGCAACATGTGTGTCTGACGTGGCCGCCGGGGCGGCGGGTGAAAGCGAAGGGTGGGCGATGGTGCAACAGGCGGCGCTGCGAGGCAAGCGCCGCCGTTTCGCTTGGATCAGAGGACGACGAGGGTCTGACGGCCGAACCAGCTTTCGCCGGCGGCGAGTTCGATACGGTGGTGCGCGGCCGCGGCCTCGACGCACAGCATGTGGCGGAAGCCGTTGGCCGGCATGTCGGGCAGCTCGGCGCAGCGCTCTTCCCATGGGTTCCAGACCACGACGTCCGGGAAACCTTCGGCCTGGATGCCGAGGTTGCGCGCGCCGTCACGAAGCAACAGCGGGCGCCTGGTGTCGTGGTAGACGCGATCCGTTTCGCGGTCGATCGTCAGGACGTCGCCGGTTTCCTGCTTGATCTGGTTCTTGTCCGCGGCGTCGCGATACTCGTGACCGTGCAAGCCCTGCAGTTGTGCAGTCTCCACCTCACGCACGCGCAGGTAGGTATGCAGCGCCGCCGTGAACGCAAACGGCGAATAGCCGCTGTTCTCGACTTCGAACTCGATGTCGAGGCGCGTGCCGTCGATCGCGACCGTCAGTTCGGCGGCGAAGGACTGCGGCCAGATCGAATGCGTTTCATCGTTATCGTTGATTTGCAGGACGACCATCGCGAAGTCGTCGCCGGCGCGTTGTTCGGCCAACTCCCAGTTTCGCGTCCGCAGCAGACCGTGTTTCGGGAGCGATCCGAGGCCGGCGAACTGGGGGAAGCACACGGGGATGCCGCCGCGAATGGCGACGCTGCCGTCGTAAACCGCGTTCGGGCTGAGGTAGAGGCATTCTTGTCCGCCGGCCGGAATCCAGGACAGCACCTGGGCGCCGAAGAGGGACACGACGGCGCTCGCCCCGGCGGGTGTGGTGAGGCGGAGCGCAGGAAGGCCGTGGAACTGCAGGTTCTCGATTGTTGCGGGCATGGGGCCGTCAGTCCTGAAGCGCGAGAACGCCGAGTTTGACAGTGTTGTCTTCCGGGTCGTTCGACAGAACGAACCCCAGACCCTGCACGAACTTGAGCATGCGCTCGTTGTTCGAGAGGAAGATGCCGTTCATGTAGAGCAGGCCCTTGTTGCGAGCCGCCTCGATCAGCACGCCCATCAGCTTGCGCGCGAGACCGCGATGCTGCCAGTCGTCGGCGACGACGACGGCGAATTCGCAGGACTCGCCGTCCGGATTCACTGCATAGCGGCAGACGCCGACCTCGATTTCCTTGCCGTCCCCGTCGATGGTGGCGAGGAAGGCCATTTCGCGGTCGTAATCGATCTGAGTCAGGCGCGCAACCATCGCCGGCGGCAACTCGCGCATGGTGTTCATGAAGCGGTAGTACTTGGTCTCGGCCGATAGTTTGCGCACGAACTCGACTTCGAGTTCGGCGTCCTCGGGCTTGATCGGTCGAATCGTGACGGGGGTGCCGTCCGGTTGCGTCCAGACGCTGATGAGCTGCGACGGATAGGGGTGGATCGCCATGTGGGCATAGCGATCGACCGACGGCGAGACATTCTCGACGGTTACGCGGGCGTCGACGGCGACCGCGCCGTCCTCGTCCACAATCAATGGGTTGATCTCGAGCTCCGTGATCCACGGCAGTTCGCAGACCATTTCGGAGACGCGCAGGAGCACGAGTTCGAGCGACTCCATGTTCACCGGTGGCATGGTGCGGAACTCGCCGAGGAGGCTCGACACGCGCGACGAGCGGATCAGGTCACGGACAAGGAAGTTGTTCAGCGGCGGCAGGGCGACGGCGAGGTCCTTGTTCGCTTCGACGCGGTTTCCGCCCTCGCCGAAGGTGATGTATGGGCCGAAAACCGGGTCGCGCTTGACGCCGACAACCAGTTCGCGGCCATTGCGTTTGAGGATCATCGGCTCGATCGCGACGCCATTGATCGCGGCGTCAGGCTTGTTGCGGCGGACTTCCTCGAGGATCTCCTGATAGGCCGTGCGTACCGCGGCGAGGCTAGCGAGGTTGAGCCGCACGCCGCCGGAGTCCGCCTTGTGGATGATCGAGGGGGAATCGATCTTCATCACCACCGGGAGTCCGATTTCCTCCGCCAGCACCATCGCTTCAGTCGCAGAGCGGGCGATCACGGTCTGAGCGATCGGAATGCGGAAGGCTGCAAGCAGCGCCTTTGATTCCATTTCGTTGAGGACCTTGCGGCGCTCGGCAAGCGCCGTCTCGATCACCAGACGGGCGCTTTCGACGCTCGGCG
>NZ_DATFAO010000106.1:0-30744 GCF_035254505.1 Aromatoleum sp. | reverse complement strand
CGTGGGTGTTCACGAACAGCGTGTGGCCGCCGTCGATGAGGTGCTGGGCCATCGGGGTGCCCATGATGCCGAGTCCGATGAATCCGATGTTTGCCATGATGTGTTCTCCTTTATGTGTGGGTCTCTGTCGGGGCGGGGGTGGGCGTCAGCGGGTCAGCGCGTCGACCCAGCCGAGCCCTTCGCGCGTTGTCGCGGCCGGCTTGTATTCGCAGCCGATCCAGCCCTGATAGTTGCTGCGGTCGATGAAGTCGAACAGGAAGCGGTAGTTGATCTCGCCCGTGCCTGGCTCGTTGCGGCCCGGGTTGTCGGCGAGCTGGATGTGGGCGATCTGCGGCAGATAGCGGGCGATGGTGTTCGCGAGTTCGCCTTCCATGCGCTGCGCGTGGTAGATGTCGTACTGGATGAAGAGGTTGTCCGACCCGACCGCTTCGAGGATCTCCGCCGCCTGCGCCGTGCGGTTCAGGTAGAAGCCGGGGATGTCGTAGGTGTTGATCGGCTCGACGAGCAGGCGGATGTCGGCTTCCTTCAGTTTGCCCGCGGCAAAGCGCAGGTTCTCTATGAAGGTCTCGCGCACGCGGCCGGCATCGACGTCGGCGGGCGTCTTGCCCGCGAGGCAGTTCACCTGCTTGCAACCCAAGGCCTGCGCATATTCGATCGCGCGACCGACGCCGTCCTGGAATTCGCCGATGCGCGACGGATCGCAGGCGATGCCGCGCTCGCCGGCTTCCCAGTTGCCGGCGGGCAGGTTGTGCAGCACTTGCGTCAGGCCGTAGCGGTCGAGCTTCTCGGCGAGCTCTTCCTTCTTGAAGGCGTAAGGGAAGAGGTACTCGACGCCCTTGAAGCCCGCGTCGGCGGCCGCTTCGAAGCGATCGAGGAAAGCGTGCTCGTTGAAGAGCATCGTCAGGTTGGCAGCAAATCGGGGCATCTCTTGTCTCCTAAGATTCAGTCGAGCAGCGCCACGGCCGTCGGCGCGTCGGCGCGGCTTTCGGCCAGCGCCTCGAATTCGTTGATGGCGTTGATCTCGGTGCCCATCGCGATGTTGGTGACGCGTTCGAGGATGATCTCGACCACCACCGGCACGCGGAACTCCTCCATCCACGCCTTGGCCTGCGCGAAGGCGGGACCGATGTCCTGCGGCTTCCTCACTCGGATCGCCTTGCAGCCGAGCCCTTCGACGACGCCGATGTGATCAACGCCGTAGCCTTCGGTCTCGGGCGCATTGATGTTCTCGAACGCGAGCTGCACGCAGTAGTCCATGTCGAAACCGCGCTGCGATTGGCGGATCAGGCCGAGGTAGGCGTTATTCACGACGACGTGGATGTAGGGCAGCTTGAACTGCGCGCCCACGGCGAGCTCCTCGATCATGAACTGGAAGTCGTAGTCGCCCGAAATGGCGACGACCTTGCGCTTCGGGTCCGCGGCGACGACGCCGAGGGCCGCCGGCACGGTCCAGCCGAGTGGGCCGGCCTGCCCGCAGTTGATCCAATGCCGCTCCTTGTACACATGCAGGAATTGCGCGGCGGCGATCTGCGACAAGCCGATCGTCGTGACGTAGCAGGTGTCCTTGCCGAAGGACTTGTTCATCTCTTCATAGACGCGCTGCGGCTTCATCGGCACCTCGTCGAAGTGCGTCTTGCGCAGCATCGTGCGCTTGCGGCCCTGGCATTCCTCGACCCACTGGCGACGGTCGGGGAGGTCGCCAGCGGCCTTCATCTCGCGGGCGACTTCGATCAGGCGATCGAGCGCAGCGCCGGCGTCGGAGACGATGCCGTAGTCCGGCCCGAAGACGCGGCCGATCTGCGTCGGCTCGATGTCGATATGCACGAACTTGCGGCCCGCGGTATAGACTTCGACGGAGCCCGTGTGGCGATTCGCCCAGCGGTTGCCGATGCCGATCACGAAGTCCGACGCAAGCATCGTCGCGTTGCCATACTGGTGCGAGGTCTGCAGGCCCACCATGCCGGCCATCAACGGATGGTCGTCGGGAATCGATCCCCAGCCCATCAACGTCGGGATTACCGGCACGCCCATGATCTCGGCGAACTGCTGCAGCTTCGCCGCGGCATCCGCATTGATCACGCCGCCGCCCGAGACGATCAGCGGACGCTCGGCCGCGTTCATCATCGCGATCGCCTTCTCGGCCTGAGCGCGCGTTGCGGCGGGCTTGTAGACCGGCAGCGGCTCGTAGGTGTCGATGTCGAACTCGATCTCGGCCATCTGCACGTCGAAGGGCAGGTCGATCAGCACCGGCCCGGGGCGGCCCGAGCGCATCAGGTGGAAAGCCTGCTGGAACACGCGCGGCACCTGTGCCGGCTCGCGCACCGTCACGGCCCACTTCGTCACCGGCTTCGCGATCGATTCGATATCGACCGCCTGGAAGTCCTCCTTGTACAGGCGGGCGCGCGGCGCCTGGCCGGTGATGCAAAGGATCGGTATCGAATCGGCCGACGCGGAGTAGAGGCCGGTGATCATGTCGGTGCCCGCGGGGCCCGAGGTGCCGATGCACACGCCGATGTTGCCGGCCTTGGTGCGGGTGAAGCCCTCGGCCATGTGCGAGGCGCCCTCGACGTGACGGGCGAGGTAGTGCTTGAAGCTGCCGTCCTTGCGGATGGCCGAATACAGCGGGTTGATCGCTGCGCCGGGGATGCCGAACAAGGTCGTGATGCCTTCCTTGCGCATCACTGCTGTAGCGGCGTCGACTGCTCTCATGCGGGCCATGGTGTCTCCTCCTGTTTCCGTTTCGGCTCGAGGCCGTTGATTGACGTTGGATGCAGGATAGGGAGGAATGTCGGCCGGATGAATTGCCGCAGCGATCGTTTCTATCGATACTTCAAGTATCGACTCGGCGCAAAGAAAAGCCCCGGCGCCTGGCCGGGGCTCGTGCTCCGAGGAGCGTGTGCGATTGTTGTGAACTGAGCCTTACTTGCTCAGTTCGTGACCGATGATGCCGCCGACGGCCGCGCCGCCCACCGCGCCTGCAGTGGAGCCGCCGGTCGCCGCACTACCTACGCCCGCGCCGGCCGCGGCACCCAGCACGGTGCCGCCGGTGGTGGAACAGGCGGAGACGCTAAAGGCGGCAGTGACAATGGCGATAATCGAAATCAGCTGTTTCATGATGTCCTCCTTCCGGTTTGATCCGGGAGCGGGGATGCAGCGCCGTCAAGCGGTGATCAGCGCGGCGCCGAAGTCCCTTGCTCGTTAACCGTGGACGGGTTGTTCGTCGAAGGCGTGGTCGAACTCGACGGCGGCGGTGTCGACGAAGGCGCTGTTGCCGGCGGGGCCATGGTGCTCGGAGCGGTGGTGCTCGGCGGTGGCGGTGCCGACATGTTCGCGTCCTTGTCCTTGCCCTTGCCACACGCCGCGAGCAGCGGCACGGTCAGCAGGACGACCAGTGCGCCCCGGGAGATCTTGTTCAGTGTCATGGTCCTATGCTCCTCAGCCTTGACGGCTCTTCAACTGGATATCGTTCCTGACGGATTCGACGCCCTTGACGCCACGCGCCAGTTCGACGGCGCGGTCGATTTCCGTCTGCGTGTTCGCAAAGCCGGATAACTGGACGACGCCCTTGAAGGTCTCGACCTTGATATCGAGCGCCTTCACCGTCTTGTCGGCGACGAACGCACTCTTGACCTTGGTCGTGATCACGCTGTCGTCGAGGTATTCGCCGGTGCTCTCCTTGTTCGGACTTGCGCTACAGGCGCCTACAGCGGTGGCGAGCAGTGCAAGCACGAAACCTCTTCGAGTAATGCTTTGGCTTTGCATGATGTTTCCTCCTTTCAGCCCTTGCTGGGTTGCGGCGGTGTGCCGCGATTCTTGTCCTGAAGGCTCTTGATCAGGCCGTCAGTGCCCCCTTTCGAGATTTCCGTAGCGAAGCTGCCACGGTAATTCGTGACCAGGCTCACGCTGTCGATCGCGACGTCGTACACCTTCCAGCTGTCGCCATTCTTCGCGAGCCGGTAATCGACCGTGATCGGCTTCGTGCCGGGCTGGTTGATTTCCGTATGCACCGAGGCTTCGCCTTCCTTCGGCGCGCCCGGCGACGGCTTCACCGTCACGGTCTGGTTACGGTAGTTCGTCAGCGCATTCGCATAGGTACGGACCAGCAAGGTGCGGAACTCACGCGTCAGCGATTCACGCTGACCCGGGTTCGCCTGCTTCCAACCTTGGCCGACGGCGAGGCTGGTCATTCGCGGAAAGTCGAAGTGCGGGCTGACCTTGTCCTCGATCAGCGACATCGCCTTGCGCTGGTTACCCGCCTGCAGCTCCTTGTCCTGCTTCAGGATCGACAGGACGTCATCGGTCACGCTCTTCACCAGCGCATCCGGCGCCTCCTGCGCTGCGCTCGACGCCAGCGGCGCGAAGAGCAGCGGGAGGCAGACTAGAGAGGCTCGAAGTTGTCGGATCATGTATCAGCTCCTTGTGTCGAGGCCTTACTGCTTGGGACGCGGCTTCTGCATCTCGGCGGCATTCCATTCCAGCAGCGAAACCTTTCCGTTGTGATCGGTGTCCAGCGAGTCGAAGGTGCTCAGGATTTCGGCCGAGCGCTTGGCCTCGTCACGGCTGATCTGGCCGTCCCTGTTCGTGTCGAGCTCCTTGAACATCGGCGGCACTTCCGGCTTGCCCAGTTCAGCCGGTGTCGTGGGGGAAGGCGTCGTGGAACCGGTACCCATGGCCGGCGCCGACTTCGTCGCATCGGCAGCGCTGGCGCCGAGCGGCAGGGCACCAGCAAGTACCAATGCAACGATACTGAGGGCGGTTTTCATCACGGTTCTCCTCTACGAAGATGAGATGGTGTTCGGTGGGGCAGCTGATCCCATCCTATGAAGCGGCGCGGGCGGCGTCTGTCGGACGAGGCGGAATCGCGTGTAGGACTAGTCCTGCAAGGAAGACGCGGGGGAGGGTGCCCGCCACGGAGGTTCGCCATGAAACTGATCAAGCCGACTCGTGCCGACGTCCTTGCCGAGCGCATTGCGCGTCACGGCCGCCACGCCTTGCTGGCGCTGGGTTGCGGGCTGGTGGTGCTGCTCCTCGTATCGAGTTTCGGGCAGGCCGGCGCGAGCCTCGACGCGCTGGAGGAACTGCAGCTCCAGTCCGAACGGACGGGGCGGCTCGACAGCATGCTGATTCAACTCGTCGACGCCGAGAGCGGCGTGCGCGGCTACCTCCTTACCCGCAACCGCGCCTATCTCGAGCCCTACCTGAACAGCCTCGCGACCGTGAAATACACGCTCGAAGACATGCGTCAGGACACCGCGACCTGGCAGCAGAGCGAAGGCGATCTCGCCCAGCTCACGGGACTTATCACGCTCAAGATGCGCATCATGTCCGACGAAGTCGCGCGCGGACGCGTCGACGACGAGGGGGCGGGCGACGGCCGCCGGTATATGGACGGCATCCGCAAGACGCTCGCGGAGATCAAGCGACGTACAGTCGCGCACGGCCAGCGTTCGCTCGAGGAGTCCATCGGCCACGTCGAGCGCACGCGCTGGGTCGTCGCGACCTTGTCGGGCGCCGTGCTCGTCCTGCTGCTGATCCTGTTCGTGACCTTCCGCCGCCAAGTGCGCCTGCGCGAGCAGATCGCCGGACTGCTGCACGAGGAGAACCGCCGGCTCGAAGGCCTCGTGCGCGCACGTACCGCGGAGCTATCGGATCTCGCGAGCTACCTCACCAACGCCCGCGAAGCCGAGCAGGCCCGCCTCGCCCGCGAACTGCACGACGAACTCGGCGCACTGCTCACCGCCGCGCGGATGGACATCGCGTGGATCATGCGCAAGATCGACCCTGCGGCGCTTCTCCCGCACCGCGAGCGCTTCGACCGGCTGATCAGCACCGTCGACAGCGGCATCGCCCTCAAGCGCCGCATCACCGACGACCTGCGTCCGCCCTTGCTGCAGGAGCTCGGGCTCGTTGCGGCGCTGCGCACGCTGGGAGAGGAATTCGCCCAGAGCGCAGGCGTGAAGGTCACGCTCGATCTGCCGGATGCGGACCTCGAGCTGCCGCCCGACAGCGCGCTCGCCTTGTTCCGCATCGCCCAGGAAGCGCTCACCAACATCCGCCGCCACGCGGCCGCGCGCCACGTCAAACTCGCGCTGCAGCCCTTGCATGACAGCCTGCGCCTCATCATCCAGGACGACGGCACCGGATTCGACCCTGCCACCGCACACAAAGGGCATCACGGCATGGCCGGCATGCGCCACCGCATGCAGATGCTGAGCGGCGACCTCCACGTCGACAGCATGCCCGGCGACGGCACGCGCATCGTCGCGAGCGTGCCCGTGACCGCGCGTTACGCGACGATGAGTCCGTGATGAATCGCGTAGGCGGCGAGTTCCGCGTTGCTCGCGACGCCCAACTTTTCGAGGACGCGCGAGCGGTAAGTGCTGACCGTCTTTACGCTCAACGCGAGCGACTCGGCGATGTCCGACACCGATTCGCCCTTCGCGAGCCGCAGGAAGACCTGCAGTTCCCGCTCCGACAACTGCTCGTGCGCTAGCCCCGCCCCGTCGCCGCTCACCTCCGCCGCGAGCAGCTCGGCGGTGCGCGCCGACACATAACGCCGCCCCGACGCGACCGTGCGGATCGCGCGCACCAGCTCCTCGTGGTCGCAATCCTTGCACAGATAACCGTCGGCGCCGTTGCGCAGCATCGCGACTGCGTAACGCTCCTCGGGAAAGCCCGACAACACCAGCACGCCCAAGGCGTCGTAGCGCTGGCGGATCGCCCGCAGCACGTCCACCCCGCTCTGGCCGGGCAGCGCGATGTCGAGCAGCACCACGTCGCAGGGCGTCTCGCGCAGCCGTTCGAGCGCATCTTCGCCCGACGCCGCCTCGAACGCGATCTCCAAGTCGAGCTCTTCGGAGAGAATCTCGCGAAAGCCGGTGCGGACAATCTCGTGGTCGTCGACGATCGCGATCTGCAGCATGGCTGCTCCTTCTCGGGTTCCAGGGAGTTAGTCCGCCTCTCCCCGCAATCCGTTCGCGACCGACGCTTCCTGCTACGCGTCCCCCACCGGCAGTGCGCCCTTGTCGATCACCCGCCGCAGCACGAAACTCGAATGCACGCCCGTCACGCCCCCGATCCGCGTGATGCGGTTCAGCAGCAGTTCCTGATAGGCATCCATATCGCGCACGACCACCTTCAACAGGTAGTCCGCCGATTGCCCCGTGATCAGCAGGCATTCGACCACGTCAGGGATGTCGCGCACCGCAGCCTCGAAATCCTTGAAGCGTTCGGGCGTGTGCTGATCCATCGAGATCTGGATCAACGCCATCAGTGACAGGCCAAGCGCTTTCGCGTCCACTTGCGCCCGATAACCCGAGATGAAGCCCGCTTCCTCCAGCGCCCGCACTCGCCGCAGGCAAGGGGAGGGCGACAGGCCGATGCGGTCGGCCAGGTCCTGGTTGCTGATGCGTCCGTCCTGCTGGAGGATGCGCAGGATCTCGCGGTCGTAACGATCGATTTCCATGGGATTGCCGTGATTTTGAGCGATGACATTCATTATCGCGACGAATGGCGCCGCTGCGCAATAATCTGCCAAAAGAACAGGCTTTTTTCCTCAATAACGCAAGCCTCTGCCGACGCGTTTTGCGTAAGATGCATCCCATCGCACAACAACGAACGCAACGGAAACCCCCATGTTGACCGACCCGTCCCGCAAGTACCGCCCGTTCCCGCCGGTGAATCTCCCCGATCGCCAGTGGCCGAGCCGCGTCATCGACAAGCACCCGATCTGGATGAGCACGGACCTGCGCGACGGCAACCAGTCGATCTTCGAGCCGATGGACGCCGAAAAGAAATTGCGGCTCTTCCACACGCTCTGCGACATCGGCTTCAAGGAAATCGAAGTTGCCTTCCCGTCCGCGTCGCAGATCGAATTCGACTTCGTGCGCGAACTCATCGAAGGCG
Organism: Aromatoleum sp.; assembly: GCF_035254505.1. Classification (GTDB taxonomy): domain Bacteria; phylum Pseudomonadota; class Gammaproteobacteria; order Burkholderiales; family Rhodocyclaceae; genus Aromatoleum. Next base: position 22,839 of record NZ_DATFAO010000106.1, on the reverse strand, counting down.
GCCACATCCCCGACGACGTGACGATCGAAGTCCTCACGCAGGCGCGCGAAGAACTCATCCGCCGCACCATGGAATCGATCCGTGGCGCGAAGCGCGTGATCGTGCACGTCTATAACGCCACCTCGGAAACCTTCCGCGAGACCGTCTTCGGCATGAGCAAGCCGCAGATCATCGACTTGGCCGTGTCGACCGTGAAGCTCATCAAGGAACTCGCCGCCCAGCAGCCCGAGACCGAGATCCGCCTCCAGTACAGCCCCGAGACCTTCACCGCCACCGAGCTCGACTTCGCGCTCGAAGTCTGCAACGCGGTCACCGAAGCCTGGGGCGCGACGCCGGACAACAAGGTCATCCTCAACCTCCCCGCGACGGTCGAGGTCGCGACCCCGAACATCCACGCCGACCAGATCGAGTGGATGCACCGCAACCTCTCGCGCCGGGACAGCGTCCTCATCAGCGTCCACCCGCACAACGATCGCGGCACCGCCGTCGCCGCCGCCGAGCTCGGCCTCATGGCCGGCGCTGACCGCGTCGAAGGCTGCCTCTTCGGCAACGGCGAGCGCACCGGCAACGTCGACATCGTCACGCTCGCGCTCAACCTCTACACGCAAGGCGTCAATCCCGGGCTCGACTTCTCGGACATCAACGCCGTCGCCAGAACCGTGGAGCACTGTACCCAGCTCCCGATCTCCCCGCGCCACCCATACGTCGGGGACCTCGTCTTCACGGCCTTCTCCGGCTCCCACCAGGACGCCATCAAGAAGGGCTTTGCCGCTCACAAGGCGGATCAACCGTGGAACGTGCCTTACCTCCCGATCGACCCGGCGGACGTCGGCCGCAGCTACGACTCGGTGATCCGGGTCAACAGCCAGTCCGGGAAGGGCGGGATCGCCTACCTGCTCGAAACCGAATACGGCATCGTCCTGCCGCGGCGCTTGCAGGTCGAATTCGCCACCGTCGTGCAGAAGCACGCCGACACCCACAAGGGCGAAGTCACCGCCGCCAACATCTGGCGCCTGTTCTCCGAGACCTACCTTGCCGATGACAAGTCCGTACGCTACGTCGAGCACCACCTCTTTGAGCACGACACCGCCCAGGGCATCCGCCTCACGCTCGAAGTCGCCGGCAAGACGCAGACCCTCGTCGCCGAAGGCAACGGCCCGATCGACGCCGCGGTGCGCGCACTGCACGGCATCGGCATCGACCTCCAGGTGCGCAGCTACGAAGAACGCTCCTTCGGCAGCAGCGCCCAATGCGGCGACGCCCGCGCCTACGCCCTGATCGAAATCGCGAAGCCGGGGGCCGGGGGCGACTGCTACGGCGTCGGCATCGACGAGAACATCGTCACCGCGTCGATCAAGGCGATGGTCAGCGCGCTGAATCGTGCCGGCGGAGCCGAGCTCGCGACTGAAAGTCCGCACGCGGCGTGACAAGATCGGTGGCGCGGACGCTCAGCGTTCGCGCTACAGCCTGTCCAGAGGGCTGACGACGCCCTGCCCACCCCGATTGAGCACATGCGTGTAGATCATCGTCGTCGAAACGTCCGCATGGCCCAGGAGTTCCTGAACCGTACGGATGTCGTAGCCGCCTTCGAGCAAGTGTGTGGCGAAAGAGTGGCGCAGGGTGTGCACGCTCACCGGTTTGTCGATATGCGACTCACGCACCGCCCGCTGGAGCCGCTGTTCATATAAATGATGGCGGCGCTCGATTCCGGATTGCGGATCGCGTGAAAGCCTGTCAGACGGCCACACCCAGAACCACGGCCATGATTCGGCCGCCCGTGGATATTTACGCGCCAGCGCATCGGGCATCGAGACGCCGGGAATCTTCGCCTGGCGGTCCTGCGTCCATATTCTCCGCGCGTGTTCCAACTGTCCGGCCAATGCAGGCGCCAGCATCGCAGGCAGCATCACGCGCCTGTCCTTCCCTCCCTTGCCTTCGCGCACCGTAATCTCGTTACGTTCGAAGCCCACATCCTTCACGCGCAAGCGCAGCGCCTCCATGAGCCGCATGCCCGTGCCGTAGAGCAGCCGCGCCAGATCCCCCTCTACGCCGTCCATCGCTGCGAGCAATCGCGCCACCTCGCCGCGCGACAGTACCGCCGGAACGCGTTCGCGCTGTTTCGGCCTGCCAATCTCGGTCATCCAAGGCAAGTCGATCCCGAGGACTTCGCGATACAAGAACAGGAGCGCGGAAAGCGCCTGGGCGTGTGTCGAAGGCGCCACCGCGCGCTCGCTGACCAGCCAGCGCAGGAAGTTCTCCACCTCGGAGGCGCCCATCTCGCACGGATGGCGCAAGCCCTGATGCCGGACGAAAAGGCGCACCCAATAGACATACGCCTATTCCGTTCGTATGCTGTAATGCTTGTGCCGGATACGGTCCCGCACCTGATCGAGCAGCCGCGCAGGCCTCGGATGGTCGCCGAAAGGCGTCACGGCGGGTTTGGGCGTGCTGGATATACTATTCATAAATACAGTATATCCAATAAGGATATGATTACAATGGCATCTACCGGTGACGTGCGCGCCAGCTTAGACAGCACGCAACTTATTTATGCAGCATTTTTGCTGTCTACAACACGTTCCCACAGATATACGGCGCTCGGCTGAGATCAAATTCCATAGTATGTCAAATGTATATTTATACAGCGTGAAAAATATGCTAATTTGCGAAGCGCAATTTGCGCGCACGCATAACACCGAAGGTGTTAGACGGACGCACAAGCAGCGCTTCGGAGTGATAAGCAGAATTTCATGTGCATTCACGCGACGTGCCACTGCAAGCCACCTCAGTTCCCGCCGCGGCGTATCCTGGAGAACTGATCGTCGAAGCGGACAGACCGGGCTTCGCCCGTTCTGCCGCTTAACTTTCTAGTTAGCCCTTCTTACAGTATTCACGGTACATTTATGCAATGACCTGCTACATCGTTTCCTTTCAAGCCAAGCAGCTTGCCGTTCGGCAAAGCTTACGGGAGCGTCTCAAGACGTACCCGAAGTACTGCCCAATCAATAACACGTGTTGGGCGATCGTCACAGACCAAAAAGCCGCCGAAGTCCGCGACTACCTAAAAGAGGTACTGGCCTCTGGAGACCGATTGTTCGTTGTCCGCTCTGGGACCGAAGCAGCATGGCGTAGTGCCATTAGCGTCAAACATAGCGATTGGCTGAAGAAGAATCTATAGCCATGGCCCAGAACAATAGACAGATTGACGACGGTACGCCCCTCCGAATTCGGCGGGGGCGAGTCGAATCGGTGGATCTCTATGAGATCAAGGACACTGAACTTGATGCACTGGAAAAAGGGACTCCAGCAGACCTACAGCTGAACTTTGCAATCTTTCTTCTATCGCTCGCATTCTCCGCAATCGCGTCTCTTGAAACCGCCACCTTTGCGACAAAATCTATTGAAACTACGTTCATCATTGTCGCCGTGGTTGGAATTTTGCTCGGCGTGTATCTCATGATTGCGTGGTGGCGTGCCAGAAGCGAAGTGAAAGAGTTGTGTAAGAGAATCCGGCAACGTATTCCACCCGATGTCCAGGCGCCCGATGAGGACGAAGAAGAGGAGCCCGCTTTAACTTCTAGTGCAGTCGGTGAAGTCAATGATGAGCCCTCTCCAAAGGGCTAACCCTACGCTCAACCGGACCGCCCAACAGCTGCGCTGTCGGGTTCCCTCCGCCCTGCGGGCTCCGGCGGCCGGTTAGCTCCACGTTAGGTGGCTAAAATGCAGATCCCGCCGCACAACCCCGAACTCATTGCCAAACGAGCCATCGAGCTCTTCGGTGGTCCTGAAGCCTTCTTTGCTGCGGCAGACAAGGAGCGCGAGGAGATCAATACCCGCTGGAACCAAAACGTCTCGACGATCGGCCGAATCCTCAGAGCTCACCTCTTCGTCGAGCACTATCTGACCCAGTATTTGGCCAAGGCAAATCCGCGGCTGGGTTCCATGACTGAAGCCCGAGTATCGTTCGCTCAGAAAGTCTCGCTTCTAGACACCTCGGAATCAGACATAGCGGCCATCCTTCCCGGCATCAAGCGGCTGAACGCCATCCGGAATCGCCTTGCGCACAACTTGAGCGCGCAAGTCACGCAGGAAGACGCGAAGGTCCTTTTGCAAAGCGAACGGTTTGCTGCTCTGCGCGCGGCAAGAGCGCCAAAGCAAGTAGCGAGCACTGATCCGCTAGACGTTCTGGATGACTTCGCATTGCACACGAGCATGGTTTTCACCTACGAATTCAGTCCTGTCTCGCAAGCAATTGCCAAGGCCATCGATGAAGTTCACTTCGGCCGCGAAGCCACCTAACCCTTCCATCGAGGGGACGTCGAACATCAGGCTTCGCCTGCTGTCGGCCGCCCCTCATGTCAAACGTTGGGCTGCATGCAAATATGCATCGGAAGTAATCCATGAAGCGCATTAAGGTTTCATTTCTGGCAGTCCTGCTTCTGCTGACCGCGCTATGGCTCGGTGCCGATACGCTGCTGCCGGATCCGTTCACCTACTTCTCGTTTCGCGCCGTATTCATGCAATACAGCGGGGTGCTCTGCATCGGCTTGATGAGTGTGGCAATGCTGTTGGCGCTGCGCCCGCAATGGCTGGAGCCGCATCTGGATGGGCTGGACAAGATGTACCGCCTGCACAAGTGGCAGGGCATTGCCGTGCTGGTGGTCGCCATCATTCACTGGTGGTGGGCCAAAGGCACCAAATGGATGGTGGGCTGGGGCTGGCTGGAAAAGCCATTGCGCAAGCCGGGTGCGGGGGAAGCCCTCGGCACCATTGAAGGCTGGCTGCGCAGCCAGCGGGGGTTTGCCGAATCCGTCGGCGAATGGGCCTTCTACGCCGCCGTCGTGTTGATCGTGCTTGCCTTGATCAAGCGCTTCCCCTACCACTGGTTCGTCAAGACCCACAAATGGATCGCTGTCGCCTACCTTGCCCTGGCCTATCACTCCGCCGTGCTCATCAAGATCGATTACTGGTCGCAGCCTGTCGGCGGGTTGCTGGCGGTCTTGCTGCTGATCGGCAGCGCTGCCGCGCTGCTGTCCCTGACGGGCCGGATCGGGGTCAGCCGCAAGGCCCAAGGCACCATCGTGGCGCTGACCGACTACCCCGCGCTACGCGTACTCGAAACTGCTGTCGTCCTGGAGGACGGCTGGCGCGGCCATACCGCCGGGCAGTTCGCCTTCGTCACATCGGACCGCAGCGAAGGCGCGCACCCCTATACCATCGCTTCCGCTTGGAATCCCACTGACCGTCGGCTCACCTTCATCACCAAGGCGCTGGGCGACCACACCAGCCGCTTGAGGGAAAGATTGAAGATCGGCATGCCGGTGACGGTGGAAGGTCCTTACGGCTGTTTCGACTTTGAGGATGCGCAGTCACATCAGATCTGGGTGGGCGCAGGCATCGGCATCACGCCGTTTATCGCCCGCCTCAAGCAACGCGCCGCCACGCCGGATGCAAAGACGATCGATCTCTTTCATCCGACTGCCGAGTTTGATCAGACCGCCATCGACCGTCTTACGGCAGATGCCCAGGCAGCAGGTGTGCGTCTGCACCTGTTGGTTGATAGCAAGGATGGACGCTTGAATGGCGAACGCATCCGTGCCACCGTGCCGGCATGGCAGTCGGCCAGCTTCTGGTTCTGCGGCCCGCCGGGGTTTGGTCAGGCACTGCGCGACGATTTTCTCGCCCACGGCCTGCCACCAGAGCGTTTCCATCAAGAGCTATTTCAGATGCGTTGATGGCAGCTTTTCCGATGAGGTCTATTTACTCAATGCCCGACCCATCATTCCGCCGGCGCTGCGCGATAAAGCCGCGCAGCGCTGGTGAATTCAAACATTAGGCATCTTGCGCGCGCACTCTTTTGCCACGAGTCCCTGCATGGCAACGTCCAAATGGCACACATGACATCGCAAACCACACCGTTCTGCTCTTGGGAAGGAAAGACGTTAGTTCTCAATATTCTCGGGACCCCGAGCGCCAAGAAAGACGCAATTGGAAAGGCCAAGGGCAGTCAGCTTAACGTCAGCGTCACCGCCGCTCCAGTGGCAGGAAGAGCGACCGATCACATGGTTCGGTTCTTGGCAAAAGAGTTCGGGGTGGCGCCAAACGATATTGATGTCGTTTTTGGCAGGTTCAATGTCAACAAGCAACTACGCATCAAATCGCCCAAGAGCCTTCCTTCCGTAATCAGCAAGGAACTGGCGCTGCAGAAAACCGATGCCTAACCTACGCTCAACGCGGACCGCCCAACAACTGCGCTGTTGGGTTTCCTCCGGACTTCAGCCTCCGGCGGCTGGTTTTAGCTCCACGTTAGAGAGCGGTCTTTGCAGGTGTGCTTCTCCGTACAGAACTATCAACCGTGATCGATGAAATTATGAAAAAAATCGGAATCATTGGCGGTCTTGGGCCGGAGGCTACCGCAGATTACTACAAACGCATCGTTGGATTCTTCCACGACCATAATCAAAGCCTCGCGACACCAGAAATCATTATCTACAGCGTCAATATCGAGGAACTGTTCAGTTTGGTCGCTGACCGACACTGGGACGCCTTAGTGGAGTGGCTGACGAGCAAGGTAACGGCTCTTAAGAATGCCGGCGCGGACTTTGCCGTTATCTCGGCGAATACCCCGCACATCGTATTCGACCAAGTTCAGGCTCAATCGCCTATTCCACTGATCAGTATCGTCGAAGCCACGCTTGAATCGGCGAAATCCGCAGGGCTAAAGACCATTGGTCTACTCGGTACACAATTTACGATGCAGTCCAATTTTTTTGGAGAGCGTTTTGCCAAGGATGGCATTACTATTGTCGTGCCAAGTGATCATGAGCAGCAATATATTCAATCCAAGATTGTTGCCGAAATTGAATTGGGTATATTTAACGATGCAACCCGACAAGAGCTTCTGTCCATCATCATGTCCATGAAAAACCGTCACAACATCGATGCGGTAATTCTCGGCTGCACGGAGCTCCCGCTAATTCTCACTGAAGGCTTCTCAGAGGTTCCATTTCTCAACACCACCGCGCTTCACGTTGCCGCTATATGTCAACACTGTATGCGCGCTCTCTGACTTTCCAGTCAACCGGACAACCGAAAGCGGGGCGCCTCTTCGAATCGCCTCGCGCGGTTGCCGGTGACTTCGAAGTTAGGCCGTCAATGCGATTAGGAGGAAGATTATATGAGCTTGTCCACGCCCACGCGTACCGTTTTTAATCTGGCGAAGGCGATCGCCGTTCTTCTGCTATTAGGCAACTCCGCGGTATTCGCACAAACTCCGCAAGAACGCGTCCACCAGATGTCACACAGCGTAATGCCCTTCGACATGTCGAAGACCATACACATCTTTAAAATGACAGAGTCGGGAGGCGTAGAGCGGGTCATCGCGAGGGACCCAAGCGAAAGCGATCAGGTTGCACTCATCAAACAGCATCTCAAGCATGAGGCTGAAAGATTTCAGCGTGGCGACTACTCAGACCCTGCGATGCTGCATGGCACCGACATGCCGGGCCTTAAAGAGCTTCGTGCCGGTGCTTCGGGCATCAAGGTCTCGTATGCCGAGCTATCCGCGGGCGCTGAGATCACGTTCAAGACAACCGATCTTCACTTGTTGACTGCTATACATCGATGGTTCGGCGCTCAGCTTTCGGAGCACGGCGCCGACGCGAAGGCGGAGTGATCGACGGCGCCTTAACAAGCAGGTGCAGTGAGACGTTAGCCCCCAGGAGCCATCATGACCGTGAAACGCATGGACAACGTCGGCATCGTGGTTGAAGACATCGATGCCGCCATTGGGTTTTTTACCGAACTTGGCCTTCAGCTTGAGGGGCGCGCCCCGATCGAAGGAGGCTGGGCAGACGGTGTCACTGGATTACGGGATATGCGGGTCGAAATTGCCATGCTGCGTACGCCGGATGGTCACAGCCGGCTTGAGCTGTCCCGGTTCATGGCGCCGCCTGTGGTCGCCGATCATCGTTGGGCGCCGGTGAACGCCCTCGGTTATCTACGCGTTATGTTCACCGTGGAGGACATTGACGATACGCTCGCCCGGCTTGGTAAATGCGGTGCGCAAGTCGTCGGCGAAGTGGTGCAGTACGAAGATACGTATCGGCTATGTTACATCCGGGGCCCCGAAGGAATCCTCATCGGGCTCGCGCAACAGCTCGGGTAAACACGGCATACCCGGTGGAGTATCGAATGAAGCCTTGCCCTATTCCTGCAGGTTGTCCATGTTCATGCCACGCAGAATTCCAGCGCATTTGGCCGGATGGACACGACAAACGAGCCGATGGTCGAGGGGAGACCCAAAACGCGGGTCTTGGTTCGCTCCGCAGGCGAGATGGCTAGCGTGTCGTGACGTTCGTCGCAAGTTGCGGGGCGTCATGCAACCGAATACGTCTTCGCCAGTCGACACCCACAGCGGTAACGTTTGAGGAGGTTTGAGATGACGCGAGTGCGAGTCGAGAGCTTCACCATTTCCCTTGACGGGTACGGAGCCGGGCCCGATCAGGACATCAACAATCCGCTGGGATTGGGCGGTACTGACTTGCACCGATGGGCGTTGCCGACGCGTACGTTCCAGCGCGCGCTCTTCGGCGCTGACAGCGGCACCACGGGCATTGATGAGCAATTTGCCGCGAGGGGGTTTACGAACATCGGCGCGTGGATTCTTGGCCGGAACATGTTCGGCCCGATTCGCGGGCCCTGGCCTGATCTGAATTGGAAAGGGTGGTGGGGCGATAACCCGCCGTATCACGTCCAGGTTTTCGTCCTGACGCATCATGCGCGCCCAGCCATTGAGATGGAGGGCGGCACGACATTTCATTTCGTCACGGGCGGCATTCTCGAAGCGTTGGACCGCGCGCGCGACGCGGCCGGTGGTAAGGACGTGCGTATCGGCGGCGGGGTCAATACGATTCGGCAGTATCTGTGCGCCGGTCTGATTGATGAAATGCATCTCGCCATCGCGCCCGTGCTATTGGGTAGCGGAGAGTGTCTGTTCGAGGAGGTTGATTTGCGTGCCTCGGGATACAAGTGCGTGCAGCACCTTGCTTCGGAAAATGCGACGCATGTTGTGCTCCGGCGCGAAGTGAAGTGATGCCGGACGCTGTTCGGGAGAAATGCTATGCAAAACGGATCCTGGTATTCCCGGTTTGCAAAACTCGCCGCACAGGTTTGCGGCCGTCCGCCAGTGTTCGCCTTGGCCGTCGGGGTCATCGTCCTTTGGGTCGTCACGGGACCAATTTTTGGCTTCAGTGACACTTGGCAGTTGGTGATCAACACCGGCACGACGATCGTCACCTTCCTGATGGTCTTCCTGATCCAGAACACCCAGAATCGGGACACGGAGGCGATCCAGGTAAAGCTCGACGAGTTGATTCGGGCGACGAAGGGTGCGCACAACGCGTTGCTCGATCTGGAGGAACTCGAGCAGGAAAAGCTCGACGCTTTCCGGAAGAAATACGAGGCGCTTGCGGCTGCGGCGCGTGCTGATCTGGATGTAGGAGCACTCGACACCGGCACGCCCGAGCCGTGAGTGGCACGGCCGCCGAGGCTCAAGCGGCTGCGAGGGCTCCGAGCCGGCGGATCGCGTCCTCGATGCGCGGCGACCACGGATTGCCGCAATTGAGCCGCAGGCAGTTCTTGAAGTGGCCGCCGGGCGAGAAGAGTTCGCCGGGGACGATGGCGATGCCGGATTCGGCCGCTTTCTCGAAGAGCGCCATGCCGTCGCTGCCGGCGGGCAGTTCGACCCACAGCACGAAGCCGCCTTGCGGTTGCGAGATGCGGGTGCCGGGCGGGAAGTAACGCAATACGGCTTCCGACATCTGCATGACCTGCTTCTGGAAGGCGCGGCGCAGGAAGCGCAGGTGGCGGTCGGAGGCGGTCGATTCGAGGTAGCGGGCGGCGACGGCCTGGGTGATGGGGTTCGTGGCGCCCGAGGTCAGGGTCTTCTGCAGCAGCACGTCGGCGTGAAAGCGGCCGGCGGCGACGTAGCCGAGGCGCAGCGACGGGATCAGCGTCTTCGACAGCGACGAGCACATCATGACGTTGCCGGTGGTGTCGAAGGACTTGAGCGGCCAGGGGCGTTGGGTGCCGAAATAGAGCTCGCCGAAGATGTCGTCCTCGATCACCGGAATGCCACGTTCGGCGGTGAGCGCGGCGAGGCGGCGCTTTTCGTCGTCGGGCATGAGGCTGCACAGCGGGTTGTTGAAGTTGGTGACGAGCAGGCAGGCGGCGATGCGGCGTTCGCGGCTGGCGATGTCGAGCGCGTCGACCGACAAGCCGGTGCGCGGGTGAGTCGGAATCTCCAACGCCTTGAGGCCGAGCTGCTCCAGCAACTGCAGCATCAGGTAATAGGACGGTGATTCGACCGCGACCGTGTCGCCCGGCTTCGTGACCGCGCGCAGACACAGCAGCAGGGCCTCGGTGCAGGAGTTGGTGACGACGATTTCGTCCGCCGACAGCGGCCGTCCCCAGGTCAGCGAATGCCGCACGAGCTGGCGTACGAGCTCGGGGTAGTTGAGCATCGAGTGGCTCGCGGCGTCGAGCAGATGCGTGGACTGACGGCCGATCTGGCCGTACAGGCGCTGGAGTGCGGCGATCGGCAGCAGTTCGGGAGCGGGCAGGGCAGCGCCGAGCGGCACCATGTCCGGCCGGTTGTTGAGCGTGATGACGCGCATCAGCCGGCTGCTGATGTCGACGGCGACGGGACGGCTGCGGCGCGGACGCTGCTGGGGTTCGAGCTGTGCGTTCTGGCTTGTCGCGGGTGGCCGGACGAAGAAGCCGGACTGCGGGCGCGCTTCGATCTGGCCGCGCTCTTCGAGCTGTCGCAACGCCTGGACGACGGTCGAGATCGAGAGCTTCTTTTCGCGCGCCATCGTTCGCACCGAAGGCAGCCGGTCGCCGGGTCGCAGGATGCGTTCCGCAATCATGCCGCCCAGCTCGTCGGCGAGCTGTTCATAGCGCAGCGAGCGTTCGTCCATGTCCATCCCTTGTGACGCTTTACCGCGCCATTGTCCCGCCGGCCTTGTCCCATCGAAAGATACAGTTGGCCCCGATTTCGACCAGTACACTTTCGAAAAGCGCCATCTGTATCGATGTCAATTTGACTTCCGTGTGTCTGTACTGGCTTGCCCGCAATTCCTAGACTGGCAGTGCGCGTTCAATGACGAAACCAGGAGAGCGATCATGCGGATGTTAACGAGCAACGGAACCTTCCAGCTGGACGAATGGAGCCCGCTCGCCTTTCGCGACGCCCGCGGACTGCGCGTGCAATGCACGCATGGCAGGGTGTGGGTCACCGTCGAAGGCCAGGCCGGGGATTTCTTCCTCGTCGCCGGCGAGGGGATGCGCATTGAAAGCAAAGGCCTAGTGCTGATCGAAGGCGTGCCGCACGGTAATGTCAAAATCGTCGCGGCAGCGCCCTGGCCGGTGCGCCTGGCCGGCCGCCTACTAAATCGCCTGTATCGCCGCCATCCGATGGATAGCACCGGGGCCGCAGGCGCGGCAGTCTGATTGAATCCGGATCGCAGGTTGCCTCAGGGGGCAGCCTGCGCGTTGAGCGCGTCGCGCGCGCGCTGCTTGGCCGCGATGTAGTCGGCGTGCGGAATGTAGAGCAGGTCGCCGAGGCGACGCATCAGATGGTTCTCGTGCGCGCTGAGGTGATCGTCGGCGAGCGCGACACGCCACAGCAGTTCGATCACGCGCAGTTTTTGCTCGGCACTGAAGCCCTTGTTGATGCGCGACGTGAAGCGGTGCAGGTCCGTCGCCTCGTTTGCCTCGGTCTGGGCGAGCTCGAAAAGCCGCGCCACTTCGTCGTCGTTCAGCGCAAATTTGTCGCGCAGCGCCTCCAGCACCGCCTCACGTTCTTCCGCGAGCACCTGCGAATCGCTGCGCATCACTTCGACCAGCAGCACCGCCGTCGCGAGCCGCAGCAGGTGTTCGCTCGAGGCCTCGTCTTCCGGCGAGGCGTCGAACAGCGAGCGGAAGAGTTCGTTGAGGGTGCGAAGCATCGAGCGGTCTCCATGAGCGGGGTCTGTGCGGACGCGGTTGCAGATAATGACAGCTCGTGCGCGCGAAGGTGCAAAAAGAAGGATGTCCGGCGGATCACGCCGAACTCGGCGCTAAACTTGGCGCATGGACCGATACACCGAAATCCGCAGCTTCGTTCTCGTCGCCGAGAAGGGCAGCTTTGCTTCGGCGGCGCTTGTAGAGGGCGTTACGCCGGTCGTGATGGGGCGGCGCCTGGATGGACTCGAAAAGCGCCTCGGCGTGCGCCTGATGCATCGTTCGACGCGCGGGCTCACGCTGACCGATCTCGGTGAGCAATTCCTCGAACAGTGCCGCCACCTGATCCACGAGTTCGACGAGGCCGAGACCAGCGTCAGCGCCGGGCGGGACATCGTCCGCGGGCATCTCGTCGTCTCGGCTCCCGCCGCTTTCGGGCGCCGCCACGTCGCCCCGCATGCGCCGGTCTTCAAGGCGCGCTACCCGGAGTTGAAGCTGTCGTTCAACCTCACGGACAGCGTCGTGGACCTTGTGCGCGAAGGCTACGACATGGCGATCCGCATCGGCGAGGTGACCGATCCGAACTACGTGGCGTTGAAGCTCTTCCCAAATCGCCGCGTGGTCTGCGGCGCGCCCGACTATTTCGCCCGACACGGCGAACCGCGCACGCTCGAAGACCTCGCCCGCCACAACTGCCTCGCCTTCAACCTGCAGGGCGGCCAGCAGCGCGGCTGGAGTTTCCTGCGTGACGGCAAGCTCGTCGCGGTGCGCGTCGACGGCGATCTCGACTGCAACGACGGCGAGCTCCTCTATAGCTGGGTGAAGCAAGGGTTGGGGATCGGTTGGCGTTCGACCTGGGAGATCCAGGCCGAACTCAAGCGCGGCGAGCTTGTGACCGTGCTCGATGAATTCGCGGCACCCGCCTACGACATCCAGGCCGTCTACCCGCAACAACGCTACCTGCCGGCGAAGGTGCGCCACTTCATCGAGTATCTGAAGGGCGTCTACAACACGCCGGGGTACTGGGAGGGCGGCTAGCTTCCGTTTGCTACTGCGCTCGGAAGCGGTAGCCCTGGTAGTCGAACACGACGCCGTCGCCGCCGACCGTCACCACGGTCACGCCGGGGCCCACCTCTTCGCCTTCCTGCACCAGGCGGTCATTGACGACGACCATCCGTTTGCCGGAGTCGCCGGCCGATGCGTACCCGGAGACCGTCAGGCGCGGCAGGCTGTTGCGCACGGCGGGCGGCAAGTCCTGGAGGTTCAGGATGCGGCCGGGCGTCGGGCGGGCGGGGGTCGGCGCGGGCGAGGACTGGGGAGATCCGCTGGCTTCCATCGGGCCCCGGGGGGCGAGCGGAGCCATCGCCACGGGCGCGGGCCGTGAAGGCGACGACGCTGCTGTTCGGGCTCTTGCGGGTTTCTTCTCGATGCGTTCTGCGGACTCGGTGCTCGTAGTACTCGATGGCGCGTCGGACGGCGGCGCGCTCGGACGTTCCTGGATCTGTTCCGTCGGTCTGGCTTGCGTCGGAGCGGGCTCGTGGGCGCGGGGCACCGCTGCCGCGATCTTCTGCTCTTCCCGTGCTTCCTGAGGTGTCTGCTGTCTTGCCTGCGCGGCTTCCTCCGGTGGGAGGGAGTGCGGATGGGTGGCGGGCTGCCACGGACGCCACCACCCGAGTACGGCCGCGAGCAGGGTGACGGCGAAGCCGGCCAGGACGTAGGGCTGATGGTGCACCGACCTTTCCGGGCGGGTGGCGGCGGTCGTCGCGGGGATCGTGCTCAGGTCCGGCACCTTGCCGCGTTGCCGTGCGTGTTCGGACTTCTGCAGCGCTTCGAGAATGTAGGACATCGTTATTGCCCCTGTCTCGCGAGAACGGGCGCCTCGCTGTCCGCCACGGCCGCGAGACGTACCAGGGTCATCGGGCCGACGACGCCGTCTTCGGGCAGACCGTTGCCGCGCTGGAAGGCGCGCATGCGCTGCTCGGCGGATGCGTTATACATGCTGCCTGCCCCGGCGTCCGGCAGTCCCTCCCAACGGCCGAGTTGGCGCAGCACCCATGCGACGTCCGGGCCGCGCATGCCGGGACCGACGCTGCGGTACCAGCCGGGCGGCGAGCGCCATAGCAGGACGTAGTTGCCGCGCCATTGCCGCTTGAGGCTTTCGAGCGAAACCTCGTGCGTGCTGCCCGCGAAGGCGAGCCGCGCATGCTCGGCGTCGAGCGCGACCAGGGTGACGAAGAAATTCGGCCCGTCGGCCTGGCCCAATTCCAGGATTGCCGGCGTGTTCATCGCGCGCAGTGAATCGAGGTCACCGTCTCGCCGCAGGCAGCCGATGCCGCGCGCCGCGGCAAGGCGACAGGCCTCGTCGATGCCGACGGCAGGCACTTCGATATTCCAGAGCGAGGAGAGACTGCGCACCGCCATCACCTCGTGCAGCCACTGCTCGGTCGGTGCGGGCCAGGCGATTTCCTCGGGCGGCGAGGGACGTGTTTCCGCGGGCGATGAGGCAGGCGTTTCGGCGGCTTGAGCGGCGACGGGGGCGGAATCCGATCGCACAGCCGCCCTCGACCGGACTGGCTCGCCATGCTCCGAAAGGTTGTAGCGCCAGGCCGCCGCAGCGCCGCCCGCAAGGGCCACGGCGAGCAAGGAGGCCAGCGCGATCTGCCTCAGGCCCGATCGCGGCGGAATACCGCCGAGCACTTCGCCCGCGGCCCGGTTCAAGGTCGCGGCACCGACCGCGTTCTTGCCTTCGACGTAGGCGCCGAGCAGGGCGCGGTCGCAGATGACGTTGATGAGTCGTGGCGTGCCGCCGCTGAGCCGATAGAGGCGGTCGATCACCTTTTGCGGGAAGAGCGCCTGTCGACCGCCTGCGACCGAGAGCCGGTGATCGATGTAGGCCGCTACGTCCGGCCGCGACAGCGGCTCGAGGTGGTAGCGCGCGACGATCCGCTGTGCGAGCTGGCGCATCTCGGGCTGCGCGAGCCGTTCGCGCAGTTCCGGCTGGCCGAGCAGGATGATCTGCAGCAGCTTGCGCTCGTTGGTCTCGAGGTTGGTGAGCAGGCGCAGTTGCTCCAGCACCTCGTTGGAGAGGTTCTGCGCCTCGTCGACGATCAGCACCGTCTTGCGCCCGCGCGCGTTGGCATCCAGCAGATAGCGGTTGATCAGGTCGACCAGCACCTTGATCGAGTGCTCGCCGGCCGGGGCCGGGATGTGGAGTTCGTCGCACAGCGTCGCGAGCAGTTCGACGGTGTCGAGCTTGGGATTCAGGATGAAGGCGACGTCGCAGTCGTCCGGCACCTGCTCCAGCAGGCAGCGGCACACGGTAGTCTTGCCGGTGCCGACTTCGCCGGTGAGCAGCACGAAGCCGCCGTCGACGCGCAGCCCGTACAGCAGGTGCGCCAGCGCCTCGCGATGACGTTCACTCATGAAGAGGTAGCGCGGATCGGGCGCGATCGAGAAGGGCGCCGCCGAAAATCCGAAATACTCGTTGTACATGCGTGCGTCTCGTGGAGCGGCCCCAGGTCGGTGCGCTGCGCTAGTGTCACATTACGCGCTGCGATGCGCAAACGGTCGGGGCATAATGCCGCGCATCCGTCTTTTCGCCGTTCGGCGCCTTTCCTCTCATGACCCGTTTGCGTCTTGCTTCCGCCACCGCCGTGGCCTACATCGCTGTCGTATTCGGTGGCACCCTGATCCAGTTCGCGTTGAGCGGCAGCGCTTTTACCTTGCGTTTCAGCTTCAGCCAGCCCTTCATCTGGCTCGCGGCAGTCGTCGCCGCGCTGATCGCGTGGGGGCTGTGGCGGCAGTACAAGTGGGCGTGGTGGCTGGGGATGGCCGCGGGCGGCTACCAGCTTTTCCGCGTGTCCGCGCCGATGGTGGAGCGCTTCAGCTTTTCGCGGCCGCCGGCCTTCGGTCCGCTGCTCGTCGCCGGCTTGCTGCTGGTGTTCCTGATCCTGCTCTTTCCGTCGAAGGTGCGTACCGCCTGCAACCGCTAAGGCCCGCTTCCGCATCGACGCGGAAGCCCCTTCCGCCATGTCGAATTCTCGTTCGCCGTCGCCCGCAGGCGAGGTGCGCTCGCTACAATCGCGACTTTTCGTCCGGTGACGTTTCGCCTGCCTGATGACGGTCCGAACCAAGAAGATGACAGCGCGCCGTGTCAGTGCGCCGGCGGTCCGGAATTCCACGCTTCCGCGCATCGTGGTGCGGATCTATTTTGCGATCGGGATCCTGCTCGCCATCGTCGTCCTCGCGACGCTGACCTTCCACCACATCGGCGACGGCAAAGCGACCTGGTCCGACGCCCTGCACATGACGTTGATCACGATCACGACGGTGGGCTACGGTGAAACGGTGCGCATCGACTCCCTGGGGGCCCGCCTGTTTGCAGGTTTCCTCGCGATCGGCGGGTTCGGCGTCCTGACTTTCCTTTTCACCAGTCTGACCATGTTGTTCATGGAAAAGGACTTCGACCAGACACTCCGGAGGCGCCGCATGGAAAAGCGGATCAGGAAGCTGCAAGATCACTACATCATCTGCGGTTTCGGTCGGGTGGGTCGCAATGTCGCCTACGAGCTGCATGGCACCGGACGCCACTTCGTCGCGATCGACGTGGAGCAGGCGCGCTTCGATGAGAACCAGGATAAGTACCCCGGACTGCTGTACCTGCACGGCGATGGCTCGGACGACGATCTGCTGCTCGCGGCCGACATCGAGGACGCGAAGGGCGTCTTCGCGGTGACCGGCGATGACTCGCGCAACCTGATGATCATCATCACGGCCAAGCAGCTCAATCCGACCGTGCGCATTGTTGCGCGTGCGCAGGAAACGCGGAACATGGCCAAGATGTACAAGGCCGGGGCGGACGCGGTGATCTCGCCAGACTTCACCGGCGGCATGCGCATCGCGTCGGCGATGGTGCGCCCACACGTCGTGGGCTTCCTGAACGAGATGCTGAAGTCGGAGAAGAAGTTGCGCGTCGAGGAGTTTCCGCTGCCCGACAATTTCCCCGCGACGCCGCTGTCGTCGCTGCAGTTGCGTAGCCCCGAGTACATCCTGCTCGCGGTGCGCGACGAAAAGGACTGGACCTTCAACCCGCCGGGGGAACTGCTGCTCTACCCCGGCAACGTGCTGATCGCGATGGCGAGCCCTGCCGGCCGCGCCGAGATCGAGGCGCATCTCGCGGAGTTCCTCGTCGGCTGAGCCGCGCTATGATGAAAACGTCGTCGTAAGCACGTTCGTTGCCGATTCCGCTGAAAGGAGCAAGCTGATGATCTACAAGGGAAGCTGCCATTGCGGTCGCATCGCCTTCGAGGTCCAGGGAGAGCAGCTGACCCAGGTCGTCGATTGCAATTGCTCGATCTGCGTCCGCAAAGGGGCACTGATGTGGTTCGTGCCTCGCGAGAAGCTGCGCCTGCTGACGCCGGAAGAAAACCTCAGCACCTATACCTTCAACACGCACACGATCAAGCACCGCTTTTGCGCGGTGTGCGGTATTCACCCCTTCGGGGAAGGCACCGATCAGTCGGGCAAGGCCATGGCGGCGATCAATGTGCGCTGCCTTGAAGGCGTGAAGCTCGCTTCCTTGCCCGTGAAGCATTTCGACGGGCGGTCGCGATAGTCGTCGCTGGCATTATTTACCGTTCTCTCTACCGGTAGAGGCGCTTCGGCTGGGCACGACGAATGCTCCATGGTGGTGCGCGGTCTTTTCCGCGTTCCATCAAAGGAGACTGAAATGCCTAAGGAACAAAGCGGTCAACGAGGCGGTAATCAACACAGCGGCCAAGGTTCCAGCGAAGGGGGCACCCGCCAGAGCCCGGGCCAGCGCGAACAGGGGCAGCAACACGGCTCCGGAAGCCAGCGCGACCAAGGGCAAGGCCGCGGCCAGGAAAGCGGATCGAGCAGCGGTAGCGGCCAGAAGGGGCGCGACAGCCGCTAGGAGCAGTCCTAAGTGCTCCCCTATGAGCCCAAACTGAGATGCATCCGCGGAGCGCGCGGCTTCGGCTGCGCGTTCCTCTTCCCGGGGCGATCCTCGCTGCGGATGGTGAGGCCGATGCGATGCACCGGCCGCCCTGGCTTTAGGCGGCGGGCGCGGCTCTGTAACAGCGCGGACAGCGGGCGGAGGAGGTGAGAGAATCGATTCCCTTGTTTGCCGTCCGGAATTTGCCTCATGAACGAGTTGTCCATGGCCGAGCTGCAGGCCACCCTCGTCGAAATCTCCGCCGCCGCTGCCGTGTTGCAGTCGCAGGTCAAGGCGCTCGTCGCAACGCACCCCAACCCGGCGGCCTTGCGCGATGTGTTCCTGCACGAAGTCGAGAAACACACCGCCCGTTCGCTTGCCTTGCCGGTGCCGGATCAACTGGTGGACCGCATTCAGACTCTGGCCGGACGCGTGCTGAAGGACATGCATGCGGCGCAGGCCGCCCGCAGCGAGGCGGGAGTGGCTGCGGTAGCGTAGTCCCCGTCGAACGCGCCTTGAGTCGCGCGTTCAAATCCCGGGAATGTCGATAGGCTCCTCGGGACGCCAGTCGCCATCCTCGGTATCGCGTCGTTCGACGATCGCCGTCTCCTCGCGCACGACCACGTCCTGTCCGCGCGCGACTTTACGCTTGGACCGCACGATCCGTAGTTCTTCCTTGAGCACGAGGCGGTGCTCGACGACCGCGATCGTTTCGTAGACCGGCACGATCAGCGCATCGCCGTCGGCCCTCGGTGGCAGGCGTTCGGCGACGACCTGGTTGATCGGGACTCGCTCGACCGACAGTTCGTCGACGACGTCGACCAGAGGAACGCGTTTCGTCTGCTCCTCGGATACGACCCGTACGCGCACCGCTTGTCCGGTCTTTTCGGTGACGCGCACGACCGACAAATCCTCCGTGATGACGGGGACGACCGTGGCTTGCGTATCGGCTGGGGTGTTGGAATCGCTCATGGCGCTACACGAAGTTGGAAGTTGCCGGAGACCCTGCAAGCGGTGGTCCCGGCAAGCCGGAAGGGAAGGCCGCGGAAGGGAAGGCCGTGACCCGCGAGGCAGGCGTGTAATTATTTCAAGGTGTCGCCCGTTCATGCCCTCACCAGCCCTCGGGAAGGAGGGGAATGTCTTTTGCAATCATGCCTGTCGCTGCACATCACATAATGATCGGAGCGAGACATGACACAGACAGTGATTAGCGTTTTCGATACGACCGAGCAGGCGCGCTCGGCCGAGCAACTGTTGATCAGGCAGGGGATCGAGCCCGGAACGGTCCATCTGACGAGGGCGCGGGCGACGGCGGATACCACGGGTGAGAAGCGCGACGAGGGGCTGCTGAGCGGCATCGGCCACTTCTTCAGCAATCTCTTCGGTACCGACGATTCGGACGAAGTGAGCACCTATTCGGAAGCGCTCAGGCGGGGCGGGGTCGTGCTTTCCGTCGATCTGCCGGATGACGTGAGTGCCGAGTCGGTCCGCTACACCTTGGAGGAGGCGGGCGCGGTCGACGTCGATGCACGCGTCGACGCGTGGCGCCAGCAGGGCTGGACGGGCTATCAGCCGGATTCGAAGCCCTACACGGAAGAGGAGATCGCGAAGGAGCGGGCGGTGCTGCCGGTCATCGAGGAACAGCTCGAAGTGGGCAAGCGCAAGGTGAACAAGGGCAGCGTGCGAGTGTATTCGCGCACCGTCGAGACGCCCGTCCAGGAGACCGTGAATCTTCGCGAAGAGCGTGCCAAGGTCGAGCGCCGGCCCGCGGATCGTCCGGCGACCGCTGAGGATCTCCAGGCTCTGGGCGAAAAGAGCGTGGAAATCGAAGAGACCGCCGAGCGGGCCGTGGTGAGCAAGACGGCCCGTGTGGTCGAAGAAGTGGTGGTTGGCAAGGAGGTCGCCGAGCGTTCGGAGACGATCGAGGACACGGTGCGGCGGACGGAGGTCGAGACTGAGCGTGCCGGTGGCGAGACGGAGGCGACGATCCGCGCGTTCGAGGACTATGAGCCGGAGTATCGGCAGGATTACCAGGCGAGGTACGCGTCGCAGGGCGGGGCGTATGAGGAGTATCAGCCGGCCTATCGTTATGGTTATTCGCTGGCCGGCGAGAACCGCTACCGTGATCGCGGCTGGGAAGACATCGAGTCGGATGTCCGCACCGGGTGGGAGCGCGAGCATCCGAACACTTGGGAGCGGATGAAGCTCGCGGTGCGCCACGGTTGGGAGCGGGTGACGGGGCGGCGCTGATGTCTCAGCGGATGGTGCCGTTGAGGAGCAGGTAGCCCGGAACCCAGCCGGTGAAGATGCCCTGGACGATCGAGGTCCAGGCGGCGAGGCGTGTGAGCGGTTTCTGCAGCGCGAGCAGCAGGAAGAAGAGTAGCCAGAGGCCGCTCCATGCCGCCCAGGAGGTTCCGAGCCAGAGGTCCCAGCTGCTTTTGGCGCCGGCCAGGGTTTCGACTGCGACCGGGACGGCGGTGATCGCGACGAAGAGGCTGAACCAGCCGAGTCCGCGGCCGTCTGCGCCGTTGTGGCGATTGAAGGCGACCCACAGGTAGGTGAAGGAGAAGAGCAGCGAGAAGGCGGCGGCTTTGATCGAGGCGGCGTCGGCGTCGGCGCCAAAGGCGAGCTTGAGCGAGACGAGCAGGGTGATGCCACCGGTGAAGAAGTTGATCAGCGGGATTTCGCGGTCACCGATGTGTCCGAGCATCCACAGGCCGTTGAGGATGAGGACGGCGCCTACGTAGAAGAGGGCTAGGCCGAGGAGCATGAGCGGGATCAGGTTGGTTGATAAGGACGAGGTCCGGTGCGGAGGCTGGGGCGCTGGGTTGGCGGCGTGAAACCCCCGTGCTGCTAACCCGCCGGGGCCGCACGGGGTATTCGCTCTGCGGCTGCGGAACTCGCTCTGCACCGCGCTTCCGCGGTGCGAGCTCAGACAGTCCTCGCCGCGCCGCGAACACCCCATACGTCCTCGGCTGCGTCGGGAGGTGCTGCCGACACTGATTGCTTTGCGGGCTCTAGCGGTCGAGGTCGATCAGCACCGTCTCAGCAAGCATCACTTCGTCGCAGTTATGGCCGTTGCCGGCGCGGTCGATGACGACGAAATCGCACACCGTATCCAGCGCCAGCAGCGGGTGGTGCCACACGCCGCGGGCGTAGTTGACGCCCTGGTCGCCGCGGGCGATGAAGACGCGCAGGTCTTCTGGTGAGGGAGGGTCGCCGGCGGGAGCGACGACAACCAGATACTCGCGGCCCGACATCGGTACGAAGGCCTGGCTGCCGAGCGGGTGGCGTTCCATCATCTCGATCGGGAAGGGCAGGGCGCGCGGTTCGCCGCGGAAGATCGACACGATGGCGTGCCCGTCGGGTCCCGGGTCAATCTTCGCGAGGTCGTGGTAGCGCGTTGTGTTGCCGCCGTTGATCGGGAACTGCCGCACCGCGTCGCCGGCTTCGATGACGTCGCCGAAGGGTGCGAAGGCATCCGGGGTTAACGGTTGGGCGACAAGCGTCCTGGGCGGAGACTCTGTCGCGGCGGGGAGAGCGTTCATGGCTGCTCTCATTTCTTCACTTTTCCCCAAAGGCGCAGGCGCGAGACGCCGCCGTCCGGGATGATGTTCAGACGCACGTGGGTGACGGGGCCGAGTTTCGCGATCTGTTCGGCGAAGCTGTGGATGGCGTCCATCGAGAGCTTCTGCTCGGGCAGCAGCACGGGCCAGAACATGCTCTGGGTGATCACGGACTGGTCGGTGCCGCCCTCGACGAAGGCGGCCTGGATCGAGCAGCGGTCGGGGTAGTTGCCCTTGAAATGGGCAGTGTCGACTTCGATCTTCTCGATCGTCCCGGCGGCGCCCAGTTGCAGGATGCACCAGTCGTTGCCCGGCTCGCGGCGGCGGCGCGTTTCCCAGCCGTCGCCCATGTTCTCGCCACGGCCCGGCATCAGCATGCGGGACGCCGGCCCGAAGTGCTCGTTGTTCGCTTCCACCACGTAGGCGCCGTTTTCCATGGCGGCCAGGTCGAATAGCTTGATGCGGTCCGCGCCCTTCCAATCGACTTGCGGCTGGCCGTACACGCGCAGACGGGCGATACCGCCGTCCGGGAAGATGTTCACGCGCAGGTGCGTGAAGGCGCCCGGGTTGCTCACGGCCACGTAAGCGTGGCTGTTGCCCTGCAGGGTGGTCGACGGAACGATTTCGGTCCACTGCGTGGCGTCGGTCGGCTCGCCGTCCGGCAGGTAAGCGGCTTCGATGGACGCGGCCGGCGGGAAGTTGCCGGTGAAATGGCTGGTGTCGATGTCCACGCCCTTCACGACGCCCGAGCGGGCCAGCTTGACGATGCAGTGGTCGTAACCGCCGTTGCGGCGACGGCGCGTTTCCCAGCCGTCCATCCATTTGCCGTGATCGTCGTACTTGCCGGGGATGAAGACGGCCGGCTCGGGGTTGAGCATGCGGTCTTTCGGTGCGAAGAATTCGTCGGTCGCGAACGTGGCCACGGCACCCAGGCGCGGGTCGGCCAGGTTCGGATAGCGGCGGGTGAATTCAGGGGCGTTCGGATCGAGCGTAGGCAGCGCCATGGGGATCTCCTTGGTATCGGTCTCGTGGATGTTATACGGCGGGCCACATCGGGCAAGAACAGCGCAACGGGCGGGCCGGAGGTGCAGCGTGTGGAGGCAAATGCGCAAGGCATTGCAAGACTGCATGCGGGTCATCCTAGCACGTGAATTCAAGAATTGCATACAAAAAATGTATCGCCTATGATGCCGTCACCGCTCAACAATTCAGCACGACACTTTTGTGCGATGCGACGAGCGCAACAGAGCTTTTCCGACAATCGCGGTAGACGAGAAAGGAGGCTCACGACATCTGAAATCCAAAGGAGGATTCACC
>NZ_DATFAO010000105.1:0-11059 GCF_035254505.1 Aromatoleum sp. | reverse complement strand
TGCGTGACGCCGTCCGGCGAGTGGCGGTACTTCTCGATCTGCGTCGCGAGCGTGCTGCCGCCCGGCGAGTTGAGGTCCTCGTCGACGACCTTCGCGACCTGGCCGAACACCGCGCGGCCGAAGCGCGCCCAGTCGACCGCCGGGTTCATGTTCGGGCGATCGGCGGCGAGAAGATCACGGTTCTCGATGAAGAGCAGGCTCTGCACGACGCGCGGCGGAATCTGCTCGAAGGTCGGATAGCTGCGGATCGGGTAGTGCGACTCGTACAGCATCTCGCCCTGCGCGCCATGCACTTCGAGCCCGGAGCGGGTCTTCTCGTGGTAGGGCGGGAAGTAGCCGCGGCCGGCGTAGTCGTACAGCTTTTGCGAGAAGCGGACCTGGCTGGCGACGGCGAAATCGCGTGCGAGGAGCCGCTCAATGAAACCAGGCAGCAGCGTGTAGCCGAGGCGCTGATCGAAGGGGCCGTGTTCCGGGAAGCGGATCGCGTCGCTCGGGCCGGTCTGGAGCTGATAGTCGAGCTTGCGTGCGTAGCGCGAGACCTCGCGAGCCTCGAGCCAGGACGTGCGGCTTTCATAGTACCCCGCCACGCCGCCCGCGATGATCGCCAATACGATCAACCAGAAGATCCATCGCCGCAGCGTTCTGAACCACCCGCGACGCGGGGCCTTGGCATTCGAATTCTGTCCGGACACGTTACCGCCCGAGTGTTGAGATAAGCGAAATTATCCAGCACTCCGGACCGCGCAGGCACGGAAACATGCGGTTTCGTTACCGCGAAACGTTGCGGACTGTGTCATGGAACACACGCTCCGGGAAACGGGGCTGCGTCGCGAGGAAACCGTCCCGGTAAACGAGTGCGGCCGAGGCATCTTCGCAGACGCCCCGGCCGCGTTCAGGAAGGGCTCGTTACAGCGCGCTGAAGAAGCCGATCCCCACGAGGACGAGCAACACCAGGCCGAAGCCGATCAGCACCAGCCCAAGGAGCTTCGAGGCCAGCGTCATCGGCTTCGACGGGGCGTCGACGAGATGCTTCTCCAGTTCGCCGCTCGCGAGCAGCCGCTCGTACTGCTCGCGGTGATGGCGGCGGAAGTCGTCGAGCGACAGGGTGCCCGTGAACATCACGATATCCGGCGGCGGCAGCTTGTCGGGCCGGAAGTGGTTGTTGAAGAAGTGCACCGTGAAGAGGAAGACCGCGGCGAGGAAGGCTTCCTCACCGTGGGCGATCACCGCAACGTTGAATACCCAGCCCGGCAGGTAGGTCGCGACCAGCGTCGGGAACCACATCATGAAGCCGCTGACGCCGACAATCGTGACCCCCCAGAACGGTGCCCAGTAGTCGAACTTCTCCCAGTAGGTCCAGCGCTCGAAGGTCGGCTGCGGCCCCTTGCCGAAGAACCAGCGGAACATGCCGATCACGTCCTGCAGGTCCTTGAGGTTCGGCACCACCGATTCGGGCCCGAAGATCCTGAAGGTCTTCCAGTTGCGCACGAGGAAGCGGATCACCCACAGCAGGTGGATCACGAACACCGAGATGAAGACGACGGCGTTGACGCGGTGGATCACCGCGGCGACCTTCGGACCGCCGAGCGCGCGCACGACGACCGGCGCCCAGGCGGTTTCCGCGTACATCAGCGTCATGCCGGTGAGCGTCAGGATCATCAGGCTGACCGCGAACAACAGGTGGCCGAGGCGTTCCCACGGGCCGAAGCGGCGGAAGTGCTTGCCCGCCGGCAGGCCCAAATCGGCGACCTTGACGCGCCTCTCGCTGCGGCCGGCTGCGCGCTCCTTGAGCTCACGGTAGAGCCACAACAGCAGATGCACCCAGAAGAAGGCGAAGGTGCCGATCAGCAGGCCCGCCATCCCCTTGGCTGCGAGCCAGATCTGCGGGTACTTGGCGAAATCGCCGCCGTGGCCGTGCGGGGCAAAGCTCGTGAAGCCGGGCGCGGCCATCACCGCCTTCTTGCCGTCGTGGCACTTCTTGCAGGTCTCGAGGCGATTCGCCTCCGACACTTTCGACTTCGGATCGTCGATCTTCACGATGCCGTGACTGCCGTGGCAGTCGAAGCACTTGGCGGTGTGGGCGTAGCCGAGGCTTTGCACCTGCCCGTGGTAGGTGGCGTGGTAGCTCTTATACTGCGCCTCGTGGCAGCTGCCGCAGTTGCTCGTGATCAGCAGCTTGGTCGGATCCTTCGAGGTATTCTCGATCTCGTGCGTCGTATGGCAGTCGACGCACACCGCGGCATCGGTCTTGCCCTTCTCCAGCACGGCCACGCCGTGGATGGAGGCGGAATAATCCTCGAGTTGATCTTCGTGGCAGCTCTCGCCGCACAGCGCCGGGGTCGTCTTGCGCCACTCGGCGTACTGCGCCGTGCCCTTTGCCGGCACGTTGAAGGTGTGGGTATCGTGGCACTGGTCGCAGCTCGCTTTCGGGCGATCCGGATGATCGGTGTCGGGCCGCGCGTGGAAGGAGTTGCGATAGGCGGCGAGATTGCGCACGACGTTTTCGAGCCGCGGCTTGGACTTCGCCGTGCCGTCCTTCTGCGCCGCCTGCCACAAGGCCTCGTGACAGCTCCCGCAATCGAGCTTCAGCGGCGCGGTGAGCTGATGCGCCTTGCTGTTGTCGGCGACGTTGGTGTGGCAATCGACGCAGTTCATGCGCCCATGCACGCCGGCACGGAATGCCGCCTCATCGACGGCGCGCAGTGCGCGTGGCTTGCCGTCGGGCACGGGCACCTTGATCGCATCCGCATCCGCGCCGTGGCATTGGACGCAGGAGCTCACGGTCAGCTCCGCCTTGCCCGACGGCGCCTGGTCGGCGGCCCGGGCATTCGAAGCGACGAGCGCGGGCACCGTCAGCAGCAACGCCGCGGCGAAGTTCAATATCGATGCGCGCCACATCCGCGGCGTCGCTTGTTCGGGGGCACGGCTTCTGGTGTGCATGCAGTCCTTCCTGTTGGGCTGCGGACGGTCGAACGCCGCCCGCAGCCACATCACGCGCTAGCGGGCGTGGCGCTTATTGGAACCTGACGATGTAGCGCATGCCGATGAAGTTGCTCGTCTCCTTCGGCTTGATCGACACCGTTGTGCCGTCGACCGTCGTGCCGTAGGTGAAGGGCGATCCGTCGGCAAAGCTCCAGGTCCAGTCGTCGGTCTTCCACTGTTCGTGGATCAGGTCGAGCCGGACGTCCGCCTCCTTCGTGACGGCGTACTTCGCGAACATCGAGATCCGCACCAGCTTGTTCTCGATGTCGGGCAGCGGCACCGCGGTGACGCCGGCCGAGGTCGGATAGACCGCCTGCAATCCGCCCAGGCCGGAGAGCGTGGTCTCTTCGTCGTAGAAGCTGCGGGTGCGCGTCCACTGCACGTCCGCGCCGACCTTGAGCTTCTCGCCGAAGCCGCCGCGCAGGCCGAGGCCGACCGAGTCGCCCTTGTCCTTCAAGACGGCATCCTTCTCCATCTCGAAGATCAGCGTCGTGCGGTCCCAGCGGCCGGCGAGCTGGCGCGCGCGCGTCATGTCGTGCGACGCCCAGCCGGTGAGCTGCCAGACGTCGCTGAGCGCGTAGCGGGCGTCGACCGACACCAGCGTCGCGCGACCGTCGCGCAGGCCGAAGGGGCGCTCGTCGTTATGGCCGTACTCGTCGTGCGCGTCCTCGACGTTGAACTGCAGGTTGAAGGCGTTGACCGGCGCCCAGTCGAGCGACAGCCGCCACTTGTTGCGCGTGCGGTCGGCCAGATGCAGCGGGTTGATCAGGTTGAAGATGTCGGCTTCCTGCGGCGGCACGTAGCTCGAACCGTCGCGCTCGCTGTGCAGATAGGTGACGGAGCCGTTGAGCGTGTCGGACATCGAACGCCGCAATTGCAGCCGGTAGGTCGTCTCGTCGATCCGCTCCCGATAGGGGATGTAACGCTCGTCAATGAACTTGTTTACCGAGCGGTCCTGGTCCTTCACGTCGACGCCGGCGATCAGCTTGAAGCGCTCGGGCAGCCGGTAGGAGGCCTCGAACTTGCCGGTCTTGGTCGTGTAGGAGAAGGGCGTGTCGTGCACGGTCGCGACGTGGGTCGTGTTGCTGCCGACGAAGCCCGAGATCGGCGTGCGGTCGTCGGAGTCGTAGTAGCGCAGCGAGCCATTCAGCGTCAGGTCGCTCGTCGCGCGCGAGGTCAGGCCGAGTTCGACCAGCGAGTTGACGATCTTGCCGTCCAGGCTGCGCGGCGCGTCGACGAAGCGGTTGTTCGGCGCCGCGAGATTCCAGGTCGGAAGGTTCTCGTCCTGCGTCGCGACGCTGCGCTGGAGCTTGAGCGTCGCGCGCGTTGAGGGCGTGAAGGAGTAGCCCGCGTTGATGAAAAACTGGTGCGCCTCGTTGTCGAGCGGCAGCGTCAGCGGCGTCGGGTTCGGCGTGCTGACGTTGCCCGGCTGCGCCTGGCCCTTGATCGTCGCCATCACGAGCGAATCGTGATTGCCGTACCAGCTGCCCGCGTAGCCGCCCGCGAGTTGCAGGCGTTCGCCGGTGTACTCGACCGTGACGTCGAGCTGGCGCGTCGTGCTGTCGATCGGCTCGACGAGGAAGTAGGGGTTGCTGCCCATGCCCCAGTTGCGCGTGCCGTCCTTCTCCTCGTTCTTGAAGCTGACCTTGAGGTCGACGTCGCGCATCAGGTTCTTGTAGAAGCCGGCCTGCAGCAGGTCGCGCTGCACGCCGAGGCTGACGTCACGGTGCGGCAGCGCGTTCGCGCCGGTGCCGCTGATGGTCTGGTTCTCGTGGCCGATGCCCTGCAACCCGGTGTTGATCTGCAGCGGACTGTCGCGGTCGATGCGCGAATAGCTCACGGACGCCCCGATATTGCCCTGCTGCAGCACCTCACCGCGGAAGCGCCGGGTATCGAGACCGAGCCGCTCGCCTTCGAAGGTGTACCAAGTACCGGTCGCTTCGTCGCGCTTGCGGATGTCGGCGTCGATCAGGCCGTAGAAGCCGCGCGAGCGCATGCCGTCGTACATGCCTTGCTGGAAGCGGTCGTCGTTCCAGTGGCCGACGCCCACCGAAACGCTGCTGTCGGGCTCCGACAACTGGCGGATCTCGGCGTCGTCGGCGGCAGCCGGTCCATAGATGGCGAGCAGGGCCGTCGCCAGCGCGCTCAACCTGAATGCACTGTTGATGTGTGTCATCACGATCTCCCTGATCCCGTCAGCGACGGAAACGTCCGGCGGTGGCGTTGTTGATAGTGCTGTTGCCGCCATGGATATTCACGTGGCAGTTCGCACAACCGCGGCCCACGGTGCCGAGCAGCGCGGTGTTCGTGGTCGCCCCGGTGGGCAGACCCGCGAGCTGGCCGGGGTGACTCTCGTGGCTGTGGCATTCCTGACACAGATAGGGAGGACGCGCCTTCAACAGGTTCGGGATGTTCGTGCCATGCACGTTGTGGCAGATGCTGCAGTCCTCGGCCACCGGCTGGTGGTTATGCACGAAGGGCCCGCGCTTCTCCATGTGGCAGGTGAAACAGGTCTCGTTGACGCTCGCCTTGACGAGCTGCGACGGGTTGTCGCCGTGGACGTTGTGGCAGGACGAGCACGCCATCGCGCCTTCGGGCACCGGGTGATGAGTCGGACGGGCGAATTGCGCGCGCTGCTCCTTGTGGCAGCTCATGCACACTTCGGGCTGGGTCGAGACTTGGCGCACCTTGTCGTGCCCATCGTGGATCTTGTGACAGGAGGTACAGGTGACGTCGCGCCGGCTGTGCGTGCTGTTCTGCCAGAAGATGCGGGTGCTGCCCTGGTGGCAGGCGAGGCAGGCGGCGTCGCGCGCTTCGGCGGTGGCGGGGTTCTTCCTACTGAAGCCGACGTCGACCGGCGGCGTCGGGCCCGAACCGC
The DNA here is from genome assembly GCF_035254505.1 of Aromatoleum sp. Classification (GTDB taxonomy): domain Bacteria; phylum Pseudomonadota; class Gammaproteobacteria; order Burkholderiales; family Rhodocyclaceae; genus Aromatoleum. The sequence goes on along the minus strand of NZ_DATFAO010000105.1, from coordinate 5,199 downwards.
GTCCGGCCTCCTTGACGTGCCGTTCGCTTTCGCCGTGACAGGATACGCAGCTCGGCGTGCGCTTGTCGGCAACGGTGCCGTGCTTGGTCTTGCCGATCGCGAGCTGCTCGGGCGAGTCCGATTCGTCATGGCATTCGGTGCAGCGCTTGTCGCCGCGCAGCACCAGCCCCTTGTCCTGATCCACCGCCCGCTCGGGCGCTGCCGCCGCGGGCGACGACAGCACGCAAATGCCGCCCAGCACGGCACACAGGGCGGCAAGCCGCCCCCAATCCCTGATTCCCATTGTCTCCTCCCTTATATGTCGAGCTGCATAGAGCAACGGCCCCATGGGGGCCGTTTGCTACTTGCCTAGCGAGCGAGAATCCATTTGATGAGGTCGCTCTTCTCTTGCGGGGTGTCGGTCTTCAAGACCTTGTGTTCTTCTTCTGTACCGTCCTCGAGCTTGACCTTCGGGGCATCGGTGAGATTGTGGTTGAGCTTTTCGACCGCGTCGGGCTTACCCTTGTACTTGGCGGCGATCTTGTCGTACGACGGCCCTTTCTTGGTCTTGTCGAGCGCGTGGCACTTGAAGCAGTCGTTGCTCTTGAGCAGCTTCTTGGCCGCGTCGTCGCTCAATTCGGCCGACGCGCTGGCAGCAAGGCTCAGCAGGGCGGCGCCGGCGAGGGCGGTGACGAGGCGGTGGCATGATGAGCGTCTTCCTGATTGCAACACGATGATCTCCTTTGCATCGAGGCACGCGGGGCTAAGGTCACCCCACGCAGGGTTCGCCAGCTAGGGTTGATACATTGACACACTTGGATACGCCAATTCGGGTATTTTTCGGACATACCTTGACGGTCGTCAAGTTGCATAGCAGCAAGCACGGCGGTCATTTCGGACCACCGATGGGTTTTTCCCCATGATCTCTAAGGTTTTACCCGGTTTAAAAATTTTGCAACGCCGACACATTGCCGGTGCGCTTTGGCTTGCCACGGCATTCTTTGTGGCAGGGGCCCCGGTGTCGGCGCGCGCGGAGGAACCGGCCCTCGTCGCGATCGACATCGGCCACACCGTTGCGGCACCCGGCGCAACGAGCGCCCGCGGGCGCAGCGAGTTCGAATTCAACCTCGAGCTGGCGCGGGCGCTGGCGGCGGGCCTGACGCGGCTCAAGCTGCGTACCGCGATCATCAACGAGGACGGGAAGATCGGCTCGCTCGCCGAGCGTCCGGCGCAGGTGCCGCACGCGGATCTGCTGATCTCGATCCATCACGATTCGGTGGGCGAGGACGAATTGTCGGACTGGATGTGGGAAGGCCGGCCGCAGCGCTACAGCGACCGCTGGAAGGGGCATTCGCTGTTCGTGTCACGCCGCAATCCGGACCCGGAGCGCAGCCTGTTGTGCGCCTCGGTCATCGGGGCGCGGCTGCAACGCGCCGGTTTCGAGCCGACGGACAAGAACGCCCGCCGGCGCGAGTACGCCGATCACCAAGAGGCGGTGCATTACTACGACGACCTGGTGGTGCTGTACCGGGCACAGCAGCCGGCGGTGCTCTTCGAGGCCGGCGTGATCCGGCATCGGGAAGAGGAACTGGCGCTACGTGATCCGCAGCGCCAGGCGGCGATGGCGAGCGAGATCGCCACGGGGATCGCCGCCTGCCTGATGGCGGGGCGCTGAGCGGGGGCGGGCGGGCGCCACGCCCCGCGAGGGATCAGTCGACCTTCTGGCCGTGCTCGCGCGTTGCGTGGAAGGCGACCTTGGGCCACTTTTCCATCGTGACTTCGAGGTTGTAGCGGCTGGTCGCGAGATACACGGCGTTGCCGTCGACGTCCTTGCCGATGCGCATCGCCTGCTCGCGCTCGAAGTTGCGGCGCGTGACCTCATCCGGAAAGGACAGCCAGCGCGCGGTATGGATGTCGCAGGGTTCGAAGATCGCGTCGACCTTGTACTCGTCCTTCAGGCGCTGCGCGACGACTTCGAACTGCAGCTGGCCGACCGCACCGAGCAGCATGTTGCCGCCTTCCTGCTCGAACACCTGGATCGCGCCCTCCTCGCCCAGCTCCTGCAGGCCTTTCTGCAGTTGCTTGGACTTCAGCGGATCGCGCAGCCGCGCGGCGCTGAAGAGTTCCGGCGAGAAATACGGGATGCCCTTGTAGCCGAGGTTTTCGCCTTCGGTCAGGGTGTCGCCGATATGGAGCTGCCCGTGGTTGTGGATGCCGATGATGTCGCCCGCGACGCCATCGTCCATCAGCACGCGTTCGTTCGCCATGAAGGTCAGCGCGTTGGCGAGCTTCATGTCGCGGCCCATGCGCACGTGCTTGACCTTCATGCCGGAACTGTAGCGGCCGGAGCAGATACGGAAGAAGGCGATGCGGTCGCGGTGCTTCGGGTCCATGTTCGCCTGGATCTTGAACACGAAGCCGGTGAAGGGGGCTTCAGCCGGTTGCACCTGGCGGGTGCCCGCATCGCGCGGCTGCGGGGCCGGCGCCCAGTCGAGCAGCGCTTGCAGGATCTCCTGCACGCCGAAGTTGTTGATACCGGAGCCGAAGAACACCGGCGTCTGCTTGCCGGCGAGGAAGTCCTCGAGCGAGAACGGGGGCGAGGCGCCCTGGATCAGGTCCACTTCTTCGCGCAACTTGCCGACTTCAAGCGGGAAAAGCTCGTCGAGCTGCGCGTTGTCGACGCCCTGGATGACTTCGGCCTCGCTGCGCTTTTCCTCGCCCGCCGCGAAGCGCAGTACGCGGTCTTCGAGCAGGTGATAGACGCCGCGGAAGGTCTTGCCCATGCCAATCGGCCAGGTGATCGGCGCGCAGTCGATCTTCAGCACGGACTCGATCTCCTGCAGCAGATCGAAGGTCTCGCGCACTTCGCGGTCCATCTTGTTCACGAAGGTGATGATCGGCGTGTTGCGCAGGCGGCACACTTCGAGCAGCTTGATCGTCTGCGCCTCGACGCCCTTCGCGGCGTCGATGACCATCACGGCGGCATCGACCGCGGTCAGCACGCGGTAGGTGTCTTCCGAGAAGTCCTGGTGGCCCGGGGTGTCGAGCAGGTTGATGGTGTGGCCCTGGTACTCGAACTGCATCACCGAGCTGGTCACCGAGATGCCGCGCTGCTTCTCGACTTCCATCCAGTCGGAGGTCGCGTGGCGCGCGCTCTTGCGCGCCTTGACGGTGCCGGCGAGCTGGATCGCGCCGCCGAACAGCAGCAGCTTTTCGGTCAGCGTGGTCTTGCCCGCGTCGGGGTGGGAGATGATGCCGAAGGTGCGGCGCTTCTCGACGTCGCGCAGCAGTTCGGGCGGAAAGGGTGTGTCGGCCATGATCGGATCGCAAAAAAACAAAGCCGCCAGCCGGTGCCGGCATGGCGGGGACAATCGCAATTCTATCAAGGAATTAGGCGGTGCCGCAGGAGAAACGACGGGGATCGCGGGCAAGCGGTGGAAAATCTGCGATGATTCGGGGATATTTTCCAGCCCACTTCGACTTCGACGACATGCCCCGAGCCACGCCCACGCTGCGCCAACGCAAGATCTTCGCCCTCACCCGCATCCTCGGCGGCTTCGTCGCCGCGTGCTATCTCGCCTATGTCGTCATCGCGAACCTCGCGGACGGTGCGCCCTTCGACGGGACGCTCAAATTCACGGCGCTGATCGCGATCGCTGGCTTCGGCTATGCCGCGTGGTACCTGCGCGACCTCAGTGCGATTGCGCGCGAGGAACAGCAAGGCGGCGGCGCGGACAAGCCCTGATGGCGCGTGCCGGGCTGCACCCGGCACGCTGCCGCCGTCAGCGCTTGCTGCCGGCGGACTCTTCCGCGACGTAGGCTTCGTGCAGCACGACCGGGTGCGCGGGCCGCTTCCTCATGCGGATGTTGAGCATCTCGACCGCCACCGAGAAGGCCATCGCGAAGTAGATGTAGCCCTTCGGCACATGCTGGCCGAAGCCTTCGGCGACCAGCACGACACCCACGACCATCAGGAAGGACAGCGCGAGCATCTTCACGGTCGGGTGGTTCGACACGAAGTTTCCGATCGGAGCCGACGCGACCATCATCAGGCCGACGGAAGCGACGACCGCCGACATCATCACGCCGAGGTTATTCACCATGCCGATCGCCGTGATGATCGAGTCGAGCGAGAACACCAGGTCGATGACGATGATCTGCATGATCACGGCACTCAAGGTCGCCTTCACCGCGCTCGAGGCTTCACCCTCCTCGCCTTCGAGCAGCTGGTGGATCTCGCCGGTGCTCTTCCACAACAGGAACAGACCGCCGCCGATCAGGATGATGTCGCGCGCCGAGAAGGCGTGACCGAAGAGTTCGAAGAGCGCCGAATCGAGTCCGGCGAGCCATGCGAGGACCGACAGCAGCCCGAGGCGCATGAACATCGCGAGGAAGAGGCCGAGCCGACGTGCCATCGCGCGGCGCTCAGGCGGCAGCTTGTCGACCAGGATCGAGATGAAGATGATGTTGTCGATCCCCAGCACCAGCTCCAGCATCGTAAGGGTGAAGAACGCGATGATGAGCTGAGGATCGGTCAGGAATTCGGGCATGACGGGACACGGTGACAGGCGAAGACCCCTGTATAGCATGCCAAGCGGGAAAATGCCGAACCGTGCGAGCTTAGAGATAGTTCCGAAATACGTGATTGACGCCACAGGCCGCATCGGAAAGACCGAAGCCCACGGACGGGTGACTATTACCTATGGGATAGAAAGCGGGTATCCTCGCGTCTTTACGTTTCCTTACCTTTCTCGCATTCCAGCGCTCACGTCCTTGTCATTGCCGATGCGCCGCCTGCCCCGCCTCCCTTTTCTGCTGCTTGCCGCGACCTGTGCCGCGAGCGAGGCGCACGCGGGCGACGACCCCTATTTCGAGGAACTGCCGCAGGTGCTGAGCGCCTCGCGCATGCCGCAAGCCTTGAACGAGGCGCCCGGGGCGGTCACGGTGATCGACCGCGAACTGATCGCCGCCACCGGTTACCGCGATCTCGCGCGCCTGCTGCGCCTGGTGCCCGGCATGCAGGTCGGGCAGGAGCGGGGGCACGCGCAGTGGGTGACCTACCACGGGCTGTCGAACGACTTCCCGACCGAGATGCAGGTGCTGATCGACGGCCGCTCGGTGATCACGCCGAGCGCCTTCGGCGGCGTCGACTGGAGCGCGCTGCCGCTGACGCTGGATGAGATCGACCGCATCGAGGTGGTGCGCGGCACCAACGCGAGC
>NZ_DATFAO010000104.1:0-22391 GCF_035254505.1 Aromatoleum sp. | reverse complement strand
CGGGTCCTCACGCAGCGCCGAGCGCAGCGCGTTGTTGAAGCTCAGGGTGTCGCGCCCGACCTCGCGCTGGTTGACGAGACAGTTTTTGCTCTGGTGCACGAACTCGATCGGGTCCTCGACCGTGAGGATGTGTTCGTGGCGCGACTCGTTGATGTAGTTGATCATCGCCGCGAGCGTCGTCGACTTGCCGGAGCCGGTCGGGCCGGTGACGAGCACGATGCCGCGCGGTTGATTGGAGATCTCCTTGAAGATCTTCGGCGCGTTGAGCTCTTCGAGCGTCAGCACCTTGGACGGAATCGTCCGGAATACGGCGGCCGCGCCGCGGTTCTGGTTGAAGGCGTTGACGCGGAAACGGGCGAGGTTCGGGATCGCGAACGAGAAGTCGCACTCCAGGACTTCTTCATACTGCTTGCGCTGGCCGTCATTCATGATGTCGTACACCATGGAATGGACGTCCTTGTGTTCCATCGCAGGCAGGTTGATGCGCCGTACGTCGCCATGTACGCGGATCATCGGCGGAAGGCCGGAGGACAGGTGAAGGTCGGAGGCCTTGTTCTTGACCGCGAAGGCGAGCAGTTCGGTGATATCCATTGGATCGTCGGGATTTCTTGCAGGGTGGCGAGCGGGAGGCGTGCTGACGGGCGATGCTATACTCGCCGGGCCGGATTTCGGAGTGAAGGTCTGCCGTTATATGACATCAATCTCAGCGAACTTGCAAGACGTGCGCACGCGCATTGCTACTGCCGCCGCGGCGGCGGGGCGGTCGCCTGACGAAATTGCGCTGCTTGCGGTGAGCAAGACGTGGCCGGCCGACTCCGTGGCGCAGGCGGCGGAAGCCGGACAGCGGCTGTTCGGCGAGAATTATGTGCAGGAAGGCGTTGCCAAGATCGGGGAGCTGCGCTCGCTTGGACTCGAATGGCATTTCATCGGGCCGCTCCAGAGCAACAAGACGCGGCCGGTGGCGGAGAGCTTCGACTGGGTGCATTCGATCGATCGGCTGAAGCTTGCGCAGCGCCTGTCGGAGCAGCGTGATCCGTCCTTGCCGCCGCTCAACGTCTGCATCCAGGTGAATGTCAGCGGCGAGGCGAGCAAGAGCGGCGTGGCACCGGGCGAGGCCGGCACGCTGGCGCGTGAGGTCGCGGCGCTGCCGCGGATCCGGCTGCGCGGACTGATGTGCATTCCCGAGCCGACCGAGGACGAGCGCCTGCTGCGCTCGCGCTTCGCGACGCTGCGCGGACTGCGTGACGAGTTGAATTCCGAAGGGCTCGCACTCGACACCTTGTCGATGGGCATGTCGCACGACCTCGAGGCGGCGATCGCCGAGGGGGCGACGATGGTGCGAGTCGGGACCGCGATATTTGGCGCACGTGAGCTGCGCAAGGGAGAAGCATGACGAATCGGATCAGGATCAGCTTTCTGGGCGGCGGCAATATGGCCACCGCGCTGATCGGGGGGATGCTGGAGCGCGGTTTTGCTGGCGCAGACATCCAGGTTGTGGACCTGCAGGCGGAAAGCCGTGAGCGGCTCGCGAGTCGCTTCAGCGTGCGCGCGGTCGGCGAGATCGACGATGCGCTGCTCGCCTGCGACGTGCTCGTGCTGGCGGTAAAGCCGCAGCAGATGAAGGCGGCGCTGGCGCCGATCGCCGGACGGCTCGCGCAGCAGGTCGTGGTGAGTATCGCCGCCGGGCTGCGCATCGCCGACATGGGCCGCTGGCTCGGCGGCTACTCGCGAATCGTGCGGGCGATGCCGAACACGCCGGCGCTGATCGGCGCGGGGGTGACGGGACTCTACGCCGATCCGTCCGTGGATGCGGCCGGGCGGGCAGCGGCCGAGCGGGTGCTTGCGGCGGTTGGCAGCACGGCATGGATCGGGGATGAAGCGCAGATGGACGCGGTGACGGCAGTGTCGGGCAGCGGTCCGGCCTATGTCTTCCATTTCATCGAGGCGCTCGAGGCGGCCGGCGTTTCGCTCGGCTTCGACGGTGCGACGGCGCGGCGACTCGCGATCGACACGGTGCTCGGCGCGGCGAAGCTCGCGGCCGGTTCGGAGGAGTCGCCGGCAGTGCTGCGTGAGCGGGTGACGTCGAAGGGCGGGACGACCGAGGCGGCGCTGAAGAGCATGGCCGAGTCGGGCTTCTTCGACACGATCGTCCGTGCGGTCGCGGCCGCCGAAGTGCGCGGCCGCGAACTCGGCGATCAACTCGGCCAGGGTTGATCGACGATGTTCGGCAACATTCTGCTGGTGGTGCTCGACGCCGTGTTCGGCTTCATCACGATGATGCTGCTGGCGCGTTTCTTCATGCAGTGGCTGCGGGTGTCCTTCCGCAACCAGATCGGCCAGTTCGTGGTCGCGACCACCGACTGGGTCGTCCGGCCGCTGCGACGCGTGATTCCCGGCCTGATGGGCTTGGACATGGCGAGCCTGTTGCCGGCCTGGCTGTTCCAGACGCTGTTCGTCTTCATCGAGCTGGCGCTGAGAGGTGTATCGCTGTCCGCCGGCATCGGTAGCTTGCTCGTCGGCCTGTGGGGACTCGGCCTGCTGGAGCTGCTGCGGATGGCGCTGTACCTGATCTTCGGCGTCGTGATGATGTCGGCGATCCTGTCCTGGGTGAATCCGCATGCGCCCGCGGCGTCGGTCTTCCATAACCTTGCCGCACCTTTCCTGAAGCCCTTCCGCCGCATCCTGCCGCCGATCGCGAACGTCGACCTGTCGCCGCTCGTGCTGCTACTCATCTTGCAGATCGTGCTGATGGTGCTCGGGGGGCTGCGCGCGAATTTCGCGTCGCTGCTGATCGGCGGATGAGTGCCGGCTGGCTGCGCGAGGCGGCGGACGGCAGCGTCGTGCTGACGCTGCATATCCAGCCGGGCGCGAAGAAGACCGAGGTCGTCGGTCTGCACGGTGAGGCGCTGAAAGTGCGGCTCGCTGCGCCGCCGGTCGACGGCAAGGCGAACGCCGCGCTGTGCGCGTTTCTGGCGGAATTCTGCGGGGTGTCGCGCTCGATGGTGACGCTCGTCAGCGGCGAGACGTCGCGCGCGAAGCGGGTGCGGGTCGAGGCCCCGCGCGCGGAGGCCGTTGCCCGGCTGCGCGCCCTCGGATAGACATCCTCAGGCCGCAGCGCAGGCTGCGGAAGCGTCAGTTGAGCTCGTGCATGATCTGGCCTTCGACCAGCGTGTAGTGCACCCGGCCCGGCAACTCCAGCCCCAGGAAGGGCGTGTTCTTGCCCTGGCTGCGCAGTTGGTCGCGGCTGATCGTCGTGTGCTCAGTCGGGTCGAAGAGGCACAGGTCGGCGCGCGCGCCGGGACTCAGGTGACCCGCTTTGGTGATGCCGACGACGCGTGCGGCGTCGGTGGTCACGCGTGCGAGCGCCTTCGTCAGCGGCAGCCCGCTTTCCTGCGCCCATTTCAGCGTCAGCGGCAGCAGCAGTTCGAGGCCGGTTGCGCCGGGTTCGGATTCGCTGAACGGAGTCAGTTTGCCGTCGTCGTCGACCGGCGTGTGATCCGAACACAGCGCGTTGATGCGGCCGTCGGCGAGGCCTTGGCGCAGCGCGTCGCGGTCGCGGAGGCTGCGCAGCGGCGGCACGAGGTGGCAGTTGCTGTTGAAGTAGCCGATGTCCATGTCGGACAGGTGCAGGTTGTTGATCGAGACGTCGCAGGTGATGTCGACGCCGCCCGCACGGGCCTGTTCGATCAGTTCGAGGCCGGCCGCGCTGGACAGGCGCGTGATATGCAGGTTCGCACCGGTCCTGCGCGCGAGCTGGATGTAGGTGTAGAGCGCGATCGTTTCGGTCTCGGCCGGCACGCCGGGCAGGCCGAGGCGCGAAGCGACTTCGCCGTCGTGGGCGACGCCGATCGAGCTCAGGAAGGGGGTGAGCGGCTGCAGCCAGACGCGGAAGCCGAAGGTCGCCGCGTATTGCATCGCACGCATCAGCACCGCGTTGTCGACGATCGGTTCGTTGGCCTGGCTGAAGGCGACGCAGCCGGCTTCGACGAGCTCGGCCATCTCAGACAGGCGCTGGCCCTTGAGGCCCAGCGTCAGCGCGCCGACGGGGTAGACGTGGGCGCGGTTGAGCTTCTTCGCCCGGTAGCACAGCATCTCGACGAGGCCCGGTTCGTCGAGCACGGGGTCGGTGTCGGGCGGGATCGCGAGGCTGGTGACGCCACCGGCCATCGCGGCGTCCATTTCGGATTCGAGGGTGGCGCGGTATTCGAAGCCAGGTTCGCGCAGGCGTGCGGCGACGTCGATCAAGCCGGGGGCGACGACGAGCTTGCTCGCATCGATCGTGCGCTCGGCGGTGAAACCGTCGGGGGCCTGGCCGAGCGCCAGGATCTTGCCGTCGGCAAGGTACATGTCGCGGACTTCGTCGGTGCCGTTGGCGGGATCGACGACGCGGCCGTTGGTGATGCGGATCTTCATTACTTGTAGCTCCCTTGCTGGCCGGCCAGCATGCTCATGACCGCCATGCGCACGGCGATCCCGAAGGTGACCTGCGGCAGGATCACGGCCTGGGCGCCGTCGGCCACGGCCGAATCGATCTCGACGCCGCGGTTCATCGGACCGGGGTGCATGACAATTGCGTCGGGCTTCGCGAGCGCCAGCTTCTCTGCGGTGAGGCCCCAGATCTTGTAGTACTCCTGCGGCGTCGGTAGCAGGGCGCCGTTCATGCGCTCGTTCTGCAGGCGCAGCATCATGACGACGTCGACGTCCTTGAGACCTTCGCGCATGTCATGGCAGACGCGCACGCCGAGGCGCTCAACCTCGGTCGGCAGCAGGGTCTTCGGGCCGATGACGCGCACTTCGGGCACGCCGAGCGTGGTGAGTGCCGAAATCTGCGAACGCGCGACGCGGGAGTGCAGCACGTCGCCGACGATGGCCACGGTCAGGTTCGTGAAGTCGCGCTTGTAGTGCCGGATCGTGTACATGTCCAGCAGGCCCTGCGTCGGGTGCGCATGGCGGCCGTCGCCCGCGTTGACGACGTGGATGTGGTCGCGGCCGGTCGCAAGGAGATGCTGCGCGATCAGGAAGGGCGCGCCGCTCGCCGCGTGGCGCACGACGAACATGTCGGCCTGCATCGCGCACAGGTTGTCGACGGTATCGAGGAGGCTCTCGCCCTTGGCGGTGGAGCTCGTCGAGACGTTGAGGTTGACGACGTCGGCGGAGAGGCGCTTGGCGGCGATCTCGAAAGTCGTCCGAGTGCGCGTGGAATTCTCGAAGAACAGGTTGAAGATGCTCTTGCCGCGCAGCAGCGGCAGCTTCTTCACTTCGCGTTCGGCGACTTCGGTGAAGGGCGCGGCGGTGTCGAGGATCGCGCTGATGACGTCGCGGGGCAGACCGTCGATCGTCAGCAGGTGCTGCAGTTCGCCATGCTTGTTGAGTTGGGGGTTATGCATCGATCAGCCTCAGGGTGAGCGCGCCGGCAGCGTCGGCTTCGAGTTCGAGCCGCTGGTTCGCCGGCAGGGGGGCGGGCAGGGTGAGGGCGCAGTACTTCGGCGCGATCGGCAGCTCGCGGCCGCCGCGGTCGATCAGCACCGCGAGCTCGACGCGGCCCGGGCGGCCGAAGTCGAACAGTTCGTTGATGGCGGCGCGCGTCGTGCGGCCGGTGTACAGCACGTCGTCGACGATGATGACGTGGGCGCCTTCGACGTCGAAGGGGATCTCAGTGCGCTTGGGCTGCGGATGCAGACCGCGCGAGCCGAAGTCGTCGCGGTAGAAGGAGACGTCGATCGAGCCGGGCGACTGCTTCAGCCCCAGCGCCGCGACGAGCCGCTGGGCGAGCCACACGCCGCCCGTGTGGATGCCGACGAGGGCGGTGTCGGGGCCGACCTGCGGCCGCATCTGCTCGATGAGCGCCTGGCAGAGTGCCTCGGCATCAAGGTTGTGCATCATTTCGGGTGGCGTCCAGGAAGTGTTGCAGGATGATCTGTGCTGCGACGGCGTCGAGTATGGGCTTGCGGTCCTGCCAGCGCTTGCGCCCGGCGCCGCTGAGCGAGCGTTCGGCTTCCGCCGAGCTGAGGCGTTCGTCGCATTCCATGACGGGCAGGCCATAGCGCCCGTGCAGCTGGTTCGCGAAGCGGCGGCAGCGGGCCGTCATCTCGTGCGGTGTGCCGTCGAGGTGGCTGGGAATGCCGACCACCAGGGCGACAGGGCGCCATTCGGCGAGGAGTTTTTCGATGGCGGCGAAGCGCGGGGCGCTGGCTTCGCCGTTGATCGTGACGAGCGCGCTGGCGCGGCCGGTTTCGAGTTCGCCGACGGCGACACCGACGCGGGCGAGTCCGAAGTCGAAGCCGAGCAGGGTGCCGCGGGTGGGTAGTGCGGCGGATATGGCGGCGGCAGCCTCAGGCATGCCCCGCCGACTCGCTGAGGTTCGCGAAATCGATGCCGAGTTTTTGCATGGCGGCGGCGAGCCGTTCTTCGGGCGGCAGGCCGAACACGATCGAGAGATCGGCCGGCACGGTGAGCCAGGCGTTCTCGGCGAGTTCCTGTTCGAGCTGCCCGGCGGCCCAGCCGGAGTAGCCGAGGGTGACGAGGACTTCGGCGGGTTCGCCGCGGCTGCCGATGGCCTGCAGGATGTCGCGCGAACTCGTCAGGCCGGCTTCGTCCATCACGTTGAGCGTGGAGTGCCATTCGCCGGCCGGGCGGTGCAGCACGAAGCCGCGGTCGGTCTGGACCGGGCCGCCGAAATAGACCGGTTGTTCGGAGAAGCCGTCGACTTCGATCGTGAGGTCGACGCGTTCGAAGAGCGCTCCGAGCGTCATGTCGATCGGCCGGTTGACGATGATCCCCAGCGCGCCTTGGTCGTTGTGCTCGGCAACGTAGGTGAGCGTGCGCGTGAAATTGGGATCGGTCATGCTCGGCATGGCGATCAGGAAATGATGCGTGAAGTTCGACGTGATTGCGCTCATGGCTGCATTTTAGCCTCTCGCGTGCCACGATGAGCAGTAACGTGTGCGTTAGGCGCGCGACGGGTTGGCCTTGTGTTGGATTGGAGTCCGAGTTTGACGATGGATGCCGCGGCGTTGGTTTGGTTCCGGAGAGATTTACGCTGTTTCGATCATGCGGCCCTGCATCACGCGCTGCGACGCTTCGCGCGGGTGCATTGCGTGTTCGTGTTCGATCGCGAAATCCTCGATGCTTTGCCCCAGCGCGCGGATCGCCGCGTCGAATTCATCTGGCGCAGCATCCGGGAGCTTGACGCTGAACTCGATCGCCTGTCGCGGCAAGCCGGCGGAGCCGGCGCGGGGCTGATCGTGCGGCACGCACGGGCCGACGAGGCCGTGCCGCAGCTCGCGAGCGAACTGGGTGTGGCGGCGGTATTCGCGAATCGGGACTACGAGCCGGCGGCGGTCGCGCGTGATCGTCGGGTGGCGCAGCGGCTCGCCGAGGCCGGCATCGCGTTCGAGGATTTCCGGGACCAGGTGATTTTCGAACGCGACGAGATCCTGACGCAGGCGGGAGCGCCGTACAGCGTCTTCACGCCCTACAAGAATGCCTGGCTTGGGCATTTCGATGGGGGGCAGATGGAAGCATTTCCGATCGCCGACATGGCGGCGGGGCTCGCGCAGAAGGCGGCTGGCGAGCGCATTCCCGAACTGGCCGAGCTCGGCTTCGAACCGACCAATCTCGGGGAGTTGCGCCTGCCGACCGGGATGTCGGGCGGGCGGGCGCTGCTCGGGGATTTTGCTGGCCGCATCGCGGGCTACGCCGAGGCGCGCGATTATCCTGCGCGCAAGGGCGTGTCCTACCTCTCGACCCACTTGCGCTTCGGCACGGTATCGGTCCGCGAGCTTGCGAGCCTGGCGTGGACGGCAGGGTCGGCGGGGGCGCAAACCTGGCTGTCGGAGCTCATCTGGCGCGAGTTCTATCAGATGATCCTGTGGCACCACCCGCGGGTCGTCGATGCCTGTTTCCGGCCTGAGTACGACCGCATCGCGTGGGACGACGCGCCGGAACTCTTTGCGGCGTGGTGCGAGGGGCGCACCGGCTATCCCCTGGTCGACGCCGCGATGCGGCAGCTCAACACCACGGGCTACATGCACAACCGGCTGCGGATGGTGACGGCGTCTTTCCTGACGAAGGATCTCGGGGTCGATTGGCGGCGCGGCGAGCGCTATTTCGCGGCGCAGCTGAACGACTACGACCTCGCGGCGAACAACGGCGGATGGCAATGGGCGGCGTCTACAGGCTGCGACGCGCAGCCGTATTTCCGCATCTTCAACCCTGTGACCCAATCCGAGCGTTTCGACCCGGACGGCGCTTTCATCCGCCGCTACGTGCCCGAGCTGGCGCGGGTGGCGCCGCGCTACCTCCATGCGCCGTGGAAGATGCCGGCGGCCGAGCAAGCGGCGTGCGGCGTGCGCATCGGTCGAGATTACCCAGCGCCGATCGTCGATCACGCACGGGCTCGCGAGCGCACGCTGCAGCGCTTCGCCGTCGTACGGGACTGAGCCGTACGACGGCGGGGGCGCGTCAGTCGCGCGGGGCGGCGCGCCGTTCGGTGTAGCTGCGCAGCAGGCCGAGGAGTTCAGTTTCCTCGTAGGGCTTGCCGAGGTACTCGTTGGCGCCGATCTTCTCCGCGAGCTGGCGATGTTTGTCCGCGAGTCGCGAGGTGATCATGATCACCGGCACGGCGCTCAGGCGGTCGTCCGCGCGGATGTTGCGCAGCAGGTCGAAGCCGTCCATGCGCGGCATCTCGATGTCCGACAGGATCACGTCGGGCACCGTTTCGAGCAGGTGCTCCAGCGCATCGACGCCGTCCTTCGCGGTGACCACGCGATAGCCTTCGCGTTCGAGCAGGCGGCCGGTGATCTTGCGCACCGTCAGCGAGTCGTCGACGACCATGATCGTCGGCTGATGCTGGACGGGGGCGGGCGCGGCGGGTTCGAGCGGTTCGAGCGTTTCGAGCTCGCCCGCCGAAGCCTCCTGCGTTGGGGCGCGTTCCGCGAGCCCGCGGCTGGCGAGCGCGACCGGGTTGAGGATCAGCACGATCTCGCCATCGCCGAGCACCGTGGCGCCCGAAATGCCGACCACGCGCGCGAGTTGTGGGCCCGCGTTCTTGACGACGATTTCCTGGTTGCCGCGCAACGTGTCGACATGCAGCGCGAGCGTCTGGGCGCCGGCGCGCAGCAGCAGCACCCAGTTGAAGCGCTGCTCGACGGGCTGGCTGACATGGTCGCCGAGCAGCCGAGGCAGGTAGCGGTAGTTGAAGGATTCCCCCTGCCACTCGGTGCCACCGGCTTCGCGCAGGCTTTCCAGCGCGTCGGCTTTCAGCTCCATGACCTGCGCGATCATGCTCGACGGGATCGCGTAGGTGCGTCCGCCCGCGACGACCAGCAGGGCCTGCGTCACGGCGAGCGTGAGCGGCAGGTAGATGCGGAACTCTGTGCCCTTGCCGCGTGCGGCGCGGATGTCGATACGGCCGCCGACCGCGGCCGTTTCGGACTTCACGACGTCCATGCCGACGCCGCGGCCCGACACCGTCGAGACGTTGCCGGCGGTCGAGAAGCCGGGCAGGAAGATCAGGTTGGTCAGACGGCGCTCGTCGGCGACTTCGTCGGGGCCGAGCAGGCCGCTCGTGCGGGCACGTTCAGCGATCTTGTCGTAGTCGAGGCCGTTGCCGTCGTCGGAGAGGCTGATCGCGATTTCATTGCCTTCCTGGCTGACGGCGAGCGTGATCTGGCCGATGTCGCGCTTGCCTGCCGCCTGGCGCTGCTCGGGCGATTCGATGCCGTGCGCGACGGCGTTGCGCAGCAGGTGTTCGAGCGGCGCGGTGATGTGCTCCAGCACGCTGCGGTCGATTTCGATGCGGCCGCCGCGCAGATCGAGGTTCGCGCGCTTGCCGAGGTCCTTCGCGGTCTGGCGCGTAACACGGTACAGGCGGTCGGCGAGGCTGTCGAAGGGCACCATGCGCACCTGCATCAGCGCCTGCTGCAGGTCGCGCGACAGGCGCGCCTGGCCGTTGAGCGCGATGTCGGCCGCGTCGAGGTTGCGCAAGAGGCTCTGCTGAACGGTTGTGACGTCGCCCACGCTCTCGGCCATCATCCGCGTCAGCTCCTGCAGGCGCGTGTAGCGGTCCATTTCGAGCGGGTCGAAATCGCTCTCGGCCGAGCCGGTGTGTGCAATGCGGGACTGCATCTGCATGTCGGCCTGGATCTCGACCTCGCGTAGCTGGTTGCGCAGGCGGATGACGTTTTCGGTGAGGTCCAGCAGCGAGCGGCGCAGCGTACGCAGTTCGCCTGCGATCCGGGTCCGGGCGATACCGATTTCGCCGGCCTCGTTGACGAAGCGGTCGACGGTGTCGGCGCGCACGCGCAGCGTTGCCAGCGCACCGCCCGCTTCGGCTTCGGCGGGCTCCACTTCCACGGCGGTTGCCGTCGTTGCGGCAGCGGCTTCGCCGGCCGTCGGGGCTGTCCCGCCGCCTCCGAGCCTCGCGATCATCTGTTCGGCCTGGTCGAGGCCGGTGACGAGTTCGTCGATCAGCGCTTGCGGTTCGCTGCCGGCCGTGAGTGCCGCTTCGAGGCGCGATTCGAGCTGGTGGACGTGCTCGCCCAGAGTCATTGCGCCCGCCATCCGCGCGCTGCCCTTGAGCGTATGCAGCAGGCGAGCGCTCGCCTTCGCGTGGTCGCCCGGTGCGCCGCTACTCCAGTTGCGCAGGGTTGCGTGCAGTTCGGCGACGAGCTCGTTGCCTTCTTCGAGGAAGATCGGCAGCAGCTGTTCGTCAAGGTCGTCGCGTACCGCCGGTTTCACGACGGGCGCTTCGGGAGGCGCTTCGGGGAGTGCTTCCGCCGCCACTACGGCGCTCGGCGCCAAGGTCAGCGCTGCAGCCGGGATGGCAGGTTCGGGTTCGAGCGGGACGCTGCGGCCGATAGCGTCGAGCTGTTCGACCAGCTCGGGCATGTCGAGCGGCATCAGGCGGGCCGCGACCTGCGCGAGCATCGCCTCGAGCGTCTCGTTGGAGGTCTTGAGCACGGCGGCCTGTTCGGGCGTCGGTGCGTGGGCCGTGTCGCGCAGGCGTTCCAGCGCGTGCTCGAGCGCACGGGCGAGCATCTGCACGCTCATGATGCGCGTGGTGCCGGAGATGCCGGCGAGCGTGTGCGCCGCTCGCAGCGGCGGCTCGCCCGGTACGAGGGTCGGGTTGGCCTCGATTCTCGCGAGTTCGCTGTGCAGGACCGACAGATGGTGGCGGGCCTCACCGAGATAGAGGTCGAACAGCGGGCGGCTGATTTCGTTGTCGCCGACGCGGACGACGTCGCGTTCCACCGTGAAGGGTGCAGGTTCTTCGATTGCGGCGGCTTCAACTTCCTCGGCTTCCGGCACTGCCACAGTCTCGCCGAGTTCCTCGACGAGCGGCTCTTCGAGCAACTCCTCTTCGGTCAGTGCTTCCTCGAGGAGCACTTCTTCCGTCACCGGCACTTCCGGCAGGAGATCGATTGCCGCGATCTCTTCCACCAAAGGCTCTTCGATCAGCGCTTCCTCGGTCAGAGTGTCCTCAACCAGGGCTTCTTCCGCCGGGACTTCGGTCGCGGCGATTTCTTCAGGCAGCGGCTCTTCGATCAGTGCCTCTTCGGGTACGTCGAATGTGAGGTCGATGAGCGGTTCGGCGGTTTCGGGCTCAAGCAGCGCTTCCGCGCTGGGCGTCTCGACCAGGTCGATCGGGGCCTCGAGCGAAATTTCTTCCGGTTCGAGCTCCAGTTCCGGCTCGTCCAGCGCTTCGATGGTTGCAGTGCGATACAGCGAGGCGGCGGGGGGCGGGCCGCTGAGATCGGTCTCTTCGAGCCACTCGGGCGCCTCGCCGAGCGGCTCTTGCGCCGCTTCGGCCGCGAGCGCAGGCGGCTCGGAAATGGGCGCGGGTGCCTCGGGGGCAAGCGGTGCCAGATCTTCAAGGGAAAAGGCTTCCTCCAGAATGATTTCTTCCGTCGAAGGCGCTTCTTCTGCGAGTTCTTCGGCCACGGCTTCCCCGAGCTCGATTTCCTCGAGCGGGGTATCGTTCAGCCAGTTTTCGTCGAGCGGAGTCTCCTCCAGGCCGGGCTCCTCGAGCGGGATCTCGTCCAGCGGGAGAGCCTCGAGCGAGGTTTCCTCCAAGGTGGGTTCTTCGAGCACCGGCTCGTCGAGGGCAGCGGCTTCGAGGTCGATCTCCTCGGGGAGCGCCTCTTCGACTGCGCCTTCTTCGAGCGGCGGAAGCGCTTCGAGGACGGGGGCGGTGAAGGGGAGGATTTCGCCGCCTTCGCCGAGCTCCAGTGCGGCGAATTCCAGTGGCTCTGCTTCTGCTGCCGGCGGGGCCTCCGCTTCGGCGACCGCTTCGATAGTCTCTGGCGCCGCCACTGCGGCGGAGGTCATCGGCGCAGGTTCGACGACGGCGGTTTCGCTGCTCCGTAGCCGTTCGGCTTCGGCCGTGAGGGCCGAGACGTCGGGCGCGTGGGGTTCGCCGGCTTCGAGGGCGTGCACCCAGTCGCCGAAGACGTGATGGGCGGCATCGACGAGATGATGCAGCGCCGGCGTCGGCGGCCACTCGAGCTGCAGCCAGCGGTTGAGCGTCTGCTCCATGCCCCAGGCGGATTCGCCGAGATCGCGCAGGCCCACCATGCGGCCGCTGCCCTTCAGGGTGTGGAAGCCGCGGCGGATGGAGCGCAGGTGTTCGATCGAGTCGGGGGCGGTGCGCAGGAGGGCGAGTTCTTCGCCAACGGTGGCGAGGACCTCGTGAGCTTCTTCGATGAAGATCGCAAGCAGTTCAGCGTCAACGTCCGCGGCGCCGGTGTCCGCCACCTTGGCGGGCTCAGACGCGGGCGTGGCTTCGGGCGCCGGGGTGGGGGTCGGAGCTGGAGCCATCCGCGGCTCTTCCAGCGGGGCCGCTTCGAGCGCGGGGAGTTCGAATGCGAGCGGCGCGACGATCTCGGCTTCGGGCCGGGGAGCGGCCTGGGGCTGGGGTTCGGCTTCGGGCTCGGGCGGAACCTGGATGGGGGCGGCGGCTTCCAGCGCCCTGGCGGGTTCGGGGGCGACAGGCGCGGGCGGTGCGCTCGGTGCGGCGGGCCGCGCGGCTTCGATCGTGATTGCGGGCGCTTCTTCGGCCGTGGCCGCCGCTTGCGGTGCCAGCGGGGCGAGGAAGCGCTGCAGGGTCGCCGGGCCGCGTTGCAGCGCTTCGACGTAGAAGCCGAGCGCAGACAACCGCTGGGCGAGGCGTTCGAACTGCCCCGGTTGCGGTGCGCCGTCGGTAGCGGCGAAGCGGGCGATCGTCGCGGCCGCGTCATGGACCAAGGCGATCGCTTCGGCGTCGCCAACGAGCGTCAGGGCGCCTTCGATTTGCTTCAGCGGCTTGGCGAGGCCGGCGAGCGGGGCGCGCTTCGCCTGGTTGCGGAAGTAATCGTCGAGGATCTGCTCGACCTGGGCGAGGCTCGACAGGATCTCGCGCGAGACCTGGCTGAGGGCTTCGCGTTCCTGCTGGCGGCGCGCGGTCTCGACAGTGGCCGAGTATTCGGCTGCCGCGACCTGTTCGCCACGCATCAGCGCGTCGAGGCGGTTGGCGGTGTCGGCGGCCTGGGTCGAGAATCCGGCATCGGGCGCGCCGCGCTGCAGCGCGCTGTCTGCGAGCAGCAGGGCCGTGGCGACTTCGAGCGCGATCTGGTCGTTGATACGCAGCGGATCCTTGCGCACCCAGCCGACGAAGTCGCCGAGGGCTGCGAGGAGGCGGTCGAGGGCCGGGCGGCCAAGTTGTTTGGCTTCGGCGATGAGTTCGGCGAGGCGGGTTTCGAAATGAGGCAGGGCCGCCGCATGGCCTTCCGAGAACTCGTCCCAGGCTTCCTTGCTCGCGACCATCGTGCCCTGCAGGGTCTTCAGCAGGGTCGCGAGCGGCGTCGCACTGACGGAGGCGCCTGCCTCGGGAATCAGCGCGTCGAGATGCCAGGTCGTGCGTGCGGCCTGTTGCTGGGCGCTACGGGCAGGTGCCTGGGCGGCCCAGTACAGCAGTTCGCGGATCAGCCGTTCGGGGACGGCACCCGGCGCATCGGTGAGGCGTTTTAGTTGTGCGTCGAGCTGCGAACAGAGTCGCTTGACCTCGGGCTGAGCGGGCAGATCGCCGTTCGCGAGCGCTTCGAGGAAGCCTTCGGCGGCGTACCAGAAGTTGATGATCGGCGTGTCGGTGTGCAGTGCTTCGATGCCCTGCACGGCGCCGAGCATCGTCGTCGGGCCGGCGGCGTCGCCAGCGGCGCGCAGCCACTGCAGCAGTCCGCGCTGGAACTGGGCACGCAGGGTGCGTAACTGGTTCTGGCGCGCCTCATCGGGGAGCTCGCTGGCCGCGATCTGCCGTCTAGGGGGGCGCTGCGTCAGGTCGGGGAAAAAGAGCTCGGCGGGCGACACCGGGTCGGTGCTGCGGATCGCGTGGATTTCGCGATACAGCGGCAGCAGCCGCAGCGGTTGATCGGGCGTGCCGTGGACGAGCTCCTCGAGGTAGTTGCCCATCGTCGCCAGCGCGCGCCGGGCGAGCTTCAGCGTCGCGTCGTCGGCCGGGCGTTCGCCGCGCGCAACCGCTGCGAGCGACAGGTCGAGCGAGGTCGCGAACTGGGCGAGTCCGTCGAGCCCGACGATCGAGATGGCGCCGCGCACCTGGTGCAGGTGGGTTTGCGCAAACTGGATGCGAGCCGCCGCGTCGGGCGCGCCGGACGCCAGTTCGAGCGATTCGTCCGCACGGGCGAGTGCCAGGTCGATTTCGTTCTTGACCCACGTGAGCGGGCCCAGATCCAGTTCGTTGGGGTGCGTCATGGCCGGTTCCCGAAGCTGCTACTGTGCCGTCAGACCTTGAAGCCCGAGACCGAGCCTTTCAGCTCGACCGCGAGGTCGGCGAGCTGGCCGACCGACACCGCAGTCTGGCGCGTGCCGTTCGCGGTCTGCTCGGTAATCGCGAGGATTTCCTTCATGCCTTCGGCCACGCGTGTTGCGGTCGCGGCCTGATGCTGAGTGTCGCTCGAAATCTGTTCGATGAGCCGGGCGGTTTCGGTTGACACGTCGCCAATCTCGGACAGCGCCTGGCCGGCGGCGTCGGACAGCTGCGCGCCTTCGACCACGTCCCGGGTCGCGTTTTCCATCGACGCGACGGCGTCCTTGGTGTCGGTCTGAATCGTCTTCACGATCGCCGCGATCTGTTTGGTCGCCTCGGCGGAGCGTTCCGCGAGGCGCTGCACTTCTTCCGCGACGACGGTGAAGCCGCGTCCGGCTTCGCCGGCGGAGGCCGCCTGGATCGCGGCGTTCAGCGCGAGCACGTTGGTCTGTTCGGTAATGTCCGAGATCAGTTCGACGATTTCACCGATCTCCTGCGAGGATTCGCCGAGGCGCTTGATCCGCTTCGAGGTTTCCTGGATCTGCTCGCGGATGCCGTTCATGCCCTTGATGGTGTTTTCCACCGCGCTGGCGCCCTTGCGCGCCGAATCGAGCGAGCGGCGGGCGACCTGTGCGGAGCGCAGCGCGCGCTCGGACGATTCCGTCATCGAGCGGGCCATCTGTTCGACGGTGGTTCCGGCGTCCTCGATCGCATGCGACTGGCGTTCGGTGGCGCTGAGGAGCTCGGTGGAGATCTTCTGCGCGGCTTCGGTCGCGAGCGTCACGCGCGTCGCGGCGTCGTTGATGCGTCGCACGAGCACGGAGAGCTCTTCAATCGTGTAGTTCACCGAGTCGGCGATCGCGCCGGTGATGTCTTCCGACACCGTCGTGCGCACCGTCAAGTCGCCGTCGGCGAGGTCGCCCATCTCGTTCATCAGCCGCAGGATCGCCTGCTGCGCCTGGTTGCGTTCGCTTTCGGCGCTGCGCTGCTGCTGTTCGGCTTCCTGCTGACGCGAGGCGAGTTCGCGGTTGTTGAGCTTCGCCATCGAGGACAGCACGATCAGGCCGAGCACCGCTGCGATGGCGATCGCGATGGTCGCGCCGCTGAGGCCGCTATAGGCGTTGTTGAGCGCGGCCGAGAGCTTGCGCGCGTTGTCGGTGAGCTTTTCGGAGTCGTTGAAAATGTCGCGGCCCGCGGCCTTGGCCTGGACCAGTGCCTGGATGTTGTCGAGGATGCGGGTGACGGCGTCGAGCGTTTCCGCCGTGCCGGTTTCGAACGCCAGCAGGCGCCGACGTGCCTCCGGGTCCGCAGTGCCGACTCGCAGGTCCGAAGTCTGGGCTGAGAGTGCCTTCGCATCCTTGCCGAGCGCGAAGGCGATCTGCGGGTCGATGACGTTGGCCGCCAGCAGCGCATTGGCATTCTTGGCGATGCGCTGGGTCAGCATGACCGCGTTCTCCGCCTGCGGTTTCAGTTGCGCGAGTTGTTCCCCCTGTTCGAACAGCGCCTGGTCGTCCCTGTTGATCAAGGCGACCGATTCATTCAGCGCGAGCAGGTTCTTTTCCTGTGCGATCAGCTGGCTGGCCTTCTCGGCCGTGGGGCGCCAGGTCGTCGCGAGCGCCTCGATCTGGTCCTGCGCGGCGCGGGGGGCGGGGCGCACGTCCTTGTCGTCGATCGTGCCGCCGTTGGTCAGCGCGTCGAGCAGTTCGTTGAAGCGGCGCGTGCCGTTGCGCAATTCGGCGAAGGCTGCGGCGTTGCCCTGCAGCGACAGCTGCGTCGCTTTGGCGATGCGCTGCGTCAGCGTTTCCATCTCTCCGGCGGCGGCGATGACCGAGGTGGCGTTGGCCGATTCGCGGAACTGGTAGAAAAGCAGGATCAGGCCCGCGATCGTGATCAGCGCGAAGGCGAAGGCCAGCGCCCCGAGCTTTTCGGCCGCGGTGCGCGGTTTGCCCACCTCCGCCTTGCCGGCCCGCGGATCGGCGACGCGCCGCACCGGCATGTCTTCCATGATGGTCGTGGCGATCGGGGAATCTTCCGGGTCAGCCTTCTTCTTGCTGAAGTTCAGCGTCGGAAGCTTGAGGGCCATGGTGTGTGCTCCGCGAGATCGGATGAGTGGTTATCGTTGGAATGCTTGGGCAGGGCCACGGGCTTATTCGAGCCCCGCCTGCAGGAAGCCGCGGTGCGAAAGCAGTCGCGGGACGTCGAGCTTGAGCCAGACATGGTCGCGTGCGTCGCGCAGGCGCGCCTGCACCCACGGGCGTTCGTCCGCGCCGCCGCTGGTGTCCGGCTGGAAATCGTCGGGGCTGCGCAGGCCGAGTGCGCTCGATACCAGCAGCGCACAGTTGACGCCGTGGCGCACGCCGACGAGGAGCAGGCGAGCGCCACCGCCGGCCGGCGTCAGGCCGCCGTGCTGGAAGGCTGCGAAATCGACGACGCTGAAGAGTGTGCCGCGCACGTTGGCGAGGCCGCGATACCAGTCGTAGGTCAGCGGCACCGGCGCGAGCGGCGGTGGCGGCAGGATCTCGCCGCTGTCGGTGAGGTTGATGAGCCAGTTCTCGCGCCCCGCGCGGACGCCCAGCAGGGCCCGCCGGTCGCCGCTTTGCGCTTCGGCGAAGCGGCGCACCAGGTCTTCCTGGAATTCGCGCAGGCTGAGTCGCTTGGCCATCGATGCTCAGCCCAGGGCCTGGATACGGGCCAGCAGTTCGGTCGGATCGACGGGCTTGACGAGATAGTCGTACGCGCCCTGGCGCATGCCCCAGATGCGGTCCGTTTCCAGTCCCTTGCTGGTGCACATGATGATCGGGATGTTGCGCGTCGCCTCGTCGCGCGAGATCGTGCGGGTGGCCTGGTAGCCGTTCATGCCCGGCATCACGACGTCCATCAGGATCAGGTCGGGCATCTCACTCTTGCTGCGCGCGATCGCGCTTTCACCGCTGTCGGCGGTGACGACCTGGTAGCCCTTCGCGCTGAGCAGCTCAGTCATCGCCAGGCGTTCGGTCGGCGAATCGTCAACGACAAGTATCTTCTTGATCGGCATGGCGTGTGCGGCTCCGGTCAGTGTTCTTGTCCGGAACTGCGTCCGGCATGGGTGGCGACCGCCTTGAGCAGGCTGTCCTTGGTGAAGGGCTTGGTGAGGTATTCGTCGGACCCGACCATACGGCCGCGGGCGCGGTCGAAGAGACCGTCCTTCGACGACAGCATGATCACCGGGGTTGCCGCGAGTTGCGGGTTCTTCTTGATCAGCGCGCAGGTCTGATAGCCGTCGAGTCGCGGCATCATGATGTCGACGAAGATCACGTCGGGATGATGGTCGGCGATCTTGGCGAGCGCGTCGAAACCGTCTTCGGCCAGCAGTACCTGGCATCCCGACTGCGTCAGGAAAATTTCGGCGCTGCGACGAATCGTGTTGCTGTCGTCGATCACCATCACCTTGAGTCCGGTCAGATCCATGTCTTCAATCCTCGGCGTCGGGGTGGGGCCGAATATGGTGTTTGCATTGTCCGGCGGGTTTTCGTACCCTTTCCGTGGCTTCGCCAACGCGCCCGCGGGAACTCATCGGGATGCTCGGATGTCATCTTCCGGACTTTTTCCCGTCATTCCAGCCGGTCCTGCGCTCGCCCGAGGAAGATCCAACGCCGCGGGAGGGGCGAGTTGGCCATCGGTAAGCATGCTCTGGGCGAATTGGCTGTAAAATCCGCCGCATCTTACCGCATTTTTCCTGCCGTGCCAGATCAGGCGGCGCTGTGCTTTCGGCAGATTCCATCATGTCCATCGATTTACACGATCTTCCCCCTCCCGTGCTGTCTTTCGCGGCCAGCGATGCCACCGGCGGCGACGGCCTTCAGTCGGATGTCCTGACGCTGGCGAGCATGGGTTGCCACCCCTTGTCGGTGCTCGCCGCAGTGATCGTGCGCGACACGCGCGGCGTCGAGGAAGTGCTCGCGCTCGACGCAGAGGCGGTGGCGGCGCAGGCTCGGGCGCTGCTCGAAGACATCCCGGTGCGCGCGTTCAAGCTGGGCATGGTGGGCAGCGTCGAGAACGTGGCGGCGATCGCCGAGATCCTGTCCGATTACCCTGACTTGCCGCTCGTCGTTGCGCCGTCGTTGGGCTTCGTCGACGGTGACGAGTCGAGCGGCGAGGATCTGCTTGCCGGCATCGCGGAACTGGTGCTGCCGCAGACGACGGTGCTCGTTGCGAGCCGCGACGAAGTGCTGCAGCTCGCGGCGGTGGCGCCGGATCCGGAGCGGTTCGCGACGGACGAAGGCGAGGACGACGCGGAACTCTTCGCCGACGAGGGCGGGGGCGAAGTCGTCGACGCCGACCTGTCGGTGGAGGACGCGATCAACCATCTGCTCGCGTTGGGCGTGCGCTACATCCTGCTCACCGGCACGAGCGAGCCGGGACCGCAGGTCGTGAATGTGCTCGTCAATAGCGACGGGCCGGTGCGCACCGATGCCTGGGACCGGTTGCCGGAGCGTTTCCTCGGCGCGGGTTCGACGCTGGCGGCGGCGCTGGCAGCGGCACTCGCCCACGGCATGGAAGTGCCCGAGGCGGTGCGCGAGGCGCAGGAATTCACATGGCAGGCCTTGTCGGCCGCCTACCGCCCGGGAATGGGGCTCGCGCTGCCGGATCGCCTGTTCTGGGCGCGGCCGGAAGATGAAGCGGCAACGGAAGCGAAAGGCGATGACTGAACGCAAGCTGCGTGGGCTGTACGTCGTCACCCCTGATCTCGCCGATACGGCGACGCTCGTCGGGCTCGTGCGGCGCGCGCTGGAAGGCCGGCCGGCGCTACTGCAGTACCGCAGCAAGCATCCCGACGCGGCGCTGCGGCGCGAGCAGGCGGCGGCACTCGTTCAGCCGTGCCGCGACGCAGGGGTGCCGCTGGTCATCAACGACGACTTGCAACTCGCGCTGGCGATCGGTGCGGATGGTGCGCATCTCGGGCGCGAGGACGGCGATATCGCGGCGGCGCGTGCGGCATTGGGGCCGAAGCGCATTCTCGGCGTGACCTGCTACAACGAATGGGCGCGGGCCGAGGCGGGCCTCGCAGCCGGCGCGGATTACGTGGCTTTCGGTGCCGTGTTTTCGTCGCCGACCAAGCCTGCGGCGGTGCATGCGCCGCTCGCCTTGCTGACCCGCGCGCACCTCGAACTTCGCTGCCCGGTCGCGGCGATCGGCGGGATCACGCTGGAGAACGCATCGGCCGTCGTTGCAGCCGGCGCGGATCTGCTCGCGGTGATCTCCGATGTCTTCGACGCGTCCAATCCTGGCGCGCGAGCGGCGGCCTATGCCGCCTTGTTTGAATCGGTCTGAGATCTCGGCTGGCGGCCGCAGACCTCGGGTTCCTTTTACTGCAATTCTCAATCGACGAGTTTCGACGACATGAACAGCAAGAACGAAGCCCTCTTCCAGCGCGCCCAGAACACGATTCCCGGCGGCGTGAATTCGCCGGTGCGCGCCTTCCGTTCGGTGGGCGGGGCGCCGCGCTTCATCGAGCGCGCCAAGGGCGCGCGCGTGTGGGACGCGGACGGCAAGGAATACATCGACTACGTTGGCTCCTGGGGCCCGGCGATCGCCGGTCACGCCCATCCGGCGATCGTCGAGGCGGTACGCGAGGCGGCGCTGCGCGGCCTGTCCTTCGGTGCGCCGACGGAAGCCGAAGTGGACATGGCCGAGCTCATCTGCGAGCTGATGCCGTCGATGGACATGGTGCGTCTCGTGAGTTCGGGCACCGAGGCGACGATGAGCGCGATCCGCCTCGCGCGCGGCTTCACCGGCCGCGATGCGATCGTCAAGTTCGAAGGCTGCTACCACGGCCACGCCGACAGCCTGCTGGTGAAGGCCGGCTCGGGCCTGCTGACTTTCGGCAATCCGTCCTCGGGCGGTGTGCCGGCGGACTTCGCGAAGCACACGATCGTGCTCGACTACAACAACCTGCAGCAGGTCGAGGAGGCCTTCAAGGCGCGCGGCAACGAGATCGCCGCGGTCATCGTCGAGGCGGTCGCGGGCAACATGAACCTGATCCAGCCGGTGCCGGGATTCCTCGAAGGGCTGCGCAGCCTGTGCACGCAGTACGGCGTCGTGCTGATCTTCGACGAGGTGATGACCGGCTTCCGCGTCGGCCCGCAGGGCGTGCAAGGTCTCTTCAACATCACGCCGGATCTGACGACGCTCGGCAAGGTGATCGGCGGCGGCATGCCGGTCGGCGCCTTCGGCGGCCGTCGCGACATCATGCAGCAGATCGCGCCGCTCGGTCCCGTGTACCAGGCGGGTACGCTCTCCGGCAGCCCGGTCGCGGTGGCGGCGGGCATCGCGTCGCTGAAGCTGATCCGCGAGGCGGGTTTCTACGACACGCTCGCGGCGCGCACGAAGCAGCTCGCGGACGGGCTCAATGAAGCCGCGCGCGCAACCGGCGTGACCTTCTGCGCGGACTCGATCGGCGGCATGTTCGGCCTGTATTTCAGCGCCGCGGTGCCGCGTTCGTTCAATGAGGTGATGGGTTCGGACCGCGAGGCGTTCAACCGCTTCTTCCATGCGATGCTGGACGAGGGCCACTTCTTCGCGCCCTCGGCCTTCGAAGCGGGCTTCCTGTCGGTGGCGCACACCGAGGCGGACGTCGCGGCGACGGTCGACGCGGCACGCAAGGTGTTCGCGAAGCTCTGATTCGCTTCCGGGCAACAAAGAAAAGGGGCGCCGCGGCGCCCCTTTTTGTCGACCGTGTCTGCGCTCAGAGCAGGAACAGCGTCGCGAGTCCGAGGAAGATGAAGAAGCCGCCGGAGTCGGTCAGGCCGGTGATCATCACCGAGCTGCCGAGCGCCGGGTCCTTGCCGAGGCGGAAGCGCATCATCGGGATCAGCACGCCGGCCGAAGCCGCGAGCAGCAGGTTGAGCGTCATCGCGGCGGTCATCACAAGGCCCAGCGACACGCTGTGATAGAGCCACCACGACAGCACGCCGATGATGCCGCCCCAGAACAGGCCGTTGATCAGCGAGACCTTGAGTTCCTTGCGCATCAGGCGCTTCATCGCGCTCGGCTCGACCTGGCCCATGGCGATCGCGCGCACGATCATCGTGATCGTCTGGTTGCCCGAGTTGCCGCCGATCCCGGCGACGATCGGCATCAGCGCGGCGAGCGCGACGAGCTTTTCGATCGAGCCCTCGAACACGCCGATCACGCGCGAGGCGATGAACGCGGTGACGAGATTGACCGCGAGCCACGTCCACCGGTTGCGGAACGACGCCCACACCGAGGCGAAGACGTCCTCCTCCTCCCGCAAGCCCGCCTGCGCGAGCAGGTCCTCCTCGCCGCGCTGGCGGACGAAGTCGAGGACCTCGTCGACCGTGACGCGCCCTACGAGCTTGTCGTTGGTGTCGACTACAGGTGCCGAGACCAGGTCGTAGCGCTCGAACGCGCTCGCCGCGGCGTCGGCCTTCTCGTGCTGCAGGAGCTTGACCGCCGGAGGCTGCATCACCGCCTCGACCTTCGTGTCCGGATCGGTCACGAGCAGCTTGTTGATCGGCAGCACGCCGAGGAGCTTCTCCTCGCGGTCGACGACGAAGAGCTGGTCGGTCTGCCCCGGCAGCTCGTCCCGTCG
>NZ_DATFAO010000103.1:0-2860 GCF_035254505.1 Aromatoleum sp. | reverse complement strand
TGGTCGAGGACAAGGATCCCCGACCGGGTCCGCGTGAGGTCCGCGTTCGGGTTCTGGCCGCCGGCGTTTCGTTCACCGACGCTCAGCTGCGTGCTGGCACCTACCTCGGCGTGCCGAAGCCGCCGTTCACGCCCGGCTATGAGCTCGTTGGCGTCGTCGAGGAGCTGGGGTCGAGCTGCTCGCGGCTGCGCGTCGGGGACCGTGTCGGCGTGCTGACGGTGTGGGGCGCCGACGCAGAGCGGGTCTGCGTACCGGAGGCGAACGCGGTCGAGCTGCCCGAGGATCTCGACCCGGCGGAGGTCTT
The DNA here is from genome assembly GCF_035254505.1 of Aromatoleum sp. Taxonomy (GTDB): domain Bacteria; phylum Pseudomonadota; class Gammaproteobacteria; order Burkholderiales; family Rhodocyclaceae; genus Aromatoleum. Next base: position 2,556 of record NZ_DATFAO010000103.1, on the reverse strand, counting down.
GAGCCTCGTCTTCACGTACATGACCGCCTACCAACTGCTTCACCGCACGGCGAAGGCGAAGCGCGGTGAGGCAGTGCTCGTGCACGGCGCAGCCGGCCGGGTAGGCACCGCGGTGCTCGAGCTGGGAGCGGTGGCCGGGCTTCGCCTCTACGGGACGTGTTCGGCCCGCGACCGCGCCGCAGTCGAGCGGCTCGGTGCGGTAGCGATCGACTATCACAACGAAGACTTCCTAGCCCGGGTGCGCGAGTTCCCCGACAAAGGCGTAGACGTCGTGCTCGACGGGATCGGTGGCGCGCTGTCGCTGCGCTCCTTCCGCGCGTTGCGGCCCGGTGGGCGGCTCGTCGTATTCGGGCACTACGCCGCGCTCGTGCAGGGGCACAAGAGCTGGCGCGGGTGGATCGAGTGGTATGCGACGACCGCGCTCGTCGCGCTCTGGGGCTTGCTCTCGCCACGCCGGCAGGTCCTCACCTACCGCATCCAGAAGCTGCGCGAGGGCCATCAATGGTTTCCTGTGGCGGCACATCGCCGAGCGCATCCGGTGGGCGGAGGTCCCCGCGACCCAGAGCGGTTCCGCGAGGACTTCCGCGCGCTGCTCGAACTGCTTCGGCGCGGCGAGATCCACCCTGTCGTGGCCGAGCGCATGCCGCTCACCGAGGCGCGACATGCCCACGAGTTGCTGGATAGTTCCGCGAGGGTCGGAAAGCTCGTGCTGTTGCCATAGGCCGGGCGACCTGCGCGCGCGTCAGCGCGGCCAGCGTCGCTTGCATGTTCAGCTGCGCAGGGCCAGTTGCGCGCCCGTCCGCAACCGCAGGGCCGCCCTCGTATCCAGGCTGACTCCGCGATGGGCCGGCTGGAAACCTGCCGGCCGCTGGCGCCCCCTCGTTGCCGCCAGATTGAGGTCGAAGGGCAGCCCGGAAGCTGACTTCCAAATCGAAGGCAACCGCTAGCCAAAGACAGCTCATGGTGACATCAACGGAGACCCGGACCCGGCCAGGAGCAGCCTCCTGCCGACGCATACCAAAGCGGTCAGCCACCCGGCGCATTCAGCTTGCCATTACGCGCTTTGCAAGGCGGTGCGGACGCCGCTTTGAGATCTCGATTGGGCATCTTGCCGAACAGACCCCAATAGGCCGGGGCCGGCGGCCGGCCATCGGGAATTCTGGCGCTCAGGATGTCCCAAGCTCAGTGGACGCGAGGCGTGCCATCAGGATTTGTCCTGTGCGCCAGGAGTCCGACGACGACAACCAGGACAGGAAGGAATAGCAAGAACGCGAATTCCGGGGTCACAGTTGCCCACCATGCGACGCAATCGTTCCAGAGATGCGATGTCATGTCGTTAACTCCGGGTTGATGTCAGACACTTCAACAACAGCTTCACTGCTTAGGCTCTGTCCCATCGCGGCTGACGACACGAGTTCTTGAATGAGGCCATGGCAGCCCTTTTCATGGCAGCAGCCGAAACGCCAGGATCGCGGTGATGGTCGGGGGTGCGGCCGCGACCAGCAGCCCGACCGGATGAATCGCTCCGTCCTCGAAGTTGCCGCGCAGGATGGCGAAGCCGGCCGGATTGGGAGCGTTCGCGATGACGGTCAACCCGCCGCCTGTGACGGCGCCGGCGACGAGCGCGTACTTGAACTCTGCGCTCAACCCGTCGACCAGTGATCCCAGGTAGGTGAGGGCGGCGTTGTCCGTCACGGCGGTCAATGCCGTGGCACCGAAGTACACGGTGTTCGCGTCCATGCCGCGCAAGAGCGGCTCCAGCCACCACTGCTGCTGCCCGCCGAGCACGACGAGGCCAGCCAGGAAGAACGCGACCAGCAAACCCTCACGCAAGATCAGGCGGTCCTGGAATTGCGGATAGGCCGTCGCAAAGCCGAGGAAGAACAGGAGCAGGCCCATGAACACCGCCGGGTGATGGGCGAAGGCGACGACTCCAGCCAGGAAGAGGATGTGCAAGCCGCTTACCCACGCGGGCATTCGGGGCGAGGTGTCATGATGGTCACGCGGGAGCCTGGTCAGCTCGCGACGGAAGATCAGCGTGGTCACGAGCGCATTGGCGCCAACCGCAATCGCCGCCTTCCATCCGAAATGGGCCAGCATGAACCACAGGTCCCATTTCCAGGTCGCGGCGACCATCAGGACGGGCGGTGCCGCGAATGGAGTCAAGACGCCGCCGATGGAGACGTTGACGAGCAGAACGCCCAGCGTCGCGTACTTGAGCTTCTGCGACACGCCGCTGACACTGAAGATTCGCTCGCGCAGCATCATGGCCGCCAACGTCATTGCCGCCGGCTCGGTGATGAACGAGCCCAGGAGCGGCACAAAGGCGAGCGCCACGAAGTAGAACGCCATGCCGCCCGACAGCGGAACGAAACCGGCGATGACGTTGACGCCACCGCGCGCGAGTCGCAGCACGGCGCGGCTGCCGGCCACCACCATGATCGCGAAGACGAACATCGGCTCGGTGAAGTTGCGCGAGTCGAGGTAGGCGATCGCCTCGGGCTCGCCGACCATCAGCACCATGACGACGACGAGCACCATCGCCCAGAAGCCGAA
>NZ_DATFAO010000102.1:0-21418 GCF_035254505.1 Aromatoleum sp. | reverse complement strand
GGCAGCATTGAGTGTGTGGGGAGCAGGCATGGTGCGGTGCGATCGATGTTAATGCAACATTGTAGCATTAACATCGATCGCACCGCCCAGGGCAGGGGCGCCCTAGTGACTCAGCAGTGCACTGAATTCGCGGTGGAGCAGTTCGGGATCGCCGAGGTTGAGTTCAAGCAGGCGCCGTAGGTGGGTGATGCTATCGAGATCGATTTCACGGCACAGGAGGCCGACGCGGTCTCCCTCTGCGTGCACGACTTCACCTTCCATTCTGATCGACGTGCCGGCCTCGTCGAGTGCGACTTCGAGCAGACATCTCTTGCCTGTCGTCAGGCCGACCGGTGGCGCAACCCGCAGCAGCGCGCCCTTGAGGGACAGGTCGCATACCTCGCACGCCGTTTCTGAATCGTCGATCGAAAGGGTCGCACCGCTATGGAACTGGATCCGCGAATATTTCCTGCGCTGGAGATCGTTCATTGTCTTGTCCTTGCACGCGGCATCCTTGCCCGGGCCGCAGGTTTGTTGCATCCGCGGATTGTCGGACGATGTCATTTTTGCCGCAAGCGCAGGCACCCAACGTTTCAAACTTAGGGTGAGCAACCCGTCACGCTTTGTTACAGTAGGCCATGGGAGAATCCGCCGACGCGCGAGGCCTTTCGTGTCGATCTGGTTGGAAAAGAGAGCACTGTGGCAGAAGCATACGAACTGAAAGAATCAATCGCGCACGCTGCAGAAGGGATTGCGGGAGACGATCGCGAAGGCAGCGATGCCCTTCTCGAATGCCTGCTGCTCGTCGCCCGCGCACACGGCATTGCGACCACGCGCGACGCGGCGATTGCCGGTCTGCCGCTGCACGGCGGCCACCTCGTTCCCTCGCTGTTCGCCCGCGCCGCCCGTCGCGTCGGAATGAGCAGCAACATCGTCAAGCGGCCGGCCGAGCGACTCAACGCCGCGCTGCTGCCAGCGATTCTTCTGTTTCGCGGCGACGAAGCTTGCGTCCTGCTCGGCTGGAGTGACGACGGCCGGCGCGCTCGGCTGGTGTTCCCGGACCTCGGCGAATCGGTCGTCGAACTCGCGCGCGAGGAGCTCGAGGCGCGCTATGCGGGCTTCGCCATCTATGTCCGTCCCATGCTGCGCTTCGATGCGCGCGCGCCCGAGGTCAAGCAGGTCCGGCGCAAGCATTGGTTCTGGAGCGTGATCGGCGAGAACGCGGCGCTCTACCGCGACGTGCTGATGGCGGCGTTCATGATCAACCTGTTCGCGCTCGCGACGCCTCTGTTCGTGATGAACGTCTACGACCGCGTCGTGCCGAACAACGCGATCGACACGCTTTGGGTGCTCGCGATCGGCATCGTCGTCGTGCTGATCGGTGATTTCACGCTGCGCACGATGCGCGGCTACTTCGTCGATCTCGCCGGCAGCCGCGCCGACGTCAAGCTGTCCGCCTACATCATGGAGCGCGTGCTTGGCATGCGCATGGAAGACCGGCCGGCGTCGGCCGGTTCGTTCGCGGCGAATCTGCGCGCGTTCGAGTCCGTGCGCGACTTCATCAGTTCGGCGACCGCCGTGGCCTTCATCGACGTGCCTTTCGCGCTGATCTTCCTGGCGCTGATGCTGTGGATCGCCTGGCCGCTGGTGATCCCCTTCGCGATCGGCGTCGTCCTGCTGCTGGTGTATGCGACGACCGTTCAGGGCAAGATGCACGACTTGGCGGAGACGACCTACCGCGCCGGCGCCCAGCGCAACGCGACGCTGATCGAAGGGCTGGTGGGGCTGGAGACCGTCAAGGCGCTCGGCGCCGAAGGTCCGATGCAGCGTCGCTGGGAGAAGAGCGCCGCGCTGCTCGCACGCGTGAGCACGCAGCTGCGGATGCTGTCGGCAAGCGCGTCCAACGGGGCGTCGTGGATTTCGCAGATGGTCAGCGTCGCGATCATCATCATCGGCGCGCACCTGATTGGTGAAGGCGCACTCAGCGTCGGCGGACTGGTGGCCTGCTATATGCTGTCGTCACGGGCGATGGCGCCGATCGGGCAGGTCGCCGGGCTGCTGGTGCAGTATCACGTCGCCTCGACCTCGCTGAGTTCGCTCGACGCGCTGATGAAGCGCGATGTCGAGCGCCCGGAAGGGGCCAATTTCATCAGCCGGCAGACCTTGCAGGGCGAAATCGAATTCCGCGACGTCGGTTTCAGCTACCCGGACCAGGAGACCGCGGCGCTGCGCAACGTCTCGCTGCATATCCGGCCCGGCGAGCACGTGGCGATCCTCGGACGCGTCGGTTCGGGCAAGACGACGCTCGAAAAGCTGATTCTCGGACTGTATCGCCCGACGGCCGGCACCGTGCTGGTCGATGGCGTCGATCAGCGCCAGCTCGATCCGGCGGAATTGCGCCGCCACATCGGCTACGTGCCGCAGGACGTGACGCTCTTCTACGGCTCGCTGCGCGAGAACATCACGATGGCCGTCCCGCTTGCGGAAGACTCTGCGGTCTTGCGCGCGGCCGACATCGCCGGCATTTCGCAGTTCGCGAACGCGTATCCACAGGGCTTCGACATGCAGGTCGGCGAGCGCGGCGGACAACTGTCGGGTGGGCAGCGGCAGGGCGTCGCGATTGCCCGTGCCGTGATCGGCGATCCGTCGATCCTGCTCTTCGACGAGCCGACCGCGTCGATGGACCAGTCGAGCGAAGAAGACGTGAAGCGGCGCCTGCGCGAATACGCGCTGGGACGTACGCTGGTGCTGGTGACGCACCGGACGTCGCTGCTCGACTTGGTCGACCGCATCATCGTCGTCGATGGCGGCCGGGTGGTTGCGGACGGACCTAAAGCCCAGGTGGTCGAAGCACTGCGCCAGGGACGTATCGGGAGGGCGCTGTGATGAGCGAAGCAGGGCAGCGCGCCTTCGAGCGCATCGGCGACGTCTCCGGTTCCCTGGCGAAGCCGGCGCGGCCGATCACCGACCGGATCTTCTCGAAGCTGCTTCCGCCCGGACCCGATACCAGTCTTGACTGGACGACGGATGCCGATTGGGCCTGTCTCGAACAGGAGCCGCTGCGGGCCCGAGCCCTGTTGCGCTATGTCACGGTGGTCGCCGTGCTGCTCGTCGTATGGGCGGCCTTCGCCCATGTCGACGAGGTGACGCGCGGCGAGGCGAAGGTGATTCCGTCGTCGCAATTGCAGATCGTGCAGACGGTCGACGGCGGCGTGGTCGAGGAAATGCTCGTGCGCGAAGGGCAGGTGGTCAATGCCGGCGACCTGTTGGTGCGCATCGATCCGACGCGCTTCGTTTCGTCGCTGCGCGAGAACCGTGTCGAATACTTGGCGCTGCAGGCGAAGGGAGCGCGGCTGCAGGCACTCACCGACGGGTCTCGGCTCGACCTGCCCAAGGATGTGGTGCGCGATGCGCCGGAGATCGCCGAGCACGAACGCCGCCTCTACGACTCGAGCGTCGCCGGGATGGAGGCGCAGCTTTCGATCGCACGCCAGCAGCTCACGCAGCGCCAGCAGGAGCTCAATGAAGTCCGCGCCCGCAACGAGCAGGCGACGCGCGGCTACGAGCTCGCGATGCAGGAGCTGACCGTCACCCGTCCGCTGATGAAATCCGGTGCGGTGTCCGAGGTCGATGTATTGCGCCTGGAGCGCGAAGTGGCGCGCCTACGCGGCGACCGGGAGCAATCGGCGGCGCAGATGTCGCGCATCCAGTCGGCGATCGCCGAGGCGTCGCGCAAGATTCAGGAAGTCGAGCTGACCGTTCGCAATCAGATGCGCAACGAACTGTCGGAGACGATGGCGAAACTCGCGGGCCTCGCCGAGGGCAGCCGTACGCTGGCCGACCGCGTCAAGCATGCCGAAGTCCGTTCGCCGGTCCGCGGCACCGTCAAACGCCTGCTGGTCAATACCGTCGGCGGCGTCGTCCAGCCCGGCAAGGAGGTCGTCGAGATCGTGCCGCTTGACGACGCGCTGATCCTGGAGGCGCGGATCAAGCCGAAGGACATCGCCTTCCTGCATCCCGGACAGCGGGCACTGGTGAAGTTCACCGCTTACGACTATTCGATCTATGGCGGCCTCGAAGCCGTGCTGGAGCACATCGGCGCCGACACCGTGACCGACAACAAGGGCGAAGCCTTCTACAACGTCCGCGTGCGAACGCTCAAGTCGAGCCTCGGCGACAATCTGCCCATCATTCCCGGCATGGTTGCCGAAGCGGATATCATCTCGGGCAAGAAAACCGTCCTGTCCTATCTCCTGAAACCCGTCCTTCGCGCGAAGGCGAACGCACTGACCGAACGATGAGCCGGCAATTTTTCGTATCCACTTCCTCGGTGCGCCCTCCGCAGCGCTGGCAACAGGCCTTCCCGGATGGAATCGCGGCGGCCGAGGCCGAAGTCCGGCCGGTCGCGAATTCCGGCGATATCGTCTGGGTCAGCACGAGTGTCCCGGGCTGGGAGCGACTGGTACGCCTGCTCGCGACCTCGGAAAGGGCCTGTCCGGTCGCGGTGCTGTCGTTCGCGCCGGGCGACGACGAAGGCATCCAGGCTCTCGGGGCAGGTGCGCGCGCCTACTGCCACGCCCTGGCAGTCCCCGAATTGCTGCGCGAGGTCGCTCAGGCGGTGCGGCATGGCGGGCTGTGGGTGGGGACTGTGCTGATGAGCCGTATCCTCGGGGCCGCAGGCCGAGCCTTGCCGGCGGTTGCCGACGAGACGCTGTTGCGGGCCCTGACTGACCGCGAAGCCGAGGTCGCGCGGGCCGCCGCGACGGGCCAGTCGAACAAGGAGATCGCCGCCACCCTCGGCGTGACCGAACGCACCGTCAAGGCTCATTTGGCTGCGGTCTTCGAAAAGCTCGGTGTGCGCGACCGCTTGCAACTGGTCCTGCGCTTTTCGCAGCAGGGTGTACCGGTGGAGGCGCGATAAGCGATGATCTTCGTGAAACGCGATTCCTCCGGTGCGATTCTCGCGGTCAGCCGCGAGCCCCTCCCGACTGAACCGGGGGGCGGGGACGCGTGGCAACCGGCGCGCGGCGACGAGCCTGAGGTCGTTGCCTTCAGCCACGCCGTCGTCTCGGAGGCGAATCCGCTCGGAACCACCGACTTGGCCCTCGTGCGCGTTCTCGAGGACCTCATCGAACTGCTCGTCGATCGATCTGTGATCCGCTTCACCGATCTGCCGGCCGCTGCGCAGGCGAAGCTCAACGAACGGAGAAGCACTCGCGTCGCGATGCAGGAGCTCCGGCTGCTCGACGAGGACGGTGGGGATCTCATCTAGGCGGTGCAGCCGGACTTGTCGCTTCCGTTTCTTGCGTGATTTTTTTCACGCGACCTGTCCACCGGGCCAATGGGCCGACGAAGTTGCCTTGATTAAGCTTGCCTCAAATGGAACAAGTCCGTGACGTCTGATAGGACGGGCGTGCGGCGACCTTAAGGGAGCAAAAATCATGGCTGATCCGATTGCAATCGTCGTCGCGGTAACTGGTCGCGCTTTCATCCGCGATGCGGAAGGGAAGATCCGGCCCGTCAAGGACGGGGACTCGCTTTACGAGGGCGAGTCGATCGTCACCGAGGGCAACGGCCGCGTCGAACTGGTGACGCTCGAAGGAGACCCCTTCATCGTCGCGCAGAATCAGACCGTCAAGCTCAGCGCCGACATGACTCACGGCGGACGTCCGGACGCCGGAGACGCCCAGATTGCGTCCGGCACGATCGCGCAGGTGATCGAGGCGGTCAACCAAGGCGGCAATCTCGACGACCTGCTCGAAGCACCTGCGGCCGGTCTCGCCGGCGGTAGCGGCGGCGAAGGTAACAGCTTCGTCCGTCTGCTGCGCATCGTCGAGAACGTCGATCCCTTCCAGCTCAACTTCGGCCTCATCGCCCAAGACGAGCTCCTGCCGCTTCCGTCGGCTGTGCTGCTGACCGAGACCACGGCGACCACGCCGGTCGAAACCTTGACCGTCACGGTGACCGAAACTGTAACCGGCGTGATCACCGATACCGTCACGGGCATCGTCACTGAAACCGTGAGTGGTCTCGTCACCGAGACCGTTTCAGGCATCGTGACCGATACGGTCAGCAGCCCCGCGACCGTCACGATCACTGGTTTGCAGCAAGGCGTCGCGACGGATACGCAGACGGTCACCGGAACCGCGCTGACCGACACGGTCACGAGCGCAACTGAAACGGTGACGCTGACCGGCACCGTAACCGAGACGCAGACGGTGACGACCGGCACGGAGACGGTGGCAGTGACCGGGACGGTGGCCGACACGGTGACGACGGGTACGGAGACGGTGACGAACACCGGGACGGCGACCGAGACGCTCACCGTGACGACCGGCACCGAGACAGTGGCGGTGACCGGTACGGTGGCCGACACGGTGACGACGGGCACGGAGACGGTGACGCATACCGACACCGCGACCGACACTCACTCGGTGACGACGGGGACCGAGACGGTGGCGGTGACGGGCACGGTGGCCGATACGGTGACGACGGGCACGGAAACGGTGACGAACACCGACACGGCGACCGATACCCACACAGTGACGACCGGCACCGAGACGGTAGCGGTGACCGGGACCGTGGCCGATACGGTGACGACCGGCACGGAGACGGTCACGCATACCGACACGATTGGCGCGACACACACTGTAGAAGCAGGCACTGACACGGTTTCAGTGTCGGGCATCGTCGCCACGGAGACCGTCACCTCCGGGACCGAAACCATCACCCACCTGACCGAAACCGTGACGTCGGCGACCGAGACGGTGGGCGGGCCGACCGAAACGGTCACGGTGTCCGAGTTCACCGATACCGTCACGGTGAGCCACTTCACCGACACGGTCACGGTCACCGAGTTCACGCAAACCGTCACCACCGGCTTCACCGATACGGTCACCGGCACGGTCGAGGTGACGACGCAGGATGGACACGCCACCACGGTGGTCCAGCCGCTTGCCGCGCACGACGTGATCAGCGACGATCAGCATCTGATCGCCAATGCCGGCCAGACGAGCGGCACGAGCAGTTCGGACTTGAGTACGCTGAGCGGGTTCGATCAGGACGCGATCAACCGAATCCTGCGTAACGACACGCCGCACACGGATAACTGATCGCTGGCAGCATCGGCAGCGGATGGCGGGCGAGTCCCGCCATCCTGTTTTTGTTTTCGGAGAAACGGAATCAGATGCGGGTATTGTTTATCCACGAAGGCTTGGGTCAATTCCACACCTTGCACGAGTACCTGAACACACACGGGCTCGCCCAGTCGTGGTTCCTGTGTTCCACCTCCGTGTATCAGGCCAACAAGGACAAGGTCGCGAATCTCGTTCCCTTCCAGGTCCCGTCCGAGAACGCCAACACCTACTTCTATACCAAGAACCTCGAAGCGCGCATCCAGCGCTCCTTCCTGATCAAGAAGGCCATCTCCGAGCTCCTCGAGCGCCAGGGACTAGACCTGATCGTCGCGCACGGCTCGGGCGGATTCCCGCTGCAGCTCTTCGGCGAGTTCGACATTCCGATCATCACCTACATCGAATTCCCGTCCTTCACGCACCATGGCTGCGACCCGAAATACCCGCAGCCCGACTACGCGACCTATCGCGACAAGGTGTTCGAGATGACGAGCTATCACCAGGCGCTCAAGAGCGACCTCGTGATCACGCCCAGCGAATACGCGAAGAAGATGTTCCCGAATTGCCTGCACGATAAGATCGTCGCGCAGATGGAAGGCTTCGAGATCGGGCGCAAGCCGAGCACCTTCGCCAAACGCGACGGCTACTTCCACATCGGCTTCTCGGCGCGGGACCTGTCATCGGCCAAGGGCTTCGAGCAGTTCATCCTGATCGCGAAGGAGATCCTCAAGGTCCGGCAGAAGGTCCGCTTCGTCTTCTGCGGCGCGCCGAAAGTGCTCTACTCCTACGAGGAAGCCTTCCTGCAGTCGAACTTCGACAAGGACAACCGGCCCGAGTCCTTCATGAAGTACGTGCTCGCGCGCGAAGGCATCACGCTCGACGAAAATTCCGCCTTCCAGCACGTCAGCTTCGCGTCCTACGATGAGTTCGCGAGCTACGTCGAAGCGATGGACATGTTCCTCTATCCGCTGCAGTACGGCTCGGCCAACTGGGGCCTCTTCGAGCTGCTGTTCCGCGGCAAGGTGATCGTCGCGAGCGACCGCTGCTTCGTGCCCGAAGTCATCCGCCATCGCGACAACGGCCTGCTATGCAAGTACGAGGACATCCCCGGCTGGGTGCGGCACGCCACTGACATCCTCGATGCACCGGAGAAGTTCAGTCACCTCGGCGAGCGCGCGCTGCAGGATGCGCACGAGCGCTTCCATATCAGCAGCGTCGCGGGCCGCTACCTCAGCGCCTTCGAAATGGCGATCCGCCGCCGCCGTCTCGGGGTCTGAACGAGCCGATTCCTCGTTTTCGGGCCGAAGCCGGCAGATCTGCCGGTTTGGCCCTTCGCCGGCCTCAGCTCGGCATGCGAACCGCGCTGCCGGTCATCCCGTCGATCCCGAGCTCGGTCAACGACGCCATTTCATTTTCCTGTCGCACCCCTTCGGCGATCGTCAGCAGGCCGATCGAGTGCGCGATCACGCACAGACCACGCAGGAAACTCTGGTTGCCCTTGTCGGCGTCGATCCCGCGAACGATCGATGCATCGATCTTGAGGTAATCGAGCCCCAGTTCGTGCAGGTCGCTCATCTGCCCGAAGTGCGCCCCGACGTGCTCGACACCGACCTTGCAGCCGGTCGGTTTCAGCGCGATGCAGAAGGAGCGGAACTCATCGGTGTGGCGCAGCGCGCCGTATTCCGGCAGGTCCAGCCACAGCTGCGCCGCTTGGGCCGGGCGGCCGTGCAGGAGGCGGAACAGTTCGCTGCGGAACGCCGCGTCGCATAGCGAGGCCGACGACAGGTTGATGCCCAGCGGGTCGCCCGACACCGTGATTTCATCCAGTGCGGCCCGCACGACCGCGATGTCGAACTGCGGCAACAGCCCCAGGCGCGCCACCCAGGGCATGAAGGCACCGGCCGGCTGCCATTCCCCGGCGAGTTGCAGACGCATCGGCGCTTCGAAATGCATCAGCTTGCCGTCGCGACTCACCACGGGATAGCGGCCCAGCCGCACGCCGTTCGCATTCAGCGACTGCAACAGCGCCGCGCGCCAGCCCTGCAGATCGGCATGCAGCGGGCGCGCTTCCGGATTCTCGACGATGCGGATCGCACGCCCGCCGGCCTGCTCGGCGGTAGCGAGCGCGCCGTCGACGCGCGCCAGCACGGCCGACCGCGTCTCGCCCGCCGCGTAGCGGCTCGCGGCGATCGGAAGCGCCGTGTCCTCGCCTTCCTCCGCCATCGCCTGCCGCAATGCGTCCGCCACCTCGGCGGCCAGGCGCTCGGGATTGTCCTCGCCGGGTGCGACGAGAGCGAGGTCCGAGCCGTTGATCCGCCCGGTGTCCCAGCCGGTGTGCGGTGCTGCGACCGCGGCGAGGCACTCGGCCGTGCGCTTCAGCACGCGGTCCGCGCCTTCGCGCCCGAGCCGCTGGTTGAGTCCAGCGAGCTCTCCGATGCGCACGATCAGCAGGCTGCCGGTCGCCTGCGCATCGTCGCGCGCTACGGCCGCGTGCAGCAGGTTCATGAACTGCTCGCGGCTGTACAAGCCCGTGAGGGCGTCGTGCTGCACCTGGCGGCGCAGTTGCTCGAGACGGCCCGATTCCTCGGCGAGCATCGTCCGCACACGCACCGACAGCGCGTTCATCGCGCGCACGACGCTACGGAATTCGGTGGTTCCCGGCTCCGGCGTCGTCACGAAGCGCCGTCCCCCGATCGCCTCCGCCTGCTCGACCACCCCGTGCAGCGGGCGGGTGATGTGGCGGATGATGAGCGTGCCGGTGATGCCGGTCAGGATGCCGCCGACCAGGAACCAGAGGAGTTGCTCGACCGTACCCGTCCAGAGCGCTTCATACGCATAGCGGCTGTGGCTTTCAAGCGACAGCGTGCCGAACTGATGCCAGCCGTCCTGCACCTGTGCGACGCCGGCCGGTGCCGCGATCGGTACGAGCCGAGTGAACCAGTTCGGCGCGCCGGTGAGATCCCCCTCGTATTCGCGTTCGACCAGCACGTCGCCCTTGGGGCTCACGAGGCGGATCAGGCGATAGTGGCCCGCGTCGAATTGGGCGGCGATCTGCAACTCGACCGTCACCGGATCCTTGGGGAGTTGCGACAGCGACAATGCGAGCGACGTCGCGTTGTCGAGGTTCTTCACCCGAAGCTGCTGTTCGAGATAGTGCCGCGCCGACAGCGTGCTGACGATCAGGTTGCCCCCCAGGGCCAGGAGGGTCACGACCACGATCGCGATCCAAAGCTGCTTGATCAGTGACATTGCAAATAGTCTCCGGAAATCCTCATCGGCGGTCCTGCTGCCTTCATTGCAGCCCTTCCTGTCGCATGCGTTCGAGCACGCTTCGCCAGCGCGACAGGCGAGTCGTCGGATCGGCGCTCGAACTGCTCGAGCCCCCGACCCATAGCCCCTGGTCGTTGAAACTGAACACCGGGAAGAGGTCCGGCCGTCGAGCGGCCGGGCGGATGTCCCCGATGAGATTGTCGAGAATCAGCGGTTCGGCCTCGGGCGACGGGTAATAGCCCAGCACCATGTGCGCCTGCGATACGCCGCTGCCCGGCGCGCCGATGCTTGCGCGGACGTAGATCAGGCGCAACTTTTCTGCGGGCACGTCGAGCAGGCGCAGGCTCACGTATTTCGCGATCGCGAAATCCTCGCAATCCCCGGCCTTCTTCGCGAGCGTCTCAAGCGGCGTGGCCCAGTAATCCGGCTGATTCCAGACAACCGAGTCGTCCTCGAAGGCTGTCGTGCGGTTGATGAATGTATTCACGCGCGCCAGCCGATCCTGTTCGTCGACCGCCTTCGCGTCGGCGAGCATCCGCCGCCATGCGCTGACCGACTCGCCGGCGGCTGCGCCGTACCGCTCGCGCGCAATCTGCTGCATCCGATCGAGGTCCGGCGCTGCGATCGACAGGCCAATCATCGCTGCGCCGACCGCGGCCCATGCCCTTCGCCCCGAGACGATCGACGCCACTCGGCCGAGCAGGAAACGGAATGGGTGCGGTCGAGGCAGAGAGCGCATGCACGAAGTCGTAAGTCGATGACGGATTATCCGCCAAGCACGGTTGGCATTGGCCGAAATCGTCGTTTTCTGGCGACAAGTGTTACTTTGTTCGCGTTCTGTCACGACTCGTAACAGATAGCATTTGAGGCGAGACCTCCGAATTCATCGCATAAGGGAGGTCATTCAGGCTTGTATTGGTGCACTGCACAGGAGAAAGTATGAGAAAGTTCGCTCTCGCGGCCGCGATCGCGGCAATCGCGGCGGCACCGCTCGGGGCAGCATCGGCTGTGCCCGACGCCCTTCGGGAGGCAGCGCGAAAGGCTGTCGTGACGAACCCGGAAGTACAGGCAAGCTGGCACGTATTCCGCGCCGCGGCGGAGGATCAGGCGGTCGCCCGTTCGGGCTACATGCCGCAGGTCGACGCCGTCGCGAGCGTCGGCAGCGAGCACGTGTGGCTGCAGGGGCAGGGCAGCGACACCTTTGTCCATCGCAACGCGACCCTCGTGTTGAACCAGATGGTGTATGACGGCTTCTTCACGCGCAGCGAAGTCGCCCGTTTCGGCTATGCCAGGCTCGCCCGCTACTACGAGTTGATGGGCGCGTCCGAATCGGCCGCGCTCGAAGCGCTGCGTGCCTACGCCGACGTCCTGCGCTACCGCGAACTGGTGACGCTCTCGCAGCAGAACTACGTTCAGCACAAGCAGATCAGCGATCAGATCGGGGAGCGCGCCAACGCCGGTGTCGGACGCCGCGTGGACCTCGAGCAGGCCACCGGCCGTCTCGCGCTGGCCGAGTCCAACCTGCTGACCGAAGTGTCGAACCTGCACGACGTCAGCGCGCGCTACCAGCGCATCGTCGGCGACGTCCCCTCGACGAGCCTACCCCCGTTCGCACCTGGCGCGACCGTCGGCACGATCCCTCCGTCGGCCGGCGAGGCGCTACGCACCGCCTTCAATATCAGCCCCGTGCTGAATGCGACCGTCGAGAACGTGCGCTCCAACCAGTCGCTGATCGATTCGCGCCGCGCTGCATTCCAGCCGCGCGTGGATCTGCGCGCTCAGCAGGCTTTCGACAAGAACCTCGACGGCTTCAACGGTCGGTCGAGCGACGGCGTCGTCCAGCTGGTCGTGAGCTACAACCTGTTCCGCGGCGGCGCCGACGAGGCCAGGCTGCGTCAGGCGGGCGAATCGCTGAACCAGTCCAAGGATCTGCGCGAGCGCGCGTGCCGCGACGTCCGACAGACCGTCGCGATCGCCTACAACGATACCAATCGACTGACCGAGCAGTTGCGCTATCTCGATCAGCACCAGTTGTCGATCGAGAAGGCGCGGGAAGCCTATCGGCGCCAGTTCGACATCGGGCAACGGACCTTGCTCGACCTGCTCGACACCGAGAACGAATACTTCGAGTCGCGCCGTGCCTACGTCAATGCGATCTACGATCAAGTGATCGCCCAAGGCCGGACGCTCGCCGGGATGGGGCAGCTGATGAGCGCGATCGGCGTCGCACGTGAAGATCTGCCGTCGCCGTCCGAACTCGGTCAAGACCGTGCCGGCATCGATCCCGAAACGATGTGTCCGCCCGACGCGCCGCGTCCGCTGGAGATCGACAAGGCTGCGATCCTGTCCGAGGCGCTCAAGGCGTCCGGCGGCATGCCGCCGAAGGGCAAGTAAGCCCGGATCGGCCACTCCGCCCGGGAGCGGCACCCGAGGCCGTGGGGGAGGGCTGGTCCGGCTGCGCAATTGCTTTAGAATTCGGCAATGAGCGCATCGAAGCATTCCTCCCACGGCGCCGAACTCTCGCCTCTCGGCAAAGGTTCGGCCTACCGCGACACCTACACCCCCGAACTGCTGTTTCCGATCGAGCGACAGATCAAGCGCAGCGAGATCGGTCTTGCCGCAGACGAGCTCCCATTCGTCGGAGAGGATCTGTGGAACGCGTACGAGCTGTCATGGCTCAACCAGCGTGGCAAGCCGGTGGTCGCGATCGGCACCTTCCGCGTGCCAGCCGACTCCCCGCGGCTGATCGAATCGAAGTCGCTGAAGCTATACCTCAACTCCCTGAATCAGAGCCGTTTTGGCGACGTGGCGAGCGTGCGGAACGTCATCGCCGACGACCTTTCGCAGGCCGCTGGCGCGCCAGTCGCGGTCGAACTGCAGCCTCTCGCCGGACACCCCTTGCGGACCATCGATTGGCCGCCGGGGGACAGCCTGGACGAGCTCGATATCGACGTCGATACCTATTCCCCGTCGCCGGATTTTCTCCGCACCGGCGCCGACGGTGAGGTGAGCGAGACCTTGCATTCGCATCTGTTGAAATCCAACTGCCTCGTGACTGGCCAGCCCGATTGGGGATGCGTCGTCGTGCGCTATACCGGCCGGCCTATCGACCGCGCGGGACTCCTGCGCTACATCTGCTCGTTCCGGCTGCACAACGAGTTCCACGAGCAGTGCGTGGAGCGGGTGTTCTGCGACATCCTGCGCCGCTGCGAGCCACGATCCTTGGCGGTCTGGGCGCGCTACACCCGTCGCGGCGGGCTGGACATCAATCCCTTTCGTACCACCGGCGAGTTTGCGGCGCCGGACAACGTCGCCGAAATCCGTCAGTAACGAGCACCAGGAAGCCGTCTCGATCCGCATGTTACAGTTGCGATGTCAACGCTGGTCCCCAGCCCGGCGTTGATTGCTTGAGCCCCGTGAAACCGGCTCATGGGGTTCAGCGGAACACCTATAAGACAGCTGTCTTTCGGTGGTAAAGCGGTGATGCTTGGTTTAATATCCAGCCGGTTTCAACACCACCATCAAAAAGGAAATGAGCATGAAAGTTTTCGTTGCTGCCGCGGTTGCCGCGGGCCTTCTCTCCGCTGCTCCGGCCTTCGCCAACATGGAACTGGCCAAGGCGAAGAACTGCCTGACCTGTCACTCGGTTGACCAGAAGCTGGTCGGCCCGGCATACAAGGACGTTGCGAAGAAGTACGCTGGCGATAAGGGCGCTGCTGACCGGCTCGCCGAAAAGATCCAGAAGGGTGGTTCGGGTGTTTGGGGCCAGATGCCGATGCCGGCGAACCCGGTGACCCCGGAAGAAGCCAAGACCCTGGCGAACTGGGTCCTGTCGCTCAAGTAATCGACCTTGCGGTCGCAAAAAAGCCAGCCCTAGGCTGGCTTTTTTATTGTCCCGACCGGGCCGGGTGTCTGATCTGTCTGCGCTCAAGCCTGCAGGCTGTCGGCGAAGCCGAGCGCCCCGACCAGCGCGCGATTGATCTGCGCCGGCTCGAGTTGCAGTTCGGCGGCCTGTTTCTCCAGTTCCGCACTGTCGAAGCTCTCGCACAGGCGCGCGAGCTTCAGGAACGGTGCATAGGCACCCTGTTCGTAGAGCAGCGCATCCGTCACCGCCGCGGGCAGGTGCATTTCGTCGAGGACGCGTTGCATCGAGGTGCCGAGCAGCAGGTTCAGCAGCGAAAACGCGCCGGTGATGAACAGGTTGTCGTGTTCGGATTTCTCGAAGAAGCTTGCGCCGATCTGTTCCATGAAGCGGCCGCGCGCGACGGCCGTCTGCATCATTGCCGGCGCGCTGGGGTCGCGGCTCGCGCCGACGAGCAGCAGCGACAGCCACTTGTGCAGGTTGGCGTAGCCGAGAATGCTGACGGCGTGGCGGAAGGACTGGATCTCGCAACTCAGGCCGAAACCGGCCGAGTTGATGTAGCGGAGCAACTTGTACGAAAGCGCGACGTCCTGGCGCAACGCAGCTTCAATCTCCTTGATTTCGGCGTTGTTGCGGACGAGGTTCAGCAGCCGGACGATCTGCCCGTGACCGGGAGCGAGTTCCTTCGGCGGCGGATTGCCGTGCAGGAAGAACCAGCCGGAGGCACCGTCGTAGCCGGATTGAACCGCCTCCTGGAATCCACTCACGTTGGGGAGGCCCCAGGCGAGTGTGATGCCGGGCGAACCCGCGGGAGTCTGATGGCGTCGCCGATCCATCAGCACGAAGCGCCAGTCGCAGTCGGCCGGCAGCGGCGTGCCGGGCGAGAACCAGGTCAGACACATGCTGATGCCCGCGTCGCGCAGTTGCGGCAGCAAGGCCTGCGTTTGGGGATGCGCCAGCGCCTGCGACGGGATTTCGACCATCGCATTCGGCGGCACCTGCCACTTCATCAGGTCCGGGGTCGGCACCAGACGGCCGAGGCACACGAACACGGTGTGCTGGGTCGGCCAGATCTCGGTCAGCTCGTTGAGGGTCTCGACCACCGAGCCCATGTTGGGGCCGTGCGCGATCAGGCGGTTGGCCGTGATCGCACGGTTCTTGTTGACGACGGGTTCCCGGGTGAGGGTGGTGGTCTGGGGCATAGTCTCAACGAGCCGTGTCGGAGGCAAAGGTGAAAGCGTCTGCGAAGAACGCATCTTCCGCAAGCGCGCATTTCTCGGTCAGGTCCTGCCTGGCGGCATCGATCATCGCCGGCGCCCCACACGCATAGACCTCGTGCGACGACAGATCCGGCAGATCCTGGATGACGGCATGATGCACGAGACCGGTGCGTCCGCGCCAGTCGTCTTCCGTGGTGGCGTCCGACAGCACGGGCACGTAACGGAAGCCGGGCAGGGCGCTTTCCCAAGAGCGTGCCAGTTCATCCATGTACAGGCCCGCCCGGTTGCGCGAGCCCCAGTAGAGGGTGATCGGGCGCGTGATGCCGACGTGGATCGCGTGCTCGACGATGCTCTTGATCGGGGCGAAGCCCGTCCCGCCGGCGATCATCACGATCGGCCGGCTGGAGTCCTCGCGCAGGCCAAAGCTGCCGAGCGGACCTTCGAAGCGCAGGATGTCGCGCTCCTTCATCGTCGTGAAGACCTGTTCGGTAAAGCCGCCGCCCGGCACAAGACGGATGTGCAGCTCCATCGTTTCAGCGTTTTCCGGCGGGTTCGCGATCGAAAAGCTGCGGCGCCGTCCGTCGGCGAGCAGGAAGTCGATGTACTGTCCGGCGCGGAAGCGGAAGGTCTCGCTCGCGGGGAGCTTCGCTTCGAGAATCATCACGTCGGGGGCGACACGCGTCAGGCGTTGCACACGACAGGGCAGCTTCTTGACCGGAATGTCGCCGGCCGCCGTCACGTTGCGCGCTTCGAGGACGAGGTCCGAGCGCGCGTGGGCCTTGCAGAAGAGGGTCATGCCGGCGCGCCGGTCGGCCTCGCTCAGAGCGCTGTCCGAAACCGCCCCGAGCGCCACGTCTCCACTGACGACCTTGCCTTTGCAGGCGCCACATGCGCCGTCGCGGCATCCGTAGGGGATGACGATGCCGGCGGCAAGCGCGGCTTCGAGGATGGTCTGATCTTCGTTGGCGTCGAAGCGTTGTCCGCCGGGGGTGAGGGAAATCTGGAAGGACATCGGGCGTGAGATAATCAGGTCATGAAAAATATATTGATCGTCGGCAGCGGTGACGTGGCCCGACGCGCAATTCCATGGCTCGCGAAGCGCTTTCGTGTCCTTGCCGTCACGCGCCGCGCCGAATCCTGCGCCGAACTCCGGAGCCTCGGGGCGACGCCTCTGCTCGCGGATCTCGACGATCGCCGCAGCCTGCAGCGCCTGGCCGGCGTCGCCGATGCGGTGCTGCATTTCGCCCCGCCGTCCGAGCGCGGTGCGCGGGATATGCGTACAGCAAGGCTTCTGGCGGCCTTGGCGTGCAAGGGAAGTCTACCACAGCGACTGATCTACATTAGTACGACCGGGGTGTATGGCGACTGCGGCGGCGCGTGGGTCGATGAGACCCGCCCGTGCCGGCCGATGACGGACCGCGCACGCCGCCGTGTCGATGCAGAAACGCGCCTGCGTCGCTTTGGCGCGCGCACCGGTGCGAAGGTGTCCATCCTGCGCGCGCCGGGCATCTATGCTGCCGAGCGACTCCCGGTGGCGCGTCTGCAGCGGGGTGACCCTGTGCTGGTCGCCGATGAGGACGTCCATACCAACCACATCCACGCCGAAGACCTTGCGCGGCTCGCGTCGCTCGCGCTGTTTCGCGGCAGGCGTGGCCGCGTCTACAATGCGGTCGATGATACCTGCATGAAGATGGGCGATTATTTCGAATTCGCCGCGGATCTCTTCAGCCTGCCGCGCCCCGAGCGCGTGACGCGTGCCGAACTGGCCGCGCGGATTTCGCCGATGGCGCTGACTTTCATGTCCGAGTCCCGCAGGCTCGGCAATGCGCGGCTGCGGCGCGAGCTGCGCGTTGCGTTGAAGTATCCGACCGTGTGCGAGGGCCTGCAGGCGGCGCGCGCCGGCGGGACTGCTTTCAGCGGCTGACGCCGTATCGCCGCTGCCGCCATCGCGGCGAGCTGGCGGGCAGGCTCAGGCATTTTTTCCGATTTGAAATCCTTGCAAAGGAGTTGTCGATGCTGGTGGTGAAGGCGCTGCACATCATTTTTGTCGTGAGCTGGTTTGCCGGCCTGTTCTATTTGCCGCGCCTGTTCGTCAATCACGCGATGGTCGACGATGCCGCGACGCGCGAACGTCTCGCGCTGATGGAGTACAAGCTGTACCGCTTCATGACGCCGCTGGGCATTCTCGCCGTGGGCTTCGGTTTCTGGTTGTGGTTCGGCTTTGGCGACATGATCGCGATCGGCGGGTGGTTGCATGCGAAGACGACGCTGGTGATGTTCCTCATCGTCTATCACCTGTATTGTGGCCGCCTGATGCGCGACTTCGCGGCCGGGCGCAACCGGCACAGCCACAAGTGGTACCGCGTGTTCAACGAGGTGCCGGTGCTGGTGCTGTTCGTCGTGGTGTTCCTCGTGATCCTGAAGCCGTTCTGATTTCCAATTTTCGCTGATCCTCTTTTATGTCCGAATCCTTCTTCTCGCCCTGTCCCCGCGGCCTCGAGCCCTTGCTTGCCGACGAACTGGCCGCCGTTGGCGCGCAACACGTCGAGCCGACGCACGGCGGGGTCGCCTTTGCCGGCGACTGGACCGTGTGCTACCGCGCGAACCTCGAGAGCCGGCTCGCGACGCGGGTGATGTGGCGCATTGCGCAGGGGCGCTACCGCAGCGAGGAGGATATCTATCGTCTCGCCTACGGCCCGACCTGGGCCAAGTGGTTCACGCCGGACGACACGATCCGCGTCCAGGTGACGGCCAAGCAGTCGCCGCTGAAGAGCCTCGAGTTCATCACCTTGCGCATCAAGGATGCGGTGTGCGATCACTTCCGCACAGTGACGGGCAAGCGGCCGAGCGTCGATACCGCGAATCCGGCGATCCGTCTGCACGCCTTCCTGACGCGCGACACGGCGACGCTGTATCTCGACACTTCGGGCGAGCCGCTCTACAAGCGCGGCTTCAAGCAGGCGGCGGTCGAGGCGCCGCTGAAGGAAAACCTCGCCGCGGGCATCCTGCGGCTGACGGGTTGGCAGCCCGGTGAGACGCTGATCGATCCGATGTGCGGCAGCGGTACTTTCCTGATCGAGGCCGCGCAGATGGCCTTGAACATCGCCCCTGGGCTGGGACGGAGCTTCGCGTTCGAGCGCTTCAAGCATCTGGACCGTGCCGCGTGGGCGGCGGTCAAGCGCGCGGCGGAAGAGCGACGGAAGGCGCCGCGGCCCTTGCCGATCTACGGCTCCGATCTCGTCGGGGATCAGGTGCGCCGCACGCGCGTGAATCTGCAGGCTGCGGGGCTGGGTGCGTGCGTGACGCTGGATCGCGCCGATTTCCTGGCGCGCGAAGCGCCGGCCGCCGAGGGTGTGCTGGTGACGAACCCGCCCTACGGCGTTCGGATCGGCGAGGCCGAAGCGCTTGCCGAGCTGTATCCGCAACTCGGCGACGCGCTCAAGAAGCGCTGGAGCGGGTGGCGCTGCTATTTCCTGAGCGCCGACGCGAATCTGCCCAAGCTCATCGGCCTGAAGGCGAGCAAGCGCACGCCGCTCTTCAACGGCCCGCTGGAGTGTCGCGTGTTCGAATACAAAATGATCGCCGGCAGCAATCGACGTAAGCCTGCGGAAGAGGCCTGAGAACCGAGTTTACGGCTTCACGGAGTTCAGAGTTTGTGAAGAAATCGTAGCGAGCGGCCCGAGTCCGTTCCGAGAAGCGCAGCCGTACAAGGGTACGGCGAGCATCGCAGGGGCGGAATCGGGCCGCGCAGTAGATTTATTCACAAACTCAGACGATGTCGAGGTGCTGGATGCCGGACACCAGGTCCTTGTCGCCGTGCTTGCTGTTGAGCTTGATCTGCAGGCGCAGGTCGTTCACGGAGTCGGCGTTGCGCAGCGCGTCCTCGTAGGCGATCAGCTCTTCCTCGTAGAGGTCGAAGAGGCTCTGGTCGAAGGTCTGCATGCCGAGTTCGCGCGAACGCTTCATCACTTCCTTGATGCCCGGTACTTCACCCTTGAAGATCAGGTCGGAGATCAGCGGCGAGTTGAGCAGCACTTCGACTGCCGGTACGCGTCCCTTGCGCCCCTTGAGCGGCAGCAGGCGCTGCGAGATCAGCGCGCGCAGGTTCAGCGACAGGTCCATCAGCAATTGCTGGCGGCGGTCTTCGGGGAAGAAGTTGATGATGCGGTCGAGCGCCTGGTTGGCGCTGTTGGCGTGCAGCGTCGCGAGGCAGAGGTGGCCGGTTTCGGCGAAGGCGATGGCGTAGTCCATCGTTTCGCGGTCGCGGATTTCCCCCATCAGGATCACGTCCGGCGCCTGGCGCAGCGTGTTCTTCAGCGCCGCTTCCCAGTCCTCGGTATCGATGCCGATCTCGCGCTGCGTGACGATGCAGTTCTTGTGCTGATGCACGTATTCGATCGGGTCTTCGACCGTGATGATGTGGCCGTAGGAGTGCTCGTTGCGGAAGTCGACCATCGCGGCGAGCGAGGTCGTCTTACCGGTGCCGGTGCCGCCGACGAAGATCACCAGGCCGCGTTTCGCCATCGCGACGTCGCGCAGCACGGTCGGCATGCCGAGGTCGTCGAAGGTCGGAATCTTCTGCGCGATAGTCCGCAACACCAGGCCGACCTTGCCCTGCTGGATGAAGGCGTTGGCACGGAAGCGGCCGATGCCCGCGGGTGAGATCGCGAAGTTGCATTCCTTGGTCGATTCGAACTCGGCGGCCTGGCGGTCGTTCATGACGGCGCGGGCGAGTTCCTGGGTGTGCTGTGCGGTCAGCGTCTGATTCGACTGCGGCACGACCTTGCCGTCGACCTTGATGGCCGGCGGGAAGCCGGCGGTGATGAAAAGGTCGGAGCCGTTTTTCTGCACCATCAGCTTGAGCAGATCGTGCATGAACTTGAGGGCCTGATCGCGTTCCATTTATGGCTCCAGCGGGGATTTCTGCGTGTGGCGTGTAGCAGGTGATTATCGATCGGCGCGACGGTGCATGGAAAGCACGCGCTATCGGCAAAACGATAGTTTTCGGTAGCGGCGGCAGCGCTCAGGCGAAGTTGTCTTTGTTCTGCGCCTTCTGCTTGGCTTCGCCGGCGGAGACGATGTTGCGGCGGACGAGGTCGGCGAGGTTCTGGTCGAGCGTCTGCATGCCGACGTTCTGGCCCGTCTGGATCGCCGAGTACATCTGCGCGATCTTGTTCTCGCGGATCAGGTTACGGATCGCGGGGGTCCCGATCATGATCTCGTGCGCGGCGACGCGGCCCTGGCCGTCCTTGGTCTTCAAGAGCGTCTGCGCGATCACCGCGCGCAGCGACTCCGACAGCATCGAGCGGACCATTTCCTTTTCGGCGGCGGGAAAGACGTCGACGATACGGTCGATGGTCTTGGCGGCGGACGACGTGTGCAGCGTGCCGAACACCAGGTGGCCGGTCTCGGCGCCGGTCAGTGCGAGGCGGATGGTTTCGAGGTCGCGCAATTCGCCGACGAGGATGACGTCCGGGTCTTCACGCAGCGCCGAGCGCAGCGCGTTGTTGAAGGACAGCGTGTCGCGCGCGACTTCGCGCTGGTTGATCAGGCAGCGCTTGGATTCATGCACGAATTCGATTGGGTCCTCGATCGTGAGGATGTGGCCGTATTCGTTGTCGTTGACGTGGTCGATCATCGCCGCGAGCGTCGTCGACTTGCCGGCGCCCGTCGCGCCGCAGACGAGCACCATGCCGCGGCGCTCCATCACCAGGTTGAGCAGGACCGGCGGCAGCTTCAGGTCCTCGAACGCCGGGATCACCGAGCGCACGAAGCGGATGGCGATCGCGATCGTGCCGCGCTGGCGAAAGATGTTGATCCGGAAGTTGCCGACCTCGCGGTCGAGGGGATCGCGCGGCAGACCGCGCCCATGCCGTTCAGGTGCCGCATCACGTTCACGCGGAAGCGCGCGACCCCCGGCACCGAGTGCGCGAAGTCGGCGCCGTCCTTGTCCT
>NZ_DATFAO010000101.1:0-66373 GCF_035254505.1 Aromatoleum sp. | reverse complement strand
GGATGTGCGCATAGCTCTCGCGCCGGCCGTTGCCCGTGGTTTTCACGCCCATCAGGCGCGCATTGAGCGAATCCTGGATGTAGCCGCGCAGGATGCCGTCCTCGATCAGCACGGTGCGCTGGCTCACGTTGCCCTCGTCGTCCACGTTGAGCGAGCCGCGCCGGTCCGACAGCGTGCCGTCGTCGAGCACGGTGACGCCTGGGGCGGCCACGCGCTGGCCGACCCGGCCCGAGAACGCGCTGGAGCCCTTGCGGTTGAAGTCGCCTTCGAGCCCGTGGCCGATCGCCTCGTGCAGCAGGATGCCCGGCCAGCCCGGCCCGAGCACGACGGTCATCGTCCCGGCCGGCGCCGGATCTGCGTCGAGATTGACGCTTGCCTGATGGACGGCGGCGTGGGCATATTCGCGCAGGCGCTCATCGCTGAAATAGGTGTAATCGTAACGGCCGCCGCCACCGCCGCTACCCTGCTCACGACGGCCCTTGTCTTCCATGATCACGGTGACCGACACGCGCACGAGCGGCCGTACGTCGGCCGCCATGTGGCCGTCGCTGCGCGCGACGAGCACGACTTCCCAGGTGCCCGCGATGTGCGCCATCACTTGCGAGACGCGCGAATCCTCGGCGCGGGCGAAACCTTCGAGCCGCTCGAGGAGCTTGACCTTGGCGGTGTCGTCGAGCGAGGCGAGCGGGTCGTCGCCGCGGTATAGCGGCACGATGTTCGAATACGGCGCGATGGCGACGCGGCCCTGCTTACCGGCCTCGGCAATCGCGCGGGTCGCTTCGGCGGCGGCGACCAGCGCCGGCATCGCGATGTCGTCGGAGTAGGCGAAGGCCGTCTTCTCGCCGCTGATCGCGCGCACGCCGACACCCTGCTCGATGTTGAAGCTGCCGGACTTGACGATGCCTTCCTCGAGGCTCCAGCCCTCGGAGCGCTGGTACTGGAAGTACAGGTCGGCGTAATCGAGGCGGTGGCGCATCAGCTTGCCGAACACCTTCTCGAGTTCGGCGCCACCGAGTCCATAGGGATTGAGGAGGAAGCGATCGGCAACCTGGAGGAGGTTCTGTGCTTGAGTCATGGTCATTCCAGTATGGGGTCTGCCCGGTTGGACAGCCCGCGGGCAAATTAGGTCGGACATGTATCGCAAATCGTCGTTACGGCGACTTGCGGTGATGCCATCAATCGATTCCGAGACAGCGGTGACGCAGTGCCGGCAAGCTTTCGCGCACGGCCGCAATGCGATCCGGCTCAAGGTCGGCCAGGACGACGCCCGGCCCCTCGTCGCGACAGGCGAGCACCTGGCCCCACGGGTCGGCGATCAGCGTGTGGCCCCAGGTGATGCGTCCGCTGGGATGGCGTCCGCCCTGCGCCGGCGCCATCACGTAGCACTGGTTTTCAATCGCGCGGGCGCGCAGCAGCACTTCCCAGTGATCGCGTCCCGTGGTGTAGGTGAAGGCGGCCGGCAGGATGATCAGATTGACCGGGCCCATCGCGCGGAAGAGTTCCGGGAAGCGCAGGTCGTAGCAGACGGACAGGCCGATGCGACCGCAGGGGCCATCGAAGGTGACGACCTCGCGGCCAGCCTCGATCGTTGCCGCCTCGTCGTAGCGCTCGACACCCTTCTGGAAGCCGAAGAGATGGATCTTGTCGTAGCGCGCGGCCCGCTCCCCGCGCGGGTCGAACACGAGTGTGCTGTTGCGCACCTTGCTGCCGTCGGTCGCGACCATCGGAATCGTCCCGCCGACGAGCCAGATGCCATGACGGCGGGCGGTATCGGACAGGAAATCCTGCAGCGGCCCCTTGCCCTCTGGTTCCCGAATCGCGACCTTGACGGTCTCGTCAGCGGTGATCAGCGGGAAGTACTCGGGTAGCGCGACGAGCTTCGCACCGCCTGCTGCGGCCTCGGCAATCAGCTCGCCGGTCACGCGCAGATTCTCGGCCACGTCGGGGCCGGAGACGGTTTGCACCGCGGCGATGCGCACGGGCGACGACGGCGAATGCGAGGCAGACTGGCTCACGCGGCTACTCCTGGTTGGAACGCGACGCTGTCGGCGCCGCGACGGATATCTTTTCGACCTTCGGGTCCGACCAATTGCCGGTGACCGCGTAGGTGTAGGCAAAGAGCTTTTCGAGCGGATCGCTCAGCGCCTTCTGCGCAACATAGGCCACCACACCCGCCACGGGGTTGATGAGGCCCGCGGCCGTGCCGATCGCGACCGACTCGGACAAGGTCGGCTGGACCGTCACGCGCAGATCCTGCGTCTCGTCCTCGAGATTGACCGACCCGCTCATCTTGATCCGCGCTGCAGGGCCCCGGATGTGCAGGCCGTCGGTGCGCATCACGCCGCCCGTCGTCTTGATGCTACCGGAAATGCTGTCGAAGGCGAATCCTTCGCTGAAGACGTCGCGGAAATCGAGCGTCAGGCGACGCGGCAGCGCCTGCAGGCTCAACACGCCGAGCAGGCGGCCGACGCCGGGTTCGAGCTTGCGAAACTGGCCGTCTTCGGCCTGCACCATCAGGGTGCCGTTCAGCGACTGGTAATGGATGTGCGTGGGCGCCCCGCGCCAGGCCATCCGCCCCGCGAGCACGGCCTTGCCGCCCCGCACGACTTCACCGTAGCCGAGACGGCTGGCGAGTTGGCCGACGTTCCGGGTTTCAAGGCGGAAGTCGAGATCGGTCTGCGGGCGGCTGCCCGGCCGCCATTGTCCGGACCCCGCCAGCCGTCCGTCCGGATTGGACACGGCGACCGAGTCGAGGTGCCACATTCCGCCTCGGTTGCGAGCCTGCAGTTCGAGCTTGCCGAATTCGACACCGCGCACGGCGAACTGGTCGACCACCACGTCGAGCGCAGGCAGGCGCTGAGGCTCCTCGCCTGCGTCGTCGCGTTCGCCGTCACCGCCGGTTTCGGGCTCGCCCTTGTCGCCACCGAGCGCGAGCCGCTTGAGCCGAGCGCGCAGCGTGCCGTCTCCGCTGTCGCGCCAGTCGAACTCGCCCTCGGCCTCGTGGCTTGCGACGCGTCCCTTCCAGCCGCCAGCGTCGGCCCGAGCGTTCAAGCGCACGGCGGACAGCGAATGGCCCAGCGCGGTGACGCGCCGCGCGTCGAGGTCAACGGCAGCGACGGTGAGCGGCATCTTGCCGCCGCTCGGACCCGCACCGCCGCCGGCGGGATCGAGGGCCTTGCGCCAGGCATCGACGTCGAGATCATCGGTCTTCACCGCGAGGATCAGCCCACGGTCGGACTCGGGTGCGGCCGTGTGAATGCCGAGTCCGGCGCGGGCAATCTCCCAGTTGTCGCCGCTGCGCCGTCGTTCAAAGCGTAGCTCGGCACGGCCGTCCAGATTCACGCGCACCGACTCCCGCTGGCCGCCGGCCGGGAAATCGAGCGCGACGTTCACCGGCCACGCTGCCGCGGCGCTCTTGTTGAGCGGTTCGGGGAGGCTCGAGGTGACGCCAGAGAGGTCGGACTGCACAGCGACGTGGCTGCCCTGCGCCCGCACGTCGACCTGGGCCTGCCACTGGGCAGTACCGGAGACGTGCTCCAGCACGGGCCAGTCATGGGCTTCGCGCACGGCCTGCAGCTTGGCGCCGCCTGCCGCAACGAAGCTCACTCCGCCGTCCTTGCCGGTGGCGGCCGACAGGCGCACCGGTTCGCCATACAGCCGCGCTCGCGCCTCGGGAATCGCGAGATCCTTCTCAGTGAATTTGACGGTGCCGACCGCATCGACGAAAGGCGGCAGGCCATTCACGACCCATAGCCGGTTGCCCGTGAAGCGATAGTCGCCCCTGACCGTCGTGGAATCGATGTTCCGCAGCGGCATCACGAGCTTCAGGTCCAGCGCGCCGAAGCCTTCAGCGCGCATCCCGTCGGTGAAGCCGTCGATGTGCCGCGAGACCGGACTTTCCGACACGAAGCGCAGGAACTCGGCGGTCGGCCCGCTCGCGCGGCCGCGGATCGTCATGATCTCGCCGTGTCGCGCGTCGAGGTCCGGCACATCGGCGACGACACCGGCCAGCGCGGCGCCGAAGATCTGCGCGCGCTCGGCCGTGATGCGCATGCCCGGCCCTTCAAATCGGACCTCGCCGTCGATTCCCGTGATCGAGGGCCAGCCCTCGGCGTAATCGAGCCGTGCCCCGAATACCCGGGTCGTCACCAGGAATTGCCCCGACTTGCCGTCACGGAACGGGAAATCCGCGAGCTTGCCCTTGAGGCGCAGACGGGCGTCCGGCACGCGACCGCCGACGATGCCGTGGCGCAGCCAGTTGCGCGTATCGTCGTTGACGACGCGCGGCAGGTATCGCCACACGGCCTGCGTGTCTGCCCGCGTGAGCCGCGCGGTGAGATCGATTTCGCCGGGACCTTCAGCGGCTGGCCAGTAATGGCCGGACGCCGAGCCCGCAGCGTCCGGGTTTTCGAAATTCAGGCTGTCGATTCCGATCTGCAGACGTTCGCCCGCGCGTGACCAGCCGCCGTCTGCGCGCAGCATCGAGAACCCGAGCCGCGGCTCTGGGAACACCGTGGGGAGTTCCAGCGTCGCGCGGTTGCCAGCGAGACGGAAGCGCCCCGCCCGCTCGTCGCCATCCACTTCGCCCGACATGCCGGACATCCCGGGGATGGCGCCTTGGGGCTCGAGCCCAAGGTCGAAGAAGCGCGCGTGCACTTTCCACGCCTGAAGCTGGTCGGCCGGACCGCGCCAAGCGACGCGCACATCCTCGACGCGCCCGCGCGGCTCGAAGGCCGCCAGCCGCTCGCGCACCGCCGGATCGACCGGCAGGTGTCCCGTCAACCTTGCGAGCGCACCGAAGTCGAGCCGATTCGACGTGAACGTTCCTTCCTTCGTCGCGTCGCGCCAAGTGAGGCCGACATCGGTGGGCTCCACGCGCACACCGTCGCCGGTCACGAGTTGCAGCCCGGCGAGCGACAGATCGAACCCCGACGAGGTCCGGCGTCCGGAGAAGCGACCGCGCACGCTTTGCAGATCGAGCTCCGGCAAGCCTTCGCCCAGGACCGTATGGACGTCATCAAGCGCGAGATTGAGCGCCAGCGAATCGATCGTGCCGCGCTCGACGCCAATCCACGCCCGCACGCCGCCCCGGCCGGTGAGCGGCACCGGGTAATCGACCCAGCTCCGCCAGCCGCCGAGATCCGCCTCATCGACCGCGACGAAGATCTGACCGGCCCACGACGCCACTTCGCGCGGTGTCGACGAGGACAAATCACCCCGCAGATCGACCATCTGCGCGAGTTCGGCCGGCGCGCGAGCGCGCAGTCCGAAGCGATAGTGCCCGCCCGAGCGCCGCATCCGGAAATCAACCTCGTCGAGATGCAGGTCTGGCGCACCGCGCATCGCATCCGACCAGTCGAGGCTCGCGTTGCGGATGACGATCTCGTGCTGCGCGAAGAGCCAGTCGCTGAAAGCCGAGTCCGAGCCGCCGCGCTCCACGTGCGTGCCGGCGACATAGAGTTCGCCGTCCGCCTCGCGTCGCAGCGACAGCTGCGGGCCGCCGAACTCCAGGCGATGGAAATACGGCACGCCGCGCAGGATCGACGACCAGCCGACTGTCGCATCGACCGCTTCGAGGCGCAGCGCCTGCCGTCCCTCGCGGTCGAGCAGGCGAACACCCGACAGATGCAGGCGGGGCCGCAATCCGCTCAGATCCGCCGACAGCGCCTCGATCGCCACCGGCCGCCCGATCGCGTCGCCGATCGCCGCGGCGATCTGCAGCCGGAATTCGCCGACGTGCGGCACGATGACTTCGCGCACGACCAGGAAGGACGCGCCGCATACGAACCACACGATCATCACCGCAGCCATGACCTTGCGCAACAGCCGCCCTCGAAGGAAGGTCGGCAATGTGCGGGTCATATCGGCGGCGGAGGGGTCGTGAGAAGTCATAGTGAATGAAAGCTCGCCGCGGCGTCGCAGGACCGGGAGTGGCGGGCTCCGATACAATCGGGATTTTCGCCCACGCGCTCCGTCCGGCCGATCCGACGGCGGAAGGGGCGCATTCTACCAATGATCGGGAACCCGACTCTCATGTCCGTTACCCCAAAATCCCCGTCTGAAGCACTTTCTTACGCGATGCCGCTCTCGCGCTTCCTGCAGCGCATGCTCGACAGCCGTCCGTGGCTCGCGGCGCGCCTCGGACAATCGCTTCCGCATGCGCTTGATGCCGACGCCATGCAGGCGTTCATGCGCGAATCGGGACTCGACGAACCGCGCCTGCGCGCCACGCTGCGCAAACTGCGCGCGTGGGTCGTCAGCCACATCCTCGTACGCGACCTCAACGGCCTCGCCGACCTCGCCGAAGTGACCGAAACGATGACGCTGCTGGCCGAGGTCACCGTCCAGGCCGCCCACGACGTGCTGCGCGAAGGCCTCGTCCAACGCTACGGCGTACCCTTGTCGACCACCGGCTGGGAGCAGGAACTGCTCGTCATCGGCATGGGCAAGCTCGGCGGGCGCGAGCTCAACGTCTCCTCTGACATCGACCTGATCTTCATCTATCCCGAGGACGGCGACACCGGCGGCGCAAAGGTCATCAGCAATTTCGAATTCTTCGAACGGCTTGGCAAGCAGCTCATCCAGGCGCTCGCGGAAGTCACCGAGCACGGCCAGGTGTTCCGCGTCGACATGCGCCTGCGACCGAACGGCGACTCCGGCCCGCTGGTCGCGTCCTTCGACATGCTGGAGAACTACTTCATCACGCAGGGCCGCGAGTGGGAGCGCTATGCGTGGATCAAGGCGCGCGTACTCGCCGGGGAACGCTTCGAGGAACTCGAAAAGATCGCCCGCCCCTTCGTGTTCCGCAAATACCTCGACTTCGGGGCGATCAATGCCATGCGTGACCTGCACGCGCAGATCCGCCGCGAAGTGGCGCGCCGCGACCGGGCCAACAACATCAAGCTCGGCCCGGGCGGCATCCGCGAGATCGAATTCATCGCCCAGGTGTTCCAGCTGATCCGGGGCGGACGCGACCTCCACCTGCAAACCCGCCCGACGCTGAAGGTGCTGGCGCTCCTTGCCGAACGCGGCATCCTCGCCGGCGAGGCCGTGACCGAGCTGTCCGCCGCTTACGACTTCCTGCGCCGCCTCGAACATCGCCTGCAATATCTCGACGATGCCCAGACGCACGATCTGCCGCAAAACGACGAAGACCGCGCACGCATCGCCCAAGCAATGAACTTCCCCGACTACACCGCGATGCTCGAAGCGCTCGACGCTCATCGCGCCAACGTCAGCCGCTATTTCGAGCACGTCTTCGGCACACCCGAGGAAGAAGGCCATAGTCTCGACGGCATGTGGGCTGCCGCCGAAAACGAAAGCCAGGCCGAACCGATCCTCGCCGAACTCGGCTACTGCCAACCGGCCGTCGCCGCAAGCCGCCTCGCGGCGATCCGGACTGGCATCCGCTACCAGCAGTTGGCCAACCACATCCGCGGTCGCCTCGACGCCCTGATCCCGCGCGTTGTCGAAGCCGCGGCGGCGACCCCCTGCCCGGACGATACCCTCACCCGCTTCCTCGACCTCATCGAGGCGATTAGCCGCCGCGGCGCCTACCTCGCGCTGCTGCAGCAGTATCCCCAGGCCCTGCGCCGCGTGGCCGACCTGATGAGCGCCTCGCGCTGGGCCGCGCAATTCCTGACCCGCCACCCGATCCTGCTCGACGAACTGCTCGACACCCGCACGCTGCAGGCCGCCCCCGACTGGCCGGCCGTACGCGCGCAGATCGGCGCCGCGCTGGATGCTGCCGAGCCCGACATGGAACGGCAGATGGACCTCGTGCGTGAGCATCATCACGCGCAAGTCTTCCGCCTGCTGACGCAGGACATCGCGGGCATGCTGACCGTCGAGGTCCTCGCCGACCACCTCTCGGCGCTCGCCGACCTGATCGTCGACCTGAGCATTCCGGCCGTCTGGCGCAAGATCAAGATCCGCCACCGCAAGGAACCGGAATTCGCCGTGATCGCCTACGGCAAGCTCGGCGGCAAGGAGCTCGGCTACGCCTCCGATCTCGACCTCGTGTTCCTGCACGGCAACGACAACGCCCCGGAAGCGAGCGACGTCTACGCCCGCCTCGCCCAGCGCCTCAACTCCTGGCTCTCCAGCCAGACCGCAGCCGGCATCCTCTTCGAGACCGACCTGCGCCTGCGCCCCAATGGCGAATCCGGCATGATCGTCTGCTCGCTCGATGCCTTCCGCCAATACCAGCTCGAATCCGCCTGGGTGTGGGAGCACCAAGCGCTCACGCGCGCCCGCTTCGCCGCCGGCGATCCGGCGCTCGGCGCCGCCTTCGAACGCATCCGCTGCGAAGTCCTGCGCCAAGAACGGGATCTCGACACCCTGCGCGCCGAAGTCCTGTCGATGCGGCAGAAGATGCGCGAAGCCCACGCCGGCAAGAGCGAACGCTTCGATCTCAAGCACGACACCGGCGGCCTGATCGACGTCGAGTTCCTCGTCCAGTACCTCGTGCTCGGCCACGCCCACCATCACCCCGAACTCACCGGCAACCTCGGCAACATCGCGCTGCTGCGCATCGCCGGCGAACTCGGCCTGATCCCGGCCGGGCTCGCCGCGCGCTGTGGCGACAGCTACCGCATGCTGCGCCACCTGCAACACCGTCAGCGCCTCAACGACCTGCCCTCGCGCATCGATGCGGGGGAAGTTGCACTTGCGCGCGAACCGGTGCGCATCCTGTGGCAACAAGTCTTCGGCGAATCCTGACGCCGTGAGCCTGACGCGGACGGTTGATGCCGGCTGCAAGCATGACGGGCAGCGAAACAAGGGATTACAATCCCGACGTTCCGCAGCCCCAGGTCCGCGATGAGCCAGGAAATCGAACTCAAACTCAGCCTGCCTCGGCGGGCCCTCCCCGCCCTGCGCCGCCATCCGCTGTTTGCCGCGGCCGAAAAGCAGGGCAACGCCGTCACCCTCGACAACACCTACTTCGACACGCCCGACCTCGCGCTGAAGGAGCGCAAGATTGCCGTTCGCACGCGCCGCCAGGGCCGCATCCAGCTGCAGACGATCAAGTGCGAAGCAAGCTCCGCGGGCGGGCTCACGCAACGCCCCGAGTGGGAACAGCCTTTCACCGGCGCCTTCGATTTCTCGCCGGTCGACGTCCCGAAGGTGCGAAAAGTCCTTCAGCGCCAGGCCGACGCCCTCGCCCCCGTCTTCTCGACCCGCTTCCGGCGCGAGACGCGACTGTATGCGCCGGCCGACGGCGTCCGCATCCTAATGATGCTCGACACCGGCGACATCATCGCCGGGGAGCGCAGCGAGCCGATCTGCGAACTCGAACTGGAGCTCGTCGAAGGCCGCCCGCAGGACCTGCTCGTCCTCGCCCGCCAGCTCGCCGTCGAGCTGCCGCTCCTGCCGGACGACTCGAGCAAGGCCGCACGCGGCTTCCGCCTGCATCTCAATGCCCCCCTGCGGCCGCAACGCGCCGAAACCTCCCGCATTGCTGCGGACCAGGACCCGGTCGAAGCCTTCCGCACCCTCGCCTTCGCCTGCCTGCGCCACTGGCAGGGCAACGTCGCCGGGGCGGCGGCCGGCACCGATCCCGAATACACCCACCAGCTGCGCGTCGCGCTGCGTCGCCTGCGCTCACTGATCCGGCTCTTCACACCGGCCCTGCCACCCGCCTTCGTCGAAGACTGGAGCGCACGTCTCGCCGACAATGCCGCAGCCTTCGGCGCTGCACGCGACCTCGACGTACTGTGCGACGAACTGCTGTTGCCGATTCTCGACGCCGGCAGCCGGTACAGGCCCGACGAAGCTGTCGCCATCGCCGAGTTGGCGGAGCGCGCACACGGCGCGCGCAAGGCGGCCTACGACGCGACCCGCGCGAACATCGACTTGGCGGGGCAAGGACGCCAACTCCTCGAGCTGACTGCAGCCCTGCTCGACCTGCCGCGCAATCCCCTGATCGACGCCGCCGACCTCGGCACCTTCGCCCGCATCCAGCTCGACGCTCTGCGCAAGAAAGCGCGCCGACGCCATACTGCGGCCGCCAACGGCATCCCCGAAACCCTGCATGCGCTGCGCATCGCCGCCAAGCGTCTGCGCTATGCGATCGAGTTCTTCGCCCCGCTGCTGCCCTCAAAACAGACAGAGGCCTTCCTCCAAAGCCTGCTGCACGCCCAGGCCGACCTCGGCTTCGTCAATGACATCGACATCGCTCGCGCACGACTCGCCGCATGGGCGGCCGAATCCGCCGACCTGCGCGCGGCGGCGGCCTACGTCTGCGGCTGGCACGGGCCGCAATGCGTCAAGCGCAGCCGGCGCGCCGTCCGGGCACTCGGCCGGCTGCTCCGCGGTCGACGACCATGGGCGGATTGAAAACGGTCGCGCCTCGACTGTAATAGTGGCGCAACGCGCGCCACCTAGCCTTCCGGGCTTTCGTCCAGAGGAGGATGCAATGGATCTGTTGCTATGGCGCCACGCCGAAGCGGTCGACGGCACGCCCGACCATACCCGGGAGTTGACCAAGCGCGGCGAGCGGCAGGCCCGCAATGTCGCAGCATGGATCGAGGAGCGTCGCCCCAAGCGCCTGCGAGTGCTCGTGAGCCCGACGGCGCGCACACGCCAGACGGCCTCCGCCTTCACCGACGACTTCGAAATCGTGCCCTCGCTGGGCCCCGAAGGCAGCGTCGCCGAGCTGCTGGCCGCGACCGGTTGGCCGGACGCCGACCGGCCCTGTGTCGTCGTCGGACATCAACCGGCGCTGGGCCGCTTGGCGGCACTGCTGCTAGCCGGCGAGGAAGCCGACTGGACGATCAAGAAAGGCGCGTTGTGGTGGTTCACGACTCGTACTCGCAACGGCGAGACGCAGCATGTGCTGCGAGCGGTCGTACCGCCCGACCTGGTCTGAGCCGCACCGCCGTTCGCCCGCTCAGCCCCGTCGCCCGGCCGCAAATTTTTTCAACCCGCGCGGGCCATAGCGGGATGCTTGCCGTAAGATTAGCCTGTACTCAGAAGTCAGGACGAATCCGCAGGCGCCCGGGCTGCCCCCTTTGCGACACCCTCGCTGCGCGCCACGCGTCCTGAACAGACGGCGGCGCTTCCGCGCTCCCCGCGCCGCCTCCGACCAATTGCCTCGGAATGATCCGTGCAATGAACGCTACCGTCCCCGCCAATGGCACCACGCGCGTCATCGAAGGCGTCGAACGAATCTTCTACGACGGGTACTGGATCAAGGCCTACCCGCCCCCCGAGGACTCGCTGCGCGCGAAACGCCTGCTGATAGAAGGACTGACGCGGCGTCTGTTCAACCACGTCGAACACGGCATCAACATCCCGGGCCGGCGGCTCAAGGAAGCCCGCCACGCCTACGACACCGAGCCCGACCCCGAACTCAAGCGCGTCAAGGGCGCAATGCTGGCGGGCGCGCTGTTCAACCGCGCGACCGACATCTTCACGAAGCTGATGGAACTGCAGGAGTCGGGCATCGAGATCGAGTCCGACAACGCCTTGATGCGCGAATGCGGTTTCTGTCTGCAGGAAGCGCTGACGCTGGGCAAGCTCGTGCGCCATCGCAGCGGCGAGGAAGGCATCGACGAGCTCTGGGGCGAGCCTTTCCGCGCCTTCTCGATCCCGGTCGAAGCCTTCTACGACAGCCGTTACATCAAGATCTCGCAGACGCTGCGCGACATCGACCGCATCGCAGCCGTGATGGTGGAAACCTTCGGCGGAACCT
The DNA here is from genome assembly GCF_035254505.1 of Aromatoleum sp. Lineage (GTDB taxonomy): Bacteria > Pseudomonadota > Gammaproteobacteria > Burkholderiales > Rhodocyclaceae > Aromatoleum. The sequence continues at coordinate 54,678 of NZ_DATFAO010000101.1, read as the reverse complement.
ATTTCTTCGAAGGCATCGAGGACCCGACGCTGCGCTTCACCGAGGCGGCCAAGGTCAAATGCGAAACCCTGCGCACCGACCCGGCGATCTTCGATGTGTGGGCCACCTTCGCCGTCGCCGCCGAGCACCTGGCCGCATTCTCGCCACGCCTGGTCTCTGCAACGAGCCCCGAAGACCTGCAACTCGCCGCCGACGGCATGAACCTCATCATCCAGGGGCGCGATCTCGTCAGCTACATCACGCGCGCGCGCGTGCCGATGCCGAAGAGCACGCTCGCTTATGTCGAGCGCTGCGAGCGCTATCGCAATACACTGCGCCTGCGCTCGCAACCGGCCCCGCTCCTATCACCTACCCGTTGAAGGAAGTTCGCCCCTCGCCTGGGGCCTGCAACACACGATGAAAAAAACCGACCTCGAAAAACTCAACGGCCTCAAGATCCGCGGCCGCATGAAGAACGTCGATACGCCCGCGCGCTTCAGCCGCGACTCGAATGCGAACGGCGCCGCCGCCAAGCTCAACCCGCTGATGGCCAAGCTGCTCGGCAAGCGCAACGAGGACAGCGGCAACGACGGCAGCGTCTGACTTAGACGATCACCCCGCCGCCCAGGCACACCTTCGACTCATACACCACCACGCTCTGCCCCGGCGTCAGCGCCCACTGCGGCTGCGCGAACGCAATCTCGGCGCGCCCGTCGGCCAGCGCGTCGATCTCGCACGGCATGTCCGGCGTGCGGTAGCGCGGCTTCGCCGTGTACACCCAGTGCGTGTGCGGGTCGCGCCCCGCGATCCAGTTGAGGTCCGTCGCCGTGAGCGTGCTCCGCAGCAGCGCCGGATGGTCGTGCCCCTGCACCACGTGGAGCACGTTCGCCTTCACGTCCTTGCCGGCGACGTACCACGCGTCGTGCTCGCCCGCCTCGTCCTGGTTGCCCTTGATGCCGCCGATGTGCAGGCCCTTCCGCTGGCCGATCGTGTGGTACATCAGGCCCTGGTGCTCGCCGAGCACGCGGCCGTCGTCAAGGTTGCGGATCTCGCCCGGCTTCGTCGGCAGATAACGCATCAGGAACTCGCGGAACGGACGCTCGCCGATGAAACAGATACCGGTCGAATCCTTCTTCGCGGCGACATGTAGCCCCGCCTCCGCGGCGATCCTGCGCACTTCGCGCTTGTAGAGGCCGCCGAGCGGGAACAGCGTCTTCGCAAGCTGCGCCTGCGTCAGGCGATACAGGAAGTAGCTCTGGTCCTTGGTGCCGTCCTCGGCCTTCAGCAACTGGTACTCGGTGCGCCCGTCGTTCACCCACTCACGCACGCCAGCGTAGTGCCCGGTCGCGATCTTGTCCGCACCGAGCTGCATCGCATGGTCGAGGAAGCAGCGGAACTTGATCTCGGAATTGCACAGGATGTCCGGGTTCGGCGTGCGGCCGGCCTCGTACTCGCGCAGGAAGTCGGCGAAGACGCGATCCTTGTACTCGGCGGAGAAGTTCACGACCTCCAGGTCGATCCCGATCACGTCGCACACCGACGCGACGTCGACGAGATCCTGACGCGTCGAGCAGTACTCGTCGTCGTCATCGTCCTCCCAGTTCTTCATGAACAGGCCCGTCACCTGATAGCCCTGCCGCTTGAGCAACAGCGCCGTCACCGACGAGTCGACGCCGCCGGACATGCCGACGACCACCTTCATTCCGTTGGGATCGGTATTACTGGACATTCGGTCCTTCTCCACTCAGCCATTGATCCAGCGGCAGCACCACCGCAGGATCGCCATGATCCACGAACCAGCTATCGACCGCAAAGCGCGCCCCCGGATGCCCAGTCGGACGCACCTCCACCACGGGTGCCGGCACGACGATGTCCGCGAGCACCTCGGTGCAATCGCACATCGCCAACATGGGCGCGACGTAATCGGGCACCAGGGCCGGCGCATCGGGCAACCGCTCCGGCGCCGGCGGTTCCAGTTCCTCGATGACCGCCGAAAAATGCTGGAAGATCGCGAAATGCCGCCTTTCCGGCTCCAGCACCCGGTGAAAATGCAGCCAGCCGCGGGCGGACATCATCTCCAGGAAGCGCGTCGTGTTGGTCGAGTGATCGATGCAATCCATCCGCCCCTCGACCCCGTCGTCCAGAAAATTACCGCGACGGTCCGCGGCGATCGGCGTCTGCTCCCCGGCAAGCCCGTACAGCTTTCCGATTGCCCCTGCGATCGCCACGCGCTCGGAAGCGGCGTCATTCGCCTGCTCGATTTCCATACGTACCGTCGCGAGGCGATCCTCCGCGAGGCTCACGAACCCGGACGTCACACAGCCGTAGTTGAAACACACCTCGAGCTCTGCGGCTGCATGCGCTGCGAGCCCCCATCCGAGGGCGCACGCGACGAAAACGGCGCGCGGGCTCATCATCCCGCTCAGACCGGATGATGGCGGATCAGCTCGAGCCCGTAGCGCCGCCCCGCGATCCAGTCCTCGACCACCTGCAGGACCAGCGGGCTGCGATGCCGTTCGCGGCACGCCCGCAACTCCTCCGGCGTAAGCCAGACGGCGCGCACGATGCCTTCATCGAGCGTACGTCCGGGCTGCTCGTCGCCGACCGCGCCGCCGAAAGCGAAGCGCAGATAGGTCAGATTGCTGGCGGGCACCGTCCACTGGTAAATCCCGACCAGGTATTCGGGCACGAAACCGTGAGCCGTCTCCTCCAGCGTCTCGCGGGTTGCCGCATCGACGAGCGACTCGCCGAACTCGACGTGGCCCGCGGGCTGGTTGAAACGCAGCCCGTCGGCAGTATGTTCCTCGACCATCAGAAAGCGCCCGTCGCGCTCGATCACCGACGCCACGGTCACATTGGGTTTCCAGCTTCTCTCCATACCCGGTCCGCCTGCCCAGAAACGGCGCATTTTAACGCGACCGACGCTGTTTCCGCCGTACCGGACATCGGAGCCTCTCGACACAGGCAACCGAGCCCCATCCCGGACGCCGCAAACCTTCCGCCTTGCGCTAGAATTCACGGTTTGTTTCGGACCCCTGCAAGGCCCGAATTCCTCACATCCGCCGGAGAACCCCTATATGTCCATGGCTGACCGCGACGGTTTCATCTGGCAGGACGGCAAGCTCGTGCCCTGGCGCGAAGCCACGACCCACGTCCTGACCCACTCCCTGCACTACGGCCTGTCCGTATTCGAGGGCGTGCGCGCGTACAAGACGGCCAAGGGCACCGCGATCTTCCGGCTCGCCGAACACACCCAGCGCCTGCTGAATTCCGCCAAGATCTACATGATGGACATTCCTTATTCCAAGGAAGACCTCATGGAAGCGCAAAAGGAAGTCGTGCGCGCGAACAAGCTCGAATCCTGCTACCTGCGCCCGCTCGCCTTCTACGGCTCGGAAAAGATGGGCATCTCGACGCGCGGCTCGACCGTGCACGTGGCGATCGCCGCCTGGCCGTGGGGCGCCTACCTCGGCGAGGAAGGCCTCGAGAAAGGCATCCGCGTGAAGACCTCGTCCTTCTCCCGTCACCACGTCAACGCCACCATGCCGCGCGCGAAGGTCGCCAGCACTTACGCCAACTCGATCCTCGCGAACCTCGAAGCGACGCAAGACGGCTACGATGAAGCGCTGCTCCTCGACACGCAGGGCTTCGTCGCGGAAGGCGCCGGCGAGAACCTCTTCGTGATCAAGGACGGGAAGATCTACGAACCCGAGATCGCCTCGGCGCTGACCGGCATCACCCGTGACTCGGTGATCACCATCGCGCGCGAGTTCGGCCTCGAAGTACAGTCGAAGCGCCTCACCCGCGACGACATCTACATCGCCGACGAAGCCTTCTTCACCGGCACCGCCGCCGAAGTCACCCCGATCCGCGAACTCGACAACCGTGCCATCGGCGCCGGCAAGCGCGGCCCGATCACGCAGAAGATCCAGGCCCGCTTCTTCGATGTCGTCAATGGCCGGGCACCCGAATACGAACACTGGCTCGCTTACGTCTAAGGAACCCGCTGCCATGGCTGAAAACCAGGACAAATCGCAACCGATCGCCGTCACGGCTCACGACCTGCCGCTGTACTGCCCGCAACCCAATGCACCGCTGTGGGCACGTCATCCGCGCGTGTTCCTCGATGTGCTGGCCGAAGGTGAAACCGTCTGCCCGTACTGCAGCGCGAAGTACGTGTTCACCGGCGAGCGCCCCAAAGGTCACCACTGAGGGGCCACCGCAGAGCGGTGACAGCAAAGGCAACATGATCCATGGGGGCGGCAACGCCCCCATGCCTTTTCAACAGCAGGAAACCGGGATCGACCTTCCGCCGTGAGCAAACCGATCTTCACATCCGCTGCCGAGGCCGAGGCGGCCTTCTACGACGCGCTGGCCCGAGCCGATCTCGATTCCATGATGGCCATATGGTCCGAGGACGACGAGGTGGTCTGCGTGCATCCCGACGCCCCGCGCCTCATCGGCCTCGCCGCCGTGCGCGAATCCTGGCGTCAGATCTTCGCCAGCGGCATGCGCCTGCAGGTGCACACCTCCCACTGCGTCGCGTGCGCCAACACGCTGCTGACCGTACATAACGTCATCGAACACGTCGCGATGAAGGACGACGACCAACTGCATCCGCCGATGGTCGCGACCAACGTCTACGCACGCGGCGCCTCCGGCTGGAAGATGGTCATGCATCAGGCATCGCCGACGCCGGACGTGCAGCGCACCGCAAACGGCGACGCGCCGCGCGTCGTGCATTGACGAACCCGTCCGCGCGCGAAGTGTCCGGATGCAACAGGGCGCGCCCCGGGCCCACGCATCTGAGATAATCCCGCCGTTTCACGCACTCGCGCGATGCCGCGCTCTTCACTCGAAATACCTGGATAGCCCATGACTTCGACGCACTACGCCGCTCCCGCACCCGAAATCTTCAAGGCATACGACATCCGCGGGATCGTCGACAAGACCCTCACCGCCGACGCAGTCCGCGCGATCGGCCACGCACTCGGCTCCGAAGCGGTCGCACGCGGCCAGCGCGCGATCACGGTCGGCCGCGACGGCCGCCTCTCCGGCCCGGAACTCGCCGGAGCCCTCGCGGACGGCATCCGCGCCGCGGGCGTCGATGTCGTCGATATCGGCTGCGTCCCGACCCCGCTGACCTATTTCGCCGCCTATGACACGGGTACCGACTCCTGCGTCAGCGTCACCGGCAGCCACAACCCCCCTGACTACAACGGCCTCAAGATGGTGCTGGGCGGTCAGACCCTTTACGGCCCGATGATCCAGGACCTGCGCCGCCGCATCGTCGAAAACGAGCTCACCCACGGCACCGGCGAACTGCGCCACGCGAGCGTCGAGCAGGCCTACATCGAGCGCGTCACTTCCGACGTCAAACTCGCCCGTCCGATGAAGATCGTCATCGACTGCGGCAATGGCGTCGCCGGCGCGATCGCCCCGGATCTCTTCCGGCGGCTGGGTTGCGAGCTCGTCGAGCTCTTCTGCGACGTCGACGGCACCTTCCCCAACCATCACCCCGATCCGTCCAAGCCCGAAAACCTGCAGGACGTGATCCGCGCCCTGAAGGAAACCGATGCCGAACTGGGCCTCGCCTTCGACGGCGACGGCGACCGCCTCGGCGTCGTCACGAAGGACGGCGAGATCATCTACCCGGATCGCCAGCTGATGCTCTTCGCGGCCGACGTGCTGTCGCGCGTACCGGGCGGCGAGATCATCTACGACGTCAAATGCACCCGCAATCTCTCCGGCTGGATCCGCGAGAACGGCGGCAAGCCGACGATGTGGAACACCGGGCACGCGCTCGTGAAGGCCAAGCTCAAGGAAACGGGCGCACCGCTCGCCGGCGAGATGAGCGGCCACGTGTTCTTCAAGGAGCGCTGGTACGGCTTCGACGATGGCCTATACGCCGGCGCGCGCCTGCTGGAGATCCTGTCGCGCCACGCCGACCCGAGCGCCGTGCTGAAGGCGCTGCCTGACGCCGTGAGTACGCCGGAACTGAACCTCAAGATGGCCGAAGGCGAGCCCTTCGAACTGGTGCGTCGCCTGAAGGAATCGGCGAAATTCGACGGTGCGACCGAAGTCATCACGCTCGACGGCGTGCGCGTCGAATACGCCGACGGTTTCGGTCTCGCGCGCCCCTCGAACACCACGCCGGTGGTCGTCCTGCGCTTCGAAGCCGACACGGCCGAAGCCATCGCCCGTATCCAGGCCGACTTCCGGCACGCGATCGAAGGCGTCTGGCCCGGCGTCAAGCTGCCATTCTGATCGTCGGCCCCGCCGCAGGGCGGGGTCCTGCAACGGCCTCCGTCAGGCGGCGTGGGTTGCCGCATCGGGCGCGAGCAGCGCGCCGGCATCCTTCGCGGCGAGCGGACGCGAGAAGTAATAGCCCTGCATGATGTCGCAGTCCATACCGACCAGGGCTTCCATCTGCGCCTGCTCCTCGACGCCTTCCGCCACCACCTCGAGCCCGAGGCCGTGCGCCAGACCGATGGTCATGCGCACGACATGCGCGCCGCGCTGCTCGAGAACCGTGTCGATCATCGACTTGTCGAGCTTCAGGCAGTCGACGGGCAGGTTCTGCAGGTAGGTCAGCGAACTGTAGCCGGTGCCGAAATCGTCGATCGCAATCTTCACCCCCAGGGCGCGCAGACGCTCCAAGGCTCCACTCCCGTCGGACAGATTGTCGATCACCATCGATTCGGTGATCTCCAGCGTCAGCGCCTTCGGCTCGAGGCCGCTACCACGCAGGACCTCCGCCACCGCACCGACGAAATCCGACAGCAGGAGCTGGCGCGCCGAAACGTTCACGCTCATCCGTAGATCAGGCCGCCCGCTGCGTTGCCAGGCCAGCAATTGGGCACACGCAGTTTCGAGAATCCAGCGCCCGACTTCGACGATCTGCCCGCTACGCTCGAGCAGCGGCACGAACTCGGCCGGCGACACGAAGCCGAGTTCGGCGTGCTGCCATCGGAGCAGCGCCTCGAAGGAGATGACCTGACGCGTGCGCAGATCGAGCTTGGGCTGATAGACGAGCGAAAACTGCTGCTCGCGCACCGCGTTGCGCAGCTCCCGAACGAGGAGGTTCTGACGGGCCGCCTTGAGCCGCATCTCGTCGCTGAACATCCGGTACTCGCCGGCGCCGCTGCTGCGCGCATGCCGTAGCGCGTGCTCGCAGCACACGAGCAGTTCTTCGGTGCCGTCGGCGTCGTCCGGGAACACCGCGAGCCCTGCGCTCAAGGACACCTCGGCGTGCTGGTTGTCGAAGACCAGAGGTTCGCGGAAGGCCTCCATGATGCGTTCGATGACGATTCCGACGTCCTCGGGTTTTTCCAGATCCTCGAACATCAGCGTGAAGTCGTCGCCACCGACGCGCGCGAGCGCCCTGTGCTCGATCGCCTCGCGCACCGTGACTTCGTCATTGACGCGGAGCGTGTCGCGCAGGCGTGCAGCCACCGCCGCCAGCAACGCATCCCCCGCCTGGTGCCCGAGCGTGCTGTTGATCACACTGAAATTGTCGATGTCGAGGAACATCAATCCGACCTTGCTGCCGTAGCGCCGCGCGCGGCCCACCGCCTGTTCGAGGCGCTGCCCGAAGAGGCGGCGATTGGGCAGCATCGTCAGGGCGTCGTAGAGCGCCAGGCGGACCAGTTCGGCGTGATGGCGGCGCTGGTCGCGCACGGCCCGCCAGAAGATCAGCATCAGCACCGCCAGCAAGGCCACGCGCGCGAAGATTGCCCGGTTGCGCTCGTCGCGGATCGGTTCGGCCAACTGGTCGAGCTGCTCCGGCGTCAGGTAGTGATAGATCCGCATCACGCCATCGGTGCGAAGGCTGACCTCGGACGACGCCCAGCGGCCCGGCAGGTTGTCGCGCGCGCTCGCGAGCCCATGTGCGAACAAGGGATTGCGGCGATCGTAGATTTCGATGCCATAGCCTTCGTGGGAGAGCGCGAAGTTCGACGCTTCCTCGGGCATCACCCAGCCGGCGCGTTCGGCCGCCTTTCGATCACCCTCCGTGACGATCAGGTGCGGCACGCCGATCAGCACCGCTTCGAGCACGTTGATACGCAACACGGCGGAGATGACGCCCTTCAGACGGCCGTCGCCCTGCCCGTAGACGGGAACCGAATAGAGCAGGCCCTGGGTGTTACGGACGTCGCCGCCCGTCACCGACTCGTATTGGGTGTTGTCGCAGGTGCGCAGCGTCGGCGACAGCACGGCCGGGATGCCGTCGATGTTGTTCTCGAACACCCAGCGCGGGTAGCGCTGCCGGAACCACTCGATCTGCTTGAGGTAATAGTCGTACTCGGCCTCCTCGTATTCCTCGGGGGAGTCCACGGTCGCCGCGTAGCCATTGTTTCCGAACGGGTCGCTCTTCTTGATTCCCCTATCGAACATCAGGAAAGGTACTTCCCCGTCCTGCGGACGGAAGCCGTCAAGTACGTAGTAGACCTCCGACACCTGAATGTTGCGCGACAGATTGACGTAGATCTGCCGCGCCGTCTCGTAGGTATCGACCGAGATCCGCCCTTCGTTCAGCACGTGCTCCTGGTGACTGCGCCGGTTGCGGCCCGGCACCGCCCGGATCGCCGGGATCAGCGAAATCGTCCGTGCGTGCTGGTAGGTGGCGCGGAAGATATCGTCGAAGTCCTCGCGCTTGCGTTCGAGCAGACGCCCCTGATACTCGCGGATCAGGTTCTCCTCGCGATCGGCGTACTCCAACACCAGCTGGCGCACGTTGAAGAGCCAGAAGCCGGCGATGACGGCCACCATGGCCCAGACGAGATAGGAATGCGCGATGCGGTCGAAGGAACCCGACCACCAGTCCTGCAGCGATGTTCGCCGTTTGGGCATCAGTGACGTCGTAACGATGTGTTTCCAGATTAACGATTATCGGCGGCGGAGGGGACCGCAGACAATGACGAGGATCAGACAAACGTAATACGCCGGACAAACAAAAAGCCGCCCGCAGGCGGCTTCTTCATCGGAACGGACGAGGACTCAGCGTCGCTGCTCGACCCAGGCCGGAACCGCGGCCAGCGCTTGCGCCAGGTTCTCCGGCTGTGTGCCGCCGGCCTGCGCCATGTCGGGCCGGCCACCGCCCTTGCCACCCACCTGCTGGGCGACCATGTTGACGAGTTCGCCCGCCTTGAGCTGAGCCGTGAGATCCGGCGTCACGCCGGCCACCAGGCTCACGCGCCCGTCGGCGACGGTGGCGAGCACGATCGCGGCGGACTTCAGCTTGTCCTTGAGCTTGTCCATCGTCTCGCGCAGCGTCGCCGCGTCGGCGCCGTCAAGGGTCGCCGCCAGCACCTTGCAGCCCTTGACGTCGACCGCCTGCGCGGCGAGATCGTCACCCTGGCTCGCGGCGAGCTTGGACTTCATGCGCGCCAGTTCCTTCTCCAGCGCACGCACGTTGTCGAGGATGCCCGCGACACGCTCGGCCACGTCTTCCGGCTGCACCTTCAGCAGCGCGGAAATGCCCTGCACGCGTCGCTCCTGCTCCTGCGCGTAGCGCAGCGCCGCCTCCCCGGTCACCGCCTCGATACGGCGCACGCCCGCTGCGACACCGCCTTCCGAAACGATCTTGAAGAGGCCGATATCACCCGTGCGGGCAACGTGCGTGCCGCCGCAAAGTTCCGTGGTCGAACCGATGGTCATCACGCGCACTTCTTCGCCGTACTTCTCGCCGAAGAGCATCATCGCACCGGTCTTCTGCGCGTCCTCGAGCGCCATGATGCGCGCGTCGGTCGCCGCGTTGGCCAGGATCTCCGCGTTCACCAGCTCCTCGACCTCGCGGATTTCCTCGGCCGTCAGCGGCGCGGTGTGCGAGAAGTCGAAGCGCGTCTTCTCCGGATCGACCTGCGAGCCCTTCTGCTGCACATGGGCGCCGAGCACTTCCCGCAGCGCCTTGTGCATCAAGTGAGTCACGGAGTGGTTGCGCGCGGTCCGCCCACGAGCGACGGCATCGACGCGCGCGACGACAGGCTGCGCCACCGCGATCTTGCCGGTCTTCACTACGCCGTGGTGGCCGAACACCGTCGCCTGGATCTTCAGCGTGTCCTCGACCTCGAAGAGGCCCGCGCCTCGGAGTTCGCCGCGGTCGCCGACCTGACCGCCGGACTCGGCGTAGAACGGCGTGTTGTCGAGCACGACCACACCCATCTCGCCCTCAAGAAGTTCATTGACCGTCACGCCGTCGCGGTACAGCGCGAGCACGTTGGCGCGCTCCTCGAGCTTCTCGTAGCCGTGGAAGGTCGTCGCCGGGCCTTCATATTCGAGGTTCGCCGCCATCTTGAACTTGCCGGCCGCACGCGCCTGCTCCTTCTGGCGTGCCATCGCCGCATCGAAGGCCGCCGCATCGACGGTTACTTCGCGCTCGCGGCAGACATCCGCGGTCAGGTCGAGCGGGAAGCCGTAAGTGTCATGCAGCTTGAACGCGGTCTCGCCATTGAAGACGCCATTGCCCGATGCGCTCATCGCCTGCAGCTCGGCTTCGAGGATCGCCATGCCGTTTTCGATCGTCGCGAAGAATCGCTCCTCTTCCTGGCGCAGGATCTCCACGATGCGGGACTGGCCGGCGCGAAGCTCGGGATATGCGTCGCCCATCTCGGCAACGAGGTCCGCCACCAGGCGATGGAAGAACGCGGCACGAGCGCCGAGCTTGTAGCCGTGGCGGATCGCGCGGCGGATGATCCGGCGCAGCACGTAGCCGCGACCTTCGTTGCCCGGGATGACGCCGTCGGCGATCAGGAAGGAGCAGGCGCGGATGTGGTCCGCGAGCACCTTCAGGCTCGGGCTGTCGAGATCGGCGCACTTGGTTTCGCGCGCCGCCGCACGGATCAGGTTCTGGAAGAGGTCGATCTCGTAGTTGCTATGCACATGCTGCAGCACGGCCGAGACGCGCTCGAGGCCCATGCCGGTGTCCACGCTCGGCTTCGGCAGCGGATGCATCACGCCGTTCTCGTCGCGGTTGAACTGCATGAAGACGTTGTTCCAGATCTCGATGTAGCGATCGCCGTCTTCCTCCGGCGATCCCGGGGGGCCGCCCCAGATCTCGGGACCGTGGTCGTAGAAGATCTCGGTACAGGGGCCGCAGGGACCGGTGTCGCCCATCATCCAGAAATTGTCGGACAGGTAGCGCGCGCCCTTGTTGTCGCCGATGCGGATCACACGCTCGGCGGGCACGCCGACTTCCTTCGTCCAGATGTCGTAGGCTTCGTCGTCTTCCGCATAGACGGTGACCCACAGCTTGTCCTTCGGCAGCTTGAAGACGTCGGTCAGCAGCTCCCACGCGTAGCTGATGGCATCACGCTTGAAGTAGTCGCCGAAGCTGAAGTTGCCCAGCATCTCGAAGAAGGTGTGATGGCGCGCCGTGTAGCCGACGTTCTCGAGGTCGTTGTGCTTGCCGCCCGCGCGCACGCACTTCTGCGAGGTCGTCGCACGTGTGTAGGGGCGCTTGTCGAAGCCGAGGAAGACGTCCTTGAACTGGTTCATCCCCGCGTTCGTGAACAGCAGCGTCGGGTCCTCGTGCGGCACCAGCGAGCTGGACGCGACGATCTGGTGACCCTTCGATTCGAAGAACTTCAGGAACTTATCGCGAATTTCAGCGCTTTTCATGGGCAGTTTGATCGAGCTAGAAGTCATGGAACCCGGCGTCCGGGTGAATATGGCAGTTTATCACGCCCGCCGATCGCGCTTTGCGCGGCGGGATGTGGCCGGAGGCGGCCTCCCCCTATAATGGGGGACCCCAACATGGAGACGCTTGATTCATGGGACATCGACTCTCGAAGATCTACACCCGCACCGGTGACGCCGGCACGACTGGCCTCGGCGACGGCAAGCGCGTATCGAAGAACAGCCTGCGCATCCACTCGCTCGGCGAAGTCGACGAATTGAATGCCATCGTCGGGCTGCTGCTGTGCGAAGAACTGCCGGAAGACGTGCGCGCGCTACTTACCGATGTGCAGCACGACCTGTTCGACCTCGGCGGCGAGGTGTGCATTCCCGGCCTGAGCATGATCAGCGGCAAGCAGGTCGAAAAGCTCGAAACCGAACTCGACCGCCTCAACGACCCGCTGGAACCGCTGAAGGACTTCATCCTGCCCGGCGGTACCCGTCCGGCCGCGCTCGCGCATCACGCGCGCACCGTGTGCCGGCGCGCAGAACGCTCGCTGGTCGCATTGGCGCTTGAAGAGGCGGTCAACGATGGCCCCCGTCAATATCTGAACCGCCTGTCGGACCTGCTCTTCGTGCTCGGCCGCGTCCTCAATCGCGCCGGCGGCCGTGGGGACGTGCTGTGGCAGAAGGGCAAGAACGCCTGACGGCCGCATGTTCGAGCCGAGCCCCGTGACGATGCGGCAGCGTAGCACCCAGTACCAGCGGGCGCTGCTGCTGCCGCTGACGATCGCGATCGCCGTCCTGATGACGACGGTCGTGATCGCCGAATACTTCCGCGAGAACCAGGCGCTCGAGACCGAGCGCGAGCGCAACGTCGCCGCGGTGCGCGACGCCTTCGGCCTGGCGATCAGCCGGGATTCGGACAAGCTCGGCGCGACCCTCAAGCCCATCATCCGCAACGCCTATCTCCGCAACTTCTTCCTCAACGGCGAACGACGAGGGCTGCACGACGCCACCGATGAGCTCTTCGAAGCCTTGCGGCGAGATCACGGCATCACGCATTTCTATTTCATCGACAGGAACCGGAAGATGTTCCTGCGCGTGCAGCGCCCGGAAAGCTTCGGCGACCAGATCGACCGCACGACGCTGCTGCAGGCGGAGCAAAGCGGAAAAGCAGCGAGCGGGCTCGAACTCGGACAAAAAGGCGTCTTCACGCTACGCGTCGTGGAGCCTTGGCTCGACGAGGTCGGCAACCGGATCGGCTACATCGAACTCGGCATGGAGATCGACCGCACGCTCGCGCAATTGCATGAGCTCACCGGCGTCGATCTATTCCTGCTCGTCGACAAGCGCTTCCTGAACCGGGACCAATGGGAGGAAGGCATGGACATGGTCGGGCATCTCAGGGACTGGGACCTGATTCCCGACAAGGTCGTCGCCGGGCGCACACGCAATGCAAACGACGTGCTGCTCGCCGCCCATCCCGGCTTTCAGAGCGGAGGCGCTGCGCTGGAGGGCCGACATCGCGCGCACAGCGCCGGCCGTTCGATCGAATTCAGCTCTCAGCCGCTGACCGACGCCTCCGGCCGCACGCTCGGACTCGTGCTGATGGCGCACGACCTGACGGCAATGGAAAGCCGTCAGCAGCGCTTCCTCGCGATCATCGTCGCAGCGGCGCTGGTTTTCGGCACGGCGGTCCTGCTGATCACCAATCGTGCGCTTGCCCGCATCTTCGCCGAACAGAATGCCGTCGCCGAGACGGAAGAAAAGGCGCGCAAGGCGGCAGGCTGACGTGCGTTGCAGCCGCGCTCGCCCTGGGCGCTGCGGCTGCGTTTCAGCCCATCATTCGTAGCTCGTCGCCCGCGCAACGCGCCGCTGGCGCACACCTTCGGCCAGGGTTTCGAGCACGGCCACGCTGTCTTCCCAGCCGATGCAGGCATCGGTGATGCTTTTGCCGTATTCGAGCTCGCGACCCGGCACGAGATCCTGGCGCCCTTCCTTGAGGTGCGACTCGACCATCACACCGAAGATGCGGTCGTCGCCACCGCCGACCTGCTGCGCGACGTCCTGCGCGACGTCGATCTGCAGCCGGTGCTGCTTACGGCTGTTGGCATGCGAGAAATCGATCATGACCTTGCCCGGCACGCCGGAGGCCGCGAGTTCCTTGCATGCCGCGTCGACGCTCGCCGCATCGTAGTTCGGCACCTTGCCGCCGCGCAGGATCACGTGGCAATCCTCGTTGCCGCGCGTCGACACGATCGCGGAGTGCCCGGCCTTGGTCACCGACAGGAAATGGTGCGGCGACTGTGCCGCCTTGATCGCGTCGACCGCGATCCGCATGTTGCCGTCGGTCCCGTTCTTGAAGCCGACCGGACAGGACAGCCCTGATGCGAGCTCCCGATGGACCTGGCTCTCGGTCGTCCGCGCGCCGATCGCACCCCAGGAGATGAGGTCCGCGATGTACTGCGGCGTGATCATGTCGAGGAACTCGGTTGCCGCCGGCAGCCCCAGTTCGTTGATTTCCCACAGCAGCTTGCGCGCGAGGCGCACGCCTTCGTTGATGCGGAAGCTGTTGTCGAGATAGGGATCGTTGATGAGGCCTTTCCAGCCCACGGTCGTGCGCGGCTTTTCGAAATAGACCCGCATCACGATCAGAAGGTCGTCGCGGAAACGCCCAGCTTCCGCCATGAGCTTGCGCGCGTATTCGAGCGCCGCTTCGGGGTCATGGATGGAGCATGGCCCGATCACGACCAGCATTCGGTCGTCGGCGCCGAACAAAATGCGATGAATTGCCTGCCGCGTCTCGAAAGCGACTTCCGCGGCACGGGCCGTGGCCGGAAACTCACGCAACACGTGCGCCGGGGGCACGAGTTCCTTGATTTCCTGGATGCGGACGTCGTCGATGTGGATCTTCATTGAGGCAGACATGTCGAAAACTCTGGTCGGATACGTTGGCGGGTCTTGGATTCTAGCCGAAGTTCGGCCTCGGCCGCGGCCTTGGCGGCCGACGAATCCTTCCATCGACGCTGACTCGGGAATAATCGCGGTGTCCGCGCTGTTCATGCATTACCTTCCAGCCAAGGAGTCGGACCATGAACACGCTCGTCAAAATCGCCCTCCCCGCCCTCACCGCCCTCCTCGGCGCCTGCGGCGGCATGCAGGGCTACGGAAGCGCCTCCACACAACCCGCCCCCGCCACGGCACGCGGCAGCGTGCTCGCCAACGCCTCCGGCATGACGCTCTATACCCTGGACCGCGACCCGGCCGATGCGACGAAGAGCACTTGCAACGGCCCGTGCGCGACGAATTGGCCGCCGCTGATGGCCGCCGCCACCGACAAGGCAAGCGGCGAGTGGGCAATCGTCACGCGCGACGACGGCGGCCATCAGTGGGCCTACAAGGGCAAACCGCTGTACCTCTGGGCGAAGGACAGCAAACCGGGCGACGCGACAGGTGAAGGCGTGAACGGTGTCTGGCACACTGCGAAGCCCTGACCCCGACGTCCCACGCTACGCACGATGATCCCGCGCGACGCCCTGCTGGCCGAGATTCCGCGCCTGCGCCGCTACGCCCGTGCCCTCACGGCGGACGCCGCGCGCGCCGACGACCTCGTCCAGGACACGCTCGAACGCGCGCTGATCAAGGGCCGGCTGTGGCGGCCCGGCAACCTGCGTGCATGGCTGCTGACGATGATGCACAACGTCTTCGTCAATCAGTACCACGCCGGCGCCGCGCTCGACTATCGTGCGCCGGAAGACCTCCCGGAAGTCGCCGTGCGCGGGCGCCAGCTCGATGGCATCGAGATGCGCGACCTCGAACGGGCCCTGCAGCAACTGTCGGTCGAGCACCGGGAGGTCTTGCTCCTCGTGGCACTTGAGGACCTGAGCTACGAGGAGACGGCGAAGGTGCTCGGTGCGCCGATCGGTACCGTGATGTCGCGTCTGTCGCGAGCCCGCGAACGCCTACGCCAGGTGCTTGACGGTCAGTCGGCGCCGGATTATCTGAAGGTGGTGAAATAGCGATGCGACGCCCGATCTGCGAAGACGACCTGCACGCCTGGGCCGACGGCCGGCTCGACGCGGCGCGGCGCGCCGAAGTGGAAGGCTGGCTCGCCGAAGATCCCGCGCGTGCCGAACGCATCGCCGGCTGGCGCCGCGACAGCGAACGCCTGCACGCCGCCTTCGACCCTATCCTCGACGAGCCGATCCCCGCGCGGCTGCGCGCCGTGGTCGAGCGCAAGGAGCGACCTCCGATGCTGCGCGCGGCAGCGATCGTCGCCTGGGTCGTCGTCGGCACCGTGGTCGGCACCGGACTGGGTTATCGGCTCGGCCGCGAAACGTCACCGCCCGCGGACGCGCTCGCCGTTCTGCCCCGCACGGCGGCAGTCGCCCACGCCGTGTATTCGCCCGAAGTGCGCCACCCCGTCGAAGTCGGCGCCGACCAGCAGCAGCACCTCGTCGCCTGGCTCTCGAAGCGGCTCGGCGCCCCCGTGCACGTGCCCGACCTCTCGGCCGACGGCTTTGCCCTGCTCGGCGGACGCCTGCTCCCCGATACCGCAGGCCCCAGCGCCCAATTCATGTACGAAGACGACGGCGGACGACGGCTGACGCTCTACGTCAGCATACGCGACGACGGCCCGGACACCACCGCCTTCCGCTATGCGCAGGAAGGCGACGTCGGCGTCTTCTACTGGGCCGACGGACGCTTCGCCTATGCGCTGTCCGGGCAGTTCAAGCGCGAGACGCTATTGCCGCTCGCAAACGCGGTGCATCACCAGATCACGCCCTGATCCCTCAGCCAGCCGGAGCGCGGAACTTCCGACCCGCCCCCTTGCCGAAGCCGAAACCAGAAGGCCCGCTCCCGAAACGCTCCCCATGCTGATCCTGCCCTCCAACGACACCGCCCCTTCGGAAATCACCCCCCGAGACCTCTTCGACAACCGACGCCGCTTCCTGCAAGCCGCCGGCCTGACGCTCGCCGCCGGTGCGGCAGCATGGATAGGCGCCGTGCCCTCGGCTCGCGCCGCGACGAAGCTCGGCCCGCTCGCCCGCTCACCGCTCAGCACCGACGAAGCGCAGACGCCCTTCAAGTCGGTGACGACCTACAACAACTACTACGAATTCGGCACCGAAAAGGAAGACCCGGCCGAGAACGCCGGGAAACTCCAGGTGCGTCCCTGGACTGTGCGCGTCGAAGGCCTCGTCGGCAAACCGCGCACCTTCGACATCGACGACCTGATCAAACTCGCGCCGCTTGAAGAACGCATCTACCGGCTGCGCTGCGTCGAAGCCTGGTCGATGGTCATCCCCTGGCTCGGATTCCCGCTCTCGGCGCTCCTCAAACAGGTCGAACCGCAAGGCAGTGCGAAGTACGTGCAGTTCGTCAGCCACTACGATCCGAAGATCATGTTGCGGCGGCCGGTGCTCGACTGGCCCTACACCGAAGGCCTGCGCCTGGACGAAGCGATGCATCCGCTCACGCTCCTCACGCTCGGCCTCTACGGCGAAGTCCTGCCGAACCAGAACGGCGCGCCGGTCCGCGTCATCGTGCCGTGGAAATACGGCTTCAAGAGCGCGAAATCGATCGTCGCCATCCGCCTCGTCGAAAAGGAACCTCCGACCGCCTGGAACAAGGCGGCGCCGAGCGAGTATGGCTTCTACTCGAACGTCAATCCGCAGGTCGACCACCCGCGCTGGAGCCAAGCGAGCGAGCGCCGCATCGGCGAATTCCGCAAACGCCCGACCCCGATGTTCAACGGCTACGCCGAGCAGGTCGCGAGCCTTTACCAAGGCATGGACCTGCGCCGCAACTTCTGACCCAGCCCTTGCCCGACATGAACTTCCGCACCCCGACTGCGACGCAGATCGCCGCCATCAAGGCCGTGCTGTTCGCGCTGTGCCTGATCCCCCTCGCCCTGTATATCCAGCGCGGCCTCGACGACGCCCTCGGCGCCAACCCGATCGAAACCATCACGCGCGCCAGCGGCGAATGGACACTGCGCTTCCTGCTGATCACGCTCGCCGTCACCCCGCTGCGCCGCTTCAGCGGACTCAACTGGCTGCTGCGCCTGCGCAGAATGCTCGGACTCTTCACCTTCTTCTACGCCTGCCTGCACGCCACGACCTATTTCTGGCTCGACCAGTTCTTCGACCTGCACGGCATCGCGAAGGACATCCTGAAGCGCCCCTTCATCACCGTCGGCTTCTCGGCCTTGGTGCTCCTCGTGCCGCTCGCCGTCACATCGAGCAACGCGATGATCCGACGCCTCGGCGGACGCCGCTGGCAATCCCTGCACCGCTCGGTGTACGCGATCGGCGTCCTCGCCGTCATCCATTATTGGTGGCTCGTGAAGGCCGACATCCTGAAACCGGCGATCTATGCCGTGCTGCTTGCAGTCCTGCTCGGGATGCGCGGATGGTGGCGCGAACTGGAACGCCGGCGGCAACTCGCGGCCGCGGCGCCCCCTTCTCCCCCACGCGGGAAAGTCATCCCGCTAGTCGTCAAAGCGCCGCGACAAACCTGACGTGCACAGGAAACCACCGACAGGGGCGCCGTCGAAGTCGCGAAGTAAATAGCTCGGACCCCCTAGCCTCCGCCGTGCCGTGTTTCGTGCTGAGGCGTCCGCTTGCGCCAACGAAGCGCGAAATGCGGCACGGCGGAGGCGGCTCGAAGCCCCTCACGCCAACCCCCAAACCTCAGCCCTGCTTCGGCCGAATCGCGTTCTTAGGCCGAAAAGCCTTGATCACCGCCTCGTCGGTCTCGACATAAGGCCCGCCAATGAGATCGATGCAGTAAGGAATCGCGGCAAAGATCCCGACATGACTCACCGAGCCATCAGCCCCACGCAGCCCTTCGAGCGTCTCGCGAATCGACTTCGGCTGCCCCGGCAGATTCACGATCAGGCACTTGCCGCGAATCACCGCCACCTGACGCGACAGAATCGCCGTCGGCACGAAATTCAGGCTGATCCGGCGCATCTCCTCGCCGAAGCCGGGCATCTCCTTCTCGCCCACCGCCAGCGTCGCCTCAGGCGTCACATCGCGCGGCGCCGGCCCCGTACCGCCCGTCGTTAGGATCAGCGAACAACCCGCCGTATCCACCAGATCGATCAGCGTCCGCTCGATCAACGGACGCTCGTCCGGAATCAAGCGCGTCTCGGCGCGCCACGGCGTCGTCAGCGCACGCCCCAGCCAGTCGCGCAGAGCAGGGATCCCCTGGTCTTCATACGTCCCGTCCGAAGCACGGTCGCTGATCGAAACGAGGCCAATCGTAATGTCGTCGCTCATGGGGCTTTCCTGTCACTCAATCTTCGGGTTCGTCGTCCGCCGCATCGCCCGCATCGGCCCCGCCGGCAGCCCCGGCATCCAGATCGCGCAACACACGGAAGATCTCGCGGAACGCGCGCGGCGGCTTGCTCTGCTCGCGCTCCTTCAAGGCGTTGCGCCGCAGCGTGCGCAACTGCTGGAAATCGGCCTCCGGCCACAGCTCGCCGATCGCCTGCAGCGTCTTCTCGTCCTCGATCAGATCCACACGCAACTTCTCGAGACGATGCTGGCGCGCGATCTCAGCCTTCGACACGCCATTGAAGACATCCAACTGCGCGATGATCGGTTCCGGATCGACGTTGCGCATCAGCTTGCCGACATATTGCATCTGCCGCCGCCGCGCCTCGTGCTTCGTCATGCGCTTCGCCTCGCGCACCGCATCCGCGAGCGACTCCGGCATCGGCACCTTCTTCAGCTGGTCCAGCGACAAGGCCACCAGCTGTTCGCCCAGATCCTGCAACGCATGCATGTCGCGCTTGCGCTGGCTCTTGCTGGGCGGCTCCGTACCGGCGTCATCGCCCGGATACGTTTTGTCATGGTCGTCGTGGATCATCAAAAGTACAGTCGGAAGGAACGGGGTAAGATTATAGCCTTTGCTAACCGGTCTCCCGCCCATGTCCGATCAAGGCTTCTCCTTCTCCGCCAGCCAGCTGCAGGATATGGCCGGCAACATCCTCGACTATGCCCGCCAGCGCGGTGCCACCGCGTGCGAAACCGACGTCTCCGAGGGCTTCGGCCACTCCGCGACTGTGCGCAAGGGCGAAGTCGATACTATCGAATACAACCGCGACAAAGGCATCGGCGTCACCGTCTATCTGGGCCAGCAGCGCGGCCATGCCAGCACCTCCGACTTCACCCGCGCGGCGCTCGAAGCGACCGTCGACGCAGCCTTGTCGATCGCCCGCTTCACCGCCCCCGACCCCTGCGCGGGACTCGCCGACGCCGCGCTGATGGCGCGCGACTGCCCGGACCTCGACCTCTACCACCCCTGGCGCCCGAGCGTCGAAGACTCCATCATCACCGCCCGCCGGTGCGAGGAGGCCGCCTTCGCCGTCAGTCCCAAGATCACGAACTCCGAAGGCGCGAGCGTCTCGACCCAGGAGTCCCACTTCGTCTCCGCCAACAGCGCCGGCTTCATGGGCGGCTACGCCAGCTCGCGCCACAGCGTCTCATGCTCGGTCATCGCCGGCGAAGGCGACGGCATGCAGCGCGAATACTGGTACGACAGCCGCCGCGACGCCGCTGAACTGATGGCCGCCGACGCCGTCGGGCAGCGCGCGGCCGAACGGGCACTGGCCCGTCTCGGCGCGCGCAAGATCAAGACCTGCGAAGCGCCGGTGCTCTTCGAAGCCCCGCTCGCCGTCGCCCTCATCGGCAATTTCGTCCACGCCACGAGCGGCGGCTCGCTGTACCGAAAATCCTCCTTCCTCCTCGACAGCCTCGGCCAGCCGGTGTTCTCGCCGATCGTCAACATCGCCGAGCGCCCCCACGTCGCCAAGGCCTTCGGCTCCTCCCCCTTCGACAGCGACGGCGTCGCCACCCAGGATCGGGACGTGGTCGTCGATGGCGTGCTGCAAGGCTACTTCCTGTCGACCTACTCGGCGCGCAAGCTCGGCATGCAGACCACCGGCAACGCCGGCGGATCGCACAACCTGATCGTGCGCAGCGGAGACATGGACTTCGCGGCGCTCATCAAGCACATGGATCGCGGCCTCGTCGTGACCGAACTCCTCGGCCACGGCGTGAACTACGTCACCGGCGACTACTCGCGCGGCGCGGCGGGTTTCTGGGTCGAAAAGGGCAAGATCAAGCATCCGGTCGAGGAAATCACCATCGCCGGCAATCTGCGCGACATGTTCCGCAGCATCGTCGCGATCGGCAACGACGCCCTGCCGCGCGGCGCGAAACACTGTGGTTCGCTGCTGATCGAACGCATGAAGATCGCTGGAAACTGAGGCTCGGCGCGCTCCGCGAGCGATTTTGCGCGATGGGAAAACCCCAATAGCTCGTCGCGCTTACGCTCGGCTATCGTTCCGCGGCCTTGTAAACAAATCCGTCAAACCACACGAGGAGGAGAATATGGAGCGTCGTTCGTTTCTGAAGAAGGCAGGCGTCGGCCTCGCCGCGGGCGCAGGAGTAGCCACGTCGGCTCGCGCGGCCGAACTCCCGTCGATCAAATGGCGCCTGGCGTCCGCTTTCCCGAAGAGCCTCGACACCATTTACGCCGCCGCCGAGATCGTCTCGAAGCGCGTCGCCGAAGCGACCGGAGGCAAGTTCCAGATTCAGGTTTTCGGGGCGGGCGAACTGGTTCCCACCGCGGGCGTCCTCGATGCCGTCAAGGACGGCACCGTCGAAATGGGCCACTCGACCTCGTACTACTTCGTCGGCAAGGACCCCACCTTTGCGTTGGACTGCGCCATCCCCTTCGGCCTCAACAGCCGCCAGCAGACCGCGTGGACCTACGAAGGCGGCGGCATCGATCTGTTGCGCGAGTTCTTCAAGGACTACAACATCTACAACATGCCCTGCGGCAACACCGGCGCACAGATGGGCGGCTGGTTCCGCAAGGAGATCAAGACCGTCAAGGATCTCGAAGGCCTGAAGTTCCGCGTCGGCGGTCTCGCCGGCCAAGTGCTCGCCAAGCTCGGCGTCGTGCCGCAGCAGATTCCCGGCGGCGACATCTATCCGGCGCTCGAGAAGGGCACGATCGACGCAGCGGAGTTCGTCGGCCCCTACGACGACCAAAAACTCGGCCTGAACAAGGTCGCCAAGTACTACTACTACCCGGGCTGGTGGGAAGGCGGCCCGCAGGTGTCGGCCTACGTAAACATCAAGCAGTGGGCAAGCCTGCCGAAGGAATATCAGGCCATCCTCGAGGACGCCTGCTCGCATGCACACGTCGTGATGCAGGCTCGCTACGACGTCAAGAACCCGATCGCCTTGAAGCAACTCGTCGGCTCCGGCACCCAGTTGCGCCCCTTCCCAAACGAGGTCATGGCTGCCTGCTACAAGGCTGCACACGATCTTTACGACGAAATCGCCGCGAAGAATCCGAAGTTCAAGAAGATCTACGACCACTGGAAGAAATTCCGTGACGACCAGCTGCAGTGGTTCGCCGTCGCCGAAAATCGCTTCGACAACTTCATGCAGGCAACTCGCGCCGCCACCGCCAAGAAGTAAGCGCCCGCCCCCCTGCCAATCCCTGCGTCGCCACCAGGCACGCAGGGATTTTTGTTGGTCCGTGACTCCGAGCGCCCCTAGAGACCACGGTCGAAAAAAAGCCCGCGACCGGCGCGGGCTTTTTCGTGTCGGAACGGAACGCGGCCTACTTTTGTCCCTTCAAGGCCTTCTCCAGCGCCTTCGTCGCGTCGTCCTCGGCGGGCGGCGTCTCACCCTCCTTCGCACCTTCGCCACCGTCGATGATGACCGGCTCTTCCGGCATCGACGAATCCGGCGGGACCTCGATCTGGATGTCCTCCACATTGACCTTCGTCTGTTCGCCCAGGCCCGTCGTCACCAACTGCGGGAAGATGATCACCAGCGCAACCATGACGATCTGGATCAACACGAAGGGCACCGCTCCCCAGTAGATCTGCATCGTCTTGATCGGTGCGGTCAGCTTGCCCGTGACCTTATCGACGAACTCGCGTGCAGGCGCGACGCTGCGCAGATAGAACAGCGCGAAGCCGAACGGTGGGTGCATGAAGGACGTCTGCATGTTGATACCCAGCAGCACACCGAACCAGATCAGGTCGATGCCGAGCTTCTCGGCGACCGGCCCGAGCAGCGGCACGACGATGAACGACAGCTCGAAGAAGTCGAGGAAGAAGGCGAGCACGAAGATCATGATGTTCACCACGATCAGGAAGCCCACCTGCCCGCCCGGCAGGTTCAGCAACAACTCCTCCACCCAGCGATGGCCGTCAACACCATAGAAGGTCAGGCTGAACACGCGCGCCCCAACCAGGATGAAGACGACGAAGGACGTCAGCTTCAACGTCGAGTTCATCGCCTGCTCCATCAAGTTGCGCGACAGCCTGCGCCGGGCCACCGCCATGATCAGCGCACCGGTCGCCCCCATCGCGCCGCCCTCGGTCGGCGTCGCGACGCCGAGAAAGATCGTGCCCAGCACCAGGAAGATCAGTGCGAGCGGCGGGATCAGCACGAAGGTCACGCGCTCCGCCAGCCTCGACAGCAGACCCAGCTTCAGCCCCTTGTTCGCGACCGCAATGACGAAGGCGACCGCAATACCCAACATCATGCACACGACGATCAGCTCATCGGTCGGCGTCTCGTCCGGCCGGGTCCGCCCGAACGCGACCGCCGCAGCGACCGACAGGATCGTCAGCACAAGCAGCGACGCGCCCCCGCTCTTGCCGTTCGGCTCCCGGAAAATCCGCGCCTCCGACGGGAGCGCCGGCGCCCACGAGGGGCGGAAGATTGCGACCAGGACGACGTAGCCGACATACAGGCCTGTCAGCACGAAACCCGGGATGAATGCCCCCTTGTACATGTCGCCGACCGAACGCCCCAACTGGTCGGCCATGATGATCAGCACCAGCGACGGGGGAATGATCTGTGCCAACGTTCCCGAGGCCGCGATGACGCCGGACGCAAGGCGGCGGTCGTAACCGTAGCGCAACATGATCGGCAGCGAAATCAGGCCCATCGAGATCACCGACGCCGCCACCACCCCGGTCGTTGCCGCCAGCAGCGCGCCGACAAAGACCACTGCGAACGCGAGACCGCCCCGCACCGGACCGAAGAGCTGCCCAATCGTGTCGAGCAGATCCTCCGCCATCCCGGACCGCTCAAGGATCAAGCCCATGAACGTGAAGAAGGGAATCGCGAGCAAGGTATCGTTGCTCATGACGCCGAAGATCCGCTCCGGCATCGCGCCGAACAGGGTCGGATGCAGCAGCCCGAGTTCGATGCCGACCAGACCGAAGACGATGCCGTTCGCCGCCAGCGCGAACGCGACCGGGTAACCCAACAGCAGGAAGAGCACCATGGCGGCGAAGATGACGGGCGCCATGTTGTGGGCGATGAGCTCAATCATTCTTCTTCGCCTCCTGCATCTTGCGGATCTCCTCGATCAGGTTCTCCTCGGCAGTCGGCTGGTCGTGCTGTTCCGTCGGATCCGGAATCAGCCCCTGCAGCACCGCGATACGCTTGATCAATTCAGAAATCCCCTGCAGCCCGAGCAGGACGAAACCGACCGGTACCAGCAGCTTGGCGGGCCACAGTGTCAAGCCGCCGGCATTTGCCGATACCTCGCCCGAGGTGAAGGAGTTCACGAACCAGGGCACCGACAGCCAGATCATCATCGCGCACAGGGGCAACAGGAAGACCAGCGTGCCGAAGATCTCGATCTTGTGCTGCGTCCGCTTCGAGAAGCGCCCCGCCAGGACGTCGATCCGCACATGTTCGTTGTGTCGCAAGGTGTAAGCGGCACCGAGCAGGAAGACACCGGAGAACAGATACCACTGGATCTCGAGAAAAGCGTTCGAGCTGACGCTGAACACTTTACGCACCACGGCATTTGTTGCGCTGATCAGTACCGCGATCAAAACGAGCCAGATCGCGCTTCGCCCGATCCGCTCGTTCAACCCGTCGATCAGACTCGACAGCTTTATAAATGACGACACCCGTCTCCTCCCTGGCAGTCTAGAATTCGTGCCTAAGCCCCTGCTACCGCAGGGCGCAGTTTCGTAACATGGAATTATCCCTGGCACCCTGTGGACGTAAATCAGGGGAAACGCTAGGAGACGTCCTCCACCAAAGCGCTGCGGCGGCCCTTTGCGACCGCAATGCACGCCGAACGATAGCGCATCATCATTCTGCCGGAACAGCACGTCATGAAGACTCGCCTTTGCCTCGTCCGACACGGGGAAACTGCCTGGAACACCGAACAGCGCCTACAAGGCCACCTCGACATCCCCTTGAACCCGACCGGCGAAGCGCAGGCGTTGGCCACTGCGGCCAGCCTCGCGACCGAGCACTTCGCCACGATCTATTGCAGCGACCTGCAACGTGCCAAACAGACCGCCGCGGCGATCAGCCGCCAACGCGCGAGCCGTGTCGAATACCAGCCGCACCTGCGCGAACGCCATTACGGCCACTTCCAGGGCCTGACCTATGCCGAAGCCGAAGCCCGCTTCCCCGAGGATTACCGCCGCTTCAAGCAGCGCGACCCGCAATTCACCTTCCCCGGCGGAGGTGAAAGCCTTGCCGACTTCGCACAGCGCATCGCCGACGTCTTGAGCCAGGTCGCCGCCCGACATCGCGGCGAGCAGGCGCTGATCGTTACCCATGGCGGAGTGCTAGACATCGTGCACCGACTCGCTTCGGGCAAGCCGCTCAACACCCCCCGCGACTTCACGATCCCGAACGCCGCACTCAACTGGATCGAGTACGACGGATCGCACTGGCAGCTCATCAGCTGGGCCGACAAACGCCATCTCGAAGCGGCCCGCGACGAGCTTCCGAACGCCTGACCGACGCCGATTTGGCATGCCCCCTGGCGGTGCATGTTAATATTCTCCTTTGAACCCACCCCATCGAGACTGTTTTCATGTTCTCTGCGCAAGACACCCTCGCCAAGGTCGATCCCGAAGTTTCGGCCGCCATCCAAGCTGAAAATCGCCGTCAGGAAGATCACATCGAACTGATCGCGTCGGAAAACTACGTTTCCAACGCCGTGATGGAAGCGCAGGGTTCGCAGCTCACGAACAAGTACGCCGAGGGCTACCCCGGCAAGCGCTATTACGGCGGCTGCGAGCACGTCGACGTCGTCGAGCAGATCGCCATCGATCGCCTGAAGAAGCTCTTCGGCGCCGACGCCGCCAACGTGCAGCCGAACTCAGGCTCGCAGGCCAACCAGGCCGTGCTGATGGCCTTCGCCAAACCGGGCGATACCATCATGGGCATGAGCCTCGCCGAAGGCGGTCACCTCACCCACGGCATGCCGCTCAACATGTCCGGCAAGTGGTTCAACGTCGTCGCCTACGGCCTGAACGACAAGGAAGAGATCGATTACGAGCAGATGGAGCGCCTCGCGCGCGAGCACAAGCCGCGCATCATCATCGCCGGCGCCTCCGCCTACTCGCTGCGCATCGACTTCGAACGCTTCGCTAAGATCGCGAAGGAAATCGGCGCGATCTTCTGGGTCGACATGGCCCATTACGCCGGCCTGATCGCCGCGGGCTACTACCCGAACCCCGTGCCGCACGCCGACGTCGTCACCTCGACCACGCACAAGACGCTGCGCGGCCCGCGCGGAGGCATCATCCTGATGAAGGCCGAGCACGAAAAGGCCATCAATTCGGCGATCTTCCCAGGCCTGCAGGGCGGCCCGCTGATGCACGTCATCGCCGGCAAGGCCGTCGCCTTCAAGGAAGCGGCGACGCCGCAGTTCCGCAACTACCAGGAACAGGTCATCGCCAACGCCCGCGTCATGGCGCGCGTACTCGGTGAAGAGCGCGGTCTGCGCATCATCTCCGGCCGCACCGAAAGCCACGTGTTCCTCGTCGACCTGCGCTCGAAGAACATCACCGGCAAGGCCGCCGAAGCCGTGCTGGGCGCCGCGCACATCACCGTCAACAAGAATTCGATCCCGAAGGACCCGGAAAAGCCCTTCGTCACCTCCGGCATCCGCATCGGCTCGCCGGCGATGACCACGCGCGGCTTCACCGAGATCGAAGCCGAGCAGATCGCGCACCTGATCGCCGACGTGCTCGACGCGCCGGAAGACGCTGAGGTCCTCGAACGCGTCCGCGGCAAGGTCGCCGAGCTGTGCGCGCGTCACCCCGTTTACGGCAAGTAAGTGACAGCCAGCCACGTTTCGATGGCTGAAGACCGGGGCGTGCCGAGCAAGAGCGGCGCGCCCCGCTTTTTTTCCGCGTGAGTTCGACAGGGCCTCGCGACCATGAAATGTCCCTTCTGCGGCGATCCGAACACCCAGGTCACCGACACCCGTGAAAACGAGGACGGCGAAGTCGTCCGCCGCCGCCGCCGCTGCGCGAAGTGCGACAAGCGCTTCACGACCTACGAGCGCATCGACCTGAAGATGCCGCACATCATCAAGCGGAACGGCATCCGCACTGAATTCGATCACGCGAAGCTCTCCAGCAGCATGAAGCTCGCGCTGCGCAAGCGCCCCGTCTCGCTCGACGCACTCGAAGCCTCCATCGACCGCATCGAGGCGAAGCTGCTGTCGATGGGCGAGACCGAAGTGCCGAGCGAAAAGATCGGCGAACTCGTCATGCGCGAACTGAAGCGGCTCGACAAGGTCGCCTATATCCGCTTCGCATCGGTGTATCGCAATTTCGCCGACGTTGACGAGTTCTCCGAAGTCATCCGCGAAGTGAAATCACGGCCGAAGCGCCGCGGGACCGACTCCACTCCGAATTCCGAGAATGACCTTTTCGGCAACTGATCATCGCGCGATGGCGCGCGCCCTCGAACTCGCAGCGCTCGGCCTCCATAGCACCACCCCCAATCCGCGCGTCGGCTGCGTCTTGATTCGCGACGGCGAGGTGGTCGGCGAAGGCTGGCATCGTCGCGCCGGCGAAGCGCACGCCGAAATCGAGGCCTTGCGCGTTGCGGGCGAGGCCGCCCGCGGCGCGACCGCCTACGTCACGCTCGAACCCTGCTCCCATCACGGCCGCACGCCGCCCTGTGCGGACGCCCTCGTCGCCGCCGGCGTCGCTTCGGTCGTGGCGGCGATGGAAGACCCTAATCCGCTCGTCGCCGGCCGAGGCCTCGCGCGCCTGCGCGCTGCCCGGATTCCCGCGACGGCCGGCCTGATGGCCGACGAGGCACGCGAGCTCAACATCGGCTTCGTGTCCCGCATGACGCGCGGACGCCCGTGGCTACGCCTCAAGGCCGCCGGCACGCTCGACGGCAAGACGGCGCTCAATAACGGCGTCAGCCAATGGATCACGGGCGAGGCCGCCCGTCGCGACGGCCATCGCTGGCGTGCACGCGCGTGCGCGATCCTGACGGGCATCGGCACCGTCCGCAAAGACGATTCGCAACTCACCGTGCGCGCGATTCCCTGCGATCGCCAACCCGCCCGCGTGCTCGTCGACGCGCGGCTCGAAGTCCCGCTCTCGGCAAAGATCCTGCAAGGCGGCACAACGCTGATTGCCGCCGCCACCGGCGACGAGGCGAAGATCGCCGAGCTCACTGCGCGCGGCGTCGAGATCATGATGTTGCCGAACTCCCAGGGCAAGGTCGATTTGTCGGCGCTGATGCTGGAACTCGGCCGCCGGGGATTCAACGAGGTCCACGCCGAGGCCGGTTTCCGGCTCAACGGCTCTCTGCTGCGCGAAGGCTGCGTCGACGAGCTGCTGCTCTACCTCGCGCCGATGCTGGTCGGCGATGCCGCGCAAGGACTCTTCAATCTCGCCGAGCTGACCCGCCTCGACGAGGCCGTGCGACTCGATGTCCGCGACTTGCGCCGCGTCGGCGAAGACCTGCGCCTCATTGCACGCCCGCGCCGGGCCTGAGGCTTCGAGTCCCGCTCGGCTGTCCAGCTCAGAGATCAGTTATCCCGGGACCCGCATACGGCGCAGCCCGGATCGCGCCCGAGCGTCACGCTGCGCCATTCCATGGCCAGGCCATCGAGCAGCAATAGCCGCCCGTCCAGAGTGGTTCCGCAGCCCACCAGCAACTTCAGCGCTTCCGCAGCCTGCGTGGCGCCAATGATGCCGGTCAGCGGCGCAAAGACACCCATCACCGCGCAGCGGATCTCCTCGACGTCCAGCCCCTCGGGGAACAGGCAGTGATAACAGGGGCTGTCCGCCTGCCGCAGGTCGAATACCGAGACCTGTCCGTCGAAACGGATCGCCGCGCCGGAAACCAGCGGCTTGCGGAAACGCACGCAGGCCCGGTTGATCGCGTGGCGCGTGGCGAAATTGTCCGAGCAATCGAGCACGACGTCGGCGGCAGCGACTTGCGCCTCCAACGCCCCGGCTTCGAGGCGTTGCGCGAGTGTCTCCACACGCGTTAGCGGATTGAGCCGCAGCAGAGTATCCCGCCCCGACTCGACTTTCGGCCGGCCCACGCCTTCGGCGCTGTGCAGGATCTGACGCTGCAGGTTCGTCAGATCCACCGTATCGCCGTCGCACAGCACAAGCGTGCCCACACCGGCCGCCGCAAGATACATCGCCGCGGGAGACCCGAGCCCCCCCGCCCCGACGATCAGCACCCGCCCCGCAAGAATGGCTTCCTGCCCCTCCACCCCGATTTCCGGAAGGAGGATGTGGCGGCTGTAGCGCAGCAATTGATCGTCATTCATCAGGGGGATAGGCTTCACTTGTAATCGCGGATTTCGGGCGGAGTGTCGTCGTGATCGCCGTGCAAATGATGGTCGTACGCCTGGATATAGACTTCATTCGATTTCTTGATCAGGCGTTCCGGCGATTCGAGATTGTGGCGCTGCGTTTCCTCGCAGAAATACACGATCGCGCGCATCAGCCTGGCGTATAGCGTGTTTTCGAGGTGGAAGCCGGCGTCGGAAAGCGCGTTCTCCAGCGTCTCGAGCGAGTAGTCGAGCACGGAGTACGAAACGCACAGGACGTGCAGCCTTGCCGTACGTTCGACGCTCAGCCCGCGCAGGATGCCGAGCGACACGATCGCCCGTTCCAGTTGCCCCGGGGGCCAGGGTGCGAAGCGGATCTCGCGTTCCTTGCGCAGTCCAGCAGCGGCGACGGGGTGGTCATGATGTCTGCCGGCCAGCCTGTATGCTGTTTCGCGCCGCATCATGACCTCCCCTTATCACCTCATTATTTCTTATTCTGGACGATCTGCAGTCCCTTGAGAAGGTTGAGCGCCTGTCCCAGCTGGTAGTCGTCCTTGCCGGCGAATTCAAACCGGTGCGGCGACGCAGCTTCGTCGTCGTTCGGTTGCTGCTTGGAGGCATCCGCCCCGTTCTTCGCCTTGCCCGCTTCCGGATCCTTGTCGTTGCCGAGGTGGCCGTCCAGATCGGCTTCACGCAGGCGGCGCGACGAACCGTTGGCGGTTTCGTCGACGACGATATCGGGCTCGATGCCCTTAGCCTGGATCGAACGGCCGCTCGGCGTGTAGTAGCGTGCGGTCGTGAGCTTGATCGCCGTGCTGTTGTTGAGGGGCAGAATGGTCTGCACCGAGCCCTTGCCGAAGGTCTGCGTCCCCATCACGACGGCACGATGATGATCCTGGAGCGCGCCGGCAACGATTTCGGACGCGGATGCGCTGCCGCCGTTCACCAACACCACCATCGGCACCTTGCGTGCGTCGGCCGGCAGGCTCTTCAGGAAGTCCTCGCGCGTCCCGCGCAGGTAGTCTTCGGCCGACGCGCGATATTCACGCTTGGCGTCCTCGGTCCGCCCGTCGGTCGACACAACCAGCGTGCTCGGCGGCAGGAAGGCTGCAGCCACGCCGACCGCGCCATGCAGCAGGCCGCCCGGGTCGTTGCGCAGATCCAGCACCAGCCCCTTCAGGTCGCCGCCCTTCGACAGCTTGCCCAACTGCTCGACGACCGACTGCGCCGTGTTCTCCTGGAACTGGGCCACGCGGAGGTAACCATAGCCCGGCTCGATGGCCTTGGACTTGACGCTCTGGACCTTGATCACCTCGCGCGTGAGCTTCACGATGATCGGCTTCTGCTCGCCCTTGCGCGCGATCGTCAAAGTGATGTCGGTCTTCGGCTTGCCGCGCATGCGCTTGACGGCGTCGTTGAGGTTCATGCCCTTCACCGGCGTGTCGTCGAGCTTGACGATCAGGTCGCCCGTCTTGACGCCGGCGCGAAAGGCCGGGGTGTCCTCGATCGGCGAGATCACCTTGACGAAGCCGTCTTCCATGCCGACTTCGATGCCCAGCCCGCCGAACTCGCCATGCGTGCCGACCTGCAATTCCTTGTAGGCTTCCGCATCGAGATAGGCCGAATGCGGATCGAGGCCGCTCAGCATGCCACTGATGGCATGGTTGATCAGGCTCTTGTCCTCGACGGGCTCGACGTATCCCTGCTTGATTGCATTGAACACATCGGCGAACGCGCGCAATTCCTCCACCGGCAACTGCGCCTGCGACACGCGGTCCGCGTTGGCGGAGAAATTGAGGCTGATCAGAACGCCGGCGAACACGCCGGTCATGACCAACCCTACCTTTTGAAGCTTGTTGCGCATGAGCACTCCATCGAGGAAATTTCGCCCGGCCCGCGCCGGAAAGTTCAATTGAGCTGCACCCACTTCAGAGGATCGAGCGGCTGCCCCCGGTAGCGGATTTCAAAGTATAAACCCGATTGGCCGTCGCTTCCGCTGGCCCCCACGCGCGCGATCGTCTCGCCGCCGGCAATGTTGTCGCCCACCACCTTCAACAAGGCGTCATTATTGCCGTAGATCGTCAAGTAGTCGCCGCCGTGATCGAGAATGATGAGATTGCCATAACCGCGCAGCCAATCGGAGAAGACCACTTCCCCCGACGCCACCGCACGCACCTCGGCGCCCCCCGCCGCGCGAATGAACACTCCGCGCCACGCCGTTCCTCCTTCCGCCCTTGGAGCGCCAAACCGCCCCACGAGTTCTCCGCGCGCAGGAAACTTCATGCGGCCGCGCAACTGGGCAAAACTGACTCCCGAAGGCGTCGGACCGGCGGACTGACGAACCTCGCCGACGACCGCTTCGCGCGGCGCCGTTGCGCGCGCCTCGTCGCGTCGCGGCGCGGTCTCGGCCCGCGCGGACTCGGGTTTCGACAGTTCAGGCTTCACCACCTCCACTTTCGGGGCCTCCGGCTTGGAGGGCTCGATTTTCGGAGGAATGGCCTTCGCCACTTCCGCGCGGCTCGCTCGTAGGGCGGCACGCTTTGCTGCTTCCGCCCTTGCCGCATCGGCTCGGGCAGCCTCAACCCTTGCAGCTTCCAGCCGTGCCGCCTCAGCGCGCGCGGCCTTCGCTGCCGCTGCTGCGGCCGCTGCGCGTGCCGCTTCGCGCTCCGCCGCGCGTTTCACCAACACTGCGACGAGTTGCCCCAAGCGCTCCTGATCCTGCCGCAATCCCTGGACTTCCGTGCGTTGGCTGCGCAACTGGTCCGCCAGCCCCACAACGGCACGGCGCCGCTTCTCTTTGACGGCCTCGAGTTCGTCGCGACGCGCACGCTGCTCGGCCTCCAGCGTCGCAAGGCGGTCCCGACGCGCAGCGATTGTCTCTCCGAGCTGGGCCTTCGAACGCAGATCGGCGCGCAGCGTATCAATCAGTTCGAGATGCGCCTTGCCGAGCTGTTCCAGGTAGTAGGCGTCGCGGGCAAGCTGATTCGGATCCCCAGTCGACAGGAAGGGCGCCACGCTCCCGGCCCCGCCGCGCACATAATGGCGCCGGAGCCACTCCGAAAGCTCCTTTTGCCGACCGCTCACGCGCTGCTCGACCGCCAGCCGATCGGCTTCGAGCTGCGCGAGCGCCTTTTCCGCCGCGGCGCGCTCGTCGCCGAGTTGCTGCAGCTCGCGCTGCATGCGCGATACGGCGCGCTCCGCCTCCGCGAGCTCGCTGGCGGCGCTGGAGCGGGACTCCTCGGTATCGGCGATTTCCTTTTGAAGGTCGCGGATGCGGCGGCGAACGTCCTCGAGATCTGAACGTTTCTGCTCGACGTCACCATTTTCCGCGGCGTGGGCGACGACGCCCGACAGTAGGACGGCAGCCGCGACGACGTGCAAGCCTTTGTAATAGCGGAAACGAATCTTCATCACCGGGGCAACGCTCGGGCCTCGACCTTCCCTTGTAGGGCGACCGTCCCGCTCAGATCCAAACCGGCCGGACCGGAAAAACCCCTTTCCCGGCTCCAGTGGGAGTCGTCGGAACGACGCAGAACGATTCTGTACATGAGTACTCAAGGGAGAAAGCATGATTTGGAACGGGCGGCAGACGGTCCCGGCCCGACGTACAAAGGCGCCGAAGGCGCGCTTTAATGCGCTGCGGTATTTTATACTACTCACTTGATCTGCACTTCCCGCCCGCCGTGGATAACAACGCCATCATCGATCTCATCGACAAGCACGAACATATCGAGACCGCGGCACGCGCATTGAAGGCCATCGCCCATCCCTTGCGCCTGAAGATCCTGTGCGTGCTGGGCGACAGCGAAGTGTGCGTACAGGATATTGTCGAGGCCGTCGGGACCTCGCAGAGCAACATCTCGCAACACTTGGCGATCCTGCGCGACAAGGGTGTCCTGCAAACTCGCAAGGATGCAAACCGGGTTTTCTACCGTGTCTGCGACCAGCGCACGCTGCAGCTCATCGTGCTGATGCGCGAGGTCTTCTGCGGCGTGCCGGCGGGCAAGGCCTGAATCCGGACTCAACACCGCAACATCAACGGAGCATTCAATTGGAATTCCTGCAGCAGAATTGGTATTGGGCCGCACTGGCGGTCGCTAGCGGCGGTTGGCTGCTCTTCGACGTTGCCCGCAATAGTGCCGACAAGTCGCAGCTCTCCCCGGTCGAAGCCACGCTGCTGATCAACCGCGAAGACGCGCTGGTGGTCGACGTGCGCGAACAGGTGGAGTACGCCAAGGGCCACATCGCCAATTCTCGCCACATTCCGGCCGGCGAACTCGAACGGCGCAGCAGCGAACTCGAAAAATTCAGGAATCAACCCATCATCCTGTGCTGCGCGACCGGTACGCGCTCGTCGGCAGCCGCAGGGACGCTGCGCAAGGCCGGCTTCGAGAAGGTCTTCAATCTACGCGGCGGACTGATGGAATGGGAAAAGGCCGGCCAGCCGGTCAGCCGCAAGAGGAAATAGCCATGACTGCCAAGGTCCGCATGTACGCCACTGCCGTCTGCCCTTATTGTGTGCGCGCCGAACAGCTGCTGCGCCGCAAGGGCGTCGCCGAGATCGAGAAGATCCGCGTGGATCTGGATCCGGCACGTCGTGACGAAATGATGAGCATCACCGGTCGCCGCACCGTCCCGCAGATCTTCATCGGCGAGACCCACGTCGGCGGCTGCGACGATCTCTATGAACTCGAGCACCAGGGCCGACTGGACGAATTGCTGCAGCCGTCCTGACGGTCACCCTCCGATCCACCTTCGAACCCTCACCACATCACCAGGCCACCACATGTCCGATAACACCCAGGCAGCACAACCCGTCTTCTCGATCGAAAAGATCTACGTCAAGGATCTGTCGCTGGAAGTCCCCAACGCGCCGCGCATCTTCCTCGAGCGCGAGAACCCCCAGATCAACGTCCAGCTGCGCAGCGAAGCCGCCGGCGTCGACGACGGCGTCTACGAAGTGACCCTGACCGTCACGGTTTCCGCCAAGCTCGCAGAAGACCGCACCGTGTTCCTGGTCGAAGTGGCCCAGGCCGGCATCTTCCAGATCCGCAACATCCCCGAAGGCGATCTCGAGCCGGTCACGATGATCGGCTGCCCGAACATCCTCTTCCCGTATGCGCGCGAAGCCATTTCGGACGCTGTCACCCGTGCCGGCTTCCAGCCCGTGGTGCTCGCTCCGGTCAACTTCGAGGCCCTGTACCAGGCTCAGCAGCAAGCCCCCGCGCGTGAAGCGGGCGAACTGCCGATCCAGTAAGACCATGCGGAAGAGCGTTCGCGCCCTGGCCGCGGCGGCGGCCCTCCTCGTGCCCGCAACCGCGGCATTCGCCATCGACTATCGATCGGTCGCCGAACCGTCGGTGCTGTTCGATGCTCCGTCGGACAAGGGCAAGCGCCTGTTCATCATCGCGGCCGGCACGCCGGTCGAGGTGATCGTCAGCCTCGACAAATGGGTCAAGGTGCGCGATGCCGGCGGATCGATCAACTGGATCGAACGCCGCGCGCTGTCGGACAAGCGCACCGTGATGGTCACAAGCCAGAAGGGGACCGTGCGCCAGCGCGCCGCCCTCGACGCACCGGTCGCCTTCGAGGTGGCCAAGGACGTCGTACTGGAAGTCACCGGCGGCCCCGCCGACGGCTGGCTGCCGGTCCGGCACAAGGACGGCGCGACCGGGTTCATCCGCATCACCGAGGTATGGGGGCTTTGAGCCCGAAGCGCATCGCGGTCTTCGGCGCCGGTGCCTGGGGGACGGCGCTCGCCATCGCCTTCAGCCTGCGCCACCAGGTCACGCTGTGGGGACGCGACGCCGGGCACATCGCCAGCCTGGCCGAGCGCCGCAGCAACGAGCGCTATCTCCCTGATGTACCGCTGCCGCACTCCCTCGCGGTGTCGGGCGATTTCGAGGCGACGGCTCGCGGCGCGGACCTGCACCTCGTCGTCACGCCGCTAGCGGGACTAAGGAGCACGGTCGCAGAACTGCGGGGCATCCAGCCGCGCACGCCCTTGATCTGGGCTTGCAAAGGGCTCGAGGCAGGAACGGGGATGCTGCCGCACGAAATCGTTGCCGACGAGCTCGGTGACGACAGCCGTTGCGGTGTATTGACCGGACCGAGTTTCGCCGCGGAAGTCGCGCGCGGCATGCCCACTGCCGTGACGCTGGCAGCGCGCGAGCTCGACTTCTCCACCGAATGGGTTCAGGCGCTGCATCAGCCGCGTCTGCGCATCTACGCCAACGGCGACGTCGTCGGGGCGGAGATCGGCGGCGCCGTCAAGAACGTCCTCGCGATCGCCGCGGGCGTGTCCGACGGCATGGGCTTCGGCCTCAATGCCCGCGCCGCACTCATCACCCGAGGACTCGCCGAAATCGCCCGGCTCGCCGCCGCACTCGGCGGGCGCGCGGAAACCTTGATGGGGCTCGCGGGCATGGGCGATCTGATCCTGACCTGCACGGGCGATCTCTCGCGCAACCGCCGCGTCGGCCTCGCGCTCGCGCACGGCAAGCGGCTCCACGAAATCCTCGCCGAACTCGGCCATGTCGCCGAGGGGGTCCCGACCGCACGCGAGGTCGTGCAGCTGGCAAAGCGCCATCAGGTCGCAATGCCGCTATGCGAAGCGGTCGATGCCCTGCTCCACAACGACCGCCTCGGCCCGCGTGAAGTGGTCGAGCAATTGCTGTCGCGCGAACCGAAGCAGGAATAAGCGGCAGCGCCGGGCGGTGGCCGGGCCTACATCCGGGCGCCCCCGAACCCCAGCTGGCGCCAAGCCTCGAAGGCGACGACCGCCACTGCATTGGACAGATTCACACTGCGGTTCGATGGATACATCGGAATACGCAGCGTGTGTGCCTCCGGCAGCGAGGCCAGCACCTCGGCCGGCAGGCCACGCGACTCCGGACCGAAGAGCAGCACATCCTCGTCCCGGTATTCGACCAGATCGTAACGCTCGGCACCGCGAGTGCTCAGCGCGAACATGCGCCGACCGGCGAGCACACTGACGCACGCATTCCAGTCCTCATGCACCGTGACGCGCGCGAGATCGTGATAGTCGAGCCCTGCACGCGCGAGGTGTTTGTCCGACAGATCGAAACCGAGCGGGCGCACGAGATGCAGGTGCGCACCGGTGTTGGCTGCGAGGCGGATCGAATTTCCGGTATTCGGAGGAATTTCAGGCTGGTACAGGACGATGTGCAGCATGTCAGACGGGGGAAGGAGTACGCGCAACGACGCAGTTCTCGACGCGCGCCGCACCGCTCGCTTTCAGCGTGCGAGCCAGCTCGTCGAGGGTCGCGCCAGTAGTCATCACGTCGTCGATGACGATCACGGTCTTGCCGGCGAACGAGGTGTCGCAGCGGAAAGCCCCGCGCATATTGACGCGTCGCCGGCTCCACGGCAAGGTCGCCTGCGATGCTGTGTCTCGCACCCGTCGGACCGCTTCGAGCTCCAGCGGCAGATTCCAGGCTCGCGCCAGCGGACGCGCGATCTCCACCGCCTGATTGAAGCCCCGCTCGCGCAGCCGGCGCTCATGCAGCGGCATCGGGACAAGGATCGCATTCTCGACGGGTGCGACCCATTCCAGCAGCAGTTGCGCCACCAGCCCGGACACCGCCAGCCGCCCGCCGTACTTCAGGGCCTGCAGCAGCCGGTCCGCGGGAAAAAGATACCTCAGCGCCGCCACGCTCGCATCGAAAGCGGGCGGTTCGCGCTGACAGCTGCCGCAGACTGCGCCTCCCTTCACCGGTATCGCGCAGACCGGGCAACAGTCGTAGGCAAGCGGCAGTTCTCCGCGGCACCGCGCACATAGCAGCTCACGTCCTGCGCCGCCACCGCAGACGAAGCAGTCGTTTGGCAGTACGCAATCGGCGAAGAAAGCACTCGCAGCGCGGATCAATCGGGCCACGTTTGACAAGATTTCAACGAATGAACGAACATGTGAAGCTTCGCATTAAACCGTGGAACCCGTTTCATGACAATGACTTCCGTATGCCAAAGCGCTAAAACTCCCACTTTGGACCAATCCGCTGTCGAGCGCCGTAAATGGACGGTCGCGGAAGTCGAGGCCTTGTTCGAACTGCCCTTCATGGACCTGGTGTTCCGCGCGCAGCAGGTTCATCGCGAGCATTTCGACCCGAACGCAGTGCAGCGCTCGACGCTGTTGTCGATCAAGACCGGCGGCTGTTCGGAAGATTGCAGCTACTGCTCGCAATCGGCCCGCTACAAGACCGGGCTCGACCGCCAGCAGCTGATGGCAATCGAGGAAGTCGTCGAAAAGGCCAAGGCCGCCAAGGCCAAGGGTTCCAGCCGCTTCTGCATGGGCGCGGCGTGGAAGGGCCCGAAGGAAAAGGAACTCGAAACCGTCATGGCGATGGTGCGCGAGGTTAAGGCGCTGGGCATGGAAACCTGCGTCACGCTGGGCATGCTGAAAGGTGATCAGGCACAGCGGCTCAAGGACGCCGGCCTCGACTATTACAATCACAACATCGACACCGCGCCGGAGTTCTACGGTCAGGTCGTCACCACCCACACCCTTGCCGACCGCCTCGACACTCTCGATCAGGTTCGTAACGCCGGCATCAACGTCTGTTCGGGCGGCATCGTCGGCATGGGCGAAGGCCGCAAGTCGCGTGCCGGCCTTATCGCGCAGCTCGCGAACATGCCGACCCCGCCGCAATCCGTGCCGATCAACAACCTCGTCGCCGTGCCCGGCACGCCGCTCGCCGACGTCGGCAAGCTCGACCCCTTCGAGTTCGTCCGCACCATCGCCGCCGCGCGCATCACGATGCCGACGAGCTTCGTCCGCCTGTCCGCCGGTCGCCAGCAAATGAACGACGAGATGCAGGCCCTGTGCTTCCTCGCGGGCGCGAACTCGATCTTCTACGGCGATCAACTCCTGACCACCGACAACCCGGACGTCGACCACGACCAGGCGCTATTCGACCGCCTCGGCCTGCGCGCAATCTGATCCGGCCATCCGTTTCCGATGGCCATCGACCAGGACTTCGCACTCGACCGCCCCCTGCTGAAGCGACGCTTCGAACGCGCAGCCGCGACCTACGACGAGGTCGCGGTGCTCGCGCGCGAAGTCGGCCGCCGCATGGACGAACGGCTCGACTACATCCGCGTCCAGCCCAAGCGCGTCCTCGACCTCGGCTGCGGCACGGGCGCCGACCTGGAGATGCTCGGCAAACGCTTCCCCACCGCCCAACGCGTCGGCGCGGACCTCGCCTTGCCGATGCTCGCCCGCGCACGTGGCGAGCGCGGCCTGTTCGACCGCCTGCGCGCTTTCGGCCGCACCCAACGTTCGGAATTTGCCTGTACCGACGCCGCTGCCCTGCCCTTCGCACGCGCGAGCATGTCGCTCGTGTGGTCCAACCTGATGCTCAACTGGCTCTCCGATCCGCTGCCGGCGCTCAAGGAGATCCACCGCGTCCTGGAAGTCGACGGTATGCTCATGTTCTCGACCTTCGGCCCCGACACGCTGCGCGAGCTGCGTGCGGTACTGCCGACGAAGGGGGGCGAGCGAGTCCATCGCTTCATCGACATGCACGATCTGGGCGACGCCCTCGTCCAGGCCGGCTTCACCGATCCGGTGATGGACATGGAGATGGTCACGATGACCTACTCGAGCGTCGACGAACTTCTGCGCGACCTACGCCTCGCGGGCTGTGCGAATGCCAGCACCGCGCGCCCGCGCGGCCTCTCGGGGCGGACGGGCTGGGCCGGCGCGCGACGCGCGCTGGAGGCGCTGCGTCGCGACGGCCGATTGCCCGCAAGCTTCGAGGTCGTGCAGGGGCATGCGTGGAAAGCCCAGCCGAAGACGACCGAAGACGGCCGTTCGGTGATCCGCTTCCAGCCCAAGCCGGGTGGGCGGTGAGGCGTTCCTCAGCCACACGGCCGGTGTGGCTGTTCGATCTGGATAACACGCTGCACAACGCGAGTGCGCACATCTTCCCGCACATCAATCGCAGCATGACGGCCTACCTCGCGAAGCACCTCGCGTTGAGCGCCGAGGAAGCGAATGCATTGCGCGTCCATTACTGGCGCCGCTACGGCGCGACGCTGACGGGACTGATGCGCCATCACGGAACCGACCCGCGACACTTCCTCGCCGCGACCCATCGCTTCGAGCGACTGCACCGCATGATGGTCTTCGAACGAGCCCTGCGCTCGATGCTGCGCCGCCTGCCGGGACGACGGATCGTGTTCTCGAACGGTCCGCAGGAATACGCGGAAGCGGTGCTGCAGACGATGGGCGTGAGGCGATTCTTCGAGAGCGTGTACGGCGTCGAACAGATGCGTTTTCACCCCAAGCCGGCGATCCAGGGGTTCCGCCACCTGCTCCACGACCATCGGCTCGACCCGCGACGCTGCGTACTGATCGAGGACTCCGCGATGAACTTGCGTACAGCGAAACGTCTCGGCATGCAGACGGTTCTCGTCGGCCGCGGACTCGGGAAACCGGCCTACGTGGACTTCAGGATCGCGTCCATCCTCGACCTGCGGCGGATAGCTGGCCGAATGGGTAGCCGATAACGACAAGACGGCGGCGGGAGAGCCCGGCCGCCGCTTGTTTGAATTACGCCTGGCCTTTGAGCACGCGCGCGGCTTCGAGCGCGTAGTAGGTCAGGATGCCGTCGGCACCGGCGCGCTTGAACGCGAGCAACGATTCCATCATGCAGGCCTCGTGCGACAGCCAGCCGTTTGCGGCGGCCGCCTGCAGCATCGCGTATTCGCCGCTGACCTGATAGACGTAAGTCGGAACCTGCAGCTCGGCCTTCACTCGCCGCACGATATCCAGGTAAGGCATGCCCGGCTTGACCATGAACATGTCCGCGCCTTCGGCGATGTCGAGGGCGACCTCGCGGATCGCCTCGTCGCTGTTGGCCGGATCCATCTGGTAGGTGTACTTGTTGCCCTTGCCCAGGTTGCCCGCCGAACCGACGGCGTCGCGGAACGGACCGTAGAAGCTCGACGCGTATTTCGCCGCGTAGGCGAGGATGCGCGTGTAGATGCGATTGTCGCCGTCGAGTTCAGCGCGGATGCGCGCGACGCGCCCGTCCATCATGTCCGACGGAGCGACGACGTCGGCGCCGGCCTGCGCGTGACACAGCGCCTGCTTCGCGAGCGCCTCCAGCGTCTCGTCATTGAGCACGTAACCGCGCGGATCCTCGGGATCGATGAGCCCGTCCTGGCCGTGGCTCGTATAGGGGTCGAGCGCGACGTCGGTGATCACGCCCAGTTCGGGAAACCGCGCCTTCAGCGCCTGCACGACGCGCGGTACGAGCCCTTCCGGATTCCACGCTTCCTCGGCACCCGGCGTCTTGCCCGACGCTTCGATCACGGGGAACAGCGCCAGCGCCGGCACGCCCAGCGACACCGCCTCTTCGGCGACGCGCAGCAGATTGTCGAGCGACACGCGGCTCACGCCCGGCATCGACGGCACGGGCTGGGTGACGTCGTTGCCCTCGAGAACAAACACCGGGTAGATCAGGTCGTCCGTCGATAGGCGCGACTCGCGCATCAGCCGGCGCGAGAATTCGTCGCGGCGCATTCGCCGCATACGGGTAGCGGGAAAAATTCCGGTTGGGCGCATGTTCAATACAGATCCAATATCAGTTGAATGACAAGAAACAATCCGTAACCAGTTCAGCCGGGAACTTCGACGGAGGCGACTGACTCTCATGACTCAGATGGTGACGAGCCATCTCCCGCTTCACCTCCCTGAGCGGGTGCCTTAATCCCGTTAAGGCGTTTGACCCCGGGCTTTCTCCCCTTTGGCCCGGGGTTTTTTATTTGCCCGCCGCCCGCAACTCGGCCGCGGTCGGGATCGCCGGCAGATCGTCGGTCGGCAGACCCAGCCACCCGGCAACCTTGTGTTCCACCTCCTCCATGCCGATCTTCTTCAGACTCGAGAAGAGCTGAACGCTCACCTGCGCTCCCAGCGGCGCCAGCTCACGCCGCACCTTCGCCAGCGCGGCTGCCGCTTCGTTGCGCGACAGCTTGTCCGACTTGGTTAGCAGGCAATGGATCGGCCTGCCGCCGGGCAGACACCAGTCGAGCATCTGCCGATCGAGCGGCGTCAGCGGATGTCGCGAATCCATGATCAGCACGAGACCGATCAGATTTTCCCGCTGTCGCAGGTAGGTTTCGAGCAGGGACACCCACTGCTTGCGGATCGCCTCGGGGACCTTGGCGTAACCGTAGCCCGGCAAGTCGACCAGCGCGGCGCCACAATCGAGGCGGAAAAAGTTGATCAGCTGGGTGCGCCCCGGCGTTTTCGAAACATATGCCAAACGCGTATGTTCGGCAAGCGTATTGATGGCACTCGACTTGCCGGCGTTCGAACGCCCCGCGAACGCAATCTCGGCGCCGACCGGAATGGGCAGGTCGCCAGGCTTTGCAATGGAAATTTCAAATCGTGCGTTGCGGAAAAGGGGCATCGGGAAGGGGGCAAAAACGCTGGATGGTTTGGGTTTAGACGGACATTGCGTCGCGCAAAACCAAACACTCAGTATAGAATATAGCGTTTGCGATAACCACTCACGGCTTTTTCTGAGGACACCATGATCAAGCGTTCCCTGCTGCTCTCGCTGCTGCTGGCTGCCGGCGGCCTTCACGCCCAGGACCAGGCGGCACCCGACCTTGCCAAGGCAAAACAGACCGCAGAGACGATCTGCGCCGGTTGCCACGGCGCCGACGGCAACAGCCTCGCCCCGACCTTCCCGAAGCTCGCCGGCCAGCATGCCGACTACGTCGCGAAGCAGCTGCGTAACTTCAAGGCCGCCGGCGACAAGCCCGCCGAGCGCGCGAACCCGATCATGGGCGGCATGGTTGCAGCCCTCGACGAAAACGACATGAAGGCGCTGGGCCTGTACTTCGCGTCCCAGACCCAGAAGCCCGATGCCTCGAAGAGCCCGGAGCTCGCGAAGCTCGGCCAGAACATCTGGCGCGCCGGCATCCCGGCGAAGAACGTTCCCGCCTGTGCCGGCTGTCACGGCCCGGCGGGCGCCGGCGTTCCGGCACTATTCCCGCGCATCGGCGGTCAGTATGCCGACTACACCGAAGCCCAGCTGAAGGCCTTCCGTGACGGCGGCCGCAAGAACGACCCGGCGCTGATGATGCAGACCATTGCCCTGAAGCTGACCGACCCGGAAATGAAGGCGGTTGCGGACTACGCGGCCGGCCTGCACTAAGCCGAACCCGTCGCGCTTCCTGCGCCGACAAGAGGGGTGGTCTTGACCACCCCTTTTTCATTTCGGGTCCTGTCCGCGACGCGCCGCTTGGGCCGATAATGCAAGGTCTCAGTGGCGCGGCACGTCCCCCGTGCCGCTTCCCTAGCCGGAAAGGAGAGTCATGGAACAAAAAACCGGTGCACCGGCGCGCATACCGAATCTCAGCGCAGACGACGCACGACGCGCGATCCTCGATCGCCTGACAGCAGTCCCCGGCCGCGAGCGGGTCGCGGTACGCAGTGCCCTCGGGCGCGTACTCGCCGAAGCGGTGATGGCGCCCTGCAACGTCCCTGCCCACGACAATTCGGCCATGGACGGCTTTGCCGTGCGTTTTGCGGACCTGGCAAGCGGGGCCGAGACGGCGTTGACCGTCGTCGGCACGGCGTTTGCGGGCAAACCCTTCTCCGGCATCGTCGGCGCAGGCCAGGCGGTGCGCATCATGACCGGCGCACCGATCCCGGAAGGCGCCGACACCATCGTCGTTCAGGAAATCGCACGCATCGCAGGCGGACAAGTCTTCGTCCCCGCAGGACAGCGTGCCGGACAGAATCTGCGCCGTGCGGGGGAGGATCTTGCGCTCGGCGGCGTTGCGTTGCCTGCAGGCAAGCGCTGCGGGCCGGCGGAATTGGGGCTGCTTGCGTCGCTCGGGGTCGCCGAAGTCACCGTTCACCGACGCCTGCGCGTCGCCTTCTTCTCGACGGGCGACGAGCTCGCGTCGATCGGCAAGCCCCTGGCGCCCGGTGAAGTTTATGACAGCAACCGCTACACGCTCTTCGGTGCACTGAGCCGCCTCGGCTGCGAGCTTCTCGACATGGGCGTCGTGCGCGACGATCCGGCGGCGCTCGAAACGGCTTTCCGCGAAGCGTCCGCCAGTGCGGACGTGATCCTCACGAGCGGCGGCGTGTCGGTCGGTGAGGCGGATTTCATCCGCGAACTCGTGAACCGCCTCGGTCAGGTCGCGTTCTGGAAGATCGACATCAAGCCGGGTCGCCCGATGGCGTTCGGCCGCGTCGGCGACGCGTGGCTGTTCGGCCTGCCCGGCAACCCCGTTGCGGTCCTCGTGACCTTCTACCAGTTCGTGCAGGACGCGCTGCTCACGCTCTCGGGGGTCGCCCCGATTCCCGACACCCCGCTCTTCGCGGTTGTTTGCGACAGCGCCATCCGCAAGCAGCCGGGACGACGCGAATACCTGCGCGGGCGACTCGTCCGTCGCGACGGAAGGCAGACCGTCGAACTGGCAGGCGCACAGGGCTCCGGCATCCTGCGCTCGATGTCAGAGGCGAACTGCTTTATCGTGCTGCCCGAAGCGGGCGGCGACGTCGCGCCGGGCGACACCGTGCAGATACAACTTTTCGACGGGCTCATCTAGCCCGTGCAACAGGACAGATCCACATGACCCAGGACGAACTCAAAAAGGCTGCTGCGCTCGCGGCACTTGATTACATCGAGGACGGCATGATCGTCGGCGTCGGTACCGGCTCGACCGTCAACCACTTCATCGACGGACTCGCCGCAATGAAGGACCGTATCGCGGGCG
This sequence comes from Aromatoleum sp., assembly GCF_035254505.1. Classification (GTDB taxonomy): domain Bacteria; phylum Pseudomonadota; class Gammaproteobacteria; order Burkholderiales; family Rhodocyclaceae; genus Aromatoleum. Next base: position 10,683 of record NZ_DATFAO010000101.1, on the reverse strand, counting down.
CCGTATCGAGTTCGGAGGCAAGTTCGCGGCGGCTGGCGTCGTATGGCATCCCGGTCATCGACCTGAACGATGTCACCGACCTGTCCGTTTACGTCGACGGCGCCGACGAGATCGACGAGGGCTTCGCGATGATCAAGGGCGGCGGCGGCGCGCTGACGCGCGAGAAGATCGTCGCAGCCGTCGCGGACCGCTTCATCTGCATCTGCGACGCCTCGAAGCTCGTCCACTGCCTCGGCGCATTTCCGCTGCCGGTCGAGGTGATCCCGATGGCGCGTGCCCATGTCGAACGCGAGTTGCGGCATCTCGGCGGCGACCCGGTGCTGCGCGAAGGCTTCGTGACCGATAACGGCAACATCATCCTCGACGTCCACGGCCTGCGCATCCCGCAACCGAAGGCCTTGGAGACCGAGATCAACCACATTACCGGCGTCGTCACGAATGGACTCTTCGCGCGCCGCGGCGCGGATCTGCTGCTGCTCGCGAGCCCACAGGGCGTCGAGCGCCGGGTGGCGATCAAGGGCTGACCCGCAACTGCAACACTTCCGTCACATTGAGCTGCTAGGCTCGGTTCTGATCGAGGAATTGAAGGATGAAGATGAGCCGTCACACCTATACGCAGTACGACAAGGAGCTCGACGCGATCCGCAAGCGTCTGCTTGAAATGGGCGGACTGGTCGCGCAACAGCTGTCACGAGCCATCGACGGCCTGGGCGACGGCAACCCGGCCGAGCTCGAAATCGTCATTGAGCAGGACCGTCACGTCAATGACGAAGAGGTCGCGCTCGACGAGGCCTGCATTCAGCTGATCGCCCGCCACGGCCCGACCGCCGGTGACCTGCGGATGGTCATGACGATGATCCAGATGATCACCGACCTCGAACGGGTCGGAGACGAAGCGAAGAAGATCGCGAAGGCGGCCCGCCGCATTCTCGAATCCGACAGCAGCTTCGTGCCCAAGGTCGAGCTGCGCCACGTCGCGGAGATGGTCGTGGACATGCTGCAGCGCTCGCTGGATGCCTTCGCGCGCATGGACCCGTCGTCCTCTGCGGACATCGTGCGCAAGGACAAGGAGGTCGACGCGCTCTTCAAGGGGATCATGCGCCAGCTGATCACCTACATGATGGAAGATCCGCGCCTGATCACCCGCTCGCTCGACGTGCTGTTCATTGCGAAGTCGATCGAACGGATCGGCGACCACGCGAAGAACGTGTCCGAATACGTCGTCTACATGGTCAAGGGCAAGGACGTGCGCCACGAAGGCGTCGAGGCGCTGGAGCGCGCGAGCGGCGCCCAGTAGGGAGCGCGGCCTTCGCGGCCGGATCTGGAAAGACGACGGGAGGTGGGGCTTTGTGCCCGACCTCCCGTTTTTTATGCCTGGAACCGGAAAATCAAGCGCTCGGGGGCACGTAGCCGCCGACCTGATCGGCGCCGCCGCCAAAGAAATGTTTTTCCATCTGTTCCGACAGATACTTGCGCGCACGCGCATCCATCAGGTTGAGACGGTTCTCGTTGATCAGCATAGTCTGATACTTGACCCACTGCTGCCAAGCTTCCTGCGACACGTTCTCGAAGATGCGCTGTCCGAGAGCGCCCGGGACCGGCGGGCGCTCCAGCCCTTCCGCTTCCCGTCCGAGCTTTACGCAATTGACCATACGGGTCATCTTTCAATCCTCTTGCCAGGTTGGTTGATCAGTATCCGGAATCGTCATTCTATCGGATTCGCAGGCGCGGATTCGTCGGCGCGCTGTTCGGCCAATGTCCAGCGGCCGCGGCCGGCGTTCTTCGACGCGTACATCGCCTGGTCGGCGACCGCGATCAGTCCTTCGCCGTCGAGGGCATGCTGGGGATATAGCGCAATGCCGATACTAGCCGACAAGCCGACGGTCCGGCCGGAAAACTCGAAACGCAGCCCGGTGATGACTTCCAGTACCCGCCGCGCGAGCTCGCACAACTCGGAGGTATTGGTATCGGGCACGAGCAGTGCGAATTCGTCCCCGCCGAGCCGGCAGAATAGCTCGTTGCGTCGCACGACGTCACCCACGGCGCTCGCCAGCGCCACGAGGACGGCGTCGCCCGCCTGGTGGCCGAATTCGTCGTTGATCGGCTTGAAGCCGTCGAGGTCGATCGCGAGCAGGCCGAGTTGCATCTCGCGCCGCGAGGCCTCCGCCAGCAGACGGTCGAGTTCTTCGTGGAAGCGTCGGCGATTGAATAGCCCGGTCAGCGGATCGTGCTCGGCCAGTTCGACAAGTCGCCGCTCGATGCCGCGCTGTTTGGTGACGTCCTCGTAGATCCACACGCGACCAATCCCGCGCCGCCCCTGAACCGCCTCGACGACGGCCGAGATGTCGGTGACGATGTGCCCGTTCCGGAACCGCACTTCATAGGGTTCGCTGACGACGTAGGTGCGCAAGACTGCCTCGATATGCTCGATGTAGGTCTCGGGCTGCTCGATCAGGTCGGCGATCCGGCTTTGCAGCACGACGTCGCGCACACCGATCAGGTTTTCGTCGGGCGGGAAGCCCCAGATATCGAGCATCGCGCGGTTGTAATAGAGCACGCGGTGATCGCGATCCATGAACAGGATGCCCAGCCGGATGACGTTGAGCAGCGCTGACAGGCGCTGGCGCTCGTCGTTGCTGCGCGCGAGATAGCGCTCGCGCAGCGCCTGCGCCCGACGCAGCTCTGTGACGGTCTCGAGCAGCTTGTACTCGGTCTCCTTGCGCGCCTGGATGTCTTCAGCGGACATCCGCAGGCCCGCGGGCGCAGATGACATCGCCCGCAGCGGGCGCCAGTGACAGGCCACCCAGCAGATGCGCCCGTCCTCGCGCAGCAGGCGCATCTCGAAATCCTCGCCTTCGCTGCCTTCAGCGACGCGCTTGGCCATCCGCTGGCAATAGCCGCGGTCCGATTCATGCACGAGCAGGGTGATCGCATCGGGCGCGGCGAGACAGGCTTCGGGCGACCAGCCCGTCAGGCGCTCGATCGACGGGCTGATCCACATCAGATGCCCGTCCAGGCCGAAGATTGCCTCCAGGCCATGCACGCCTTGGGCGAGCTCGCGCAGTTGCGTCACGCCGATTTCGGCCGCATCCATCAGTGCCAGAGGGTCGCGCGGCGGCCGCTCCGGGGGGGTGACAAGGCGCGCGCGCGCACCGAGCGATTCGAGACGGTCGGCGAAGTCGGCGGCAGCGCCAGCGTGATGCCGGCTGCAGGCCTCCGCGTGACGTTGCACGATCCAGGCAACCGCTCCCGCAACCGCCGCCATGGCCAGGCCAGCCGCCGCTGCAGCGCTCAAGCCGTCCAACTGAGTTCCTGCAGTCGCGACGATGCCAGCCGCCAACGCGGCCAAGGCGCCCGAGGCGATGGCAACGGCACGAGGGCTGGGCGGAGCCTTCACCACGCCGCAGCTCCGCAACGCAATGCCGCACCCGACTTGCTGGAAGATCCGCACACGCAGGTCATAGGGGTTTGACGAAGACCTTGGAGCGGCGCTGGTAGTTGTAGAGCTCGCGCTTCTGCCGCGGCAGGGCTTCGGGCCCGATCTCGGAGAAACCGCGCTCGCGGAACCAGTGCGCCGTGCGCGTCGTCAGCACGAAGAGGCGTTGGAACTGCTGGGCGCGGGCGCGCTGCTCGATGCGTCGCAGCAGCTGGTCGCCCAGGCCGGCGCGCCGATACTCGGGCGTCACTGCGAGGCAGGCGAGTTCGGCAGCCCGTTCGTCGGAAAACGGATACAAGGCGGCGCAGCCGACCAAAACGCCGTCATGCTCGACGACCGAGAAGCGGTCGATTTCCTGTTCGAGCAGTTCGCGACCGCGCCGCACCAGCGTGCCGTCGGCCTCCATCGGCGAGATCAGCGCGACCAGCGCAGCGACGTCCTCGACCGTGGCTTCACGCAGGCGGAACAGGGCGTCGCGCGACACGACGGTGCCGACGCCGGCATGCGTGAAGAATTCGAGCAGCAGGCCGCCGTCCTTGTCGTGATCGATCAGGTGCGCCCTTGCCACCCCCCTGCGCACGGCACGAATCGCATAGGGCAGGTAGAGGTGCAGGTCTTCGGTCAGCCCCTCGCCGGCCGTGAACATGCGCTCGGCCTCGTCGGCCGTCACCGAATCGATCAGATGGCCGTCGGCGTCGAGAAGTCCGGGCGCATCGCACAGGTAGATGAGCTTCTCCGCCTGAACCGCCACTGCCACGGCCTCGGCAACTTCCTCCAGCGGCAGATTGAAGATTTCGCCCGCGGGCGACACGCCCATCGACGAGATCAGCACGACGTTCTGCTGGTCGAGATCGGCGTTGATTTCCTCGGCGATGATCTTCCGCACCGCACCGGTGTATTGATAGTCGATGCCGTCGACGACGCCTACCGGCCGCGCCGTGATGAAGTTGCCGCCCGTCACGCGCATGTAGCTGCCCGCCATGGGAGTATTCGGCAAGCCCTGGGACAGCAAGGCCTCGAGTTCGAGACGGGTGACGGCCATCGCCGCCTTCACGCATTCGAGCGCGGCGGCGTCCGTGACCCGCAAGCCGTTGTGGTAGCGCGGCTCGAGGTCGCGGCGCGCGAGTTCGGCGTCGATCTGCGGGCGGGCCCCGTGTACGAGAACGAGCCGGATGCCGAGCGCTGCCAGCAGATTGCAGTCGTAGGCCAGGCTTTGCGCGCGATCGCCCGCGGCCACTTCACCGCCGAAGGCGAGCACGAAGGTCCGGCCGCGAAAGGCATGGATGTACGGCGCAGCGCCGCGCACCCAGGCGACGAATTGTTCGGTGGAAGCAGCGACTTCGGCGGCTGCGACGGAAGGATTCGTAATGCTGTTCAACGGGTCACTGCTCCGGCTCCAGGATGCGCCTGCCGTCTCGCGGCATGACTTGCGCTTACCTGCACTGAATTGATTCTAGCGGAATAGTCCGCACAACGCGGCGCACAAATCCGCACCGCTCGTTCGTCACTTGCCCAGCGCTCCTTCGAGGCGGGCACAGATCGTGCGCAACACCTTGATGCGCGCATAGAGCTTGTTTTCGGCCTCGACCAGCGTCCAGGGCGAATTCTCGGTACTGGTTCGGTCGACCATGTCGCAGACGGCGTGCCCGTAATCGTCCCACTTTTCGCGATTGCGCCAATCCTCCGGCGTCAGCTTGAAACGCTTGTGAGCCTCCGCCTCGCGCGCCTTGAAACGCGCCAACTGTTCGTCCTGCCCGATGTGCAGCCAGAACTTGACGACGACGGCCCCCGCGACCCCCAGCTGGTCCTCGAAGTCGTTGATCTCCGCATACGCACGCATCCAGTCGGCCTCGCTGCAAAACCCCTCGACACGCTCGACCAGCACGCGCCCATACCATGAGCGGTCGAAGATCGCCACGCGTCCCTGGCGCGGCAGGTGTCGCCAGAAGCGCCACAGGTAAGGCTGAGCGCGCTCCTCCTCGCTCGGAGCCGAAACGGGGATGATGTTGTAGCGGCGCGCGTCCATCGCTGCTGTAACACGACGTATCGTGCCGCCCTTGCCCGCCGCATCCGCCCCCTCGAACACGAGGATCAGCGACCGCTTGCGGAAGGAGTCGTCGCGCGTGAGCAGCGCGAGGCGGCCCTGATAGTGCTCGAGCTGCTCGCCGTATTCCTTCTTTTCCATCGGCTGCCGCAGTTGCAGGCTGTTGAGCAGGTTGCGTTCGTCCGGCATCGAGGGCAGCGGGGGCGCCGATTGCCTTGCCGCCCAGTTGCGGGTCGCGACGTCCAGGCGCTTGCGCAGCGCCTCGTGCAAGGTGCGGCCGACCGCGAGACTGCGGAAGCATGGGTCCGATCCATCGACGATCATCCACGGCGCCTCGCCCGTGCTCGTTCGCCGCAACGTGTGCTCGGCGATTTCGCGATATCGATCGTACAGATCGACGTAGTGCCACTCCTGCTCGGTGACACGCCAACGGGTGCGAGGATCCTTTTCGAGCGCCTTGAGGCGTTTGCGCTGCCCGTCCTTGGACAAGTGAAACCAGAACTTCACGAGCAGCACGCCTTCGCGCGCGAGCATCGCTTCGAAGCGGTTGATCTCGTCGAGGCGCTGGTCGAGATCCGACTTCTTCGAGCGCTTTTCGACGCGCTCGTTGATCGGATCCGTATACCAGTTGCCGAACATGACGCCGATCTTGCCGCGCGGCGGCAGGGCACGCCAAAAACGCCACATGAACGGGCGCTCGGCCTCCTCCGACGTGGGCGAATCGAAGGCCGAGGTCTGGACGTGGCGCGGGTCCATCCAGGTGTTCAGGAGATTGACCGTCTCGCCCTTGCCGGCACCATCGACGCCGTTGATCAACACGATCACGGCAAAAGCCTTCGTATCGAGCAGCTCGAACTGGGCATCGAGGAGCTGCGCACGCAGCACCGGAACGGCGGCGTCGTACTCGGCCTTGTCGGTCTTGTGTCCCAGTTCAGCGGATTCGAACATCGCGCCTCTCCTAGTAGTCGCCCCACAAGGCCTGCATCGCGGCCATCGCAGCGAGCCCGGCCGTCTCGGTGCGCAAGACACGCGGTCCGATCGCGATGCCCGTGCAACCGGCGCTGCGGCAGGCCGCCAATTCGGCGTCCGACCATCCCCCTTCGGGCCCGACGAGCAAATGCACCGCGCCGTCCGGCTTCGGCAGCGACGCGAGTCCTCCACTCGCCGCCGGGTCGAACATCAGCCGCCGAGCAGTGTGCGCGTCCGCCAGATACTCGCGCAAGCCGCGGATGGGCGCGATCTCGGGCACGCGGTTGCGGCCGCTCTGCTCGCAGGCCCCGACCGCAATCTGCCGCCAGTGGGCGACGCGCTTGGCGGCGCGTTCGTCTGCCAGCCGCAGCACCGAACGCTCGGCCTGCACCGGATGAATCGCGACGGCGCCGATCTCGACCGCCTTCTGCACGATCCAGTCCATCTTGTCGCCGCTGGCGAGCGCCTGGACCAGCACCAGCTGCAGCGGAGACTCGCGCTCGACCGCGCTGAAGTCATGCAGCGTCGCGAAACACTCCTTGCCCCGGACGTGCAGCTGCGCGGCCGTTTCGCCGCCATCACCGTGGAAGAGCGTGACCATTTCGCCGTCACGCAGGCGCAGCACGCGCACGGCATGGTGCGCCAGTTCATCGGGCAACCGGACTTCGCCGCCGGCGGGCAATGGGATGGGAAGAAAGAAGCGAGGGATCATCGTGGTATTATCGCGGCAATGCTTGTGTTCCGGGAGAATCGCAATGATCTTCACAATTCTTCCGCAGCACCTCCCGAACCGATACCCCCGGGTAGCTGGCCTACCGCCCCGCGCGGGACTACGGGACTAACGATGCCCACCGCAGCACACCGCCTCGCCCACGCCCGCGCGCTGGAGTCTGTCGCGCGCGAGATCGCACGCGACGTGATCCTGCCGCGCTATCTAAAGAGCGCGCGCAACCGCAAAGCCGACGGATCCCTCTTTACCGAAGCCGATCTGGAATCCCAGCGCCGGTTCGCCGAAGCGCTGCCACGCCTCGCGCCCGGCCCCGTCCTCGGCGAGGAGATGAGCGGCGCCGAGCAGGCTCACATCTGGAGTGCCGGGCGCCGCGGCCTGTGGTGTATCGATCCGATCGACGGCACGACCAATTTCGCGAACGGGATTCCCTTTTTCGCCGTCTCGATCGCGTACCTCGTCGATCACGAGCCGCGCTTCGGCGTCGTCTACAACCCCGTCACCGACGAGTCCTTCTATGCGGCGAAGGGTGCTGGCGCCTTCCTCAACGGCGTCGAGCTGCCGCTACGCTCGGGGGCGACCAGCCTGCGCGACGCCGTCGCGGGGATCGATTTCAAACGCATCAGCCACCACCTCGGCGACGAGCTTGCGGTACGTCCGCCCTATTACTCGCAGCGCAATTTCGGCTCCAGTGCGCTCGAATGGTGTTTCGTCGCCGCGGCCCGGCTCGACGTCTACGTGCATGGCGGCCAGATGCTGTGGGACTACGCGGCGGGACGGCTGATCCTCGCGGAAGCCGGCGGGGTCGCCGCGGCTCTCGACGGCGGCACCTTGATGGCTGGGCCGTCGATCAAGCGCGGGGTGATCGCGGCGGCCAGTCCCGCCCTCTTCACGGAATGGCGCAACTGGATCGCCGGGCATTCTTGAGCCTTCGAAACCGTCGATAGCCACGCGTGCAGGACGGATTTACCGGCAGGATTCAGGCTATTATTTTCGTCTGACGACTCTTCGACGCAGCTCATGACTCAGGCTTCTCTCCCTACCGGCACGCCCGACCGCCGCCAATATCACCGCGTGCGGGAAATCTTTGCCGAGGCCTGCGAAAAGCTCGCTCCGTTCTTCGCGCCGGAAAACCGGTGGGGGAATGTGACGCTGGATCATCTGGCCTATCGCGTGGTGCGTGAGAACTACCCGGAATTGAGCTTCGAAGAAGTTCACGTGCTGGTCCTGGCTGCCCATCGCGTGTACACCAAAAGCCCCAGCACCTGACAGCGCCGGACGACCCGTGCGCCGCGTGAGACGATGTCGACCAAGCACCCCATCATCGCCGTGACCGGCTCCTCAGGCGCCGGCACCACTACGGTCAAGCATACCTTCGAGGCGATCTTCCATCGTGAGGACGTCAACGCCGCAATCGTCGAAGGCGATAGCTTCCATCGCTACACGCGCGACGAGATGAAGAACCTGATCGAGGACGCGGAACGCGCCGGGCAGCGTGGGATCAGTCACTTCGGGCCGGAAGGCAACCTCTTCGAGGAACTCGAAGCCCTGTTCCGCGCCTATGGCGAATCGGCGACCGGCCGCTACCGCAACTACATCCACGACGCCGAAATTGCCGCGCGCCGCCGTCTGCCGATCGGCACCTTCAGCGACTGGGAAGACCTCCCAGTCGGCACCGAGTGCCTGTTCTACGAAGGCCTGCACGGCGCGGTCGTCACCGAGAAGGTCGATGTGGCCCGCCACGTGGATCTGCTGATCGGGGTCGCGCCGACGATCAACCTCGAATGGATCCAGAAGCTGCATCGCGACACGCGCGAGCGCGGCTACTCGAAGGACGCCGTGCAGGACACGATCCTGCGGCGCATGCACGACTATGTGCATTACATCGTCCCGCAGTTCTCCCACACGCACATCAACTTCCAGCGCGTGCCGGTCGTCGACACGTCGAATCCCTTCATCGCGCGCGAAGTGCCGACGCTCGACGAATCGATGGTCGTGATCCGCTTCAAGGACCCGCGCGGCGTCGATTTCCCCTACCTGCTGCGCATGATCCACGATGCTTTCATGTCGCGCGCGAACACCATCGTGATCCCCGGCGGCAAGCTGGACCTCGCGATGCAGCTGATCCTCACGCCGCTCATCTGGAAGCTGATGGAACGGCGCCGCCAGTGGGTTTGAGCTTCTGAACGGGCATATTTGGCCTGATCGCGCAGAGACTTACCGCGCCTTGCGGCGCAGCAAACCCTACCCAAGCGGGGGCCTTTTCGGCGATAATTCCGCCCTTTTCCAGCCCCCCGCCCCGAGAAATCCATGCAGCCTGCCAGCCAAGAGACGCCGCGCAACGTCCGGCCTCCGGTCTTCAACCCCGTCACCGGCGCGATCCGCGCCCTCGCGATGGACGCCGTCCAGCAGGCCAATTCGGGCCATCCGGGCGCACCGCTGGGCATGGCGGAAATCGCCGAAGTGCTGTGGCGCCGCTACCTGCGCCACAACCCGGCGAACCCGCAGTGGGCCGACCGCGACCGCTTCGTGATGTCGAACGGCCACGGCTCGATGCTGATCTACGCGCTGCTGCATCTCACCGGCTACGATCTGCCGATCGAGGAGCTCAAGCGCTTCCGCCAGTTGCATAGCAAGACGCCTGGCCACCCCGAATACGGCTACACGCCGGGCGTCGAGACGACCACCGGCCCGCTCGGCCAGGGCATCAGCAACGCGGTCGGCATGGCGCTGGCTGAAAAGATGCTCGCAGCGGACTTCAACCGTCCCGGCCACGCGATCGTCGACCACTACACCTACGTGTTCCTCGGCGACGGCTGCCTCATGGAAGGCATCTCGCACGAAGTCTGCTCGCTCGCCGGCACCCTCGGGCTGGGCAAGCTGATCGCCTTCTACGACGACAACAACATCTCGATCGACGGCCACGTCGACGGCTGGTTCACCGACGACACGCCGAAGCGCTTCGAAGCCTACGGCTGGCAGGTGATCCCGAACGTGCAAGGCCACGACGCGGCCGAAATCGACGCCGCGATCCGCGCTGCCCAGGCCAACACCACGCAGCCGACGCTGATCTGCTGCAAGACCGTGATCGGTGCCGGCTCGCCGAACAAGCAGGGCAGCCACGACGTGCACGGCGCGCCACTCGGCGCCGCCGAAATTGCGGCGTGCCGCGAACATATCGGCTGGACCCACGCGCCGTTCGAAATTCCGGCCGACATCTACGCCGAATGGAACGCCCGGGAGAAGGGCGCTGCGCTCGAAGCCGGCTGGAACGAGCGTTTCGCCGCATATGCCCAGGCTTTCCCGGAACTCGCTGCCGAGTTCAGCCGCCGCATGGCGGGTGAACTGCCGGCCGACTGGTACGCCCACGTCGACGCCGTGATCGCGAAGATCGTCGACAAGGCCGAGACCATCGCCACCCGCAAGGCGAGCCAGAACAGCATCGAAGCCTTCGCGCCCAAGCTGCCCGAACTCGTCGGCGGCTCGGCCGACCTCGCGGGCTCGAAC
>NZ_DATFAO010000100.1:0-89424 GCF_035254505.1 Aromatoleum sp. | reverse complement strand
GGCTCTTCGCGTCCGGGCGCAGCCAGTTGAGGCGGCCGTCCTTACGCAGCTCGGCCTGGCGCTGCATGATGCGGTGGGCGTAGTAGATCGGTAGCGGCATCAGCGACGGCGTCTCGTTGCACGCGTAGCCGAACATCAGGCCCTGGTCGCCGGCGCCCTGGTCGAGGTCGATGCCTTCGCCTTCATTGACGCCCTGGGCGATGTCGGGCGACTGGCGGTTGATCGCCGTCAGGATCGCGCACGACTTGTAGTCGAAGCCGATCTCGGAGTTGTCATAGCCGATGCGGCGGATGACGTCCTGCGCGATTTCCTTGTAGTTCGGGTGGGCGTGGGTCGTGATTTCGCCGGAGATCACGACGAGGCCCGTCGACACGAGGGTTTCGCACGCGACGCGCGCGTGGGGATCTTCGGCGAGGATCGCGTCGAGGACGCCGTCGGACACCTGGTCCGCGACCTTGTCGGGATGGCCTTCCGAGACCGATTCCGAGGTGAAGAGGAATTCCTTGCTCACTGAGCTGCTCCTGAAAAACAAAAATCCCCGGTGCTGTCCGGCGTTGCCGGCTCCGGGGATTTCGTCGAGCAGGCGACGCTTTAGCAGTACTTGTTTGCCACGACCGGTTTGGTGCGCTCGCGGCCCCGCCCTGCAAGTTGTCGTATTAACTCGGCGGGTAAGCGATAATTATAGCTTCCGTATTCAGTCGGTCAAATGCGCGTCGCCCGTCGGCCCGCACGGAGGCCGGCGCTTGTGATCGTGACCGTCGATTTTCTCTTTCGTATTCTCGCCCGCTTTCCGCTCTCCTGGCTGCATTGCCTGGGCGGCATTGCGGGCTGGCTGACCTGGCGCTTCTCGCCGACCTACGCCCGCCGCCTCGAAGAAAACCTCACGCGTGCCCTCGGACGCCGCGATCCCGCGGTTCTGCGCGCGGCGATCCGTGAAGCCGGCCGCCAGGCCCTCGAGCTGCCCTATGTATGGCTGCGTCCGCAGGACGAGGTGCTGTCGCGCATCGTTCGCGTCGAAGGGGCCGAGTTGCTCGCACAGGCGCGCGCCGACGGTGCGAGCGTGCTGCTGCTGACGCCGCATCTGGGCTGCTTCGAGATGTGTGCGCAATATTGCTCCACGCATGGGCCGATCACGGTGTTGTTCCGCGAGCCGCGCAAGGCGGCGCTGGGGCCCTTGATGGAGGCGGGGCGCAAGCGCGGCAACATCAGCGTCGCGCCTGCCGACGTGTCCGGTGTGCGCCGCCTCGTGAAGGCACTGCGTGGCGGCGAGATGGTCGGCATGCTGCCGGACCAGGCCCCGGGGCAGGGCGAGGGTGTGTGGGCGCCGTTCTTCGGCAAGCTCGCGTGGACGATGACGCTCGCGGCGCGCCTGTCGGAGGTGAAGGGCGTGCGCGTGATCATGCTGTGGACGGAGCGCCTGCCGCGCGGCCAAGGCTATGTGCTGAGGGTGTCGGAGCCGGTCGAGCCGATCACGGGCTCGCTCGAGGAGCGCTGCGTGAAGATCAACCGTGCGATCGAGCGCCTGATCCTCGCCTGCCCGCAGCAATACCTGTGGGGCTACAACCGCTACAAGCGTCCCTCCGGCGTCGAGCCGCCGCCGGCCGAAGGGGGCGCGCAATGAGAATCCTGAGCTATCTCGCGGTCGCCGTCTTCTGGCTGCTGCACTGGCTGCCGCTGCCGGTGCTGGCCGTGCTGGGCGAGGCACTCGGCGAACTGCTGTTCCTGGTCGGACGACATCGCCGTCACGTCGTCACGGTCAATCTGCGCCTGTGCTTTCCCGAGCTCGACGACGCGGCGCGGCGGCGCCTCGCGCGTGCGCATTTCCGCGCGCTCGGCCGCAGCCTGCTCGAACGCGGGCTGGTGTGGTGGGCGAGCAAGGAGCGACTGCAGAGACTGATCCGTTTCGAGGGCGTGGAACACCTGCGCGCGCTGGTCGATGCCGGCACGCCGGTGATGATGCTGTCGCCGCACTTCCTCGGCCTCGACATGGGCGGGGCGCGCATCGCGATGGAGTTCGACAGCGTCAGCGTCTATGCGCGGCAGAACAACCCGGTCTTCGACCGGCTGCTCTACCACGGCCGCAGCCGCTTCGGCGACCAGCTGCTGCTGTCGCGCCAGGACGGGGTGCGCGGCACGATCAAGGCGATGAAGGCCGGACGGCCCTTCTACTACCTGCCGGACATGGATTACGGGCGCAAGGACGCGATCTTCGTGCCCTTCTTCGGCGTGCCGGCGGCGACGATCACCGGCGTGTCGCGCCTGTCGCGTCTCGCGCGCGCCGCGGTCGTACCCTGTGTGACGCGCCAGTTGCCGGGCGGTCGCGGTTATGTCGTGCAATTCGGGGCGCCATGGCCCGACTTCCCGACCGAGGACGTCGAGGCTGACACCTTGCGGATGAACCGTTGGCTCGAATCGGTGGTCCGTACGATGCCGGAGCAGTACTACTGGGTGCATCGCCGCTTCAAGACCCGCCCGCGCGGCGAACCCCGCCTATATTGATATGACTGCCGCACCGGGCGGGAAGTGGACTCCCCCCGGTCGCTGCGCGAGAATTGCCGGATTCGCCCACCGCGAATCCCCCGCCAATCGCTCACCTGAGCCTCACCCGAAGATCCGCCATGCGCCTGCGCTTTGCCAAGATGCACGGACTGGGCAACGATTTCGTCGTCATCGACGCGGTCCGCCAGTCCGTCGAGCTGACTCCCGAACGCGTCCGTTTTCTCGCCGATCGCCATTTCGGCGTCGGCTGCGACCAGTTGCTGGTGGTCGAACCGGCCACGCAGCTCGGCGTCGATTTCCGCTACCGCATCTTCAACGCCGACGGCGGCGAGGTGGAGCAGTGCGGCAACGGGGCGCGCTGCTTCGTGCGTTTCGTGCATGAGCAGGGCCTCACCGACAAGCGCGAGATCCGCGTCGAGACGAAGTCGGGCGTCATCGCGCCGAAGCTCGAGGAAAGCGGGCTCGTGACCGTCGACATGGGCGTGCCGGTATTCGAGCCGGCGCGCGTGCCTTTCGTGTCGGATTCGGATGCCGTCGTGCAGCCGCTCGACGTCGCGGGCGAAACGGTGGCGATCACCGCGGTGTCGATGGGCAATCCCCATGCGGTGCAGGTCGTCGCCGACGTCGACAGCGCGCCGGTCGCGAGCCAGGGCCCGTTGATCGAGCATCACGCCCGCTTCCCCGCGCGCGTAAACGCAGGCTTTATGCAGGTCGTCGACGAACACAATATCCGTTTGCGCGTGTACGAACGCGGGGCCGGCGAGACGCTCGCCTGCGGCACCGGCGCGTGCGCGGCCGTCGTCGCGGGCATCAGCCGCGAACTGCTGGCGTCGCCGGTGCGCGTGCATACACGCGGCGGCGAGCTGGAGATTGCATGGGGCGGACCGGGCCAGCCGGTGCGGATGACCGGGCCCGCCGTGACCGTATTTGCCGGCGAGATCGAGCTCGCCTGACCCTCATACCCTGGGGCGCCGTCCGCGCCCGACTGGAGTTGTCTGTAATGAATGCCACCGATGTCGCACGTTACCTGAAGGAAAATCCCGATTTTCTGTCCGACCACGGGGAATTGTTCTCCGAGCTGACCGTGCCGCATCCGCACGGGGGCCAGGCGATCTCGCTTGGCGAGCGGCAGCTGCATGCGCTGCGCGACAAGATCCGTCAGCTCGAAGGCAAGCTCGCGGAGCTGATCCGCTTCGGCGAGGAGAACGACGAAATCGGCGGCAAGGTGCACGGCCTGAGCCTCGACCTGCTCGCCGCGGAGGACTACGAGAGTTTGCGCGGGGTGCTGTTCGAGAGCCTGCGCAGCGATTTCTCGGTGCCGAACGTCGCGCTACGTGTATGGAACAGCGTGCTGACGCGCGCCGGCGAGGATTTTTCGCCGGTCACCGAATCGGTGCGCTTTTTCGCCGGCGACCTGCGCCACCCCTACTGCGGTGCGCCGGGCAACCTGGAGGTGCTCGATTGGTTCGGCGTCGCTGCGCCACACGTGCGCTCGGTCGCGTTGGTGCCGCTGCGTCGCGAGGCACAGGTGTTCGGCCTGCTCGCGCTCGGTAGCGAAGAGGCGGAGCGCTTCTACGCCGAGATGGGCACGCTCTACCTGTCGCGCATCGGCGACCTCGTCGCCGCCGCCTTGCGCCGCCAGCTCGGCTGAGCATGGACGCGCCGCGGGGGGCGGAGGGCGGGCCGCAAGAGCCACCGGAGTGGCTGGACGCCTATCTCGACTACCTCGCGACCCAGCGGCGGGCGGCGCCGCTGACGCTCGAAAACTATCGGCGCGATCTCCTGCGTCTGGATGCGTTGCGTGACGGGCGCTCGCCCGTCGATCTGACATCCCACGACATCCGCCGCTTCGTCGCGCGCCTGCACGCGCAGGGGCTGGGCGGGCGCTCGATCGCGCGTGTGTTGTCGGCCTGGCGAGGCCTCTATCGCTGGCTGATTCGCCATCGGCGGGCGCTCGAGGTGAATCCCGTGGAAGGCGTGCGTGCGCCCAAGTCGCCGCAGCGTCTGCCGAAGGCGCTGTCGCCGGACCAGGCGCAGGCGCTGCTCGACGCGCCGGGCGAGGAGCCGCTCGACGTGCGCGACCGCGCGATGTTCGAGCTCTTCTATTCATCCGGACTGCGCCTGGCCGAGCTCGCGGCCTTGGAGGTCGATGGTGGATTGGATCCCCTTGAGGGCATGATCACGGTGCGCGGCAAGCGCGCCAAGATGCGGACCGTGCCGGTCGGCAAACCCGCCCTCGCGGCCCTGCAGGCTTGGTTCGCGGAGCGCGCGGCTTTCGTCCCGGCCGACGGCGAGACGGCGCTCTTCGTGACGCGCTCCGGTGGGCGCATGAGCCCGGGCGCGATCCGCTCGCGCCTTGCGGCATGGGCCGAGAAATGCGGGCTGGGCGTGCACGTGCATCCCCATATGCTGCGCCACAGTTTCGCCAGCCATCTGCTGCAGTCGAGCGGCGATCTTCGCGCGGTGCAGGAGCTGCTGGGACACGCCAGCATTCGCAGCACGCAGGTCTATACGCACCTTGATTTCCAGCATCTGGCGAAGGTCTACGACGCTGCACATCCGCGTGCGAAACGCCGATGAGATTCGCCGGTGAAGCGCATACTCAGGACGTTTCAGCCCGTGCGTGAAAAAGTGTAAATTTATGCCCAAATCGGGTAACAACATTAGCGGGAGGTGATGGGGTCTAGGCTATGCTCGGTTCAAAACCTCCTTCTTAAAGGGGTTGAAAAGAGTCTGTGATAGACCGAGTTTTGATGACGACCGCCTTGTGTGCCCCGAGGAGCGGGCGAAAAGAATAAGGCAGTCACGCCCAACAACGAAAAATTCACGAAACAACAATTTCATGGGCAAGTCCTGCTACACCGCTCCGACTACGCGACCGGCGGCCCTCGACCCTGGCGCAAAGGTATTGCGAGCCGCGGCGGTCCTGCTCGCGCGCTATCAGATCCGCAGCCTGCGACGGCTGTTCGAGGAATTCGAGCGCGACATCCTGTTGCCGATCCTGCTCGGTGAGATCGCATTGCATAACCTCGGCGCCCTCGAGAATGGGCTCAGCGCGGGTATCTTTGACGATATGTCGTCATTGATGACACGTTTGCGACCTTGCAACGCCTACTCGATCGCCGCGGCGACGGGCCTGCCGCGCGAGACCGTCCGACGCAAGATCGCGCGCCTGGCCGACCTCGGCTGGATCACGCGGCAGGGCAACGGCCATCTGTTCCTGACCCAACAGGCGGTGCAGCATTTCGGCGACCTGCTCGGTTCGCGTGATCTGCCCGAACTGCTCGAAACTGCCGACAAACTCCGTCGCTTCCTCGAGGTCTGAGGCCCGCCGTCTGGCGACGGCGGCAGGCAGGCGATACACTCTCGCGCCTGTCCCTTCCTGCGGTTCCGTCCCATGTCCAAGCTGATCCTCAAACCCGGCAAGGAGCGTTCGCTCCTGCGCCGTCACCCGTGGGTGTTTGCCGGCTCCGTCGAGCGGCTCGAAGGACGCGCGCGGCCGGGCGACACCGTTGAAGTCGCTGCCGAAGACGGGCGTGAGCTCGGGCGCGCCGCATGGTCGCCGGAGTCGCAGATCCGTGCGCGGATGTGGACTTTCGCATCGGATGTGTCGATCGACCACGCCTTCTTCAAGCGCCGCGTCGCCGAATCGGTCGCGCGGCGGGCGACGCATCCGCTGCTCGCGAATGAAACCGGCGTGCGCCTGATCCACGGCGAATCGGACGGCCTGCCGGGCGTGATCGCCGACCGCTTCGGCGATGTCGTCGTTGTGCAGCTCACAAGCGCGGGCGCCGAGAAGTGGCGCGACGCGATCGTCGCGGGGCTGGTGCAGGCGACAGGCTGCAAGGCGGTCTACGAGCGCTCGGATTCGGATGTGCGCAAGCTCGAAGGCTTGGAGCTGAAGACCGGGTGCGTGTACGGCGAACTCCCCGAAGGGGCACTGACGATCGTCGAGAACGGCGTGCGCATGGAAGTCGATGTCGTCGCGGGCCACAAGACCGGGTTCTACCTCGATCAGCGCGAAAACCGCAAACTGACTGGCATGCTCGCCGCCGGCCGTAGCGTGCTGAACTGCTTCTGCTATACGGGCGGTTTCTCGCTGCAGGCGCTCGCCGGAGGGGCGACGTCGGTGCTGTCGATCGACTCGTCGGGACCGGCGCTGGAAGTGGCGCGGCGCAACGTCGCGCTGAATCCGCAGCTCGACGCCTCGCGCGCCGAGTGGATGGAGGCCGACGTGTTCGCGGCGCTGCGCGCGCTGAAGGCCGAAGGGCGGCGCTTCGACCTGATCGTGCTCGATCCGCCGAAGTTCGCGCCGTCGGCGGCACATGCGGACCGGGCGTCGCGGGCGTACAAGGACATCAACCTCTTCGGCTTCCGCCTGCTCAATCCGGGGGGCATCCTGATGACTTACTCGTGCTCGGGCGGCATCGGGCTGGAGCTCTTCCAGAAGATCGTCGCGGGGGCGGCGAGCGATGCGGGCGTCGATGGGCGCATCCTGCATCGGCTGTCGGCCGCGGCCGACCATCCGATCGGGCTGGCGGTGCCGGAAGGCGAATACCTGAAGGGCTTGGCCGTTCAGGTCGGTTGATCGATAGTACTTCCCGGCGCACGCCAGTCCGGGTTCGGGCCGCGTTCGCCGAGGCTGAAGGCGGCGCTGACGAGGCCCAGCGCGAGCAGGATCAGCAGGAAGTAGCGGATCTGCCAGCGCTGCGACGCGCTGCCCACACGGCCGCGTCGGGCCTGGCCGATCGCCATCAGGCCGGCTCCGGCGATCGTCAGCAGGCCGGCGCCGAGGAGTTGCGAGGCGAGCCCGCCGAGGAAGATGCCTTGCGACGGGTCGAATCGGTCCGGCCAGAAGAAGGCCGGCCCTTGCAGCAGCCACAGACCGCCGACCGTGCACAGCACGATCGTGAAGGCGATGAAGGTGCGCATGCCTCGGGCTTAGGCGCTGAACAGGTCTCCGTCGCCGCGTCCCGGACGGGCGAGGCCGAAGTGTTCCCAGATGGCGGCGGTCGCGATCCGTCCGCGCGGCGTGCGTTGCAGGTAGCCCTGCTGGATCAGGTAGGGTTCGAGCACGTCCTCGATGGTGTCTGAGGATTCGCCGATCGCCGCGGCGAGGTTGTCGAGGCCGACCGGGCCGCCGGCGAATTTTTCCAGCATCGCGCCGAGCAGTTTGCGGTCCATCAGGTCGAGGCCGAGGTGGTCGACGTCGAGCATGCGCAGGGCCGCGTCGGCGACCTTGGCGGAGATGTCGCCATCGGCCTTCACCTGTGCATAGTCGCGCACGCGGCGGAGCAGCCGGTTGGCGATCCGCGGCGTGCCGCGCGAGCGGCGCGCGATCTCGAAGGCACCGTCTTCATCGATTGCGACGTCGAGCAGGCGCGCCGAGCGGCTGACGATGAAGGCAAGCTCCTCGGGCGTGTAGAACTCCAGCCGTGCCACGATGCCGAAGCGGTCGCGCAGCGGGTTGGTCAGCATGCCGGCGCGCGTCGTCGCGCCGACCAGCGTGAAGGGCGGCAGGTCGAGCTTGACCGAGCGCGCTGCCGGGCCTTCGCCGATCATGATGTCGATCTGGAAGTCTTCCAGCGCGGGGTAGAGGATCTCCTCGACGACCGGCGACAGGCGGTGGATCTCGTCGATGAAGAGGACGTCGTGCGGTTCGAGGTTCGTCAGCAGCGCCGCGAGGTCGCCGGCGCGTTCGAGCACCGGGCCGGAGGTCTGGCGGAGATTGACGCCCATCTCGGCGGCGACGATGTGTGCGAGCGTAGTCTTGCCGAGACCCGGCGGGCCGAAGAGCAGTACGTGGTCGAGCGCTTCGCTGCGCTGGCGCGCAGCGGCGATGAAGATTTCGAGCTGTTCGCGGATCTTTGCCTGGCCGACGTATTCGGCGAGCCGCTTCGGGCGCAGCGCGCGCTCGACGGCGTCTTCCTGGCGGTCGGCGGGCTGCGCCGAGATCAGGCGCGGGGCCTGGAGCTTGTCGGTTTCGATCATGGGGGAGAAGTGTACTGCGAAAGGGCGCCGGGGTTGCCGAATTGCGTGAGGGCCTGTGGGGCGGAAACGGGAAGCGCCTTCCGCCGCACCTGACGTTTCGTTAATGGGGGCGATAACGCGTCCGGCTCATCCGCCCTACGGTTCCACCACTCCGAACAGTCCGTCTCGTCAGTGCCGCTTGCTCGGCGGTTCGATCTGGATGCGCAGGTTCGCGAGCTTGACGTAGAGCGTGCTGCGCGAGATGCCGAGCAGCTTTGCGGCGCGCGAGATGTTGCCCTTGGCGTTGGCGACCGCGGAGTAGATGGCCTGGCGTTCGAGGTTTTCGAGGCTGGTGCAGGGGAGGGCGGTCGACGCGTTGGTCGCGGCTTCGGCGGCAGGCGAGGGCCCGCGGATTTCGTCCGGCAGCAGCGAGGCGTCGATCGCGTCCCCTTCGGAGAGCGCGAAGACCGATTCGAACACGTTCTGCAGTTCGCGCACGTTGCCGGGCCAGCGGTAGTCGCGGAAGGCGGCGCGGACGTCGCGGCCGATGTGGCGCGGCGGGCAGCCGTACTTGGCGGCGAGGCGCGTGTTGAGATGGTCGAGGATCCGGTCGATGTCGCCGGGGCGTTCGCGCAGTGCGGGCAGGCGCAGCGTGGTGACGCACAGTCGGTGATACAGATCCTCGCGGAAGCGGCCGGCCGCGACTTCGCTCTTCAGGTCGCGGTTGGTCGCGGCGATCAGCCGCACCGAGACGCGCCGCTCGCGGGTGTCGCCGAGGCGCACGACGACGCCGTCCTGCAGTACGCGCAGGAGATGCGGCTGCATGTCGAGCGGCATCTCGCCGATTTCGTCGAGGAAGAGCGTGCCGCCGTCGGCGAGTTCGAACTTGCCGGCGAGGCCGCCGCGGCGCGCGCCGGTGAAGGCGCCTTCGGCATAGCCGAAGAGTTCGCTGGCGAGGAGTTCGCGGGTCAGCGCGCCGCAATTGACGGCGATGAAGGGGGCGGCGGATTTCGCGCCGCTCAAGTGGATCGCGCGCGCGAACACTTCCTTGCCGACACCGGTCTCGCCCAGCAGCATCACCGGCAGGTCCAGTGTCGCGAGCCGGCGGGCGCGGGAACGGGCGTTGTCGATGACTACGCTGTCGCCGATCACGTCGGCGAAGGGATCGGCGCTGCGGGTGGACGATGGGAGTCGCGGAGCGCTCTGCGCGGCAGGCGCGCGATGCGTCAGCGGGATCACGAGCAGCGTGCCCAGATCGCCCTCGGGCGAGTGCAGCGGGTGCAGCCATTCCGAGCGCAACCAGTGCGGTGCGCGAAGGGCGCGCTCCTGCGGCGCGAGCGCGAGGTCGAGCGCGTCGAGTCGGGCTCCCGCTTCCGCCGGCAGGTTCGCGCCGTGTTGTTCGCGGGCCGCCTGGAGGCGTCCGTTGCTCTTGACGATGCGCCCACGGCGGTCGAAGAGCGCGACGCAGTCGCTGCCATAACGCAGGAAGCCGTCCATCGACTGCTCCAGCAGCCGCATCTGCAGGTCCATCTCCTGGTGCGCGATCAGCGATTCGATCTGTCGCGAGGCGGCGATCACGAGGCCGAGGCTGTGGCCGTGGAAGGTCTCCTTGACGCCCGAGACGTCGACGACGCCGAGCAGCAGTCTGCGCGTCGCGTCGAAGACTGGCGCGGCGGCGCAGGTCCAGCGTTTGACGTCGAGGCAGTAGTGTTCGCTCGCGTAGATCTGCACCGGCGCGCGCGCGGCGATCGCGGTGCCGATGGCGTTCGTGCCGATCACTTCCTCGACCCAGCGTCCGCCCTGCGCGAGGTTCACATGCTCGCCGGCCTGGCGCGCGCGGCTGTCGCCTTGCAGGTCGATGATCACGCCGCCGGGGTCGGTGAGCATGATCAGGGTGCCGCATTCGCGCAGCACTTCGCGCAGGTTGTCGAGCACGGGGCGTGCGGCGTCGTAGAGCTGGTGATGCTGTCGGCGCAGCTCGCGGATGCGCGCGTCGTCTGCGGCTGGGGCGCTATGGCTGGCGGGGTCGACGGCATCCGAGCGGCAGCGCCGCCACGATTCGAGCACGACGTCGCGCACCGGTGCCCGCGGCAGCGGATCGTTCTGGACGAAGCGCTCCCAGCATTGGGCGACCGCCTGTTCGTTGTTCGTACGCGGGATGAGCAGACCTGAGGGCATGGCGCGGGCGTCGAAGGCTCTCCGAAGGGGCGGACGATAGTTCGAAGAACTTATGCCTCTGCGTCTCTTACGTCAAGAAAAACCTTGAAAGATCAATTGGTTGTGCAATGCAACATGTCCGGCCCGGACTTGCCCGGAAGCCGGACAGTCGCGGGCCCGGTGTCCGGATTCCGGACAGTCCAAAAAATACCGGATGTCATCGAGCGTTTATTTATCGACCCATACAAACCGCTGATGTGACGCGGTTTTTTTGTCGATCGACGGCCTCGTGACCCGAAGTGGCCCGGCCCTTGCGGAAGAGGTGCCGGGGGCGACAGCTCTCCGGATCGTCCGAGGCGACCGGCCGGTGTCCAGCGTCTGTGGCGACCGGCAGGCACCGTGACTTCCAACACACCAATGACAGGAGGCAACATGCAAGTCCAGCAGTCATCCGTACAGGTGATGGGCATCGATGCCGGCGGCACGATGACCGACACCTTCTTCGTGCGCGCCGACGGCCGCTTCGTCGTCGGCAAGGCCCAGAGCAACCCCGGCGACGAATCGCTCGCCATCTACAACTCCTCCGTCGATGCGTTGGCGCACTGGGGCCGGGAGGTGGATGACGTCTATCCCGAGCTCGTGACCTGCGTCTATTCCGGCACCGCGATGCTCAACCGCATCCTGATGCGCAAGGGCCTCGATGTCGGTCTGATCTGCAACCGCGGCTTCGAGCAGATCCATTCGATGGGCCGTGCGCTGCAGAGCTACCTCGGCTACGCGCTGGAAGACCGCATCCACCTCAACACGCACCGCTACGACGAGCCGCTGGTGCCGGTCTCGCGCACCCGTGGCGTGACCGAGCGCACGGACGTGCAGGGCAAGGTCGTGATCCCGCTGCGCGAGGAAGAAGTGCGCCAGGCGACGCGCGAGCTGGTGGAAGCCGGTTCGCAGGCGATCGTGATCTGCCTGCTGCAGTCCCACAAGAACGAAAGCAGCGAGCTGCGCGCCCGCGATCTGGTCAGGGATGAGCTGAAGAAGTTGAAGGTCGACATCCCGGTGTTCGCTTCGGTGGATTACTACCCGTCGCGCAAGGAAAGCCACCGGATGAACACGACCATCCTCGAAGCCTACGGCGCCGAACCTTCGCGTCAGACGCTGAAGAAGGTCAGCGACCGCTTCAAGAAGCACGGCGCGAAGTTCGACCTGCGGGTGATGGCGACGCACGGCGGCACGATCTCGTGGAAGGCCAAGGAACTGGCGCGCACCATCGTCTCCGGCCCGATCGGCGGCGTGATCGGCTCGAAGCTGCTGGGCGAGTACCTGGGTGACGAGAACATCGCCTGCTCGGACATCGGCGGCACCTCCTTCGACGTGGCGCTGATCACCAAGGGTAGCTTCGCGATCAAGTCCGACCCCGACATGGCCCGCCTGGTGCTGTCGCTGCCGCTGGTCGCGATGGACTCGGTCGGCGCCGGTGCCGGCAGCTTCGTGCGCCTCGACCCGTACAGCAAGTCGATCAAGCTCGGCCCGGACAGCGCCGGCTACCGCGTCGGCACCTGCTGGCCGGAAAGCGGGCTGGATACGGTGTCGGTGTCCGACTGCCACGTCGTGCTGGGCTACCTCAACCCGGAGAACTTCCTCGGCGGTGCGATCAAGCTCGACGTGCAGCGCGCCCGCGACCATATCAAGGCGCAGATCGCCGATCCGCTCGGGCTGTCGGTCGAGGACGCCGCGGCGGGCGTCATCGAGCTGCTCGACCTGACGCTCTCCGAGTACCTGCGCGCCAACATCAGCGCCAAGGGCTACAACCCGGCGGAGTTCACGTGCTTCTCCTACGGCGGCGCCGGCCCGGTGCATACCTACGGCTATACCGAGGGCGTCGGCTTCAAGGACGTTGTGGTGCCCGCCTGGGCGGCCGGTTTCTCGGCCTTCGGCTGCGCCTGCGCGGACTTCGAGTATCGCTACGACAAGTCGGTCGACCTCGGCGTGGCGCAGTTCGCCAGCGATGCCGAGAAGGCGGCGGCCTGCGCCAGCCTCCAGCAAGCCTGGGAAGAACTGGCGGTCAAGGTCGTCGATGAGTTCGTGATCAACGGCTACAAGCCGGAAGACGTGATGCTGATCCCCGGCTACAAGATGCAGTACATGGGCCAGCTGAACGACCTCGAGATCGTCTCGCCGGTGTCCTCCGCGGCGACGGCGGCCGACTGGAACCAGATCATCGAGACCTTCGAGAACACCTACGGCCGTGTCTATGCCAACTCGGCGCGTTCGCCGGAACTGGGTTTCTCGATCACCGGCGCGATCCTGCGCGGCATGGTCGTGACGCAGAAGCCGGTATTGCCGGAAGACGCCGACTGCGGCCCGACGCCGCCGAAGGAAGCCTACCTGGGTACGCGCCCCTTCTATCGCCACAAGCGGTGGGTCGATGCGGCGCTGTGGAAGATGGAGTCGCTCAAGGCGGGTAACCACATCGTCGGTCCCGCGATCATCGAATCCGACGCGACGACCTTCGTCGTGCCCGACGGCTTCGAGACGACGGTCGACAAGCACCGCCTGTTCCATCTCAAAGAAGTGAAGTAAGGAGGAGACCCGCCATGAACATGATGACAAACAAGGAAGTCGGCTTTGCCGACCTGCTGAAGAACGGCCAGACGCTGAAGCAGTTCCGCGACGGCATCATCGAGCGCACCAAGACCACCGGTTACTACAACGGCATCGAGAAGCTCGAATTCCGGGACAGCGATCCGATCGGCTACGAGAAGCTGTTCTCCAAGCTGCGCGGCGGCCTCGTGCATGCCCGCGAAACGGCGAAGAAGATCGCCGCGAGCCCGATCGTCGAGCAGGAAGGCGAGCTGTGCTTCACGCTCTATAACGCCGCCGGTGACTGCATCCTGACCTCGACCGGCATCATCATCCACGTCGGCACGATGGGCGCGGCGATCAAGTACATGATCGAGAACAACTGGGAAGGCAACCCCGGCATCAATCCCGGCGACATGTTCACGACCAATGACTGCGCGATCGGCAACGTGCACCCGTGCGACATCGCGACCATCGTCCCGATCTTCTGGGAAGGCAAGCTGATCGGCTGGGTGGGCGGCGTGACGCACGTGATCGACACCGGTGCGGTAACCCCGGGTTCGATGTCCACCGGCCAGACCCAGCGCTTCGGCGATGGTTACATGATCACCTGCCGCAAGACCGGCATCAACGACGAGCCGCTGCGCGACTGGCTGCACGAAAGCCAGCGCTCGGTGCGCACGCCGAAGTACTGGATCCTCGACGAGAAGACCCGGATCGCCGGCTGCCACATGATCCGCGAGCTGGTCGAGGAAGTGATCCGCGCCGACGGTCTCGATGCCTACGAAAAGTTCGGCGCCGAGGTGATCGAGGAAGGCCGCCGCGGCCTGATGAGCCGCATCAAGGCGATGACGCTGCCGGGCAAGTACCGCAAGGTCTCCTTCGTCGATGTGCCGTTCAACCACGAGGACGTGCAGGTCTCGAACGCCTTCGCCAAGCTCGACTCGATCATGCACTCGCCGGTCGAAATGACGATCCGGCCGGACGGCAAGTGGCGCCTCGATTTCGAAGGTGCGAGCCGCTGGGGCTGGCACACCTTCAACGCCCACCAGGTGGCCTTCACCTCGGGCATCTGGGTGATGATGTCGCAGACCCTGGTGCCGACCCAGCGCATCAACGACGGCGCGTACTTCGCGACCGAGTTCAAGCTGCCGAAAGGCACCTGGTGCAACCCAGACGACCGCCGTACCGGCCACGCCTACGCCTGGCACTTCCTGGTCTCCGGCTGGGCAGCGCTGTGGCGCGGCCTCTCGCAGTCCTACTTCAGTCGCGGCTATCTGGAAGAAGTTAACGCCGGCAACGCCAACACCTCGAACTGGCTGCAGGGCGGCGGCATCAACCAGGACGGCGAGATCCACGCGGTCAATAGCTTCGAAGCTTCGAGCTGCGGCACCGGCGCCTGCGCGGTGAAGGACGGCCTCAACCACGCCGCCGCGATCTGGAACCCGGAAGGCGACATGGGCGACATCGAGATCTGGGAGATGGCCGAGCCGCTCCTGTACCTCGGCCGCAACGTGAAGGCCAACTCCGGCGGCTACGGCAAGTATCGCGGTGGTTGCGGCTTCGAGACGCTGCGCATGGTGTGGAACGCCCAGGACTGGACGATGTTCTTCATGGGCAACGGCTTCATGAACAGCGACTGGGGGATGATGGGCGGCTACCCGTCGGCGACCGGCTATCGCTTCGAGGCGCACAAGACCGGTCTGGAGCAGCGCATCGCGATCGGCGACTCGCTGCCGCTCGGGGGCGACCTCGATCCGACTCGCCCGGACTACGAGCGCCACATCGACGCGACCGCCGTGGTCAAGCGCGACAAGCAGTGCATGACCACCGAGGACTGCTACGACAACCACGACCTGTACCTGAACTACCTGCGCGGCGGCCCCGGTTTCGGCGACCCGATCGATCGCGAGCCGAAGGCGATCGAGAACGACCTGAACCAGAAGTTCCTGCTGCCGGAGTACGCGCAGAAGGTCTATGGCGCGGTCTTCACGCAGGACGCGAAGGGCGTGTTCTCGGTCGATCCCGCGAAGACGCAGGCCCGCCGTGCGGAGATCCGCAAGGAGCGTCTGGCCCGTGCGCTGCCGACCCGCGAGTGGATGAAGGAAGAGCGCGAACGCATCGTGAATAAGCACGCGGCCGTGCAGGTGCAGCACATGTTCGCGACGAGCTTCGCCCTGTCGGAAAAATTCACGAACGAGTTCAAGGCCTTCTGGAGCCTGCCCGCCGACTGGCAGCTGCTGGAAACCGAACTGGGCGTGCCGTCCTACGGCTCCAAGCACCGCATGGACCTGTCGCTGCTGCCCGACGTCACGACCGTCGTCCAGGTCGAAGAGTGATCACCGAATCAAGGAGTTGAGAAATGTCTACCTACACCAATGAACAGGTCTCACACCTCGTCGAGGGCTCGCTCGACTGGGAAACCACCTTCCGCATGCTGTCGATGCCCAAGGACAACAGCCGCTTCGAGCAGTACGTGAAGGCGCTGCAGGCCAAGGTGAGCTTCAAGGACAAGATCGTGCTGCCGCTCGGGCCGCATCTCTACATCGTGCAATCGGCGAAGACCAAGCAGTGGGTCACCAAGTGCGACTGCGGCCATGAGTTCGGCGACTACCGGCAGAACTGGAAGCTGAACGCGGCGATCTACGTGCGCGACACCGAGGAGGCGATGACCGAGGTATACCCGAAGCTGATGGCGCCGGACACGCAGTGGCAGGTGTACCGCGAGTACTACTGCCCGACCTGCGGGACGATGCACGACGTCGAGGCGCCGACCCCGTGGTACCCGGTGATCCACGACTTCGAGCCGGACATCGAGGCCTTCTACAAGGAGTGGGTCGGTCTGCCGGTGCCTGAACGCGCGGCGTAAGCCGTCCCGGCCGGGCGGGGTGCCCGGCGGCTGAGGGCCGGCGCTTTCGCCTGGAAAGCGCCGGCCGGGGGGCCGTAGTCCGGGCCCCCGATTTTCCCCGAACAAGGTAACGAACCATGCGAGGCGAATGCCCTGCAGGGATTCGGCTGCCCAAAAAAAGAAAACGCGCGCCGTTCCGGGGCGTGAAGGAGACTCTGATGCTGCGTCGATTGAGAAAGTATGGAGGCGGCGCCCGGCGCGTCGTGACCTTGATGACGTCGTCCGCGCCCCTGGTGATCGTCGGCGGACTGCTGTACGCCGGCCTCTTCGTCAAGGCCGAGGCGGTGGTGCAGAAAGTCGAACCGCCGGCGATCGAGCGCCGCGACACGTTCTACAGCGTCGCCACCCCGGACAGCCAGGTCGTATGGGCGGCGGGCGCCGGCGGCAAGATCGTCCGCAGCGAGGACGGCGGCCAGTCCTGGGTGCGCCAGAGCTCCGATACCGAAGTCAATCTGCAAGGCATCGCGGCGTGGGACAGCGAGCACGCGATGGCCGTCGGCAATGACGGCGTCGTCGTCGTGACCGGCGACGGCGGTCGCAGCTGGGCGCGCGCCGAGATTCCCGCCAGCAGCAATCCGAACAAGCTGTTCCGCGTTCGCATCGCGAGCGGAGCGGCCTGGGCCGTCGGCGAGTTCGGGGCCGTGCTGCGCTCGACCGACCGCGGCGCGACCTGGTCGCGTGTGCTGCCCGAAGAAGACCGCGCCTGGAACGACATCGCTTTCGTCGGCGATTCGGGCTGGCTCGTGGGCGAGTTCGGCGCGCTGATGCGGACCACCGACGGCGGCGCGAACTGGCAAGCGGTGGCGACGCCGAACAAGGTCAGCCTGATGGCGCTCGCCTTCCGCGACGCCGCACACGGCGTGGCCGTCGGTCTCGCCGGCACCTTGCTGGTCACCAGTGACGGCGGCGCCAGCTGGCGCCAGGTGCCGGCCTTCACCCGCGAACACTTCTACAGCGTGATGTGGGACGACGGCCGCTGGCTCGCCGTCGGCGACAAGGGCGTGATGGCCAGCGCCGACGCGGACGCGCAGACATGGCAGCTCGGCCGCGTCGCCGACGGCGACGTGTCGTGGCGCACCCAGGTCGCCCGCGTCGGCACGCGCTACTTCCTCGCCGGCAGCAACCTCGCCGTGCTCGACAACGGCGCCCTGCGCGTCGCCGGCCAACAGCGGATGTGAGGGAACACAGGTGAAAAACACGACATTCGGCAAGGTCGATCGCGCCTTTGCCTTCCTCATCCGCTTCCGCGCGCTGGTGGTCGCCGCGGTGGCCCTGGTGACGCTGGTGATGGGCTATCAGGCGAGCCAGATCGAAGTGAAGACGATCTTCAGCGACTTGCTGCCGCGCGATCATCCCTACGTCGCCGTGAACCAGCGCTTCAAGCAGACCTTCGGCGGCTCGAACATGGTCAGCATCATGCTCGAGGTCGAGCACGGCGACATCTTCAACCCGGTGGTGCTGGGCAAGGTGCAGAAGCTCACGGTCGATCTGCAGCAGGTCGAAGGCGTCGATACCTACCAGATCATTTCGCTCGCGTCGAAGAAGATCAAGGAGGTGCGCGCCTCGACCGAGGGCGTCGAATCGCGTCCGCTGATGTGGCCGGAACTGCCGCGCGACGAGGCGGCGCTCGCGGCGCTGAAGGCGTCGGTGCTCAACAATCCGCTGGTCTACGGCCCCTACGTGTCGACCGACCTGAAAGCGACGCTGGTCACGGTCGATTTCAGCGACGGCAATATCGACTACACACGCGCCTTCAACCAGCTGATGACGCTGGTGGAGGAGGCGAGCGGCGACGGCGTGCAGGTGCGCATCGTCGGCGAGCCGGTGCTCTACGGCTGGGTGAACCACTACCTGCACGAGACGCTGACGATCTTCTTCATCGCGGTCGGTGCGCTGGTGGTGTTGCTGTGCCTGATCACGCGGACCTGGCACGGCACGACGCTGCCGCTGCTCGCCGGCACGGTCAGTGCGATCTGGGCACTGGGCGCGGCGCGGCTGATGGGCTTCCATCTCGATCCGCTGGTGGTGGTGGTCGCGTTCCTGATCACCGCGCAGGCGATCTCGAACTCGGTGCAGCTCATCGCCCGCTTCGACGACGAGACCGCGCACGGCGTCGCGTTGGCCGAGGCCGCCGCACGGGCGAGTGCCCGCAACCTGTTCAAGCCGAGCATGCTCGCGATCGTCGCCGACGCCGGCTGTGTGCTGGTGGTCGCGCTGACGCCGATCCCGCTGCTGCAGAAGATCTCCTTCATCGGCACGGTGTGGGTGCTGACGATCCTGATCAGCGCGCTGGTGCTCACGCCGGTGATGCTGTCCTGGGTCAGCGCACGCCAACGCCCCATCCACCCGGTGAACATCAACCCCGTGCTGATGGCGATCCTCAAACTGTGCTCGGCGATCGTCACGACGCGCTGGCGCTACGCGGTGCTCGGGGCGGCAGGGGCGGTGTTCGTGGTCTCCGGCCTGTACGCCTTCAACCTGAAGGTCGGCGATGCCAACCCGGGTTCGCCGATCCTGTGGCCGGACTCGAGCTACAACCGCGACGCCGCGGAGATCAACCGCCAGTTCCAGGGCTCGGACCGCATGTTCGTCGTCGTCGCCGGGAATCAGCCGGGGGCGCTGCGCGAACCCGAGGTGCTGTCGAGCATGACGCGCTTCCAGAAGTACATGGAGGCTCAGCCGGAGGTCGGCGGCAGCATCTCGCTCGCCGACATCCTGCCGCAGGTCAAGCGCGTGCTGCGTGAAGGCAATCCGATGTACCAGGAGCTGGGGCAGAGCGGCGACGAGAACGGCGAGCTGATGTACATGTTCGTGTCCGGTTCCGATCCGGGCGACATGGATCGCTATGCCGATGCCGACGCGAAGAACGGCGCGGTGACGCTGTTCTTCCGTGACCACCAGGGCGAGACGATCCGCACGGCGGTGGCCCGCGTGCGCGACTACGTCGCCCAGCACCCGATCAAGGACGCCGAGTACCTGCTCGCCGGCGGCCTCGTCGGGGTGCTGGCGGCGGTGAACGAGGTGATCCTCGCCGGTCAGATCGAGGCGATCGCCCTCGCGCTGCTGGTGCTCGTCGTCTGCTGCACGATCACCTACCGCTCCACGGTGGCCGGGGTGTTCTTCATGATCCCGGTGCTGCTCTCCAACACCATCACCTTCAGCTACATGGCGTGGCAGGGCATCGGCATGAACATCAACACGCTGCCGGTGGTGGCGCTCGGCATCGGGCTCGGCGTCGATTACACCTTCTACATCGTCGATGGCATCCGCGAGAACCTGCACCGCTCGCACAACGTCGAGCGCGCCATCGTCAATGCGCTGATGGGGCCGGGCAAGGGCGTGCTGATCACCGCGATGACGCTGATCACGAGCGTCGTGCTGTGGCACTTCTCGTCGCTGCGCCTGCAGGCCGACATGGGCGTGCTGATCGCCCTGTGGCTCTTCATCTCGGCGTTCAGCGCCCTCTTCATCATGCCCGCCCTGGTCTATGTGTTCCGGCCGGAATTCATCGTGGGCAGCAAGCGACATCCGATCGAGCAGGCCGAGCCGGTGATGGTCGCTTGATGCGGTCCCGCGGGCGCGGCAGCGCCGAGCGGGCCGCGTCCGCCCATGAAGCTTTCAGTGCAGTGCCAAAACCATAAGGAGCGAGGAGATGACGAAGGGAGTAGCAAGAAGAAAGATCGCAGCGGCCGCCGTGGCCGCCGCGATTGCCGGGCTCGCGGGGAGTCCGGCACACGGTGCCGAGAGCCCGGCCCGGGGCGCCGAGGACGACGGGTCCTGGGCCAAGGATTTCAGCTTCAACCTGTCGGGCTATGCGCGCGCCTGGGTGTCGATGAACCTCGAGGACCAGCCCGAACTCGATGCGATCGACAAGAAGAGCAAGGGCAAGCTGTCGATGGTGCGCGGCTCGCTGTTGCTCGACGCGGATGCGCGCACCGGGCCGGTGAAGTGGAAAGCCATCGGCCGTCTCGATCGGGAAGCCAAGACCGACTACCTGCGGGACCTCGAGCGCCTGCGCGAGACCAACGGCACGGCTGGCGGCAACAGCATCCTGGACAACTACAACCAGCGCGAACTGCGTGAGCTGTGGGCCGAAGTGCCGCTCGGCGACCGGGTGACCGTGAAGGCGGGCAAGCAGCAACTGGTGTGGGGCGAATCCGACTTCTTCCACGCGATGGATCTGGTGCATGGCTATGACCTGTCGTGGCGCCTCTTCTTCGAGGGCGAGAACGAGGAGTGGCGCAAGCCGCTGACGCTGATCTCGACCAAGATCCGCGTCCCCGAGGCCGACGGCATGCTCGCGGCCTATGTGCGGCCGGGCTGGGACAGCTGCGAGTCGATCGGCAACACCTACGATATCCGCGGCGGACGCTGGTTCTTCCAGCCCTATCGTGGCTTCGACCTCAGCACCGTGACCAACAAGGACTGCAAGCACCCCGACGGCGATTACCGCGACGTCACCGGCGGCGTGCGCTGGTCGGGCGAGGCCTACGGATTGAGCTATTCCTTCGCCTGGCTCAGCACCTTCTCCGCCGATCCGGTCGCGAACTCCACGTTCAGGCCCTTCGAGAAGGCGCCGACCGGCTCGGTGTTCGATCTGATCCACCCGAAGATCGATGTCTATGGGATGACGGTCAGCGGCTACAGCGGCCCGCTCGACGCCGTGCTCAGCGCCGAGATCGCCTACACCCAGGATCAGCCCTACAACGTCGGGACCGGGGCTTTCCTCGATCCGAAAGTGCCGGGCAATGTCGGCATCGGGCTCGGCGGCGTGAAGAAGAAGGACACGCTGACGACGATGCTGCGCATCGACAAGAACCTCGGTCTCGAAGGCCTGCTCGGCACCTCGCGCCCGTCGTTCTCGTCGATCCAGCTGTTCGACACCCAGGTGCTGAACTTCAAGGAGTCGGACGACCTCGTGCGTCTCTTCGCCTACGGCACGCCGCTCACCGAGCACAACACCATCCTGACCGCGTTCACGACGCTGAACTACCGCAACGACACGATCAACCCCGGCTTCGCGATCGGCTTTGATCTCACGCACGGCGGCGGCTTCGCCATTCCCAGCGTGTCGATGACGCTCTCCGAGCAGTGGCTGGCGAAGATCGAGGCCGACCTGTTCTGGACCGGCGACCGCTCCAGCAAGGTCCCGTTCAGTAACCAGAAATCGCAGCTGTTCGGCTATTTCGACAACGCCAGCCAGATTGTTTTCCGCTTGACCCGGCAGTTCTAAAAAAGGAGGAGACCACCATGTACAAGCATTCCCGAAACACCGACCGCCCCGCGGTGCGACGCCTCGCCACCGGCGGCGCCGTCGGCCTGATGCTGTTGTTCGCGATGCAGGGCGCGCAGGCCAAGGTGCTGGAGCCCGGTTTCGTCATCACCAAGGACAACCTCGCCGGCGTCAAGAACGACACCTTCGAGGGCAAGACCATCGCGAGCATGATTCCCGAAAAGCTCGAATGGATGATCAACAACTACGACCTGACGATCAAGATCGCCCACTCGAAGAAGATCGAGATGGACCCGAAGTACGTCGAGGCGACGAAGAACTGGTCGAAGGACGTCAAGTTCAACCCCGCCGACCGCACCGTCACCGGCTGGAAGGCGGGCATGCTGTTCCCGCCCGAAGCGATCAAGCTCGACGACCCCAACGCCGGCGACAAGGTGATCTGGAACCTGCGCGCGGCGACCTACGGCGCGACGATGGACCTGCGCGACATCGCCTGGGTGTTCCTCGACGCGAAGAAAGGCTTCGAGCGCGTGCAGCGCTTCCAGTCGCGGCGCTACTACATGGAAGGACGCCTCGACGGCGGGCCGATCTCGGTCGGCGACGGCAACGTCGCGCAGAAGACCTACTTCGTCGCCACCAGCCCGCAGGAGATCCGCGGCATCGGCTCCTTCTCGGTGCGCTACAACGAGGCCGACTCGAAGAAGCCCGACGACGCCTACGCGTACCTGAAGTCGGTGCGTCGCACCCGTCGCCTGTCGGGCGGCGCGTGGATGGATCCGATCGGCGGCACCGACCAGCTCTATGACGACTGGGATATCTGGGACGCCTGGCCGACGAAATACACGTCGAACAAGCTGATCGAGAAGCGCTGGGTCTTCGCCATCGCCCACAGCCCCGACATGAGCGTCGACAACAGCCAGACCGGCAAGTCGATCGAGAAGGAATACCCGCGCATCGGCATGAGCGAGCCGCCCTTCTTCAACCCGGCGAAGGACATCGAGTGGGAGCCGCGCGAGGTGTATGTGGTCGAGGGCACGCCGCCGCCGGAGCACCCGTACAGCAAGAAGGTGGCCTACATCGAAGTCGAGTTCCCACGGCCATACCTAGGCTATGCGCTCGATCGCAAGGGTGAGTTCTGGAAGATGTTCATCTTCCAGAACCGCCCCGACACCGGCGACGACGGCTACAAGGCGGTGATGCCGGTGGTGGGCCACATCATCGACGTCAAGCGCGGTCACGCCACCAACTGGTCGTCGAACATGAAATCCAACCCGAAGGGCGTGAAGGAGACCGACGTGTCGCTCAACGTCCTCGAGGAAGTCGCAACCGGCGCGGGCCGCTGAGGCGGCTTCCGCCACCGCGATCGGGATTCCGGCTCTCCCCCTTTGTCCGTCCCCAGCCCCCTTCGGGGACGGACATTTTTTTGCGCAAGGGCGAGGCGGGACCGCTGCGGTCCGCGGCATCGACAAGGACAAGGCCGGGAGAACTCCGACATGAACATGTATACGCCCACGGGCTACGAATGGCGCACGACGCAGCTCGCGCGCTTCATCGCGCGCCACGGCTATCGTGACCTCGACGACCTGCGCGAGCGGGCGGCGTGCGAGCCGGCACGCTTCTGGGACCAGGTCGTCGAAGCGATCGGCCTCGACTGGGTGACGCCGTACCGCGAGACGCTCGATGTGAGCGACGGTGCGATGTGGCCGAAGTGGTTCGTCGACGGGCGCCTCGACCTCGTCGACAACCTCGTCGGCAAGCACGCCGGTGCGACGCCGACCAAGATCGCGATCCGCTGGGAGGGTGACCGCGGCGAGCTGCGCACCATCAGCTATGCGGAGCTGTGCGCCGAGGTGGAGCGCGTCGCCGCCGGCTTGCGCGCAATGGGCGTGGGCGAGGGCGACCGCATCGCCCTCTACCTGCCGATGATCCCCGAGGCCGCCGTGACGATGCTCGCTGCGACCCGCATCGGCGCGATCTTCATCCCCTTCTTTTCCGGCTACGGCGCCGACTCGGTCGCGCAGCGCATCGCCGACTGCGAGGCGCGCGTGCTGGTCTGCGCCAACGGCTACTACCGGCGCGGCAAGCGCGTGCCGATGCTCGCCGAGGCCCGGGCGGCGGCGCGCGCGAGTCCCTCGCTGCGCCACCTCGTCGTCGTCGACCGGCTGGGCATCGGTCCGGCCGACGTCGCCGACGATGCCGGCGAAGCCTCCTGCGTCGAGTTCGAATACCGGCGGCTCCCGGGCTACCTGTCCACCTGTCCGCGCACGGCCTTCCTGGCCGATCAGACGCTGATGCTGATCTACACCTCGGGCACCACCGGCAAGCCGAAGGGCGTCGTCCACACGCACGCTGGCTTCCCGGTGAAGGCCGCGCAGGACCTGCAGATGGCCTTCGACCTGCGCGCCGACGACACGCTGATGTGGATCACCGACATGGGCTGGCTGATGGGGCCGTGGATGGTCTACGGCGGGCTGATGCTCGGCGCGACGCTGATGTTCTACGAAGGCACGCCCGATTACCCCGACGCCGGGCGGCTGTGGCAACTGGTTGAGCGCCACCGCGTCACGCATCTCGGCCTGTCGCCGACGCTGGTGCGGATGCTGATGACGAACGAGGCAAGCCTACCTGCGCCGGGCACCCTCGACACGTTGCGCGTATTCGGCTCGACCGGCGAGGCGTGGAACGAGGCGCCGTGGCGGTGGCTCTTCGAGCAGGCGGGCGAATCGCGTCGCCCGATCATCAACTACTCGGGCGGCACCGAGATCGGCGGCGGCATCCTCGCGTGCTTTCCCGGCCTGCCGCAAAAGCCGTGCTCCTTCAACGGGCCGATTCCGGGCATGGCGGTGGACGTGCTCGACGGCGACGGCCGCTCCGTGCGCGGCACCGTCGGCGAACTCGCGATCCGTCAGCCCTGGCCCGGCATGACCCACGGCTTCTGGCGCGACGCGGAGCGCTACCGCGACGCCTATTGGTCGGTCTGGCCGGACGTGTGGGTGCACGGCGACTGGGCGCGCGTCGACGAGGACAGCTACTGGTTCGTCCATGGCCGCAGCGACGACACGATCAAGATCGCCGGCAAGCGCGTCGGCCCGGCCGACTTCGAATCCGCGCTGGTGTCGCATCCGCTGGTCGTCGAGGCGGTGGCGGTCGGGGTGCCCGACGAACTCAAGGGCGAAACCGCGGTGTGCTTCGTC
This sequence comes from Aromatoleum sp., assembly GCF_035254505.1. Taxonomy (GTDB): domain Bacteria; phylum Pseudomonadota; class Gammaproteobacteria; order Burkholderiales; family Rhodocyclaceae; genus Aromatoleum. Next base: position 64,883 of record NZ_DATFAO010000100.1, on the reverse strand, counting down.
ACCGTTGCCGACCGCGAGGCGCTCGCGACGCGGCCATGGGAGGCGTGGGAAGCGAAGCTCGTCGAACACGTCGGGCGCCAGCTCGGCAAGCCCTTGCGTCCGGCGCATGTGCATCGCGTCGACGCGATCCCGAAGACCCGCAACGGCAAGACGGTGCGCCGCGTGATGCGCAGCGCCTACCTCGGCACTCGCGTCGGCGACCTGTCGTCGATCGAGAATCCGGCCGCCATCGACGCGGTGCGCGTGATTGGGCCGGCCGCCCGCGACGTGGCGGACGCCGTCGGAACATGATCTTTACCAGGAGAACCTTATGAGCAAAGTGTATCCGGACGCCGCTGCCGCACTGGCCGGCGTCGTGCAGGACGGGCAGACCGTCGCGGTCGGGGGCTTCGGCCTGTGCGGCATTCCCGAGACGCTGATCCACGGGCTGCGCGACGCGCAGGTGAAGGACCTCACCGTGATCAGCAACAACGCGGGCGTTGATGGCGTCGGCCTCGGGCTCCTCCTCGCCACGCGGCAGATCCGCAAGATGGTCGCGTCCTACGTCGGCGAGAACGCCGAGTTCGAGCGTCAGCTGCTGTCGGGCGAGCTTGAGGTCGAGCTGACGCCGCAGGGCACGCTCGCCGAAAAGCTGCGCGCCGGCGGCGCGGGCATACCGGCCTTCTACACCCGCACCGGCGTCGGCACGCTCGTGGCCGAGGGCAAGGAGGAGCGCGACATCGACGGTCGGCGCTACCTGCTGGAGCACTCGCTGACCGCCGACGTCGCCCTCGTCAAGGCGTGGAAGGCGGACCGCGCCGGCAACCTCGTCTATCGCAAGACCGCGCGCAACTTCAACCCGGTGGTCGCGACGGCCGGCCGGATCACGGTGGCCGAGGTCGAGGAGCTGGTCGACACCGGCACCCTCGACCCCGACCACATCCACACCCCCGGCGTCTTCGTCCAGCGCATCGTCGTCAATCCGCGCCCGACCAAGCACATCGAACAACGCACCACTCGGCAGGAATGAACATGGCCTATACTCGTGACGACATGGCCCGGCGCGCCGCGCAGGAGCTACGCAACGGTTATTACGTCAATCTCGGGATCGGCATGCCGACCCTCGTCGCCAACCACATTCCGCCGGGCATGGAGGTGTGGCTGCAGTCGGAAAACGGACTGCTCGGCATCGGGCCGTTCCCGACCGAAGCCGAGGTCGACGCCGACCTCATCAACGCTGGCAAGCAGACGGTCACGACGCTCGCCGGCAGCAGCATCTTCAGCAGCGCCGATTCCTTCGCGATGATCCGCGGCGGCCACATCGATCTCGCCATCCTCGGCGCGATGCAGGTGAGCGAGCGGGGCGACCTCGCCAACTGGATGATCCCGGGCAAGCTCGTGAAAGGCATGGGCGGAGCGATGGACCTCGTGGCGGGGGTCCAGCGGGTGGTGGTGATGATGGAGCACGCGGCGCGCGACGGCACACCGAAGATCGTCCGCGAATGCTCGCTGCCGCTGACCGGCGCCGGCGTGGTCGACATCATCATCACCGACCTCTGCGTGTTTGCCGTCGACAAGCGGCCCGGCGGGGGCGGTCTGGTGCTCATCGAACTGCACCCCGGCGTGAGCGTCGCCGAGGTGAAGACCAAGACCGGCTGCGAGTTTGCCCTCTCCCCCGGGCTGGCGGCGCAGAACGAGGCGGATTGTGTGGCCGGCTGAACCGCCGCCCGCTCGCGCCTGCGCCGACGCGCAGGCCGAGCGCATCCGCCTTGCGGAATCCCTGCGCGACATTACCCGCCGGCATCTGCTCGGCCGACTCTCCCGCGGGGAGTACCGCTGTGCCCTCGGCGCCCTCTGCAACGCCGGGGCGGGGGGCCTCAGCGAACCCCCTCGCAGCCGACCCAGCGCAGCCGGTCCCCCACCCGCAGCATCTGGCCCCGCGACCGCAGGTAGGCCTGCTGCACCGCGTAGGCCTGGCGCTCGGCCGCCATGACGTCGGCGCAGGTGTCGAACGGGTGCCCGCTGCTCGCGCCATCCTGCAACGCGTGCACGAACTCGTGCACCAGGAAGGAGTTGTCGATGTCGTTGTCGAGGCTGAGGTCGTCGCGATAGACGATGCGACCCTGCTCCACGATGTAGGCCGCCACGAGGCCCTGTTGCCCGGTGCACCGCTCATAGCGCGAGGAATCGAGGTCCGGCTCCTCGCAGACCGCCGGCCACATCGCGTGTTGCGTCGTGCAGTCATCGAATGCCGCGAGCAGCTGCCGGGCATCCGTCTTGAGATCGCTGCAGATCTCCTGCAACAGGTCCCGATACGGCATCGCCTGCACCGGGGGGCGTGCCTCCATCGCCGGCAGTCCGCTCAGCTCGACCGCCGCCGCAAACAGCAAGCTCAATAATTCGTCCATTGGCCCTGCCTCCCGCGGTTCCGGCAAGCTCCTGCTTGCCCTTGCGCTGGATGAGCCTCCGTGTCCCCTCCGCAGGGGAAGGCTGCCTCAGGCTTTGGACAGGCTCTTCAGTGCGAGACGGATGCCATCGGAGACGCCGCTGTCTTCCGGCACTCCCTTCATTGCCGACAGCGCTTCCTTCTCGTTATAGCCGAGCGCGAGCAGCGCGTTGAGAATGTCGCTACGCGCGTCCGGTTCGGCCGTCGCGCTGCCGGCCGGGAAGACCGTCGCCCCCAGCGTCGGCAGCGCCTTGCCGAGCTTGTCGCGCAGCTCCAGCAACAGGCGTTCGGCGGTCTTCTTGCCGATGCCGGGGATCTTGATCAGTCGCCCGGCCTCCTGCAGCGCCACGGCCTGCGCGAGATCCGTCACCGACAGCCCTGACAGCACCGCGAGCGCCGTGCGCGCGCCGATGCCCGACACCTTCAGCAGCTGGCGGAAGGCCGCGCGTTCGTCGGCGCTCGCGAAGCCGTACAGGAAGTGCCCGTCCTCGCGCACCGCGAGGTGGGTGAAAAGCGACACGGCTTGTCCGCTCGCGGGCAGGCCGTAGAAGGTGCTCATCGGCACGTCGATCTCGTAGCCGACGCCGTGCACGTCGACGACGATCTGGGGCGGGTTCTTTTCCAGCAGGATGCCGGCGATGCGTCCGATCATGGGATCAATCCGAAATTGAAGTCAGGTGTGGCGGCCGAAGGCGAGGGTGGCCGCGAGCACGAAACCGTGCAGGTTCGTCGCAAGAATTGTCAGCTTGATCGCCGGTGCGAGCTTCGCCGGTTCCTCCGCGTGCTCGCGCAACAGCCGCGCCGCATGGAAGGACAGGACCAACGTCAGCGCCGCGGCGGCGCAGGCCTGCGGCAGGTTGTAGCGCCCGACCTGCAGCACGAGCCAGCCGTAGGCGATGATCGCGACGCCAAAATAGGCCCATTTCGCGCTATCCGCGCCAAGCTGCACGACCAGCGTGCGCTTGCCCGCCGCCTGGTCGCCCGCGCGGTCCGGAAACTGGTTGATGAAGAGCAGATCCGCAACGAGCAGTGCGAAGGACACCCCGGCCGCAACCGGCGTCCACGCGAAGGTGCCACGCTGCACGAAGTCCGCACCAATTACGACCAGCAGCCACGCCGCCGCGACCGCGAACTCGCCCAGCCCGCGGCTCGCGAGCTTCAGCGGCGGCGCCGAATAGGCCCAGCCCAGCACGAGCCCCGCAAGTCCGATCGCAATCAGCCCCGTCCCCGACCCGGCCGCGAGCCAGATCCCGGCAGGGACCACCGGCACCAGCAGCGCCCAGCCCAGCCGCGCCGTCTCGCGCTCCGTCAGCACGCCGTTCTGGATGAAACGGCTGCCGCCCGTAAAGGGGAAGATCCGCTGCGTGTTCGCCGCGTCCGCGCCGCTCAAGGCGTCGTGGTAATCGTTCAGCACGTTGGCCCCGGCATGCGCGAGCAGCGCAAAGACGACCGTGACGATCGCGCGCAGCATGTCGAAAGGCAGGCCATCCGAATGCGCCGCCGCCAGCCCGATCAGGCAACCGGCGAGCGTGACGCTGAGGAAGGCGGGGCGGGTCGCGAGGAACCAGCGCAGCGGAGTGGCGCCGAAGCGCTCCGGCGTCGGCTCGCGCGGTGTTGCAGGCACGCCGACGCTCACAGCAGCACGATGTCGAACTGTTCCTGCTGGTAGCTCGCCTCCGCGTGCAGCGAGATCTTCTTGCCGATGAAGTCCGACAGCATCGCGAGCGACTGCGATTCCTCGTCGAGGAAGAGATCGATCACGCCCGGCGCGGCGAGGATGCGGAATTCGCGCGCGTTGAACTGGCGCGCCTCGCGCAACAGCTCGCGCAGGATCTCGTAGCACACGGTGCGGGCGGTCTTCACTTCGCCGCGGCCGCTGCAGGTCGGGCAGGGCTCGCACAGCAGATGGGCGAGCGATTCGCGCGTGCGCTTGCGGGTCATCTCGACGAGGCCCAGCGCCGTGAAGCCATTGACCGTCATCTTCGTGTGGTCGCGAGCGAGCGCCTTACGGAACTCGTCGAGCACCATGTCGCGGTGCTCCTGGCTTTCCATGTCGATGAAATCGATGATGATGATGCCGCCGAGGTTCCTGAGGCGCAGTTGCCGCGCGATGGTCTGCGCCGCTTCGAGGTTGGTCTTGAAGATCGTGTCGTCGAAGTTGCGCGCGCCGACGAAGCCGCCGGTGTTCACGTCGACGGTCGTCATCGCCTCGGTCTGGTCGATGATCAGGTACCCGCCGGACTTCAGGTTCACCCGCCGCGCGAGCGCCTTCTGGATCTCGTCCTCGATGTTGTGCAGATCGAACAGCGGCCGCTCGCCGCCGTAGTGTTCGAGCAGCGGCAGCACCTTCGGCGTGTATTCCGCGGCGAAGGTGCTGAGCTTCTGGTAGTTCTCGCGCGAGTCGACCTGCAGGCGCGTCGTGTCGTCATCGACGAGATCGCGCAGCACGCGCTGGGCGAGGCTGAGGTCCTCGTACAGCAGCGTCGGCGGAAAGCGCCCCGTGGCGCTGTTGCGGATCTCGCCCCACAGCTTCCTCAGGTAGCCGATGTCGGAGGAGAGCTCGGTGTCCGACGCCGACTCGGCCATCGTCCGCACGATGAAGCCACCCGGCTCGTCCTCGGGCACGAGGCGCGTCAGTCGCTCGCGCAAGGCTTCGCGCTCGCTCTCGTCCTCGATGCGCTGCGAGATGCCGATATGCTTTTCCTGCGGGAGGTACACGAGCAGCCGCCCTGCGATACTGACCTGCGTCGAGAGCCGCGCGCCCTTGGTGCCGATCGGATCCTTCAGGACCTGCACCATCAGGCTCTGGCCTTCGACGAGGATGCGCTCGATCGGCCGCCCCGTGTCGCCGTTGTGGCGGTCGCTCCAGATATCCGCGACGTGCAGGAAGGCCGTGCGCTCGAGGCCAATGTCGATGAAGGCGGACTGCATCCCCGGCAGCACGCGCACGACGCGGCCCAGGTAGATGTTGCCGACGATGCCGCGGCTCGCGGTCCGTTCGACGTGCAACTCCTGCACGACACCCTGTTCGACGATGGCGACCCGCGTCTCCTGCGGGGTCACGTTGATGAGGAATTCGATGCTCATGGAAACAGCCGCTCAATGGGAAATGCGCAATCGCAGTGCAAGGGTCGAACAGCGATTGCGCATTGCCCATCGGATGCAATGCGCGCGTACCGGCGTCGTCACAGAGGATAGCCGAAGGTTTCGAGCAACTGCGCGGTTTCGTACAGCGGCAGTCCCATGATGCCGGTGTAGCTGCCACGGATCTCCTCGATGAAGATCGCCGCGTGCCCCTGGATGCCGTAGGCGCCGGCCTTGTCCATCGGTTCGCCGCTCGCGACGTAGGGCCGGATCTCGGACTCCTTCAGTTCGCGGAAGCGCACCTCGCTGACGTTGATATGGCTGCGGATCTTCGTGCCGTCGCTCATCGCGACCGCGGTCAGCACGCGATGCGTCCGCCCCGACAGGCGTTGCAGGATCGCCGTGGCGTCGGCGGCATCCGTCGGCTTGCCGATGATCGCACCGTCGAGTTCGAGCGTCGTGTCGGCGGCGAGCACCGGGTTGAAGGGCAGCGAGCGCCAATGCAGGCGCTTGAAGCCGGCCTCGGCCTTGGTCAGCGCGAGGCGTTCGACATAACGCTCGACCGGCTCATTCTCGAAGGGTGTCTCATCGACGTCGGCATCGTCGCCGCGCTCGCCGCTGCGGAACACCAGCACGTCGAAATTCACGCCGATCTGGCGCAGGAGATCGCGCCGGCGGGGGCTGCGCGATGCGAGGTAGATGCGTGGAGGCAGGTGGGTCATGGCATTCTGGTGCCCGAAGCGGTAATGGTCGGGGTTTCCTCGATTCTACCCCGCGCCCGGCATGGGCGTTGCAACCACCCGGCCAGCCGGCGCAAGCTCTTGAAAATAATTGATACAATCTCAGGGTTAATATGCCGCGTCCATCCACTGGTTTCGATGGCGTGCCCTTCCGACCTTTCGAGGAGATCACCGCAATGCGCAAGTCCTTCCTGGCCCTCGCCGTCTCCGCGGCTTTCGTCCTTGCCGCCCCCGTTGTCATGGCCGCCGACTACATTGTCGACGGTCCCACGATCGTCAAGGCGGCAAATTGGGACGCGCTGGAGACCGTGACCATCGAACTCGAGGACTTCAGCTATTCGCCGCAGGACCTCAAGCTGAAGGCCGGCCAGCCCTACCGGCTCGTGATCAAGAACATCGGCGAGAAGGACCACTACTACACCGCGGCCGACTTCTTCAAGAACGTCGCGTGGCGCAAGGTGCAGACGCCGAAGCCGAACGGTGCGGAGATCAAGGCGCCGTATTTCAACGCCGTCGAAGTCTACAAGGGTGGCGGCACGGCCGAACTCTTCCTCGTCCCGGTCACCAAGGGGGAGTACGAAGTGCATTGCACGATCGACGACCACAAGGACAAGGGCATGCACGGCACGATCACCGTCGAGTAAGCGCATGAAGATCCGTCCGTCGATGACCCGCTCCCCGATGTGCAGGCTGCTCCTTCCGCTTGCGCTGCTGCTGCCGCAGGCGGCTTTCGCCGACGCGCCGCCCCAGGTCGTGGCGGTGCAGAACCTCGGCTCGACGCCGAAGGTCGACGGCGAGCTCGGCGAGTGGGGCAGCGACGGCTGGATCAAGATCCCGGTCAAGCCCGCGCTACCGCGTGACGAGCGCGCGAAGTACGGGCTGGAACCTTCGGGTGAGCGCAACACCACCGGCAAGCTCGAAGTGGAGATGAAGGCGGGCGTTGCCGGCGGCAAGCTCTTCATTGCCGTCCGCTATCCGGACGACGCCGCCGACACGCAATACAAGGACTGGGTGTGGCGCGACAACAAGTACCAGCGCGACAACCAGCTCGACGACATGTTCGCGGTGCGCTTCCACCTAAGCGGCGACTACGACCGCACGATGCTGTCGACCAAGGAATACCGCGTCGACGTGTGGCTATGGTCGGCCGCGCGCAGCAATCCGACCGGCTTCGCCGAGGATATGAATCACTTCATCACGACGAAGATGCAGGACTCCGCGGCCGAGTACCAGGTCAAGGACGGCCCGGTGATTTATATCTCCAAGCAGCGCGACGAGGGCGCCGGGCCCTACGACGTCGTGCCGCGTCCCCGCGAGAACAAGGGCGACAAGTTGATATCCTTCGTCCCCGCGACGCCCTCGGGCAGCGGCGCCGATGTCGCCGCGAAGGGCGTGTGGAAGGCGGGCCAGTGGTCGCTTGAATTCGCCCGCGCGCTCAACACCTCGCGCCCCGACGACGTCGTGTTCAAGCCAGGGACCAAGCTGCTGGGCCAGATCGCGGTGTTCAACCGTTCGGCAGCGGAGAACAAGAGCGTCTCCGAGCCGCTGCTCTTCGATTTTTCGGCAGTGAAGTAAGCGTTTCGCGGAGGGGGGCGATATGCTGGTGTTGGGCAATGTCGTGACCCGCGCCTTGCGGGCACTGAGGTGGCTGATGCTCTTGGCTGTGACCGCCGCTGCGTTCGCCGAGGACGACCTGCCGCAAGGTATGCACCCGGCCTTGGTCGGAATCGACTGGGCGCAGGCGACCCGCGTTGAGGTGGATCTTGGCGATCATCTGTACGAGCCGGATCGAATCATGCTGCACAAGGGCAAACCTTACAAGCTGACGCTCAACAACGTCGGTCGTTTTGCGCACGACATGGTCGGCGGCTCCTTGTTCGACGAGTCGGTCATTGCGCTGCGGATGGTCAATTCCAATGCGGGACGGGTGATCGCCGACCGCGTGAATTCGGTGTACGTCCGGCCGAAACACACTATCGAGCTGTGGCTGGTGCCACTGATGGAGGGCGAGTATTCCTTCTACTGCAGCCTCAATGGCCACCGGGAAGACGGAATGGAGGGAGTCGTCACGATCGTCCCGTAGAACGACACGCTTTCATTCCCTGTGATACGGGTGGTTCTTCAGCACCGTCCAGGCACGATACAGCGCCTCCGCGAGCAGCGGGCGCACCAGCGCATGCGGCAGCGTCAGGCTCGACAGGCGCATGCGCTCGTGGGCCGAGGCCTTGATCGCCGGGGCGAGCCCGTCCGGGCCGCCGACGATCAGCGCGACGTCCGCGCCTTCGCCTTGCCAGCCTTCGAGCCGGCGCGCGAGTTCCATCGTCGTCAGGTCCGAGCCCCGCTCGTCGAGGATCACGCGGCGGCAGCGGGGCGGCAGCGCGGCTTCGATGCGCGCCGCTTCGGCCGCCATCATCGCTTCTACGGTCTTGCCCGTCGTGCGCGGTTCGGCCTTCACCTCGACGAGCTGCAGCGGCAGCTCACGCGGCATGCGGCGGGCGAATTCGTCGAAACCCGCTTCGACCCAGGTGGGCATGCGGGTGCCGACGGCGACGATCAGGAGTTTCATCGCCTAGCGGGCGACAGGGCGCGTGCGGGGACCGGACTCAGGCCGCGCCGACGGCGCTGCGCGGACGGCGCATTGAGCTGCCGGTCCACAGTTCTTCGAGGTTGTAGTAGGCGCGCACCGCGGGCTGCATGACGTGCACGACGATCTCGCCGAGGTCGACCAGCACCCATTCGCCGCTCTCTTCGCCTTCGACGCTGACGACGGTGCCGCCTGCTTCACGCACCTTTTCCTGCACATTGCGGGCGAGCGCCCGGGTCTGTCGGTTGGAGTCGCCGGAGGCGACGACGATGCGGTCGAATAGCGAGGTCAGCTTGGTGGTGTTGATGACTTCGATGTCCTTGGCCTTGATATCTTCGAGAGCGTCGACGACGAGTTTTTCGAGCGTGTGGATGTCCATCAGTTTTTGCAATAGAGGTGGTGCAACCCAATATAGTCGAGAACCGGATCGGGCAGCAAATAACGGGCGCTGTGTCCGGACCGGATGAGGTCGCGGATCAGCGATGCGGAAATGGCCAGCGGCGTCATGTCGAACGGGACAATCTTTCCCGCTGGTGACTGCCGCAGCACGGTAGAGTCGGTCGCAATGCGACCGGCACATGCGTCATCGAGTTCCTGCGACAGCGTCGCCGGCCAGCGCCGGCCGTGCGGCGCATAGCCGGGACGGTTGGCGACGGCGACGTGGGCGAGTTCGAAGAGGTCTTGCCAGCGGTGCCAGCCGGGCAGGCCGGCGAAGGCGTCGGCGCCGAGGATCAGTACGAGGGGGCGCGCCCGTCCATGCTGCGTGCGCAGCCGTTCGAGCGTGAGCACGGTGTAGCTGGGGCCTTGGGCGAAGACTTCGCCCGCATCGACGATGAATCCGTCATTGCCGGCGCTGGCGAGCTGGACCATCGCGAGGCGTGCCGAAGCCGCGGACTGGGGCGTGTCGCGATGCGGCGGGGCGCCCGCGGGGATCAGCGCGACCTGGTCGAGCTGCAGCGCTTCGCGCGCCTCTTCGGCCAGGCGCAGATGGCCGAAGTGGATGGGATCGAAGGTGCCGCCGAGCAATCCCAGCGGACCGGCATCACGCACCTGCCGAGCCATCGCGGGGCGGGCCGAAGACGTCGCAGGCATTGACGTAGAAGCTCGCGAACACGATCGGGATCACGACCAGCGGGAGCGGCACCGACAGCAGCGTCGCGAGGATCGGCGACAGCCGGCCGACGAGCGCGAGCACCATGCTCGGCAGCACCGCAGCGAACATCGCCAGCGCGATCGAGTACATCAGGAAGGGGCGCCAGTTGCGCTGGCAGGCGATGAAGCTGAAGAACATCGCCTTCGGCGCCGGGATCTTCCACCAGCCGGCGAGTACCGGCGCGAACCAGTAGGCCATCATGACCGGGGTCGAGAGCGCGATCGCGATCAGCAGCGCGATTGTGAAGCCGGTGCCGCCGGTCGCCTGCGGGTCGATCCTGGCGCCGGTGGTCATCATGCTCAGCAGCGTCCCGCCGTCGGCGACGATCGTGATCGCAAGAACGGCGACGCTTGCGACGAGATAGATCGCGCCGATCATCACCAGTGCGGGAAGGTTCTGCTGGAAACCCGAGAACAGCACGTCCGGTCCGGCCTTGCGTCCCTGGTCGATCGCCAGGCAGGTGTTGAGCACGCCGAGCGAGAGCACCGGCATCAAGAGCGATGCGATCGGCTGGCCGATGAAGGGAACGATGCTGACGAGCAGCAGCGTCAGCAGGTAGCCGAAGGAGACGAAGGTGAGCAGCGCCGGATTGCGGCGCCACAGCCGGAAGCCTTCGTTGAGCCAGGCGAAACCGCGTTGCGAGGGGAGTTGTCGGGCGTCCATCGCTTTCAGGCTGCGTCGTCGGGGGTGGATCGGGAGTCGGCGGCGGGTGCGAGCAGCGCCGGCTGCGACTCGCCGAACGTATCTTTCCACGCCGCATGCAGCGCGCCCGCAAGCACGGGGATGAGCACTAGCACGCCCAGTCCGAATGGCAGCATCGCGAACCAAGCCAATAAATACAGGATAAAGCCCAAGACGATAAAGCTGGCGAGATTCGAGACGCCCGCACGCAAGGAGAGCCTTATGGCGTCGAGAGGCGAGACGTTTTGCAGCATGACCAAGGTCGGTGCGAACCAGAGGGCCATCAGCAGCAGGACCAAGAAGACCGGCCACAGTGCAAGTGACAGCAATGCGACCGAAGATCCCAGTCCGATATTGCCCAGGCTGCCGACAATCACGCCGGTGACGGCGGCGCTACTGCCCACGACGATCGCAATCAGCGCAGCGAGCAATCCGCCGAGGACACAGAAGAAGCCGATCATCAACAAATTGCCAGGATGACGACGTGCTCCGTCGAACAGATAGGCAAACTGCAGCGGCTGCCCCTGATCCAGTGCATGAGCGCCTGAAATCATGCCGGCAACGAGCATCGGGAAAAGCATCTGCAGGACTAACGGAGCCAGCAATGGGCCGTAGGTCGGAATGACGCCAATCACGAAGGCCAAGGTAAACAGGATCGCGGTAAGCGCCAGCGTCTGGAGAATCCACAGACCGGGGCTTGCGGCAAAGGTCTTCCAGCCGGCGGCGAGCCATTGCAGGGTCTGGGCGGGTGTGACGTGGCCCGGGTGCGGCAGCGGATGCCGGCGGCGGTGGTGGTTGGCGGACGCGTTGGACGTTTCGGTCATTGGGTCAGACGGGCAGCGAATGCGGCTGTGCGATGCGCAGGCGCAGGATGTCGCGATATTCGGAGGGCGGCTTCACGAGCACCATCTCGCCCGGCTTGGGCAGATGGAAGTCCTCGGCGCGCGACAGCCAGAAACGCAGGGCCGCGGCGCGGAGCATCGCGGACCAGTTGCCCCGCTCGGCGTCATCGAAGGGGCGTTCGGCGTGATAGGCGTCGAGCAGCGCCTGGCTGCGCTCGGGGTCGAGCGCGCCGTCGGGCGTCGCGCACCAGTCGTTGACGGTGACGGCGACGTCGAAGAGCAGTGCGTCGTGGCCGGCGAAGTAGAAGTCGATGACGCCGCCGATGTAGTCGCCTTCCCACAACACGTTGTCGCGGAAGAGGTCGGCGTGGATCACGCCCTGCGGCAGGCGCGAGTAGTCGTTGCCGGCCTGGAAGGCCAGTTCCGCGTCGAGCAGCGTGCGTTCTTCGGCGGGCAGGAAGGGACGCACGCGCTCGGCGGTTGCGTGCCGCCACGCGGCTCCGCGCGGATTGTCCTGGCGGCGACCGTAGGACAGGCCCGCCAGATGCAGGCCGGCAAGCATCGCGCCGACGCGCGCGCAATGCGCAGCGGTCGGGGCCATCTCGGAACGCCCCGACAGGCGCATCACGAGCGCTGCGGGCTTGTCGCTGAGCGTGCCGAGGTATTCGTTGTCGCGGTCGGCGATCGGGCCGGGCACCGGCAGGCCGTGGCGCGCGAGATGCCCCATCAGGTGCAGGTAGTAGGGCAGCTCGGCGCGCGGGATTCCTTCGAACAGCGTCAGGACGTAACGGCCGAGCGTCGTCGTGACGAAGAAATTGCTGTTCTGAACGCCAGCGGAAATGCCCTGCAGCTCGACCAGGCGGCCGACAGCGTAGTGGCCGAGCCAGTGGGCGAGCGATTCGTGGGCAACCGGGGTGAAGACGGACATGACAGTGCTTACGGCAGGTTCAGGAGCCCGGAAGGCGGGCGGGAGTCACCAGGACTTGAGCACCCAGAGTGGCACGGCGAGCGTCGGCATCACGTCCTGGCGGGTCATCACGCCGTTGCCTTCCTGGTCGATCAGGTAGTAGGGCACGCCGTGAGGGGGCGTGACCTTGATCATGTAGAGCCTCCCCGAGATGCGATATTCCTGCACGGTGTCTTGCCCGCGCTTGAGAATCGTGACCTGGGGTTCCGGCGTCTGGTCGGAAGGCATCGGCGGGGGTTCGGGCAGCGGTTCGAGTTTCGGGGGCTGCTGGGCGGCCAGCGGGGTCGCCGCCACCATCAGCAGCGCCATCAGAGTGCGGCGCATGGTGCTCTCCTTGTTTGGCGCGGATTCTAGCAGGGAGCCGCGTTGCTCGTCCGTCATTAAGATCAAAGTTGCATCAAAGGTTGAGCAGCAATTCGTGTTCCTCGGGCAGCGGCAGGAATCCGCGGTTCTCGTAATGCTTGAAAATCGCCTCGACGACGTCCTCCGGTTTGTCGATCACCTGGATCAGGTCGAGGTCCTCGGGGTTGATCATGCGCTCGGCCACAAGGCGGTCGCGGAACCAGTCGATCATGCCTTTCCAGAACGGGCCGTGCACGAGGATGATCGGGATCTTGCGGCTCTTGCCGGTCTGGATCAGCGTCAGCGCTTCCATCAGTTCGTCGAGCGTGCCGAAGCCGCCGGGCATCACGACGTAGGCCGTGGCGAAGCGCACGAACATGAACTTGCGCGCGAAGAAGTGCTGGAAGGTCTGCGAGATGTCCTGGTAGGGGTTGGAGCTCTGCTCCATCGGCAGCTGGATGTTGAGGCCGATCGAGGGGCTCTTGCCGAAGTAGGCGCCCTTGTTGGCCGCTTCCATGATGCCCGGCCCGCCCCCGGAGATCACCGCGAAGCCCGCGTCCGACAGCAGACGCGAAATGCGCTCGGTGAGGATGTAGTACATGTGATCGGGCGCAATCCGCGCGCTACCGAAGATCGACACCGCGGGCCGGATGGCATTGAGCCGTTCGGTCGCCTCGACGAACTCTGCCATAATTCCGAAGATCCGCCAGGACTCGCGCGCGTTGAAGCGTGGCGCGGTACTGCTTGTGGCGCTGTGCGGGATTTTGTCTTTCGCAGTCATTTTCTTCTCGTCGTGTCGTTTTCCGGCTTCCGCGCCGGTATTCATTCGAGGCTCGGCCCCTGCGGCCCGGTTTCGCGCAAGGATTTTTCTCGATGCCTGTCCTGTTGCTCGTCGATGGTTCCAGCTATCTATATCGCGCCTTTCACGCGCTGCCGGATCTGCGCAACTCGAAGGGGGAGCCGACCGGTGCAATCCGGGGCGTTTTGTCGATGCTACGTCGGCTGGAGAGCGACTACAAGGCAGAATTCCGCGCCTGTGTCTTCGACGCCAAGGGCAAGACTTTCCGCGACGACTGGTATCCGGAGTACAAGTCGCACCGCCCTCCGATGCCCGATGACCTGCGCTTGCAGATCGAGCCGCTGCATGAGGCGGTGAAAGCGGAGGGCTGGCCGCTGCTGTGCGTCGAGGGCGTCGAGGCCGACGACGTGATCGGCACGCTGACCCGCGAGGCGCTCGAGCGCGGCTGGGAAGTCGTGATCTCGACCGGCGACAAGGACCTGACGCAGCTCGTGCGCCCCGGCGTGAAGTGGGTGAACACGATGAGCGAGGAGGTGCTCGACGAGGCCGGCGTCGCGGAGAAGTTCGGTGTGCCGCCCGAGCGTATCGTCGACTATCTGGCCCTCGTCGGAGACACCGTCGACAACGTGCCCGGGGTCGAGAAGTGCGGGCCGAAGACGGCGGTGAAGTGGCTGACCGAGTACGGCACGCTCGACAACCTCGTCGCGAACGCGGACAAGGTCGGTGGCAAGGTCGGCGAGAACCTGAGAAAGCACCTCGAATTCCTGCCGCTCGGCCGCAGACTCGTGACGGTCGCGACCGACATCGCGCTGCCGATTGCGCTCGAAGAGCTGCCGGCGCGCGAGGACGACAAGGTGGCGCTGCGCGCGCTGTACGAGCGCTTCGAATTCCGCGGCTGGCTGCAGAGCCTGGACGGCGCGGCTGCAGCCGCTGCCGCCACCGGCGCGACCCCGACTGGCGTCGCTGCAGCCGCCGAAGATCCTCTGGAGCCCGGCGCGCATCGTCAGGGCTACGTCTGCATCCATGACTGGGAGACGTTCGAAGCCTGGGCCAAGAAGCTCGAAGCCGCGGAGCTCGTCGCCTTCGACACCGAGACGACGAGCCTCGATCCGATGATGGCGCAGTTGGTCGGCATGTCGTTCGCGACCGTCGAAGGCGAAGGGGCTTACCTGCCGCTGTGCCATCGCGGCCCCGATCAGCCCCAGCAACTGCCGCCGGCCGAAGTGCTCGCGCGGCTGAAGCCGTGGCTCGAATCCGCACAGCACGCGAAACTCGGCCAGAACATCAAGTACGACGCGCATGTGCTCGCGAACCAGGGCATCCGTCTCGCCGGCATCGTGCACGACACGCTGCTCGAGTCCTACGTGCTCGAGAGCGACAAGTCGCACGACATGGATTCGCTCGCGAAGCGGCACCTGGGGCTGACGACGATTCCGTATTCGGAAGTCTGCGGCAAGGGCGCGAAGCAGATCGGCTTCGACCAGGTGCAGCTCGAACGCGCGACCGAATATGCCGCCGAGGACGCGGATGTGACGCTGCGGCTGCATCGCAAGATGTGGTCCGAGCTCGAGGCCGAACCGGCTCTCGCGGCGCTGTATCGTGATATCGAGATGCCGGCGATGCAGGTGCTCTTCGACATGGAGCGGACCGGCGTGCTGATCGACGCCTTCCTGCTCGCGCAGCAGAGCGAGGAGCTGGGGCGCCGGCTGATGGACCTCGAGCGCGAGGCGCACAACCTCGCGGGGCAACCTTTCAATCTGTCGTCGCCGAAGCAGCTCGGCGAGATCCTGTTCGGCAAGCTGGGCCTGCCGGTCGTCAAGAAGACCGCGACCGGCCAGCCCTCGACCGACGAGGAGGTGCTGCAGCAGCTCGCGGAAGACTTCCCGCTGCCGAAGCTGCTGCTTGAACACCGCGGCTTCGCGAAGCTGAAGAGCACCTACTCGGACAAGCTGCCGCGGATGGTCAATCCGAAGACCGGGCGCGTGCACACGAGCTTCTCGCAGGCGGTGGCAGTGACCGGGCGGCTCGCGAGCTCGGAGCCGAACCTGCAGAACATCCCGATCCGCACGGCCGAGGGGCGCCGCATCCGCGCGGCCTTCATCGCGCCGCGCGATCACGTGATCGTGTCGGCCGACTATTCGCAGATCGAGCTGCGCATCATGGCGCACCTGTCGGGCGACGCGCGCCTGCTCGAAGCCTTCGCGCAGGGCGAGGACGTGCACCGCGCGACGGCGTCCGAGGTGTTCGGCGTCACGCCGGCAGAAGTCACGAGCGAGCAGCGCCGCTATTCGAAGGTGATCAACTTCGGGCTGATCTACGGCATGAGTGCGCATGGGCTGGCCAAGAACCTTGGTATCGACCGGTCGGCGGCGCAGGGCTGGATCGACCGCTATTTCGCGCGCTATCCGGGGGTCGCGGACTACATGGAGCGGATCAAGGGCGAGGCGAAGGCGAAGGGCTACGTCGAGACGGTGTTCGGGCGGCGGCTGTATCTGCCCGAGATCCGCGCGCAGCAGGTGGGGCGCCGTCAGGCCGCCGAGCGCGCGGCGATCAATGCGCCGATGCAGGGCACGGCCGCGGACCTGATCAAGAAGGCGATGATCGCCGTGCATGGCTGGCTCGGGACGTCGGGGCTCAAGTCGCGGCTGATCCTGCAGGTGCACGACGAACTGGTGCTCGAAGTGCCGCGCGACGAGCTGGACCTGATTCGGCAGGAGCTCCCCGCGCACATGGGCGGGGTCGCGGATCTAGCGGTGCCGCTGCTGGTCGAGGTCGGGGCGGGGGATAACTGGGATGAGGCGCACTGAGCGGCCATTCATCCGGCAATTCGACGCGGTTCGGGCTGCGCCTGTCGAAACTCGTCCGACCGGGGCCCGTGGGCAAGCTCCGGGTGAACGCTCGCCCTGTTTCGAACGCACCTTGTTCTATTGATCGCGGCCTCAATAAACGTCTTCTGAGACTCCACCGTGGCATTCACTGTTCTCGGCCTCACCGGTAGCCGTCTAGCTGATCCGGCGGCCGCGCTGTACCTCGACGGCCGGCTCGCCGCGGCAGTTGAAGAGGAGCGCTTCGTGCGCGAGCGGCATGCGCCCGGAAGCATGCCGCGCGAGGCCGCGCGATTTTGTCTTGAGTCTGCGGGGATTGCGCTGGACGCGGCCGACGTCGTTGCAGTGGCGCTCCCGCCGGGCGGGGAGTCAGCCGATGACCGCGCGCGGGTCGGGGCTTTCCTCGAAGAGCTGGGGTTCGATCCGGCGAAAACCCGGATCACGACGGTCGACTACCTCGACGCCCACGCCGCGAGCGCCTATCTCGGCTCAGGCTTTGCTGAACGCACGGCCATCCTGTGTCTCGCAGAATCCGGCAGTTTCTTCGGCTATGGCGAGGCCGGTCGCATCCACCGCCTTCACGAATCCGCCTGGCCGCACTCGCTATGGGCCCTGTATGGCGCAATGACCGAGTATCTCGGCTTCGAGATGGGCGACGGCGAGTACAAGCTGATGGGGATGGCGCCCTATGGCGACGCCCGCCGCTACGACCTGTCGCGGCTCGCGCGCTTCGAGGATGGCGAACTCGTCGTCGATACGTCGTACGTGAATGTCGCCGATCACGAGCGCTACGAGGCGGATGGCCGTCGCTACGCCTTCTCGCAGCGCCTCGTCGACTGGCTCGGGCGGCCGCGACGCGGCGACGCGGCCGACGAGCCTTACGTGCATTACGCGGCGGCGACGCAGGCCTTATTCGAGAATCTCGTGGGGCGGATGATCGACCATCACCTCGGCGACGTCCTGCGCGACACCGGCCGGATTGCATTTGCCGGCGCCGGGGCGCTCAACGTCAAGCTGAACCAGCGCATCGTGGCGCGCGCGGACGTGCGCGAACTCTTCGTGCAGCCGGCAGCGGGCGACGCGGGGACCGCGCTCGGGGCTGCGGCGGCGGTGTCAGCAAAGCACGGTGTCGTGGTGGAGCGCATGGAGCATGTCTATCTTGGGGCGCGCTACACGAACGAAGACGTGGTCGCGGCATGCCGGGCGCATTCGGTCCCTCCGCGCTGGCAAGTGATCGATGACGTGCCCCGGCGTGTCGCACGCCTGCTGGCTGATGGACATCCGGTCGCGTGGTTCCAGGGGCGGATGGAGTTCGGCCCGAGAGCGCTGGGCGCGCGCTCGATTCTCGGCTGTCCGAGTGTCCCGGGGGTCGCCGACCGCATCAACGAGCAGATCAAGTTCCGCGAGCGCTGGCGGCCGTTCGGGCCGGCGATGCTGGACCGTGTTGCGCCGCGGATGCTCGCGGGTGAGCATCCTGCTCCCTTCATGACGCTGACCTTCGACGTCGTGGAGGACTGGAAGTCGCGCGTGCCGGAGGTCGTGCATGAGGATGGAACGGCGCGTGCGCAAGTCGTCCGACGTGAGCTGCATCCGCGGTACTACGCGTTGATCGAAGAACTCGAAAAGCTCACCGGCAACGGTGTCGTGCTGAATACGTCGCTGAACCGGCGCGGCGAGCCGATCGTGTGTTCGCCGCAGGATGCGCTCGACATGTTCTTCGGCTGCGATCTGCGCTACCTCGTGATGGAGGATGTGCTGGCGGAAAAGGGATAAGCCAGCGTAGTCTGGGCTGACACTGGGAACCCGATCTGCATTGCCGAACGCAATCCCATCGGGGGCAATGCACTGTGCTTGTCGCTACTGGTGCCGATATCAGATGCAACCACATCCGTTCACCGTGAATTCGTCGAAGGGCACTGGCAGGGCTTCGACAAGCTCAGCCCGAACGATATTCAGCTGCCGGCAGACAGCGCGAACTCCGCGCGCCGGATCGGCGGGTGCTTCGACGTGTTCTTGAGGTGCATCTTCCACAGCACACCGACCAGCGTGTCCCCATAGGACACGGCCTTGCGCGGCAGCGTCAGCGGGTCATCGGCGGGCGTCGCCGGCGCGCGCAGGCAGGTTGTCGCGCAAGTGTAGCCGGCTTCGGCGACGGCTTCGACGGCCCGGATGTCGTGGCTGCCGTAGGGGTAGCAGAAGTGCGGCACGACCTCGCCCAGGAGGTCTTCGAGCATCGCCTTGCAGTCGCTGACTTCGCGCCGGATCGTCGCGGAGTCCTGTTCGGCGAGTTTCACGTGATTCACCGAGTGACCGCCGAAGTCACAGCCTTCGCGGCGTAGCTGGCGGATACGCTCGGCGCTCATCAGCGGCGGGGTGTCGCGGCCGTCGCGGGCGAACCACTCGGAGGGTTTGCCGATCAGCCCGGCGATCAGATACACCATCGCCGGGAACTGGTAGCGCTGCAGGACCGGCCAGGCGTGCTCGTAGAAGTTCTCGTAGCCGTCGTCGAAGGTCAGCGCGACCGCGCGCTCCGGGATCGCCATCTCGCCCGTCACGCAGGCGAGCACCTCGTCCATCGACAGCACGTGATAGCCGAAGCGGTGCAGCCAAGCCATCTGTGCAGCGAAGCGGTCGACGCGGCAGTAGGTCGAGCGATGCGCCTTCATCGGCGCGAACTCGCCGATCTGGTGGTACATCAGGATGTTGATGCCGTGGCTCATGGCGGGGGCGCGCGGGGATTCAGGCTCGCATTGTCGCACGACGCGGCCGCATCAACCGCCGACGAGCCGCGCGTAGAGTTCCTGGTAGCGGGCGAGGATCGCGGCCTCGCCGAAGTCGTCGGTGACGCGGCGCTGGCCCTGCGCGACGAAGGCGGTTTGCAACGCCGCGTCGGCGAGCAGCCCCTCGATGCCGGCCGCGAGCGCGGCGTCGTCGTCGCAGGGGACGATCCAGCTGTCCTTGCCGTGATGGGCGATCTCGCGGGCGCCGCGGAAGGCGGTCGCGACGAGCGGTTTGCGGTAGGCCCAGGCTTCGAGCACGACGTTGCCGAGCGTCTCCTCGTCGCGCGACGGGAACACGACCGCATCGGCGAGGTGGAACCACTGCGCGGGCTCATGCTGCCAGCCGGCCCAGACAATGCGGTCCATGATGCCGAGTTCGCGCGCCTGCGTTTCGAGGGATTCGCGCAGCGGGCCGTCGCCGAGCAGGATCAGGCGTGGCCGGCGGCCGGCGATCTCGGCAGGCAGGCGGGCGAAGGCGGCGAGCAGTGTCGCGTGGCCCTTGACCTTCACGAAACGCCCGGGGTGTAGCAGCAGCCAGTCGTCGTCACGGGCGCCGAGCTGGGCGCGCAGGGCCGCGACTTTCTCGACGTCGACGGGAATGGGCGTGTCGGCGAAGTTCGTGATGTGATGGACGCGGTTCGCCGGCAGACCGTGCTGGATCATCCAGTCGCACAGGCCCTTCGTGTTGCCGATCCAGGCATGCGCGTGACGGAAGGGATGCAGCGCGTAGTAGCCGCCGAGACGCGCGACGTGGATTTGGCCGCGGCCGGGTTTGAGGTGCGTGAGGCGAGAGGCGCGACCCATGTAGGTCTGGACGATCGGCGTGCGGGCGGCACGTGCGTAGGCGCTGACCTGCCAGCGTGAGATCGGATCCCACACGGTGCGCATCGGCAGCTCGTGCGTCGGGATGCCGGCGAGGTGGCGCGTGGCGAGGTCGCCGCCGCTGCGCACCAGCGCCTGCACCGGCAGGCCGGCGCGTTGCATGGCGCGCAGGAAGCGCACGAACCAGCGTTCGGCGCCGCCCATTTCGCGGCTGCCGATGATGTGGAGCGAGGGAATCGTCATCGGGTCCTGTTCCCGGTCACTTTGCGGTAGACGGCGAGGTTGCCCTCGACCATCGCGTCGATGGAAAACTCCGCGAGGATGCGCGCGCGGCCCGCGTCACCGAGGCGGCGTCTCAGGGCGGGGTCGGCGAGCAGTCGGCGCAGCGCGGCACCGAGGGCATTGATGTCGCCGGGCGGAATCAGCAGGCCGGTCACACCATCCGCGACCGCTTCGGGAAGTCCTCCGGCGCGGCTCGTGACGATCGGCACGCCGGCGGCGGAGGCCTGCAGCAGCGCGATGCCCAGCCCTTCCATGTCGGCCGGATGGGCGAGGATATCGGCGCCGCCGAGCCAGCGCGGCAGGTCGTCGCGAAAGCCCGCGAGGCGCACGCGATCGGCGAGCCCACGCGCGGCGATCTCGGCACGCAGTTCGGCTTCGAGCGGGCCCTTGCCGAAGAGCACCGCGTGCAGCGTCGGAAACTCGGCGAGCAGCGGCGGTAGCGCGTCGAGCAGATAGCGGTGGCCCTTGCGCGGGATCAGCTGGGCCGCCATCGCGATCGTCAGCGCGTCAGTCGGCAGGTTGAATTCGCGGCAGAAGGCGGCGCGGTCGACCGGCTCAAGCCAGGGTGTCGCGTCGAGTGCGCTGCGCACGCAAGTGACCTTCTCCGGCGCCAAGCCCTCGGAAAGAAGCACCTCGCGGATGCCTTCCGAGATCGTGATCACGTGGTCGTAGAGCCGGTATTTGAATGCGACGAGCCAGCGCGGCTCGGGGTTGTCGACGCGGCGCGAGAGCACGCAGGGCACGCCCGTGAGGCGCGCGGCGATGCCGCCCCATAGGTCCGCGCCGCGGCGGCTGTGTAGGTGCACGACGTCGGGGCGCTCTGTGCGGATCAGCGCGGCGAGGCGCTGCACGAGTCCGACGTCGGCATCGCCGCCCATCTTCATCGGTACGACGGTCGCGAAAGGGGCAGCGGCTGCCGCGATGTCGCTACCGATCGGGCAGGCGAGGACGTTGTCGACACCCCGTGCCTTCAGGCCTTCGAGGATGAAGGCGACCTGGCGCGCGCCGCCGTAGTAGTGCTTGCCGGCTTCGACGTGCAGCACCTTCACGCGTCGGCTCCGGCGGCGAGTGCGAGGCGCGCCTCGGCGAGTGCGCGATCCGCGCTGATGTCGCGCAGGCAGGTGAAGGCACCGTTGCAGGTCGGGCTGCGCTTGCAGGGCGAGCAGGAGAGGCCCAGCCAGATCACGCGGGCGTTCGGCCGTCCGGTGTCGAGGTAGGGCCGCGTCGAGCCGAAGATCGATACGGTCGGCCGCGCGAAGGCGATGCCCATGTGCGTGAGGCCGGTGTCGACGCCGATGACGAGGCCCGCGTGCTTGACGATCGCGCTCGCCTCGGGGAGCTTGGTGGCGCCGGTGAGGTTCAGGATGCCGGTGCCGGGGGCGGCGATGCGCGCGGCCGCTTCCCGGTCGCCGGGGCCCCCGAGGATCACCGGCGTGAACCCGAGTTCGGCCGCGACTTTCGGCCCCAGCGCCTGCCACGCGTCCTCGAACCAATGCTTCTGCGGGCGCGTCGTGAAGGGCGCGAAGACTGCGTAGCGGCCGGGCTGCAGGCCGTGCTCGGCGAGCAGCGCCAGCGCGCGTTCTTCAGCCGCAGGATTTACGTGGAGGAAGGGCACGAACTCGCCTGCCGGCAGGCCGAGTTCCTCCGCGAGAAAGCGATATTCGGAGCTGATGCGCTCGATGATGCCGCCCTTTGGGACGACTTCCGTCATCAGGAAGCGGCTGCCTTCGCGCGAACCGAGCCCGACGCGGCGCTTAGCGCCCGACAGCCAGGTCGCGATGCCGCTCTTCAGCAGGCCCTGCATGTCGAGCGCGAGATCGAAGCGCTCCGCGTGCATCCGCTGGCGGAAGCCGCGCACGGAGCGCCACAGCTCGACGAAGCGACGCTCGCGCCACAGTTTCGCCCACTCGGCCTTCGGCCACGGCAGCACGGCGTCGACGTCCGGATCGTCGGCAACCAACGCGCCGAGACCCGGTTCGGTGAGCCAGGCGATGTGCGCGTCGGGATAAGCCTTGCGCAGCACCGAGGGGAAGGGTGAGGCGAACACGATGTCGCCGATCGCCGAGGTGCGGACGATCAGGATGCGCAAGGGGCGTTGTTCGGTTCGAGTCATTGCGGTCGAAGGGGAGTCTGCTCGCCATGCTCCGCACCGTCGGCCTGGCTCAGCAGGCGCAGCGAGAGCAGCGACAGGATCGTAAAGAATTGCATGTCGGGGTGCGACAGGCGGTAGTCGAAGAAGGCCCAGATCGCGACGTAACCGATGGTCGCCAGGACGGTCGGCACGACTGCGCGCACGCGGGCATTGCGCTTGGCGCAGCGTAAGAGGTCGCGCAGCAGCGCGGCAAACAGCAATGCCCACAACGCTGCACCGATGAAACCCTGGCTCCAAAGCGTCTGGAGATAGGTGTTATGGACGTGGTCGAAGCCCTTTTGCCCGGGGAAGGCAGTGTGCACGTCCAGATCGCGTTCCATCACGTGTTCCAGATTGCCGAAGCCGTGGCCGATCCAAGGGGCGTTCCGGATGCCTTCTAGCGCGTATTGCCACATGCGCAGGCGCGCGGTGATCGACGAGGCAGGAGCGTTCTGCAGCCCGTTTTCCTCGACGGCCTGGACGACGTTCTGTTCGGCATTCAAGCGCTCTCCGAGGACAGTGCGGTTCAGTCCGATCACCGCTGCGCCGATCGCCAGCGCCAGTACGAGCGCCGGAAGGCTGCGCCGGAGCAGGCGGTGATCGCCGGTGCGCAGCATCGACCAGATCCGGCAGGCCACGGCGGGCGTAGCCACCGCGGCGAGGCCGAGAAAGCTGCTGCGGTTTTGCGAGGTCGCCAGGACTTCCAGGTAGACGAGGATCGTCGCGATGGCGCCGATGCGCAACTGCCAGCGCCATTTCGCGGCGTTCCACCAATAGCGCCACAGGCCGACCAACATGATCACGAAGCAACCCGCATAGAGACCAATGCCCAGCGGCCGGTTCAGGTGGAAACCGAGCCGTTCGCCGGACCACAGCACGCTGATGCCGCGCGCAAAGAGAAATTCCGCGATGCCGACCGTGCAGCCGGCGAGCGCATATCCCCACAGGACGGCCGTACGACGAATGGGATCGGTGCCCGGCAGCGTCGCGAGGGGCACAAACGCGAGTGCCAGCATCCAGTCGTTGAAGACGGTGACGCGTTCGAAGAGCGCCGGATCGCCGACACCGAGGATCTGCAGCAGCCCGCGCAGCGCGAGCCAGGCGGCTACTGCGAGGGTGATGCGCTCGACGGCGTCCCAGCGACGTCCCCGCACGCTCACACCGTCGGTGAAGGCCTGGAACAGCGCGAAACCGACGCCGACGTAGGCCGGCGCGGTCTTCCATACGGCACTGAACGCGAAGAAGTACAGGCCCGGGATGCCGAGCCGTGCCGCTACGCCGTTGATCATCGCAGCAAGCTTCACGCGGCGCGCAATCCGGTCAGCGCCAGAAGCCGCTGGGCGCGCGTGTCCCAGCCGTAGTCGCGTGCAGTGGCGCGTCCAGCCTCGGCGAGCGCGAGCGCAGCTTCGGGGTTTGCGCGGACCTGGGCCATCGCGGCGATCCAGGCCGCAGGGTCGTCCGGATCGACGAGGAGCCCGTTTTCGCCGTGGCGCACGACCTCGCGGATCGGCGGCAGGTCGGACGCGATGACGAGCCGTCCAGCCGCCATCGCTTCGAAGAGCTTGATCGGGCTGATCGTCGCGGCATGCTGCAGGTCGGCCTGGTAGGGCATCAGTGCCACGGAGGCGCGGGCGAGGCAAGCCGGGACCTGGGCGTGCGGTACGGCGCCTTCGACCTTGAGGTGTTCGCTGCGCACGCTCGGTTCATCGTCGCGCGGCCCGACGAGCGTCACAGGATAGCCCGCGGCGGCGACCGCTTCGAGCAAGTCCAGGCCGCGGTCGCGGCTGATGCGTCCGACGTAGATCGCCTGCGCGGCACGAAAATCCTCGATGCCCGGTGTCGGAATCGTGCTGAAGGCGCCGAGATCGACGCCGCTCGGCAGCACGCCGAGGCGCTCAGGGGCGAATCCGAGTTCGACCAGGGCGCCGCGTCCGGCTTCGCTGATCGCGATCAGGCCGCGCAATATCCCGGCCTGCGCCGCCTTCAAGAGCGCCGGCGCCAGCCCCTTGCCGACCAGCGTTTCCGTGTCGTGAACTTCGAGAAAGTGCGGGATCCCGTTGCGCGCAAGCAGTTGCGAGAGTTCCGGTACGCGCGTGTAGACTGCCTTCGCTCCCAGCAGCTCCTTGCGATGCAACAGCACGAAAGGCCAGCCGGCCCAGCGCCGGTTGAGGCTCGTGCGGCAGCGCAGGTCGATCGGATGGCGGATGCCCATGCCCGCGAGAAAGCCTGCCAGATCGAAGCTCCCCGGCACGCCCGGCAGATAGAGACGAGCCGCCACCCCGGCTGCGGAGAGCGCCTCGACGGTATGCAGCGTCTGGATCAGGTTTGCGCGTGGGCGTTGCGGCCGGCCTCTGGCCAGGTAGATCAGATCGGGGGGCATCGCCACCTGAGGGGCAAGATAAACAGATTATAATACCCGACAAATCAGGGGGTGTTCGCAGTGCTGCCGCCCCGGCGAACGTAAAGGAGCGCGTGCATTGAGTCGCAGGAAAGTGGTATTCGTGATGGGCAACGGCCATAGCGGGTCGACCCTGCTCGAATTGATCCTCGGCGGCCACCCGAAGGTTCGTGCGCTCGGAGAGCTGAACAACCTGCACAAGGCGATCGATGCCGACGAACCGGACGAGCCGCGGCTGTGCCACGTCTGCGAAGGCTACTGCGAATTCTGGAACGGCCAGGTCGACCGTGCGACCATCGCACGCCACGTGTCGCAGCGCGGCCTCTTCGCGCCGCTCAAGCGCGGGGTCAGCCTGTTGCGGAACGACCTCTACCGTCACCTCTTCACGAAGAGCGGCGCCGAGATCCTGGTGGACGGCAGCAAGAGCGTTAGCTGGATCTCGCGCCAGGTGCGGCCGCGCCTGAGCTGGGGCGACGTCAGCCCCTTTCTCCTCTACATCGTCCGCGACGGCCGTGCCGTCGTGAATTCGCGCCTGCGCAAGTACCCGGACCGCAGCGTCGAGCAGGAGGCGCGCCACTGGAAGCGCATCACTGAGCGCCTGCACGCTTACTACGACAAGTTCCCGGCCGACCGCCGTCACCGGGTCTCCTACGAGGATCTCGCGACCAAGCCCGAAGAAGTGATTCGCGGCGTGTGCCAGGCACTGCAGATCGATTTCCGTCCATCGATGCTGCGTTACTGGGAACACGATCACCACACGACTTTCGGCAACACCGGCACCCGCTCGCTGATCGCGCGCTACCGCACGCAGTTCGGCGTCGCGGACGCTCCGGCAGCCGCGGAGTCGGTCGAGATCACCCGTGCGCGTCACGGCGAGCATTACGACCAAGTGGGGCTCGCGATCCGGCTCGACGAGCGCTGGAAGCGCGAGTTGAGCGAAGAGCAGCTCGCGGCCTTCGATTCGATCGGCGGCGAACTCAATCGCCGGCAACTGGCTTTCTTCGGCCGCTCGTAACGATGCGTTTGGCCTTGTTCATGCCGTCCTTCGGTGACGGCGGCGTCGAGCGGATGCTCGTCAACCTTGCGGGCGGGCTCGTCGAACGCGGCGTACAGGTCGATTTCCTCACTCGCAGCCGCAAGGTGCCCTACCTTGATCGCCTGGATGCACGCGTGCGCCTGATCGAGACCGGAAAGTCGGGCCGGCTGTCGGTGCAACCTGCGATGTGCCGCTACCTGCGCGAGGCGCGGCCGGACTTCGTGCTGTGCGGCAAGGACCGTGCGGCGCAGGCGGCGCTGCTCGCGCGCCGGCTGTCCGGCGTGCCCTTCGAACTCGTGATGCGTCCCGGCACGACCGTGTCCGAGCGCGTCGCGCGCCGTGGCTTCATCAAGCGCTGGCGCGCCTTCCGCCTGATCCGCAGCACCTACGGGTCGGCGGCGGCGGTCGTCGGCAATTCGGAAGGGGTCGTACGCGACGTGCAGATGATTGCGGAGCTGCCCGACGCGCGCATGCACCTGATCCGCAATCCGGTCGTCACGCCCGACCTCGCTGCACAGGCCGCGGAGCCGGTCGACCACCCGTGGTTCGCCGCCGGCGAGCCGCCAGTGATCGTGGGTGTCGGCGGGCTGCGGACGCAGAAGGGCTTCGATACGCTGTTGCGCGCCTTTGCGCAGGTCCGCGCGCAACGGGCTTGCCGCCTGCTGATCCTCGGCGAAGGGCGGCTGCGCGAGGAACTTCATGACCTTGCGCGCGAGCTTGGCGTCGCCGAGGACTTCGCGCTGCCTGGCTTCGACCAGAATCCCTATCGTTTTGTGGCACGCGCCGGCCTCTTCGTGCTCGCGTCGCGCTGGGAAGGTTCGCCGAACGCGCTGACCGAGGCGCTGGGCCTCGGCGCGCCGGTCGTCGCGACCGATTGTCCGTCGGGCCCGCGCGAGGTCCTCGCCGGTGGCACCGTCGCGCCCCTGGTGCCCGTCGACGACGTCCCGGCGCTCGCTGCGGCGATGAACCAAGTGCTTGACAACCCGGGCGAGGCGGAGCAGCGGCGCGCCGCGGTCTCCGAATACACGGTCGAAACCTGCGCTGCGCGCTATTACGCGCTGTTCGAGCAGATCCTGCGGGAGCGCCGATGAACGTCGATCTCGCCATCTTCGCCGCAACGTCCGGCCACAGCGGCGTCGACCGCGTGCTGCGCAACCTCGTGCCGGCGATCGCGCAGCTGGGCTTGAAGGTGGACGTCCTCGGCGTTGAAGGCCACGGGCCGAAGTTCGAGACGCCTCCGCAAGGCGTTCGCCTCGTGCCGCTCGGCGCGCGCCACGTGAATTCCGCGCTGCCGGCGCTGGTGCGTTACCTGCGCCGCGAACGGCCTACCGCAATGCTCTCCGACAAGGACCGCGTCAATCGCGCGGCGATCTTCGCGCGCTGCGCGGCGCGTGTTCCGACCCGCGTCGGCGTCCGCCTGGGTACGACGGTGTCCGTCAATCTCGCGAGCCGCGGCGCGTGGGAGCGTACCGTGCAGACCGCGTCGATGCGCTGGATCTACCCGGCGGCGGACGCCGTGCTCGTACCCTCGGCGGGCGCTGCGGACGACCTCGCGGAGCACGCGAAGCTGCCGCGCGAGTCGATCAGTGTCGTGCCGAGCCCGATCATCACGTCGCGGCTGCATACGCTTGCCGACGAAGCGCCGGAGCATCCGTGGCTGATCGACGGCGGCGCGCCGGTGATCCTCGGTGTCGGCGAGCTCTCGGAGCGCAAGGATTTCGCCTGCCTCGTGCGCGCCTTCGCCCGCGTCCGCGCGACCCGGCCCTGTCGACTGCTGATCTACGGCGAGGGGCGGCGGCGTGGCGAACTGGAACAGCTCGCCGCCCAACTCGGGGTTGCCGAGGAGGTTGCGCTGCCCGGTTTCATCGGCAATCCCTATCCCGCGATGGCACGCGCCGCCGTGTTCGCGCTCGCGTCACGCTGGGAAGGCATGCCCGTCGTGCTGATCGAGGCGCTCGCGCTGGGCACGCCGAGCGTCGCCTGTGACTGCCCGAGCGGGCCGCGTGAAGTGCTCGACGGCGGACGCGTTGGATCGCTGGTGCCGGTCGGCGACGACGAAGCGCTGGCGTCGGCACTCACGACCCAACTCGACAATCCGACGCCGCGTGCTGCCTCGAAGGCTGCCGTCGTCGGCTACACCGACGAGGGCAGCGCACGCGCCTACCTCGCCGCGCTCGGCTTCCGGGAATTCGCATGAGTAGTGGCAAATGACTAGGCTCGCAGTCCTGATCTCCTTCTCCGGCGAAGGCGGCGTCGAGCGCATGGTACTGAACCTCGTCGAAGGTTTTGCGGCGCGCGGCATTGCCGTCGACCTGCTCGCGATCCGCGCTGACAGCGCCCATCTCGGTACGCTGCCGCCGGGCGTGCAGCTGATCGACCTCGGCGTGCGCCACAGCGCGCTCGCGATCGGCCCGCTCGTGCGTTATCTGCGCCGGGCGCGTCCTGCCGCGCTGCTCGCGGCGAAGGATCGCGCGATCCGGGCGGCTGTCGCGGCGCGCGCGATCGCCGGCGTGCGCTGTCGCATCGTCGGACGCCTCGGCACCAACCTGTCGGCGGCGCTCGAAGGGCGCGGCGGCCTTGCGCGCTGGCTGCGCGTCGCGCCGATGCGGCTTTTCTACCCGCATGTGGATCACGTGGTCTGTGTCTCGGACGGCGTGCGCGAAGACGTGACGCGTCTGACTGGCCTCAACGGCGAGCGCCTGTCGGTCGTGCGCAATCCGGTCGTCACGCCACGGCTGGCCGGGCTTGCGCAGGAGGTCCCCGAACACCCCTGGATCGCCGACGCCAGCGTGCCCCTGATCCTGGGTGCCGGGCGACTGACGGAGCAGAAGGACTTCCCGACCTTGATCCGCGCCTTCGCGAAGCTGCGGGCGAGTCGCCCGGCGCGCCTCGTGATCCTCGGTGACGGACGCGGACGCAAGCGCCTCGAGCAGCTCGCCGTCGAACTCGGCGTCGCGGACGACGTCGCGCTGCCCGGCTTCACGCCGAACCCCTATGCATGGATGACGAAGGCGCGCCTCTTCGTGCTGAGTTCTGCGTGGGAAGGCTCGCCCAATGTGCTGACCGAAGCGCTGGCGCTGGGCGTGCCGAGCGTCTCCACCGACTGCCCGAGTGGGCCCCGGGAGGTGCTCGCCGGCGGACGCTGGGGACCGCTCGTGCCGGTTGGCGACGCTGATGGCCTGGCTGTCGCGATGGCGGCGACGCTCGACGCGCCGCAGCCACCCGAAGTGCTGCGTGCCGCGGTCTCCGCCTACACGCGCGACGCCGCCGCCGGCGCCTACCTCGAGCGCCTCGGCGTCACCCCGAACAATGAATTGCCCTTGAAAGGCTGAAGATGCTGCTGTCCCTGAAATACAACTTCCTCTTCGTGCACACGGCCAAGACCGGTGGCACCTCGGTGCGCGACGCACTGAGCCCGCTACGCTTCCGCGATCCCTGGTATCCGGTGCAGTTCCTATGCTCGCGGCTCTCGGCGCTGTCCGGCCACCGGCTCGGCATCAAGTTCCCGCGTCACTCGAAGATCGTCGCTGCGCAGGAGATGCTGCCGCAGGAACTCTTCGCGAAGCTCTTCAAGTTCGTCTTCGTGCGCAACCCGTGGGACCTGCAGGTCAGCTCCTTCCACCACATCCGCCGCGAACGCCCGCACCTGATGAGCCACGTCGAGACCTTCGAGGAGTTCATCCGCTGGAAGCTCGACCCGGAGCGCCCCTACCAGTATCACGTCGATACCAGCATCGACCTGCAGTCGGACTATGTGATCGACCTGCACGGCAAGGTGCTGGTGGACTTCATCGGCCGCTACGAAAGCCTGCATGACGACTTCGAGGAAGCCTGCCGCCGCATTGGCGTCAAGGCGCCCGAGCTGCCGCATAAGCGTCAGGCGAAGGATCGCGGCAAGGACTACCGCAGCTACTACACGGACGAGCTCGCCGCGATGGTCGCCGAGCGCTTTGCGCCCGACATCCAGCTCTTCGGCTACACCTTTGACCCGCAGTAAGGCGGGGGTTGCTCCGCGTTCGCTCCGAGGCCGTCGAAGGGCGCCGGCAGGGCCTGGCCAGGCCGACGTCCGCCGAAGCTGAAGGGTTCAGTCCGAACGGTATTGGGTCTCGAAGTCGGTAGGAGACAAGCCCCGGCGCTTCAGGAGCGCTGCGGTGCGGGGACGGGCTCGACGGGCAGGGGATCGCCGTCCGGCGCGATGCCTTCGCCACTCGCCAACAGGCGAGCATAGGTGCCGCCGGCCGCTGCGAGTTCGGCGTGATTGCCTTGTTCGACGATGCGCCCGTGTTCCATCACGACAATCAGGTCCGCATCGCGGATCGTCGATAGCCGGTGCGCGACGACCAGCACGGTGCGGTTCTGGCGCAGCTCGGCGAGCGCCTCCTTCACCGCGCGCTCGGATTCGTTATCGAGCGCCGACGTCGCTTCGTCGAGCAGCAGGATCGGCGCGTCCTTCAGGAAGGCGCGCGCGATGGCGATGCGCTGCCGCTGACCGCCCGAAAGCTGGCTGCCGTTCGCGCCGACACGAGTCGCGAGGCCTTGCGGCAGCTTGTCGATGAACTCCATCGCGTGCGCGTGGCGCGCCGCGCGGATCACATCCTCTTCGGCGACGTCCGGACGCCCGTAGGCGATGTTGGCGGCCACCGAGTCGTCGAAGAGCACGACTTGCTGACCGACCCAAGCGATCTGCGCGCGCAGCCAGGCGAGCGGCGCCTCAGCGATCGGCGCGCCGTCGAGCAGGATGCGGCCGGATTCGGGTTCGAAGAAGCGCGCGATCAACTGGATCGTCGTCGTCTTGCCGCTGCCCGATGCGCCGACGAGCGCGATCGTCCTGCCGGGCGGGATGTCGAGCGTGAAGTTGCGGATTGCGGGCTCGGTCTGGCCGGGGTAGCGGAAGCCGACGTTTTCAAAGCGCAGCGCGCCGCGCGCCCGCGGGCCCTCGGCCCCCGCCGCGTCGGGTTCCGGTTCGCGGTCGAGCAGTTCGAAGATGCTCTGCGCGCCGGCGAGCCCCTTCTGGATCACGGTGTTGACGTTGGTGAGGCGGCGGATCGGCTCGAACAGCATCGCCATCGCAGCGACGAAGGCGACGAAGGTGCCGGGCGTTAGCCGGTCCTGCGCCGACAGTGCCGAGGCTGCCCAAATCACGAGCGACACCGCGGTCGCCGCGAGCACCTGCACGAGCGGCACGTTCACCGACGAGATACGCACCGTGCGCATCGTCTCCTTCCTCAGCCGCTCGGAGATGTCGGCGAAGCGGCGATCTTCGTGTTCGTGCGTGCCGAAGAGCTTGATTTCGCGGATGCCGGTGAGGCTTTCGCCGACCGTGCCCGTCATGCGTGCGGCGGTCTCCTGCATGGCCCGGTTGCCACCGCGCAGCTTCCGGCTCGCGCTGCGGATCGCCCAGGCGACCGCGGGGGCGATCAAGAGCAGCAGCAAGGTCAGCTCCCAGGCCGTCCACAGCAGGTAGCCGGCGAGGCCGATGATCACCATCGTGTCGCGCACGACGATGATCCACGCGTTCGACAAGGCGCTGCCGACCTGCGGGATGTCGTAGAGGATGCGTGACATCATCCGGCCCTGCGCCTCGGCCTGATGCACGGACAGCGGCAGGTGCATCTGGTGGCGATAGACGCGCTGGCGCAGGTCGGTGATCGCCTTGTTCGCGACCCACTGGCTCGACACGCTCGCCGCATATTCAGCGAGGCCCTTCACGAGAAAGGCGAGCATCAGGAACAGCGGCACCTGCCACTGCGCGGCGTGATCCTTCGCGATCAGGCTCTTGTCGACCAGCGGCTTCAAGAGTGCCGGCATCACCGGTTCGAGCGATGCCGCCGCGATCATCGCGACTACCGACACCGCGACGACCTTGCGGTAGGGCAGGACGCTCGCCAGCAGGCGGCGATAGAGGGCAAAGGCTTGCTTCATTCGCGGTGCAGGACCTTGTCGACGACGAGGCTCGCCCAGCCGTCGGCGCGGAATTGCGACTTCAGCTTGCGGTCGTCGTACACCGTCTGGACCCAGTCCATGAAGTCGATCGGCGTGTGCGCGTTGTACGCGAGGTAGCTCATCAGGAAGAAATCGAGCACGCCGGTGCGCGCCTGCTTGAAGTGGCCGTAGCGCCACGACAGCTCTTCAAGCGTATCGGCGACGGAGTGCTTGAGATGGAAGATGCGGTACAGCGCGGCGCCCAGCCCTGCGCGGTCGGCGCCGGATTTGCAGTGGATCAACGCCGGGTACTCCATCGTCTCGAAAAGCTCGCGCAGCTCGGCCACGCGCTCGGCGCTCGGCGGGATGCGCGAATGCAGGCGGATGTCGTGCAGTGTGATGCCGAGTTCGCGGCACACCTCGCGTTCCAGCTCGTAGGAGCCGTATTCGCTGCTGCCGCGCAGATTCACGATGCTGCGGATGCCGTAACGCTTGTGATACTTGCGGATCTGCGCCGGACTCGGCTGGCTGCAGCGGTACATGCCGCCGCCGAGATCGTGGAAGTTGTTGTAGGCGGCACGGAAGACGCCGTGATCGACGATGTGCATGTTGAGCCATGCACGCAGCCGTGCCTGCGGGGTGGAAAACGTAGTGGTCATCGAAAGAGGAGTCGTGTTCACGCGCGTTGCGCGAGCCAGTCGAGGTAGCGCGGCACGCCGTCCTCCACGGGCATGAAGGGCTTGTCGTAGCCGGCGGCACGCAGTGCGCCGATGTCGGCTTCGGTGAAGCTCTGGTAGCGGCCCTTGAGGTGATCGGGGAATGCGATGTAATCGATGCCGCCGCCACCGTGCCAGTTGATCGCCGCGCGGGCGACCGCGTTGAAGGCCTGGGCGCGGCCGGTGCCGACGTTGAAGATGCCGCTCACCTGCGGATTGTCGAGCAGCCACAGGTTCACCGCGACGACGTCGTCGACGTGGATGAAGTCGCGCAGCTGTTCGCCGGGACCGTAGCCGTCGCAGCCGTCGAAGAGGCGCAGCCGCCCGCATTCGTTCAACTGATTGTTGAAGTGGAAGGCGACGCTCGCCATGCTGCCCTTGTGTTGCTCGCGCGGGCCGTAGACGTTGAAGTAGCGCAGTCCCGCGACCTGGCTCTGGAGGCCGGGCAGTTGCGGCCGCAGGTGGCAGTCGAAAAGGAATTTCGAGTACGCGTACATGTTGAGCGGGCGCTCGAACTCGCGCGACTCGCGGAAATTCGGTCCCATGCCGTAGACCGATGCCGACGAGGCGTACAGGAAGGGCACGCCGCGCGCGACGCACCAGCCGAGCAGCGCCTTGCTGTACTCGTAGTTCACGGCCATCACGAAGCGGCCGTCCCACTCGGTGGTCGAGGAGCAAGCGCCTTCGTGGAATACCGCCTCGACCTGACCGAAGTCCTCGCCGGCCTGAACGCGGCGCAGGAAGTCGTCCTTGTCCACGTAGTCGCGGATGTCTGCGTCCGCGAGGTTGAGGCACTTGTGCCCGTCGCTGAGGTCGTCGACGACGAGGATGTCGGTAATGCCGCGGGCGTTGAGGCCCTGCACGATGTTGCTGCCGATGAAGCCGGCGCCGCCGGTCACGATGTACATGGCGCTTCCTCCGTTCAATGCGCGGCGGCGAGGGCCGCGTGCAGTTCGTCGAGGCTGACGGTCGCCGTGCCGAGCTTGCCGACGACGATGCCGGCCGCGATGTTGGCGAGCGCCGTGGCGTCGGGCAGCGACAGGCCGCAGGCGAGGCCCGCGCCGAGCACTGCGACCACGGTGTCGCCCGCGCCGGTGACGTCGAACACGTCGCGTGCGCGCGTCGGCAGGTCGAGCGGTGGCTGGCCTTGCTGCAGCAGCGTTACGCCGCGCTCCGAACGCGTGATCAGCAGTGCTTCCAGCTCCAACGCGTCGCGCAGCGCCGAACCGCGTTCGCGCAGCGTCGCTTCGTCGGCGCAGTGACCGACGATCGCTTCGAATTCGGTGAGGTTCGGCGTGATGACCGTTGCGCCGGTGTAGCGGGCGAAGTCCGTGCCCTTCGGGTCGACGACGACCGGCACCGAGTGGCTGCGGGCGATGCCGATCAGGGCGCCGACCTGGGCGAGCGTGCCCTTGCCGTAATCCGACAGCACGACGGCCCCGCAGGACTCGATCGCGTCGGCGAACTCGCGCTCGATGCCGGCGCTGTCGAGCACTGCGAAGCTGTCTTCGAAGTCGAGCCGGATGAGTTGCTGGTGACGGCTGATGATGCGCAGCTTGGTGATCGTCGGGTGTTGCGGTGCCTCCAGCAGGTGGCAGGCGACCTTCCCGTCGACCAGCCGTTCGCGCAGCAGGCGCGCGGCCTCGTCACGGCCGACGAGGCCCACGAGCGAGGTTGCCGTGCCCAGCGAAGCGGCGTTGAGCGCGACGTTGCCCGCGCCGCCCGCGCGGTATTCATCGCCTTCGACCTTCACGACCGGCACCGGTGCTTCCGGCGAAATCCGCGTCGTCGAACCGTGCCAGTAGCGGTCCAGCATCACGTCGCCGGCGATGAGGATGCGACCGGCGGAAAAGTCGGGCAGGGGAGGCAGCATTGAGTTCCGGAACGCCCAGGGCGCTGAAAAGTCTGCAATTATCCCACGAACCGGGGCATCCCACGCAGCCGGGGCGCCGGATCGTTCAGCGATTGAACCACTTGAGCACGACGCCCCACTGTTCGACGTCGATGCGGGTGACGTGGCCGCAGGCGAAATCGAGCGCCAGCCAGTGTTGGGCGGGCATCTTCAGCAGGTGGCCGGCGATCGCGCGCAGCGGCCCGCCGTGGGCGACGATCACGACCGGGTCGGCCGGCGCGCTCGCGACGAGCGTGTCGAGCCAGTCGAGCGCGCGTGCGGCCATGTCCTGTGCGGACTCGCCGCCGGGGGCGCGGAAGCCCATCGGGTCTTCCGCCCAGGCGTCGATCGCGGGGCCGATGTCGGCGAAGGGGCGCAGCTCCCACTCGCCGAAGTGCATTTCCTTGAGGCGTGCGTCCAGCACCGGCTGGCCGAGCGCCTCGGCGAGCAGGCGTGCGCGCGCCAGCGGACTCGCGTGCAGCACGAAGCGTTCGGGCAGGTGCGGGCGCAGTCGTGCCGCGACGACATCGACAGCCTCGACGAGGCCGACGTCGGACTGGCCGTAGCACACCCCCGCGGCTACGTCGGGCCGCGGATGGCGGATCAGATGAAGTTCCATGTCGCGACGATCGCGAGGTAGCACGCGAGCTCGGCGGCCTGTTGCAGGGCGCCAAGGCAGTCGCCGGTGTAGCCGCCGAGGCGACGTACGAAGAAGCGCGCCGCCCAGACCGTCACGGCAGCGCTCGCAAGGAGCGCGGTAAAGCCCTGCACGGGGGCGAGCAGCGCGAGCGGCAGCAGGCCGAAGGTGCAGGCGATCGCGAGTTCTACGTGGGTGAGCTGGCGCGCGAGCGGCTTCGACTTCGAACTCAGATCCTCGCGGACGTATTCCAGCGTGTGGATCAGGCTCGTCGACGCGAGCCGGGACAGCGGGTGCGCCGCCAGCAACGCACAGGCCGCCAGCATGTGACCGTGTGCCGCGAGCTCGGTGAGCGCCGCAGCTTTCGCCAGCAGCATCAGCACGATCCCGACCGTGCCGTAGCTGCCGATCCGCGAGTCCTTCATGATCGTCAGTACCTGCTCCTTGCTCCAGCCGCCGCCGAGCCCGTCGCAGGCATCCGCCCAGCCGTCCTCGTGGAAGGCGCCGGTCGCGCGGATCGTGACCGCCATCGACAGCAGTACCGCGAGCGAGGGCGGCAGGACCTGCGCGAAGGCGAGGAAGCTCGCGGCGCCGATCCCGCCGACGACCCAGCCGACGAGCGGGAAGTAGCGCGCCGCGTGGTTGAGCCGCTCCGGCGACCACGGCACCCAGGCGGGCACCGGTAGCCGCGTGAAGAAGCCGAGCGCAGTGAAGAAGAGTTCGAGCTGGTAGCGCATGGGCCCGCGCGTGTCAGGCGGACTTGTCGCTGACGCCCGCGGAGTCGAAGCTCGCCATCTCGTTGAGGAAGTTCGCAGCGGCCTGCAGCAGCGGGAAGGCGAGTGCCGCGCCCGTGCCTTCGCCGAGGCGCAGGTCGAGCGAGACCAGCGGGTCGGCGCCGAAGTGCTTGAGCTGGGCAGCGTGGCCCGCCTCCTGCGAGCGGTGCGCGAACACGCAGTAGCCGAGGATCTCGGGCGCGATCGCCTGTGCGACGAGCAGGGCGGAGGTGACGATGAAGCCGTCGATCAGCAGGACCATGCCCTTTTCGGCTGCGCCGAGCATGGCACCCGCCATCATCGCGATCTCGAAGCCGCCGTATTCGGCCAGCGCCTGCAGCGGGTCGGTGGGACGACCGCCGCGGGCGAGCGCCTGACCGAGGAGTTCGCGTTTGCGGGCGAGGCCGGCGTCGTCGAGGCCGGTGCCGCGGCCCGTGACGGTCGCGAGGTCGGTGCCGGTGAGGCAGTGCGTCAGCAGCGAGGCAGCAGCCGTATTGCCGATGCCCATCTCGCCGAAGCCGACCACGTTGCAGCCGTTGGCTGCCAGCGCATGCGCGAGTTCGCGGCCACGGGAGAGCGCGGCGTCGCGTTGCTCGGCGCTCATCGCGGGCTGCTCGAGGTAGTTCTCGGTGCCGTTGCCGACCTTGGCGCCGATCAGGCCGGCGCGCTGGCCGAACTCGTGATTGACGCCCGCGTCGATGACCGTGAGGCCGAGGCCCATCTGGCGCGAAAAGACGTTGATCGCGGCGCCGCCGGCGAGGAAGTTCTCGACCATCTGCCAGGTCACGTCCTGCGGGTAGGCCGAGATGCCGGCGCGCGCGGCGCCGTGGTCGCCGGCGAAGACCATGATGTGCGGCTGGCGGATCTCCGGCCTCAGCGTTTGTTGCACGAGGCCCAGTTGCAGCGCCAGCGCTTCGAGCCGGCCGAGCGCGCCGACGGGCTTGGTCTTGCGATCGATGCGGTGCTGGAGGTCGGCGGCGAGGGTTCGGTCGGGCGCGGAGATCGTGATTTGCATAGCGGGCTCGTGACGGTGTCCTTGGAGGGCAAGGATGTTAGCACGCCCGTTTACCCGCTTGCGGGTCAGGCTGCGACCGATCCGCGTCCGCCACCGACTTCGCGCTGGTTGAGCCGCTTGCCTTCCTTGCCACGCCGCATTAGCTTCGCCGCATGCTTGAGCAGGGCCGAGGCATCGGTGCCGCCGTCGGGGTAGATCGCGCTGCCCAGCGAGATGGAGACGTCCAGGACCTCGTCGCCGATGCGGAAGGGCTGCGCGAATTCCTCCGCGAGTGCCGCGACGACGCGCTGCAGGTCTTCTGCGTCGAACACCTCCTCGAGCACGATCACGAATTCGTCGTTTTCGGGCCGAGCCACGGTGTCCTGCTCACGCACGATGCCGCGCAGGCGGGTCGCGATCATCTTGAGCAACGCGTCGGTCGTATCTTGGCCGAAGGTTTCGGAGAGTGTCTGGAAGCCATTCACATCGACCAGTATGACGGCCGTCCGCGTGTTGTGGCGCTTGGACCGGATGATCCCCTGCTCGATGCGGTCGGTGAGCAGCAACTGGTTCGCGAGGCCCGTCAAGGGGTCGAGGTGCGACATCTGCTGGAAACGATGCTCGCTCTCCTGCAGGCGCCGGGTCAGCTGGTCGACTTCCTGGTTGCGCAGGCTGAGGCTCTGCGTCAGGGTGTGTTCGGCCGCGGTCAGGGCTTCGATCTGCTGCTCGGCGTTCGCGAGGGCCTCGCTCTGATCGACGGCGTGTTCCCGAACCTGTGCTCCGGCACGTTCGGACAGCGCAAACGAAAGCATCAGAATGCCGAGTGCCGAAAAGACGGGCGTTGCACTGGCGGCCAGCGTGTCGTCGTTGAGGACGCCGATTCGGGTCCCGATCAGGACGGCGACGCCGACGAGCAACGCAGCCCAGCCGAGAACGTTCAGGCGTGCCGCGGGCGTATTCAGCTTGCGGCAGCGCATCGCCGAGACGATCGCGAGCACCCCGAAGAGCGGTCCGGCAAAGGCGAGGAAGGTGTTGACGAAGCCGAAGGGCAGGACGAACCCGATCAAGGCGATGGCGGCAAAGATGGCCGCGAATAGACGCAACGCATTGTCGAGGCGGGGGGCTTGCACGGGCGTTTGCAGTACCTCGCGCATGAAGAGGGCGCCGCCGACGCCTGCGATGGCGAATCCAACCGGGAGGAGCATGTCCGGCCACGCGCCGTCCCAGCCGAAGAACCCCCTGCCTACACCGCTCCATCCGATTTCGGCGGCGGCGATCCCGAGCGTGAATACGGCGTATTGCAGGTAGCAGCGGTCGCGACCGGTGACGAAGAGCACGCCGTTGTAGACGATGACGGCTGCCAGCGCGCCGAGGTAGAACATGACGCCAGCGATTCCGCCGGTCAGGAGCGACGCGGCTGAGTCCGACGCCGTGTCGGCAGCAAAGCTCGCGGTCGCAGCAAACGTCAGGAGGATCAGCAAGGATGACGTCGACCGCCGAGCCCCTTCTAGCCGTTCGTGTAATCCGTGCCGAGTCTTCCCGCCGCCGAACATTTCCATCTCTCTGTGAGTCTTTTGTCCATCGGCGATTGTATGGGCTTGTTGCGCGCTTTGGGCGAAATAAATGCCTATCGAGTGCCCTTTTCGGGGGGCTGAAGCGACATCCGACCTGAACTACCGGAAAGCCCTTACTCGTTTCCCTTTAAGGTGAGCGGCAGGCCGGCGGCAACGAAGGTGACGCGGGCGCAGGCGGCGGCCAGCGCCTGGTTGAGGCGCCCGGCTTCGTCGCGGAAGAGGCGCCCGAGCGGCGTTTCCGGAACGAGTCCGAGGCCGACTTCATTCGACACGAGCAGCACTTCGCCTGCCACCTCGGGCAGCAGGTCGAGCAGGGCCGTGCGTTCGGCTTGCAGTTTCAGCAGACTGCCGGCGTCGGGCGGTTCGGGCAGGTTCTCAGCGCCGGCCATCAGGTTGAGTAGCCACAGCGTGACGCAGTCGACGATCACGCAACGGCCTTCGCGGGCCTCGTCGCGCAGCGTCTCGGCCAGTGCGACGGGCGTTTCGACCGTGCGCCAGTGGCTCGGCCGGTCGTCGCGGTGGCGGCGGATGCGGGCGGCCATTTCGGCGTCGAGCGCTTCCGCGGTCGCGATCACGGTGACGGGCAGTCCGCCGGCGCGGGCGAGGTTTTCGGCGAGGCGGCTCTTGCCGGAGCGGGCGCCGCCGAGGATCAGGTGTGCGGGCATGTCCTTGGAATTGCGAAGATTTTCCGCGCTGCGGAAAGTGATGGAACAGAGTATTATCCGCCCTCGCGCCCCGAATGGGGGTGTGCGTGTGTAAGGTGCCCGACGGCGAAGCCGCCCGAGGGTTGAACGGGAGACAGGTGCGTCCCCGGCTCTCATGCCGGCGAGACAAGGCCTGTGCTGCCCCCGCAACGGTAAGTGGACGTAAGGCGCATCCAACCGCCACTGGACGAAGGTCCGGGAAGGCGATGCGACCGGTCCGGCGCTCGCGACGAGCGACGGCCAGCCCACGAGCCCGGATACCGGCCTCGACACGCGATGGCGGAAGTGCCGCGGGGTGGCGGCGACGGGCGTGGTGTTCTGCGGCTCCCGGCGTGTGTGCCCGGCCGGCGCTTCCTTGTTGAAATGGCCGGGGAGCGGGGACGCTGACTCCGGCGCAGGGAGAATCCCCCCAATGAACATCCGCTTGTCCGCAACCGCCGTCGCGGTGGCTGCCGCCTTCCCGTTTGTGTCGACCGCGTTCGCCGCCGATGAGCCGACCGGCGAAACCGTGATCGTGTCGGCGAACCGCATCGACACCCCCGACGTCGCGGCGACCTACGCCTCCGAAGTGCACACGCGCAAGGACATCGAACGCTCGGGCGCGACCTCGCTCGTCGATTATCTGAACCGCCAGTCGTCGGTGCAGCTCACGCCGAACTTCGGCAACCGCTTCACGCCCAGCATCAACATGCGCGGTTATGGCACCAATGACGGCTTCCAGAACGTCGTGATTTCGATCGACGGACGCCGCCTCAACAACATCGACATGGTGCCGCAGCTCGTCGGCTCGATTCCGCTTGAGGACATCGACCGCATCGAGATCACCAAGGGCAGCGGTTCGGTAGCTTACGGCGACGGCGCGACGGCGGGCTCGATCCAGATCTACACCAAGCCCCGCACCGGAGCGAGCATCGACGTCAATGCCGGCAACCACGAGGCGCTGGGGACTACCGGCTACGCCGGCTATGTCGGTGAGCGCTTCACCGCGTCGGCGACCGCAGAACACACCGAAGATGGCGGCTTCAGCGACAAGGACCCGTCCGGTCACCGCGACGCGTCGACCTCCGACAACTGGCGTGTCAGCCTGACTGGTCGTCCCATCGACCGCCTCAAGCTGACCCTCGATACCGGCGACGCGCGCATCGACCTGCGCTACCCGAATTCGCTGACGCTCGCGCAGTTCCACGACGATCCGGGGATGAACACCGGCCGCGACTATACGCACCAGTTCTTCCGCGACGGCTACTGGGCGGTCGGCGCTGAATACGACTTCGCGTCCAACTGGCGCCTGACGGCACGCCACAACGACGAAGACAAGCGTTCGGAATTCCTGCAGTTCAGCTTCCGTACCGATTCCCGCTACCTGTCGGACGACATCGCGTTGCAGTATCTCGGCGACGCGCTGGCCGTGACCACCGGCGTGCAGACTTTCGACGGCGAGCGCGCCGATGGTTTCAGCGAGACGACGAAGAAGAACGAAGCGATGTTCGTGCAGGGCCAGTACGAGATGGGCCGCCTGACGCTGTCGGCCGGTGCGCGGCGCGAAAAGGTCGAGTACGAATACGATCCCTCGTTCGGCTCGCGGCTGAAGGACGACAAGCAGCTGTCGTCGTGGGATCTCGGCGCGAACTACCGCATCGACGACGTGCTGTCGGTGTTCGGCAACTACAATGCGTCCTACCAGGCGCCCGACATCGATCGCTTCTTCGCCTTCAATCCGGTCACCTTCGAGACGATCTTCAACGGCCTCATCAAGCCGGCGAAGGTCCGCACCGTGACGCTCGGATTCAACCATGTGCTGCCGACGAACCGCCTGAAAGTCGGCGTCTTCCATGCCGATCTGAACGACGAGATCTACTTCAACGCGTCGACCTTCAGCAACACGAACATCGACAAGTCGCACAAGTACGGTCTGGAAGTGCAGGACACCTGGCGCATCTCGCCGGTCCTGACCGGCGTGCTGAACTACTCGTGGACGCGCGCGCTCATCGACCGCGAGGACATGGGCGGCGGCGCCTTCGACGGCAAGGAACTGCCGGGCGTGCCGCGCAACAACGTCGTGCTGGGCTTGAACGTGGCCGTGGGCGACCAGGGCAACCTCTACGTGTCGCACACCTGGCGCAGCAAGACCTGGGCGGCGAACGACTTCGACAACAACAACGCTCAGCGCCAGCGCGCCTATCAGTCGACCGACGTCGCCTATCGCCATCGCCTGAACAAGGTCGAGTTGTACGCAGCCGTGTCCAACCTGTTCAACTACAAGAACGGCACCTGGGTGCGCGACGACGCGATCTATCCGGTCGACTTCGAACGCACCTGGAAGGTCGGCGCGAAGCTGTCGTTCTAAGGCCTGACCGAGGCGCAACGGCATGACGCGTCCGCCCGTGCTGACCATCCTCGCCGCACTCGTCGTGGCGGCGGCGCTGGCTTTTGCCTGGGCGTTGTCGGCGGGCGACCTGCCGATCAGCCTCGGCGAAGTCGTCGGCGCGCTCTTCCGCGGCGCCGACGGCATGGCAGCGGATGTCGTACGCGAGTTGCGCCTGCCGCGTGCCGTCGCAGTCTTCGTCTGCGGCGGGTTGCTCGCGCTCGCCGGCGCGCTGATGCAGGTGCTGCTCCGTAATCCGCTGGCCGATCCCTACGTGTTGGGCATCTCCGGCGGAGCGGCGGTCGGCGCCCTGTTGGCGATGCTGATCGGCCTTGCGCCATGGGTCGTCGACGCGGCGGCCTTCGGCGGAGCGCTGGCGGCGACGCTGCTGGTGTTCGGGCTCGCGCACGGTGACGGCTCGTGGACGCAGACGCGGCTGCTGCTCACGGGCGTCATCGTCGCGGCCGGCTGCGGCGCGGCGGTGACCCTGATCCTGTCGCTCGCTACCGACACGCGCCTGCAGTCGATGCTGTTCTGGCTGATGGGCGACGCGAGCGGGGCCGCCCGGCCGTGGCCGGCGCTGGTCGTATTGCTCGTGGGCCTCGC
Organism: Aromatoleum sp.; assembly: GCF_035254505.1. GTDB lineage: Bacteria > Pseudomonadota > Gammaproteobacteria > Burkholderiales > Rhodocyclaceae > Aromatoleum. Next base: position 22,810 of record NZ_DATFAO010000100.1, on the reverse strand, counting down.
AGTGGTGATGCCTTTCGCGCGCGACCTCAACGTGCTCGCGCGCGGCGAGATCGCGGCGCAGGCCCTGGGCGTGCGCGTGCAGCGCCTGCGCTACCTGCTGTACCTGCTGGCGTCGCTGCTGACCGCGGCCGCCGTTACGCTGGTCGGCTCGGTCGGCTTCGTCGGCCTCATCGTGCCGCATCTCGTGCGCTTCGCCTTCGGCAACGACCAGCGCCTGCTGCTGCCGGCATCCTTGCTCGCAGGCGGTACGCTGCTGACCGTTGCCGACACGGCGGCGCGCACCGTCATCGCCCCGGCGCAGTTGCCGGTCGGAGTGCTGACGGCGCTGATCGGCGTGCCGGTGTTCCTCTTCCTGCTGTCGCGCAATCCCCGCTAATGAGCGCCGAATCGATCCTCCTCGAAGCGGAAAACCTCGCGCTGCAGGTCGGCGGGCGCTGGCTGTGCTGCGAGTTCAGCCTGTGCCTGGCGGCGGGGGAGTGCTTGGTGCTGCTGGGACCGAATGGCGCGGGCAAGACGACGCTGCTGCATACGCTGGCCGGGTTGCGCGCGCCGACCATCGGGAGCGTGCGTCTGGACGGTCGCCCCTACGCCGACTGGGACAGCGTCGCCGCGGCGCGCTTCCGCGGACTGCTCCCGCAGCAGCAACCGGACCATTTTTCGGCGACGGTGCTGCAGACCGCGCTCGTCGGCCGCCACCCGCACCTCGGTCGGTGGGGCTGGGAGAGCGCGCAGGACATCGGGATCGCGAAGGAGGCGCTCGCCGCGGTCGGCCTCGCGGCGCTCGCCGGGCGCGACATCCTCAACCTCTCCGGCGGCGAGCGCCAGCGCGTGTCGATCGCGACCCTGCTGACGCAGGCGCCGAAGCTCTTCCTGCTCGATGAACCGACGAACCACCTCGACCTCCATTACCAGATCGCCGTGCTCGATCTCTTTGCGCGTCTGAAGCGCGAGGGGCGCGCCGTCGTGATGGTGCTGCACGACATCAACCTCGCCGCGCGCTTCGCCGACCACGTGATCCTGCTCGACGGCCGCGGCGGCGTCGTGGCTGGCGCGAGCAGCGACGTCTTGCTGCCCGAACGCCTCAGCCACGCCTTCGATCATCCGATCCGCTGCATCGAAACCGATGGGCGGAGCGTTTTCATCCCGGACTGAACATGAACGATTCCGACAAGGACGCGCGCCACTCCGCGCGCATGCAGCGCAAGAAGGAAGTGGTCGACGGCAAGATCGCCGCGGCGCAGATCGAACGCGGCGTGCTGCTGGTCAACACCGGCAACGGCAAGGGCAAGTCGAGCGCCGCCTTCGGCGTGCTCGCGCGAGCGCTCGGCCACGGCATGAAAGTCGGCGTCGTCCAGTTCATCAAGGGCCGTTCGGACACCGGCGAGGAAGCCTTCTTCCGACGCCAGCCGGACGTCACCTGGCACGTGATGGGCGACGGCTTCACCTGGGACACGCAGGACCGCTCCCGTGACGTGGCGAGCGCCGAAGCGGCGTGGGACAGGGCAAGAGCGATGCTTGGCGATCCGGGGATCCATCTGGTCGTTCTGGACGAACTCAACATCGCGCTGAAGTATCACTATCTGGACGTCGCACAGGTCGTCGCCGACCTGCAGGCCCGCCCGGTGACACAGCACGTCATCGTCACTGGCCGCGCAGCCCCGTCGGCGCTCGTGGAAGCGGCCGACACCGTAACCGACATGACTTTGGTGAAGCATGCGTTTGCAGCGGGTGTCAAAGCAATGCCCGGCGTCGAATTCTAAGAAACAGAAGCCGTTACCCTGGCAGGAGCGCGAATCCAGGAAAGCGCAGCCCGCTGCGGGGCGGATTTCGAGCCGAGGCGTCCGCTTGCGCCAACGAGGAGCGAAATCCGCCCCGTAGCGGGCGGGTTGATGCCCCGACAAACGTCGACACCTCACATCGAGTCGAAAGAAACGTAGCCAAGAGAACACGGAAGAGCCCATGTCCCTCCCCGAGATCCCGAACCCCCGTCCCGGACCCGCCGCCGGCCACGTCTATCTCGTCGGTGCCGGCCCCGGCGACCCCGAACTTCTGACGCTGCGCGGCGCCCGCCTGATCGCCGGCGCCGATGCCGTCGTCTACGACAACCTCGTCAGCCCCGCCATCGTCGACATGGCGCCCGCCGCCGCCGAGCGCCACTACGTTGGCAAAAAAGCCTCCGACCACACGCTGCCGCAGGAAGAAATCAACCTGCTGCTCGTGCGCCTCGCCCAGGCCGGCAAGCGCGTCGTGCGCCTAAAAGGCGGCGACCCCTTCATCTTCGGCCGGGGCGGTGAAGAGATGGAAGTGCTGGTCGAAGCCGGCGTCACCGTCGAAGTCGTGCCCGGCGTCACCGCCGCGGCCGGTGTCGCCGCCTACGCCGGCATCCCGCTGACCCACCGCGACCACGCGCGCTCCGTCGTCTTCACGACCGGCTTCCTCAAGGATGGCGCGCTCGACCTCGACTGGCCGATGCTCGCCCGCCGCGGCCAGACGCTCGTGATCTACATGGGCATCTCGCGGCTCGGCGAAATCTGCCAGCAACTCGTCGCCCACGGCCTCCCCGCCGAGACGCCCGTTGGCGTCGTCGAGCGCGGCACGACCCAGGCGCAACGCGTCGCTGTCGGCACCCTCGCGACCCTCGCCGATGTCGTCGCCGAATCCGGCATCCGGCCGCCCGCGCTGACCATCGTCGGCGACGTCGTCAGCCTCTATCCGCGTCTCGAATGGTTCTCGCCGCACCCCGCCGCCGCGCCGCATGCGCCGCACGTGGGCTGTACCGCCGTGCATGGCGGCGAGGAGACGAAATGAGCGGGCAAGGTGACGTCGCCCGCTGCGCCGCGCTCTTCGTCGCCGCGCCGGCCTCGGGCCAGGGTAAGACCACCGTCACGGCCGCGCTCGCGCGCCTGCACGCCCGACAGGGGCGCCGCGTGCGCGTCTTCAAGTGCGGGCCCGACTTCCTCGATCCGCAGATCCACGCTGTCGCAAGCGGCGCGCCGGTCTATAACCTCGACCTCGGCATGTGTGGCGAGGCCGACGCCGCTTGGCGCCTTTATGACGCGGCCCGCCACGCGGACCTGATCCTCGTCGAAGGCGTGATGGGCCTCTACGACGGCCAACCGTCTGGCGCCGACATCGCCCGCCGCTTCGGTCTGCCCGTGATGGCGGTGATCGACGCGCGCGCGATGGCGCAGACCTTTGGCGCGGTCGCTCATGGTCTCGCGCACTACCAGCCGGGCCTGCCGTTTTCCGGTGTGCTCGCGAACCAGGTCGGCAGCGTGCGCCACGCCGACATGCTACGGGCGGCCTTGCCCGAAGGCATGCGCTGGTATGGCGCGCTCGCGCGGGACGTTCAGGCCGGATTGCCCGAGCGCCACCTCGGGCTGCTGCAGGCGGCGGAAATCGTCGACCTCGAATCGCGCCTCGATCGCTTCGCCGATGCCATCGCGTCAACCGGTGCCGCCGACCTGCCTGAAGCGGTCGACTTTCCCCCGGCGCCCGCGCCGGACGTGCCGCCGCTCCTCGCGGGGCGCAGGATTGCCATCGCGCGCGACGCCGCTTACGGCTTCATCTACCCGGCGAATATCGACACGCTGCGCGCCCTTGGCGCCGAGCTGAGCTTCTTCTCGCCGCTCGCCGGGGAGACGCTTCCGAAGTGCGATGCGGCCTGGCTGCCGGGCGGCTATCCGGAATTGCACGGCGCGACGCTCGCGGCGAACCCGGCCTTCTATCGCGACCTGCGCTCGCATGCCGCGGAGGGGCGTCCGCTGCTCGCCGAATGCGGCGGGATGATGAGTCTCTTCGAGGAAGTCGTCGACAAGGCCGGCCAATGCCATGCCTTCGCGGGGCTCTTGCCGGGTCGCTCGGTGATGCAGCAGCGGCTCGCGGCGCTCGGCATGCAGGTCGCGGAGCTGCCGGAAGGGCGGCTGCAGGGCCATACCTTCCACTATTCGAAGAGCGACACGCCGCTCGCGCCGCTCGTACGCGCAGCGACGCCGGACGGGCGCGAAGGCGAGGCGATCTACCGCCAGGGGCGGCTCACCGCGTCCTACGTGCATTTCTATTTTCCTTCGAATCCTAAGGCGGTCGCGGCACTGTTCGGCTGACTGTAGTCGTCGGGATGGGGCGGGCGGCGTGAGCGCGGGTGCCTGGCATCCGCCCCCTTGCGGGCGTGTTTCGCGCCTCGTTGGCGCGCGGCGGACGCCTCGGCACGAAACACGCCCGCAAGGGGGCTGCGTCGGGGCATGCCTTTAGGGCAGCGGGATCGCGGTGCGGCTACACTTCGCGAATCGAAACATTGGTCGCGGGTGTGCGACTGTTCTGGAGGAAACATGAACCAGCGTTGCGCGTGGGCCGGAAGTGATCCCTTGTACATCCAATACCACGATGCCGAGTGGGGCGTGCCGACCCGGGACGCGCACACGCTGTTCGAATTCCTGATTCTGGAAGGCGCGCAGGCGGGATTGTCGTGGATTACGGTGCTGAGAAAGCGCGAGCGCTATCGCGCCGTGTTCGACGGCTTCGACGCGGAGCGCATCGCCCGCTACGACGACGCGAAGAAGGCGGCGCTCCTGGTCGACCCGGGCATCATCCGCAACCGCGCGAAGATCGACGCTGCCGTGATCAACGCGCGCGCCTGGCTCGATCTGCGAGACGCCGGCACCGATCCGGTCGAGTGGCTGTGGAGTTTCGTTGATGGCGAGCCGGTGCAGAACGCCTTCGCCTCCCTCTCCGAGGTGCCCGCGACGACGCCGCAGTCGGACGCGATGAGCAAGGCGCTGAAGGCGCGCGGCTTCAAGTTCGTCGGCAGCACGATCTGCTACGCGCTGATGCAGGCGGCGGGGATGACGAACGATCACATGGTCGCTTGCGGCCGCCACCGCGAGGTCGCGGCGCTCGCCTGCGCGGAGGGGAGGGCTTGACCGCGTCGCTGCGCCGCGTGCCGCCGATGCGCGCGCTCGCGGCTTTCGAGGCTGCGGCCCGGCTCGGCGGTTTCGCGCAGGCGGCGGAGGAATTGTGCGTGACCCCCAGCGCCGTGAGCCATCGCATTCGGCAGTTGGAAGGGATGCTGTCGACGCCGCTCTTCGAGCGGGCGGCGGGGGGCGTGCGCCTGACGACGGCCGGTCGTCTGTACCTCGACAGTGTGCGCGAAGCTTTCGACAAGCTCGCGCAAGCGGGCGCGGTGCTGCGACCCGAGCGCGAACGGCTGCGCGTGTCGCTGCCGCCGACCTTCGCCCGGCAATTGCTGATGGCGCGGCTGCCGGAATACCTGCGGGCGCATCCGGAGGTCGAACTCGAAGCGCACCTGTCGATTCCGCTACAGGACGTCACCGCCGAGTCGGCCGACGTCGAGGTGCGCTGGGGGCGCGGCGACTACCCGGAGCGCGTCGTGCGCAAGCTCTTCGACGACACAATGCTCCCGCTCGCGGCACCCTCGTGGATCGCGACTCACGCGCCGCGGGACATGGCCGACCTCGCCGGCGCCGAGCTGCTGCGTTCGACGCTGTTGCCATGGAAGCCGTGCTTCGCGGCGGCCGGACTGGACAGCCCCGAGCCGGACCGCGGCGCGGTGTTCAACGACCTGGGGATGCTGCTCGAAGTGGCGGCGGCGGGCTTGGGGGCGGCGGTCGGCACGCGTCGTCTGGCCGCATCCTGGGTCGAGGCTGGGCGGCTCGTGCCGCTGTTTGGCGTCTCCGCCCCCGCGCCCTTCACCTACTATGCAGTGGTGACGCCGGCACAGAGCAAACGGCCTGTCGTGCAGGAATTCGTCGACTGGCTCGCCAGCGTCTTCGCCTGACGGAGCCTTGGCCGTGAATTTCCTCGCGCATGCCTTCCTCGCCGGCGACGCGCCGGCCGACCAGCTCGGTGGGCTGATGGGGGACTTCGTCAAAGGACTGCTCCCCGCCGGACTGCCCGACGACGTCGCCGCAGGCGTACGGCTGCATCGGGAGATCGACGTCTTCGCCGAGACCGAGCCGGCCTTCCGGCGCAGCCGTGCCCGCGTCTCGCCCGAGCGCCGCCGGGTGTCGGGCGTGATGGTTGACATGTTCTACGACCATTTCCTCGCGCGCGACTGGTCCGACTTCCACCCCGAGCCGCTGGATGTGTTCACCGCGCGGATGTACAGCCTGATGGCCGAGCGCGGCGAACTGCTGCCGCCCCGCCTCGCGGCGATCCTGCCGCGAATGCGCGAGTCGGACTGGCTGGGGAGTTACGAATCGCCCGATACGATCGCGATGGCCCTGGATCGCATGGCACACCGCCTGACGCGCGCCAACCCGCTGACGGGCAGCGGCGCCGAACTGTTGGCCGATTATGCGGGCTTCGAGGCGGACTTCCGGGAGTTCATGGCCGCTGCGCAGGCGTTCACGTCACACCGGCGCAGCGTGCGTTGAAGAAAGCTGATCTGCTCAGCGCAGCGGGATGACCAGCGGCGGGATATCGACGCCGATCGTGATCGCCGGGTCGCGGCGATAGACGCGCGGCGCATAGACCGGCACTGCCGGGGCATAGACCGGGGCCGGCGCGTAGAACTCGACCGGGCGCTCGTAGTAGCGGTATTCGCGCACGACCGGGCGGCGCTCGATGATGCGCTCGCGGACCACGACGCGGTCGCGCTCGCGGTCCCAGTGTTTGTGATGCCCGTAGTGGTGGCCGCGATCACCCCAGTCGCCATCTCGGTCGGCGTGGGCGGGGATTGCAGCCAGCATCGTGCCGCCGGCGAAAAGGGCTGCAAGCAGTTTGAATGCGTTCGATTTCATGCTGAAGTCTCCTGACTGGCTGGACAGTGCCGCTTTCGGCGTTTGCTGTCCTCCTGTCCGATTAAACGCGACTTCTACCGTAAGGTTGGCATGAAGTTGTAAGGGAATCCTGCAAGTAACGGGCCCGGCGTGCGCTTTGACGCGCCTTCGCGCCGGGCCGAGGCCTCAACCGACGAGGATCACATGCACGCGCCGAGGTCCGTGCGCGCCGAGCTGGATCGTCTGCTCGACGTCGGCCGTGCGCGAGGGGCCGGAGATGATGTTGGTCGCTCGCGGCATGCCTTCTGCACGCGCACGCAGTTTTGCCCAAGCTTCTTCGAAGTGGCCGACGATCTCCGAGGTTTCGAGCACGACGACGTGGTCGTCCGGCACGAAGTTGTGCGTGATCGGGCTGTTCGGGCCGGAGGCCATCATCAGGCTGCCCGGCTCGGCGATGCCGGCCAGCGCCTGCGACACCGACAGCATCTCGCTGACGCCCGCCGGCCCATGGTGGATTTCGAGGCCCGGAAACGCCAGGTCCTGCAGCGCGGCTCCGACCGCGGCGCGAGCGGGCAGACCCTTCTCGGCGCGGTAGGCTTCGACGGCGGCGGGCACGTCGGCCCGGGTTGCGACCCGCGCAATCGTGCCAGCGCGGCTCTCGAACTTGCGCACGAAGCGCGCGACGAGGTCTTCGTCCTGCGCGGGACGAGTATGCCGCGGGATGCGGGCGTCGAGTTCGGCGCGCTGGCCGTCGTCGAGCGGGCCGCGCCGCAGCGCGCTGCGGACGGAGTTGAGGATGGCCTCGCGGGCGTTCAGGGGGGCGTTCATCGTTGGCCTCGCTTGCCTTGCCACAGTTCGAGGAAGGTGCGCCCGGCCGGAGCCGGCAGGTCGCGCACGTCGGTCCAGCCGCTCGCGAGCGGCAGGCGGCGGATGCTGCCATTCTTGGCAATGCCCGACAGCACGCGCGCGCCGATCTGCTCCAGCGCGTGATAGAGCTTCGGCCGCGTCGCGACGAAGCTCCACACTTTGAGTGCGCGCTTCTGCATCGCGGGCGTGATGTCCTGCTGATGCTGCATGTGCCGCAATTCGCGCAAGAGGTCCGGCAGCGGGATCTTGACCGGGCATACCGACGCACAGCGGCCGTTGAGCGTGCAGGCGTTCGGCAGGTCGTAGGCGTTGTCCAAGCCCTTGATCAGCGGCGTCAGCACCGAGCCCATCGGGCCGGGATAGACCCAGCCGTAAGCATGGCCGCCGACTGCGCCATACACGGGGCAGTGGTTCATGCATGCGCCGCAGCGGATGCAGCGCAGCATCTCCTTGAAGCGTCCGGCGAGCATCTTCGAGCGGCCGTTGTCGACGAGCACGACGTGGTACTCCTCGGGTCCGTCGAGGTCCTCGGCGCGGCGCGGGCCGGTCGAGATCGTCGTGTACGTCTCGGTCTCCTGGCCGGTCGCGCTGCGCGCGAGAAGCCGCAGGAAGAGCGTCGCGTCGTCGAGCGTCGGCACCACGCGCTCGATGCCGGAGGTCACGATATGCACCTTCGCCAGCGTCTGCGTGAGGTCGCCGTTGCCCTCGTTCGTGACGATGATCGACGAACCGGTCTCCGCGACAAGGAAGTTGCCGCCGGTAATGCCGACGTCGGCGCGGAAGTACTTGTCGCGCAACACCCTGCGCGCTTCATTGACGAGATCCGCCACCTCGGTCTTGCGCGGGCCGCCGTGCGCGGCTTCGAAGAGGTCCGAGACCTGGTCCTTAGTTTTATGCACGGCTGGCGCGATGATGTGCGACGGCGGTTCGTGCGCGAGCTGGATGATGTATTCGCCCAGATCGGTCTCGACGACTTCCATGCCGTTCTCGATCAGCGCCTCGTTGAGGCCGATCTCCTCCGACACCATCGACTTGCCCTTGGTGACGGTCTTCGCGTCGACGCGCTTGCAGATGTCGAGGATGATCTTGCGCGCTTCCTCCGCATCACGCGCCCAGTGCACTTGGCCGCCGGCCTTCGTCACGGCCGCCTCGTAGCGCTCGAGGTAATGGTCGAGGTTGTCGAGGATGTGGTTCTTGGTGTTCTTCGCTTCCTCGCGCAGCTGCTCGAACTCCGGCAGCTCCGCGGCCTGCTGCGCACGCTTGCCGACGAAGCCGCCGCGCGCCTTGCCGAGCGCCTGCTGCAGGTTCGCGTCGTGGATCGCGAAGACCGAGCGCTTCTTGAACTCCTTCGAGCGGATCTCCATCAGTCGGACTCCTTCGCGGCGCCGGCAAGGCCCGGGCCGTCCGCGAGGCCGGCGAGCACTTCGGCGGTGTGGAAGACCTTCACCGGCGCGTTGATGCGTTTCAGGCGCCCGGCGATGTTCATCAGGCAACCCAGGTCGCCGCCGACCACCGTGTCGGCCCCCGAAGCGAGGATGTTCTTCACCTTGTCGTCGACCATCTTCTCGGAGATTTCCGGATATTTCACGCAGAAGGTGCCGCCGAAGCCGCAGCACACCTCGCTGTCTTCCATCTCCTTGAGCTTGAGGCCTTCGACTTCGCCCAGCAGCGTGCGCGGCTGGCCCTTGATGCCGAGCCCGCGCAGTCCGGAGCAGGAGTCGTGGTAGGTGACCGTTCCCTCGTAGCGGGCCTTGCTGTCGGTCGCGCCCAGCACGTCGGCGAGGAAGGACAGCAACTCGTAGCTCTTCACCGACAATGCCTGCGCGCGCGGCAGCCATACGGGGTCGTCCTGGAACAGCACCGGGTAGTCGTGGCGGATCGTCGCCATGCAGGAACCTGAGGGGCCGACGATGTAGTCGTATTCCTCGAAGGTCGCGATCACCTGACGGGCGAGCGCGCGGGCCGCATCGTAGTCGCCGCTGTTGTAGCCCGGTTGGCCGCAACAGGTCTGGTTCGCCGGCACCTCGACGATACAGCCGGCGTCTTCGAGCAGCTTCGCCGCGGAAAAGCCGACGTTGGGCCGGAAGACGTTCATCAGGCAGGTGGCGAACAATCCGACGCGGGGCCCGCGGGTGGGCGTTTCGGTCATGAGGGAGGTCTCCGGTTCTTGTTCGGAAGGGGTGTTCGATAAGCGTGGCGTGATCGTATCAAGCCCCGTGCAGCGCTGCGGCGAGCGATTTTCAGGTCCCGCATGAGCGCGATTCATCTCACCGGCAGCTTAGGACAAAACCTCATGCGGCCGCCATTGGGGCTTCCATCATGCAGAGCGTTGCGATGTTCTATGCTCGGGTGGAAGCGGGAAGGTTTCTGCGCACCTGGAGGCCATGCCGATGTTGGAACGCGTCGCCGCCGACGTGGTCGTGCTGATCCACGCGGCATTCATCGCCTTCGTCGTCGCGGGCGGACTGTTGGTACTGCGCTGGCCGCGTGTGGCGTGGCTGCATCTGCCGGCTGCCGTATGGGGCGCGGCGATCGAACTCGTCGGGGGAATCTGTCCGCTGACGCCGCTCGAGAACGCGCTGAGGCGGACGGCGGGGGAGTCGAGGTACGCGGGAGGTTTCGTCGAGCACTACCTGTTGCCGCTGATCTATCCCGCGGCACTGACGCGCGAGCTCCAGCTGGGACTGGGGCTCGGCGTCATGCTCTTGAATGTGCTGCTGTATGGGGTCGTCGCAACACGCCGGCAAAGGAGGAGGAGAGAAAACCGGCGCGGCGACGACGGTAAAGCTTAGTGGGGCAGGGGGTGGCGCGGTCCGAGCAGATGGGCGACCACGGCGCGTTTGACGCGGATCGCCAGGCGCTTCGCAGCGTGAAAGCCGTCGGCGATCATCTGGCCGAGGGCTTCGTTGCGCAGGCGCTGGGCTTCGCGGATGCGGTCTTGGCAGAAGACGTAATTCGTGTCCATTTTGTGGCTCCTTGAGACGTTGTCCCGTCGTGTGGGTACGGCCGCCAATGTAATTTCTTTGTTGCATTGCAACAAACGATCGTTCATCATGTGATGGCTTAGAAAATCTCATCCATATGTCCGGCCGTCTTCCCCCGCTGAATGCGCTGCGTGCCTTCGAGGTCGCCGCGCGCCACTTGAGCTTCAAACTCGCCGCCGAGGAGCTTTCCGTCACGCCGACCGCGATCAGTCACCAGATCCGCGGGCTCGAGGGCGACCTTGGCGTGCCGCTATTCCGACGCCTGACGCGGGCGCTGGAACTCACGCCCGAAGGCGAGGCGATGCTGCCCAAGCTGCGCGAGGCCATGAGCGCGATTGCCGCGTCGGTCGAAACAGTGCGTGCGATGCGGCCGGTGAGCCGGCTGTCGGTCGTGGCGCCGCCGTCCTTTGCGTCACGCTGGCTCGTGCCTCGGCTGCAAGGCTTTGCCGAGCAGCATCCGCAGGTCGAGCTTCATTTGGCGAGCGCGACCAAGGCGATCGACGGCGTTGAAGCCGGCGGGCTCGGCATCGACCCGCCGACCACGCGCAGCGAAGGGGCGCAGCTATGGATCCGCTTCGGTTCCGGCCGCTATCCCGGCTACCGCAGCGAGCTTCTCGTCGAACCCGAATACACCGCGGTCTGCAGCCCTGCGCTGCTGCGCGCAAAGTTGCCGCTACGCGAGCCGTCGGACCTGAGACGGCACACGCTGATCCACGACGACACGGTGCCGGACACGCGCGAGCGACCGACTTGGCCGGAGTGGCTGGCGGCGGCCGGGGTCCCCGGCATCCGCCCCGCCGGCGTGCACTTCGGCGACTCGGGGCTCGCGATCGCCGCGGCGCTCGATGGGCTCGGCATTGCGCTGCTGTCGAAGCCGCTCGTCGCCGCCGAAGTCGCGGCGGGACGGCTAGTCGTGCCCTTCGACATCACTGTGCGACGGCGCTTCGCGTATTACCTAGTCACGCAGGAGGCGGTGCCCGATGTCTTGCCGATCGCCGCGTTCCGTACCTGGCTCCTCGACGAGGTGCGCCGTGATGCGGCCGTCGTGGGCGCGCGGCACCTCTGACATGGCCGCGGCCTCCCCGATTTGAACCGAACGATGGCTGTGGCCTCTTAGTACAATGCCCGCGACAATGAATACCGATACCCTCCCCAGCATCTTTGCTGCCGCGCGTCCGCCGGCCCGTCCCGCCCCCTTCCTGCCGATGTCCCGCGTCGAGATGAAGGCGCTCGGCTGGGACGAATGCGACGTCGTGCTCGTCACCGGCGACGCCTACCTCGACCATCCGAGCTTCGGCATGGCGCTCGTCGGGCGGCTCCTCGAAGCGCAGGGCTTTCGCGTCGGCATCATCAGCCAGCCCGACTGGAAGAGCGCTGAGCCCTTCCGCGCACTCGGCAAGCCGCGCCTCTTCTTCGGCATCACGGCCGGCAACATGGATTCAATGGTCAACCGCTACACCTCGGACCGCAAGATACGCTCCGACGACGCCTACACGCCGGGCGCCGAAGCGGGCAAGCGGCCGGACCGAGCAGTGACCGTCTACGCGCAGCGCGCGCGCGAAGCCTTTCCTGACGCCAACGTCGTCGTCGGCAGCATCGAGGCCTCGCTGCGCCGTATCGCGCACTACGACTACTGGTCCGACAAGGTGCGCCGCTCGGTGCTGCCGGATTCCAAGGCGGATCTCCTGATCTTCGGCAACGCCGAGCGTGCACTCGTGGATCTCGCGCACCGTCTCGACGCTGGCGAGCCGATCGGATCGATCCGCGACCTGCGCGGCACGGCCTTCATGGTCAAGCCCGGCTGGCTGCCGAGCGAGGAGTGGAGCGAGATCGACTCGCTCACGCTCGACCGCCCCGGCCCTGTCGCGCCGCATCCCGACCCCTACGCGATGGAGGCGGAGAAATCCGCCGCGGCGCCGGCAGACGGCGCGCAGCCCGTGCGCATCGTCCCCGCCGCCGAACGCGTCGCCGCCCGCCGCGCCGCCCGCGGCAAGATGGTCGTGCGCATGCCGTCCTACGAGGCGGTCGTCGCCGACCCCGTGATGTACGCCCACGCCTCGCGCGTCTTCCACCTCGAGTCGAATCCCGGCAACGCCCGCGCATTGGTGCAGGCCCACGGCGAAGGCCCCGGCCGGCGCGATGTCTGGCTCAATCCGCCGCCGCTGCCGCTGACAACGCCCGAGATGGACTTCGTCTTCGGCCTGCCTTACGCCAGGCGCCCGCATCCGTCCTACGGCGACGCCCGCATCCCCGCCTGGGACATGATCAAGTTCTCGATCAACATCATGCGCGGCTGCTTCGGCGGCTGCACCTTCTGCTCGATCACCGAGCACGAGGGCCGCATCATCCAGAGCCGCTCGGAGGAATCCATCCTCCACGAGATCGAGGAGATCCGCGACAAAACACCGGACTTCAAGGGCCACATCACCGACCTCGGCGGCCCGACCGCAAACATGTATCGCATGGCCTGCAAGGACAAGAAGATCGAGTCCTCGTGCCGCCGCCTGTCCTGCGTCTATCCGGCCATCTGCGAGAACCTCAAGACCGACCACGCGCCGCTGATCTCGCTCTATCGCAAGGCCCGCGCGCTGCCCGGCGTGAAGCGGGTCACCATCGGCTCCGGCCTGCGCTATGACCTCGCGGTGCGCTCGCCCGAGTACGTCAAGGAACTCGTCACCCACCACGTCAGCGGCCTGCTGAAGATCGCGCCCGAGCACACCGAGGAAGGGCCGCTGTCGAAGATGATGAAGCCGGGTATCGGCACCTACGAGAAGTTCGCCGAGATGTTCGAGAAGTACTCGCGCGAAGCCGGCAAGAAGCAGCACCTCGTGCCCTACTTCATCGCCGCCCACCCCGGCACGACGGACGAGGACATGGTCAACCTTGCGCTGTGGCTCAAGAAGCAGGGCTTCAAGCCCGACCAGGTGCAGACCTTCATGCCGACGCCAATGGCGATGGCGACGACGATGTACCACAGCCGCAGGAACCCCCTGCGCAAGGTGTCGGCGGAATCCGAGATCGTCGAGACCGCGCGCGCGGGCAAGGTCCGCAAGCTGCACAAGGCGCTGCTCCGCTGGCACGATCCCGAGAACTGGCCGCTGATCCGCGAGGCGCTGCAACACATGGGGCGCAACGACCTGATCGGCAACGGCCCGAATTGCCTAGTGCCGCGCCATCAGCCGGGGGTGCCGCTTGTCACCGGCGGCCAGCAGCCGGCGGCACGCCGTCCGGGCGCCGGTGCGCGCATGACGGCGGTCGGCAAGACGAGCCGGGACGATCAGCCGTCGAAGGCAAGGCCATGCAGCCGCAGCCGCCGCCCGGCCACCGACAGCAAGCCCGCTCGTCCAGCGAAGCGTCGCGCGTGAGGGGCCGGATGAGCGGGGGAGGGCTGACGAGCGCCTTGCACGACGGCTGGCTGGATACGGCCGAGCAGTGCCCCTCGCCGAACTTCGATGCCCGCCCGGACGGCACCGGCGTGAACCTGATCGTCGTGCACGCGATCAGCCTGCCGCCGGACGAATTCGACGGCCCCGGGGTGCAGCAGCTTTTCACCAACGCGCTGGATCCGGCTGCGCACCCTTACTACGCCACGATCTGCCATCTGCGCGTGTCGGCGCACTTCTTCATCCGTCGCGACGGCAGCTTGATGCAGTTCGTGTCGACCGATGAGCGTGCCTGGCATGCCGGCGCGTCGCGCTGGGGTGATCGCGAACGCTGCAACGACTTCTCCGTCGGAGTCGAACTCGAAGGCTGCGACACGATGCCCTTCGAAGCCGCGCAATACGATCGCCTCGCCGCCCTCGTGCGCCAGCTGTGTGCCCACTACCCGATCGAGGCTGTCACCGGTCATTCGGACATCGCCCCAGGGCGCAAAACCGACCCTGGCCCCCGCTTCGACTGGCTACGTCTGCGTCGCCTGGTCGACCTTTCGAACGTCGAGTGCGGGCCTCTCTGAGGGGCGTTTCGAGCCTCTTTTCACCTTTTGTGACAATTCCGTTGTTTCCTGTACCGGCGCGGTTTCGGCAAGATTCGCTGCCCGTTTGTCGCCCCCAGGAGGCCGTGTTCTCCCGAACGGGATTGACCAAATCCAAAGGAATCAATAAAGTAGAGCCGTTGCTGCGATGCAGCAATAAATTTTGAGTATTGGATTGCGGGAGCAGCGACCGGTCTTCCCGAGGCCGGAGCCGTTGCAGTGACACCGGAAGCATGTGTCGCGACAACCCCGCAGGGCACGCTGTCAGGTTGCGCTCGCGTGCTCGACCAACCACTGAAGACGGGTTTCTTCGATCCACGGATACCCATCCGGCGGGGCCTTGTGCGCCGCAGATCGACGAGGCTTTCGTCGCAGCAGGAGGAACCATGAATCAAGCAACTCGTTCGAGCCGCTTGCTGGATGACGCGGCCGCGTTCTTAGTTCATTTCGTGCACGGCGGTGTAGTGTTGGCGGTTTTTTTCGCGCTGGCCTGTGTCGCGACCCAGTATATTCACCAGGAGCCCTTGAGCTACGACGACCTCCGGGCCGCGGAGGAAGAAACGCCGGCCACCGTCGCCCCCGTCGCCACGCCCGCGGCGCCAGCCGCCGAGCCCTTGAAGCAGCAGCACGCTGCGGCGCGCCTGACGGGCGAAATGACGCGCGTCAGGGATTTCGTCGCCCGGCAGTACAAGGTGTCGACGCGCACGCTCGAACCGATGCTCGCCGCCGCCGAGACGAGCGGCCGCAAGCTCGGTATCGATCCGCTGCTGATCGTCGCCGTGATGGCCATCGAGTCGAAGTTCAACCCCTTCGCCGAGAGCAGTATGGGCGCCCAGGGGCTGATGCAGGTCATCCCGCGCTTCCACGTCGACAAGATAGGCAAGGACGCGAACGAGCGCGCGCTGTTCGATCCGATGCTCAACATCCGCGTCGGCACCCAGGTGCTCGTTGAGGGGATGAAGCGGTTCGGTAGCGTGCAGGGTGCCCTGCAGTACTACGGCGGCGCCCTCGACGACCCCGACGCGAGCTACGCCAACAAGGTTCTGGCGCTCAAGCGTCGGTTGAGTACCGCCGCCGACCGGACGGCCGCAGAGCGGGAGCAGGCTCCGGCATCGGGCGCCTGACGCGCCGAGGCTTTTACCCCCGCATGCGGGCGATGCGCTCCGCTGCTTCGATCAGTCGCTCCTGGCGGGTCGTATAGGCGATACGGAGGTGGCGCCGAGGCTGGTTGTCCCCGAAATCCAGCCCCGGTGTTGCTGCCACGCCGGCTTCCTCGATCAGGCGCTGGGCGAAGCGCTCGCTGTCGTCCGCGAAGGGCGAGATGTCGGCGTAGATGTAGAAGGCGCCCTGCGGTTCCGCGGCGACGATAAAGCCCTGCTCGCGCAGCGCGGGCAGCAGCGTGTCACGGCGTTCGGCGAACTCGTGGCGGCGTGCTTCGAGGATGTCGATTGTAGAGGGCGCGAACGCGGCAAGCGCCGCGTACTGCGCCGGCGACGAGGCGGAGATGAAGAAATGCTGCGCGAGCTTCTCGATCTCGCGCACGTAGGCTTTCGGCGCGACCAGCCAGCCGAGGCGCCACCCGGTCATGCCGAAATACTTCGAGAAGCTGTTGACGACGAAGACATCGTCCATCGACTGCAGCACGGTGCTCGACGGCACGCCGTAGGTGAGCCCCTGATAGATCTCGTCGACGATCAATGTGCCTGAGCGCGCCAGCACCGCCGTGCGTAGTGCCGCGAGTTCGGCCTGGTCGAGCAGCGTGCCGGTCGGATTCGACGGACTCGCCACGATCAGTCCGCGCGTGCGTGCGGTCCAGGCGCCGGCGACGTGCTCGGGCGTCGGCTGGAAGCGCGTGTCGGCATTGACCGGCAGCGCGCGCGCGACGCCTTCGAAGCTCCGCACGATATGCCGGTTCGACGGATAGCCCGGATCGGGCAGCAGCCATTCGTCGCCCGGATCGGTCGTCGCCGCCAATGCGAGCATCAGCGCGCCGGACGCACCGGGCGTCACGATGATGCGTTCGGGCGCGACGTCGGCGCCGAAACGGTCATGGTAGAAGCGCGCGATCGCCTCGCGCAGCTGGGGCAGACCGAGGGCCGCGGTGTAATGGACGTCACCCGTCGCGAGAAAGCGCGTCGCCGCGTCGATCATCGGCTGCGGCGTCGGAAAATCCGGTTCGCCGACTTCCATGTGGATGATGTCGCGCCCCATCGCTTCGAGTTCGCGCGCGCGTCGCAGCAATTCCATGACGTGGAAGGGCTGGATTTCGGCGGTGCGGCGGGCAAGATGCGGCGTCATGGAAAGTCCTCGCAGACAGGCTTGATGAAATTGTAGGGGTAGAAAAAGCAAAAGCGCCGAAGATCGGCGCTTTTGCAGCGTTCGTCGGCCGGCCGCCGGCAGCTGCCGGCGGCCAGGCTCGCGATTGAGCTTACAGCGACAGGGCGAGCTCAAACATCTCGCGCTTGAGCGTGAGCTGGCGCGGCAGGCGATCCTGCAGCTTGTCGAACCACTCCTTGTGCAGCGCGAGTTCGTTCTTCCATGCGTCGGCATCGACCGAAGTCAGCGCGTCGAACTCTTCCTTCGTCACATCCGAACCGGTCCAGTCGATGTCCTCGAACTTGGGCATCCAGCCCAGCGAGGTTTCCTTCGCGCCGATACGGCCACGCACGCGGTCGACGATCCACTTCAGGACGCGCATGTTCTCGCCGAAGCCCGGCCACATGAATTCGCCGTTTTCGTTCATGCGGAACCAGTTCACGCAGAAGATCTTCGGCGTGTGCTCGACCACGTGGCCCATCTTCAGCCAATGGTTGAAGTAGTCGCCCATGTGGTAGCCGCAGAAGGGCAGCATCGCGAACGGGTCGCGGCGCACGACACCCTGCGCGCCGAAGGCGGCGGCGGTCGTTTCCGAGCCGAGGGTCGCGGCCATGTAGACGCCGAAGTTCCAGTTGAAGGCTTGGTAGGCGAGGGGCACGGTGGTCGCACGGCGACCGCCGAAGATGAAGGCCGAGATCGGCACGCCGGCCGGATCTTCCCAGTTCGGGTCGATCGACGGGCACTGCTCAGCCGGGGCGGTGAAGCGCGAGTTCGGGTGGGCTGCCTTGCGGCCGGTTTCCTTCGCGATCTCGGGCGTCCAGTCCTTGCCTTGCCAGTCGATCAGGTGGGCGGGCGCCTCCTTGCTCATGCCTTCCCACCACACGTCGCCGTCGTCGGTCAGCGCGACGTTGGTGAAGATGATGTTTTCCTTCAGCGTCGCCATCGCGTTGAAGTTGGTCTTCTCGGACGTGCCCGGGGCGACGCCGAAGAAGCCGGCTTCGGGGTTGATCGCGTAGAACTTGCCATCCTTGCCCGGCTTGATCCAGGCGATGTCGTCGCCGACGGTGTAGATCTTCCAGCCATTGAAGCTCTTCGGCGGGATCAGCATCGCGAAGTTGGTCTTGCCGCACGCCGACGGGAAAGCTGCCGCGACGTAGGTCTTTTCGCCTTCGGGCGACTCGACGCCGAGGATCAGCATGTGTTCGGCAAGCCAGCCTTCGTCACGCGCCATCGTCGAGGCGATGCGCAGCGCGAAGCACTTCTTGCCCAGCAGCGCGTTGCCGCCATAGCCGGAGCCGTAGGACCAGATCTCGCGCGTTTCGGGGAAATGCACGATGTACTTGGTGTCCGGGTTGCACGGCCAGCGCGAGTCCTTCTCGCCCACGCCGAGCGGGGCGCCGACGGAGTGCACGCAGGGCACGAACTCGCCGTTGGTGCCGAGGATGTCGAACACGGCCTTGCCCATGCGGGTCATCGTGCGCATGTTGGTCGCGACGTAGGGGCTGTCGGAGATCTCGATGCCGATGTGTGCGATCGGCGAGCCCAGCGGGCCCATCGAGAACGGGATCACGTACATCGTGCGGCCCTTCATGCAGCCCTTGAACAGGCCGGTGAGGGTCTCGCGCATCTTCGCGGGCTCTTCCCAGTTGTTGGTCGGGCCGGCGTCGCCCTTGTCCTTCGAGCAGATGAAGGTGCGGTCTTCGACACGCGCGACGTCCGAGGGATCGGACCAAGCGAGGTAGGAGTTCTTGCGCTTTTCCGGATTGAGCTTGATCAGCATGCCCGCTTCGACCATTTCGGCGCACAGGCGGTCATATTCCTCGACCGATCCGTCGCACCAGTAAACCCGCTCGGGTTCAGTCAGTGCGGCGATCTCCGCGACCCACTTCTTCAGACCTTCATGGCGGACATATGCGGGTGCGGAGGCGATGACGGCCTCGGCGGAACAGCGTTGATTCATGGCTAAAAGCTCTCCAGATAGCACAAGCGAAACCAGGTCCCGACGGGAATGCGTGCAGCCGCGCTTCCGGCGGGGGTGACGGGTCTTTTGACCTCTTGTTGCTCCCTTATTGCGGAAATTACTAGGGTAAACCGCAGTCGGCGAAAGCCTAATATTATGCCACGGCTGCCACATCGACGGGAAACCCCTACATGTGTTGCCTGCCCAACCTGCGATTGACTGTTTCCTGAAAGCTGGCGGGTGCATCATTGCAGCTTGGAGAGGGACGGCTCACGCCGGCAATCCGACGACAACAACGAAGAGACATCACATGGACGAACATATCCGCGCAGCAGCGCTCGAATATCACCGCAACCCTCGCCCGGGCAAGATCTCGGTCACGCCGACCAAGGTGCTGTCCAACCAGCGCGACCTGTCGCTGGCGTACTCACCGGGGGTTGCCGCGGCCTGCGACGCGATCGTCGAGGATCCGGCCGAAGCGGCCACGCTCACCGCGCGCAGCAACCTGATCGGCGTCGTCACCAACGGCACCGCGGTGCTGGGCCTGGGCAACATCGGCCCGCTCGCCGCCAAGCCGGTGATGGAAGGCAAGGGGGTGCTCTTCAAGAAGTTCGCCGGCATCGACGTCTTCGACCTCGAGATCGCCGAGAACGACCCCGACAAGCTGATCGACATGATCGCGGCGCTCGAGCCGACTTTCGGCGGCATCAACCTCGAGGACATCAAGGCGCCGGAGTGCTTCTACATCGAGCAGAAGCTGCGCGAGCGCATGAAGATCCCGGTCTTCCACGACGACCAACATGGCACCGCGATCGTGGTCGGCGCGGCGCTGCTGAACGGCCTGCACCTGCAGGGCAAGGACATCAAGAAGGTCAAGCTCGTGACCTCCGGCGCTGGCGCAGCGGCGCTCGCCTGTCTGGGACTCCTCGAGAAGCTCGGTGTGCCGGTCGAGAACATCTGGGTCACGGATATCGAAGGCGTGGTCTATGAAGGCCGCACGACGCTGATGGACCCGATCAAGGCGCGCTATGCGAAGCCCACCAGCGCGCGCAAGCTGACCGAAGTGATCGAGGGCGCGGACGTCTTCCTCGGTCTGTCGGCGGGCGGCGTGGTCAAGCCCGAGATGGTCGCGAAGATGGCGGCGAAGCCGCTGATTCTGGCGCTCGCGAACCCGGTGCCGGAGATCCTGCCCGAGCTTGTCAAGGGCGTGCGTGACGACGCGATCATTGCCACTGGCCGTTCGGATTATCCGAACCAGGTGAATAACGTGTTGTGCTTCCCCTTCATCTTCCGCGGTGCGCTCGACGTCGGCGCAACGACGATCACTGACGAGATGCAGCTCGCCGCGGTCAAGGCGATCGCCGAGCTCGCGCGTGCCGAGCAGAGCGACATCGTGGTCGCTGCGTACGGCGAGAAGGCCTCGCCCTTCGGTCCCGAATACATCATCCCGCGCCCCTTCGATCCGCGCCTGATCGTCAAGATCGCGCCGGCGGTTGCCGAAGCCGGCGTTGCGTCGGGCGTGGCGACGCGCCCCATCGCGGACTGGGATGCCTACCGCGGCCAGCTCAATAACTTCGTCTGGCATTCGGGCCTGATCATGAAGCCGGTGTTCGCCGCCGCGCGCCGCGCGAGCCAGCGCATCATCTTCGCGGAAGGCGAGTCCGAACGCGTGCTGCGTGCCGTGCAGACGGTCGTCGACGAAGGGCTCGCGCGCCCGGTGCTGATCGGCCGCCCGGAGGTCGTCCTGGCGAACATCGAACGCTTCGGTCTGCGCATCCGCACGGAGCAGGATTTCGAACTGGTCAATCCGGATTCGGATCCGCGCTTCAAAGAGTTGTGGACCTACTACCACAGCCTGATGGAGCGCAAGGGAGTGTCCGTCGAGTACGCGAAGAAGGAAGTCCGCCGCCGCACCACGCTGATCGGTGCGCTGCTGCTCAAGCATGGCTATGGCGACGGCCTGGTCTGCGGCACCTACGGCATGCACAGCCTGCACCTGGAGTTCATCGAGACCGTGATCGGGCGTCGCGAGGGCGTTCAGCACTGCTACGCGCTCAACGTGGTGAACCTTCCTGAACGCACGCTCTTCCTCGCCGACACCTACGTCAACAACGATCCGACGCCGGAGCAGATCGTCGAGATGACGCTGCTCGCGGCCGAGGAGATGGCGCGTTTCGGCATCACGCCCAAGGTCGCGCTGCTGTCGCATTCGTCCTTCGGCAGCTCGGATTCGCCGACTGCGGTGAAGATGCGCACGGCGCTGCGCCTGCTGCACGAGAACCACCCCGAGCTCGAGGTGGAGGGTGAGATGCACGGCGACGCGGCGCTCGACGCGGAGCTGCGCCTGCGCATCTTCCCGAATGCGCGCATGCGCGAAGCGGCGAACCTGCTGATCTTCCCGACGCTGGATGCCGCCAACATCGCCTTCAACCTGCTGAAGACGGCGGCCGGCGAAGGCATGACGATCGGCCCGATCCTGCTCGGCGCGGCGCGTCCGGTGCACATCCTGACGCCGTCCGCGACGGTGCGCCGCATCGTCAACATGACTGCTCTGGCGGCCGTCGAAGCAGCGAAGACGCAGCCCTGAGCTGCGACCCAAGCGCCCCCTACCTTGCCTCATGTACGTCGCCCTCCCCCTTTTCCGGGGGTGCGGCGGCGTGGCATGATGTTCGCGCACACGGTGCACTAAAGGGGCGGGGGCGTCATGGCGGACGGCAAGGCGGCTCTGGTGCTGACTGGCGGTGGGGCGCGAGCGGCCTATCAGGTCGGCGTGCTCTCTGCTATCCGCGAGATTCGCGGGCGCCGTTCCGGCAATCCCTTTCCCATCCTGTGCGGTACCTCGGCGGGCGGCATCAACGCCGCCGCGCTGGCTGTCGATGCGGCCGACTTCGGTCTCGCCGTGCGGCGACTCGTGCATATCTGGCGCGATTTTCACGTCGATCAGGTCTATCGCTCCGACCCCCGTGCGCTGTTTGCGACCGGGGCGCGCTGGGGCTCGGCGCTGATGTTCGGCTGGGCGGTGCGGCAGACGCCGCGATCCCTGCTCGACAACGCGCCGCTGCGCCAACTGCTGATGCGGGTGCTGGACTTCTCGCGCATCCAGAAGTCGATCGAGGGCGGGCACCTGCATGCCGTGAGCGTCGCAGCCTGCGGCTATTCGTCGGGCGAGAGCCTGGCCTTCTTCGAGGCCGCGCCGGAAGCGGAACCCTGGCGGCGGACGCAGCGGCTGGGGGTGGCGACGAAGCTCAACGTCGATCATCTGCTCGCCACCAGCGCGATTCCGTTCGTCTTCCCTGCGGTGCGCATCAATCGGGAATGGTTCGGCGACGGCTCGATGCGCCAGCTCGCGCCCGTGAGCCCGGCGATCCATCTCGGTGCCGACCGCATCCTGGTCGTCGGTTCCGGGCGGCTTGCCGAGGAGGGGAGGCAGCGCACCGACGGTTACCCGTCGCTCGCGCAGATCGCGGGCCATGCGCTGTCGAGCATCTTCCTCGATGGATTGGCCGTCGATCTCGAGCGCCTGCAGCGCATCAACACCACCGTCAGCGCGCTGAATCCCGAACAGCGCGAGGCCGCCGGCATCCGCCTGCATCCGATCGAAACCCTCGTGATCTTGCCCTCGCAGCGCCTCGACGCCATTGCGGGCCGGCATCGCGACAGCCTGCCGCTGGGCTTGCGCACCGTCCTGCGGGGCATCGGGGCGATGCGGCGCGACGGTTCGACCTTGCTGTCCTATCTGCTTTTCGAGCCGCCTTTTACACGCGCGCTGATGGATCTCGGCTACTCGGACACGATGGCGCGACGGGAGGAAGTCGCCGCCTTTTTGCGGATATGAGCGTTATTTTTTGTCTCGTTGCGTCATCTCAAGCACAGCTTTGTGCGTTGGTGGGAAACTGTGAAAGGATTTATTTTGAATTCACTTCAAAAAGGCTTGATATCTGCCTAATTTGATTAAGAATATAATTACGCATCC
>NZ_DATFAO010000099.1:0-63129 GCF_035254505.1 Aromatoleum sp. | reverse complement strand
CGTATTGACGGGGGCAGGCGTCGAGACGGTGCCGATCGCGCTCGACGAGAAGGGCATCGCGCCGACCGCCGAGGACTGGGAAAATCCGCCAAAAATCATCTTCGTGTCGCCATCGAGCCAGTATCCGACGGGAACCGTGCTCGCGCTCGACCGCCGCCTGGAGCTCATCGAGCAGGCGCAGCGGCACAAGGCATGGATCGTCGAGGACGACTACGACAACGAGCTGCGCTATCACTCGAACCCGGTCGCGTCGATGTTTGGTCTGGATACGTCGCGCCGCGTGATCTACCTGGGCACCTTCAGCAAGGTGATGTTCCCGGGGCTGCGTTTCGCGTATCTCGTCGTGCCGCCCCAGCTCGTCGACAGCTTCGTCGCCGGCAACTGCGAGATGTACCGCGAGGGGCGGCTACCGGACCAGGCGGCGCTCGCGGAATTCATCGCCGAGGGGCATTTTTCGGCGCACATCAAGCGCATGCGCAGCATCTACCGCGAACGGCGCGACACCTTGCAGGAGTCCTTGGAGGGGCGGCTGGGCGGGGCGATCACGCGCTCGGGGGGACACGCGGGCATCCACCTGCTGTACCACTTCAACGGCGCCGTCGATGACGCGCGCGTGGCCGAGAAGACGCTCTCGCGCGGGGTCGTCGTGCGGCCGCTGTCGGTATATTACATCCGCCCGGAGCAGGCTCGGCCGGGACTCAATCTGGGTTACGCGAGCGTGCCGGTCGAGCGCATCCTGCCGGCCGTCGACGTGTTGGCGCGGGTCGTCGAGGAGAGCATGAGCGGCGCGCCGCGCTGACGGCGCTCAGTGCGCGCCGGTGATGTACGGGACGTAGTCCTTGTCGGTGCCGCAGATGTGGAGGATCAGCCATTCGCCGTACAGAAAGGGCATCAACTGCTGCAGTACCGCGACGTCGCCGCTTTCGAAGAGCTGCTCGAAATCCTGCACTTGGCGCAGGATCTTGTTGTGTTCCGCACGGTGCGCGGCGATGCTCTCCAGCGGGTAGCCAGCGTCGGCGATGCGGCCTTCCTCGTACGAGAAGTGCGATGTGACGTAAGCGGCGAGGCGGTCGAAGACGTCGCGCGCAGCGGTCGCGGAAACGTCGGGGCGCCGCAGCTGGTCGGCCAGCTCGTTGATGATCGCGATCATTTCCTGATGCTGGGCGTCGAGCGTCGCGTCATCGACGGAGTACTCCGCCTTCCATTCGAAACGATCCATCTGCTGAATCCTCAGCGGTTCCACAGGCCGCGCAGTACGACCACGGAACCCCGGTAATTGGAGAACGGCACCATGCCTTCGATGCGATACCCCTCCTGAGCCGTGTCGCGCGGCTGCGGGGTCAGCATCGGCATGCCGCTGGGTTTGATGAAGGAATACACCTGCGGGCAGGCGGTGTTGGCCGTGCGCTTCTTGACCACCGCGATTTCGCCGTTCGTGAGCCGCACGATCGCACCGGGCGGGAACACGCCGATTTCCTTGATCATCATGCCGATCAGGCGGCTGTCGGTCTGCTCGCCCTGCTCATGCATCAGTTTGCGCATCGCCTCGGTCGACACCATGGCCTTGCGATAAGGACGGTCGCGCACCATCGCGCTGTAGATGTCGGCGATTGCGAGTACGCGCGTCGGCAGGGCGATTGCGGGCCCCGCCGCGTGATCGGGGTAGCCGCTGCCGTCGAGGCGTTCGTGGTGATGGCGTACTGCGTCGAGCCAGGTCTTTTCGCGCACGCCGAGCTTCCCGAGGATCCCCTCGCTGTCGCCCGGGTGGGCGTTGATGCGCTCGCGCTGCAGCGGCATCAGCGGCGTGGTCTGGCGATCGAGGATGTCCTGGATGTCGAGCAGGGCGATGTCGTGCGTCAGGCCCGCCTTGATCAGCGGCAGGCGTGAATCGTCCGGCACACCGAGCTTCTTGCCGATCAGCTCGCACAGCATTGCGGCCTGCAGGTGGTGCACGACGGCGTAGGAGCTGTCGTAGTCGAGGTGCAGGTTCGCGAGCGCGGAGTCTGTGTCGTGAGTGCAGGCTTCCTGCACCGTGAGCGCGATGCCTTCGATGCGCGGCACGAAGTCGTCGCTCAGGCCGCCCGTCTTGTAAAGGTCGAAGGTCCGCTTCAACCGGACCTTCAGCAGGTCGAACATCTCGAAGGAGTTGTGCTCCTCGGTGACGGTCGGCGTCGGCAGGTTGGGACGCGCCGGTTTTGCGTGGGCGGCATCGACACTGACGTAGCTGCCGTTCTCGATCAGGACGTCACGCTGCTTCTCGGTGTTGATGACGAAACCGGCCTTGAGCAGCAGCATGCCGCCCGCGTCGTAGACGGCGTAGGGCAACGGCTCTCCCAGGCGGATGTCGCTCGGGGAGACGCGGCGAAAATTGCCTGATAGCGGAGGTGTCATGGTGTCGGGCCGGGGCGCGGACAACGAATTCGAAACATACGAGGGTTAACGGCACATACGCGACGTTCTGCAGCCCGATTCGGGACCGGGACGCAGCTCAGCGATTGCCGCGCACGATCGATTAATACCTTCGTTATAGTGCCACAGCTATCGTCGGATGCGCCGCGTTTTTTGACGGGCTGCCGCAATCCCGAGATGCCGCCGTTTTGTTGTCCATAAAACGTTAATGGCATATTTAAAATCTATTTAAAAGGTATGGCGTAGACGGCGCATAGCGAGCAATGCCGCGGCTACATGATGGATCGACTCGCCGGATGCAATATGAAATATTAGTTGTATCGCGGGCCGAATCGGGGGACATAATCCATGCGTTTGCGCTTGCGGGACGTGTTCGGAGACCGGTATGTCGCTCCATCGTTTCCTCGCCCGGCTGATCTGGCTGTGCGTGTTGCCACTGGTCTTCCTCGCGGCTTATCTGGCAATCGACAGCGTCCGTTCGGCGCAGTTGCAACGCGACGCGCGCGCGGACCGGCTTGCGCGCAACGTCGTCACTGCGATCGACGAGGACCTGAACGCGCGCATGGCGGCCCTGCAGATGCTGGCCGCATCGCCGCTCGCGGACGACGCGTCGCGCTGGGAGGATTTCTATCGCGAGGCGCTCGGTTTCTACCGCAGTTTCGGCAGTCACGTCATTCTTGCCGACCAGCAGTTGCAAATGCGCTTCAACACGCGCAACCCCTTTGGTACGCCACTGCCGGCGCTGCCGGTGCCGAAAGGCCGCAGTGCCGCACGAACGGCGCTGACGACCGCGGCGCCGGCGGTCGGTGACACCTTCGTCGGCCCCGTCGCTCGTGTGCCGATGGTCGCCATCGCGGTGCCCGCGCTCCGCGGCGAGCAGCCGGTCGCTCTGGTGCTGTCCGTGTTCGAGGCCCGCCAGATGCAGGAGCGGCTGGACCGCGTGGTGCTGCCCGAGGGCTGGGCGTTGACGCTGCGCGACAGCGTGGGTACGACGATCGCAGCGCGTTCGCCGCCCGGCTTCGATGCCGCTGCCGATGTCGATCCTGCCGGCCGCGTGGCGATCGCCTCGACCGTCGCACCCTGGTCATTGGTACTCGAAGTGCCGCGCGCCATCCGCCGCGCCCCCTTCGTACAGGCGGCGGTCGTGCTGGCTTTGGCGGTGCTCGGCGCGACGCTGGCGAGCGTGGCCGGCGGCAGCTTGGCCGGACGTCGCCTCGCGCGGGACATCGCCTCGCTCGTGGCACCGTCCGCCCGGACCTCGAACTTGCCGGCGATCCGGGAGATCGCTGCCGTGCGAGCGCTGCTCGACGAGGCGCATGGCCGACGCGAGACAGCCGAAGCGGCGCTGCGCGACAGCGAACAACGCTTCCGCGCGACCTTCGAGCAGGCGGCGGTGGGCATTGCGCTCGTCACGCCTCAGGGCGGTTGGCTGCGCACGAACCAGAAACTGTGCGACATCGTCGGCTACACGCAGGAGGAACTGGCGGCGCTGACCTTCCAGGACATCACGCATCCGGACGATCTCACGGCCGACCTCGGCCAGCTGCAGCGGATGCTGGCGGGCGAGATCGAAACCTATTCGATGGAGAAGCGCTATCTGCGCAAGGCCGGCGGCCTCGTCTGGGTCAACCTGACCGTCGCGCTGGTGCGGCGGGCGGACGGCCGCCCGGACTATTTCATCTCGGTGGTCGAGGACATCCAGCGCCGCAAGGAGGCCGAGATTGCGCTGCAGGAGCTCAACGCGAGCCTCGAACAGCGCGTCGCGCTGCGGACCGCCGAGCTGACGGCGGCGAACCAGGAGCTCGACAGCTTCGCCTACGCGGTGTCGCACGACTTGCGTGCGCCGCTGCGCGCGATGAGCGGCTTTTCCAATGCGCTCGCCGAGGATTACGGCGACCGGCTCGACGGCGAGGCGAAGCTGTACCTCGACCAGATCGACATCGCGAGCCGCAAGATGGGCGAACTGATCGAAGGCCTTCTCGCGCTGTCGCGCAGTACGCGGGGGGAACTCAAGCGCGAGCAGGTCGACGTCACCGCGATCGCGCAAGCGACGCTCGCCGCGCTTGCGCATTCCGAGCCCGGTCGCGTGGTCGACGCGACGGTCGAGCCCGGCCTGACCGTTTGCGGCGGGGCGCGGATGACCGAGGCGGTCCTCGACAACCTGATCGGCAACGCGTGGAAATACAGCGCGAAATCGCCGTCGGCGAAGATCCGCGTCTACCGCGGCGAACTCGACGGCAAGCCCTGCGTCTGCATCAGTGACAACGGCGCGGGCTTCGATATGGCCCACGCCGATCAACTCTTCCAGCCTTTCCGGCGGCTGCATCGCCACGACGAATTCCCCGGTATCGGCATCGGGCTCGCGACCGTGCAGCGCATCGTCCAACGTTACGGCGGAGCGATCCGGGCGCACTCGGCGGTCGGCGAGGGTGCGACCTTCTGCTTCCGGCTGGCGGACGAGGACGAGGCCGCATGAGCCGGCCCGCCGACGCTTCATCCAAGGAGCTTCAACATGCGTAGAAAAACCATTTTGCTCGTCGAAGACAACCCGCAGGACGAGATGCTGATGCTGCGGGCGCTGAAGAAGGTCAATCTCGCCAACGAGGTTGCGGTCGCGCGTGACGGCCAGCAGGCGGTCGACTACCTCTTCGGCGAAGGCGAATTCGCCTCGCGCGCGGGCGCCGAGCTGCCCACCGTCGTCCTGCTCGACATCGGCCTGCCGCGCCTCTCGGGCCTCGAAGTGCTCGTCCGGCTGCGGGCGGATCCGCGCACGAAGCTGCTGCCGGTCGTGATCCTGACCTCGTCCGACGAGGAACGTGACCGGCTCAGGAGCTACGAGGTGGGCGCCAACAGCTTCGTGCGTAAGCCGCTCGATTTCAGCGAATTCGCCGAGAAGGTCGCGCGGCTTGGCGTGTATTGGCTTGCGACCAACGAGCAGCCGCAGGGCTAAGGCCGATCCCGGCTAGGGGCGCAGTCGCTCGTGCGCGACCGCGCGCACGGCCGTGGTCAAGGCGTCGAGCGCCAGCGAGCCGAGACGCCAGCGGTGCCAGTAGAGCGGCACGTCGAGATGCCGGCCAGGCGCGATCTCGACCAGTTCGCCGGTTGAAATCGCGGGCAGCGCGAAATGCTCCGGCACCATGCCCCAGCCCAGTCCTTGTCGGGCGAGGCCGACAAAGCCATGCACCGAGGGCACGTAATGCGTCGGCGGCTGCAAGGCTTCGTCCGTGAAGAGCGCAATGAACAGGTCCTGCAACCCGTCCTTGAGGTTAAAGCGCAGCATCGGCGCGCGGGTGAGACTCGCGCCATCCACGCCGCCCGTAAAGTGGCGCGCGACAAACGCGGGAGACGTTACCGCGAGATAACGCATCGTCCCCAGCGGCTCGACGCTGCAGCCCTGGATCGCCGCCGCGCTCGCGCTCACCGCCGCCATCACCGTACCCTCGCGCAACAGCGTCGCCGAATGGTCCTGGTCCTCGACGCGCAGATCGAACACGACTGCAGGCTCGGTCGGCATCGCGTCGAACACCGGCAGGAACCAGCTGTCCAGCGAATCCGCATTCACCGCGATCGGCATCCGCAGCGCCGCGCCACCGCCCTCCTCCGCACTGCCCAACGCACCGAGCATCTCCGCTTCGAGCAAGGCCAGCTCTTCCGTGTAGCGCACCAGCAGCGTGCCCGCACCCGTCGGCACACAAGGGCTCGCGCGTTGGATCAGCACCTGCCCGAGCCGCTCCTCCAACTGCTTGATACGCTGGCTGATCGCCGACGGCGTCACATGGAGCTTGCGCGCGGCGGCCTCGAAGGAGCCTTCGCGGATCACCATCGCGAAAGCGGCGAGCTGAGCATTGTCGATCTTCATGGATTAGAGAAATTAACCGTCCGTCAAAACGTTTAGTTTTCCTTGCGGATTATCGCTCGCTAGGCTCGGGTCCTCAACTTCCCCCGAGCCCCCCGTGAACATCGCCGCTCTCGTCAGCCCATCTCTTGACAGCCCCTTTCTCGCCGGCTTCCTCGCCAGCCTCGCCCTAATCGTCGCCATCGGCGCGCAGAACTCCTTCGTGCTTCAGCAAGGCATCCGCCGCGAACACCTGCTGCCGGTGACGCTGATCTGCGCCGCCTCCGACGCCCTGCTGATCGCCGCCGGCATCGCCGGCCTCGGCACGCTGATCCAGGCGAACCCCCTCCTCCTCGCCGCCACCCGCTATGGCGGTGCCGCCTTCCTCCTCGCCTACGCTGGCCTCGCCGCTCACCGCGCCTGGCAGGGCGAACGGCTCGACGTCGGCGCCGCCGCACCGATGCCGCTCGCCACCGCCATCGCGACCTGCCTCGGTTTCACCTTCCTCAATCCCCACGTCTATCTCGACACCGTGATCCTGCTCGGCGGCCTCGCAAACCAGCATGGCGAGGGCGGGCGATGGCTCTTCGGCGTGGGCTCGGCGGCGGCGAGCTTGCTGTGGTTCGTCGCGCTGGCTTACGGCGCGCGGCTGTTGGCACCACTCTTTACCCGGGCGACGGCGTGGAGGGTGCTGGATACGCTGATTGCCGTGGTGATGGCGGGTCTTGCGTTCACCTTGTTGGCCAGCGGGAACGTCGTCTGGGCAGGCAACCTTGCCGCCGGCGGACAATTTCTTTCATCGCGTGCCGAACTTCTGGTCGTGCCCAGTCTAGAATATGCCAATGTGAAAATGCCAAAGACATTATCTGGCAACGCTTGATCCAACAAGGGAGCAAAAGGCAATGAAAGCGGTTTCGTTCTTTCTCGCAGTTACTGCGTTCTCCAGCGCGGCATTTGCCAATTCGGCATGCGACAAACCGAGAGATGATTTCGATGACCTGTATTGTCTGAACAAGGTCTATCAGGAAGCGGATTCGGAGCTGAACGCGAACTACAAGAAGCTGAAGCCACTGCTGGATGCAAATGGGGCGGCAGCTCTCAAGAAGGGGCAACTTGCATGGATCGAAGAGAGAAATTCTCGCTGTAGTCAGCGAGACGGCCTTGAATTCTTTGTAAATCTGAGCTGCGCTACGAAGCGGACCATCAGCAGAGCGCAGTTCCTTCAAGACCGATATCGTGAATGCGTCAGCGCCGGTTGCCAGAACAGCAAACTCTGACGCGCGGAATTCACAGCGCATGAAGCAGAAAGGCTCCCTAGGGAGCCTTTTTTCATTGTCAGTGCCGACAACGGCAGACAAAGTCACACGTCAATATTCCTCGCATACAACGCGTTCCCCTCGATGAACGCCCGACGCGGTTCCACGTCGTCGCCCATCAGCGTCGTAAAGATCTCATCCGCAGCGATCGCGTCATCGATCTGCACCTTCAACAGCCGGCGCACCGCCGGATCCATCGTCGTTTCCCACAGCTGCTCGGGGTTCATCTCACCCAGACCCTTATAGCGCTGCTTCGTCAGCCCGCGTTCGACTTCGTTCAGCAGCCAGCGGATGGCTTCGGCGAAGCGGGTGACGGCTTGGGCCTTCTCGCCGCGGCGGATAGTGGCGCCGGGGCCGATCAGGTCGGCGATGGCGGCGCTCGCCGTGCGGATGCTGCGATAGTCGCCGGAGCGCACAAAAGGCTCGTCGAGCCAGCCGATCTTGCGGTTGCCGTGGTGCATGCGCTCGATGGCGAGCTGCCAGGTTTCCGTTTCGTCGTGGTATTCGGCGCGCAGGCGCACGTCGTCCGGGAGGTGCGGCTGGATGCGGGCGATGCTGTCGTTGGCGGCGGCTTCGTCGTCGAGGCTGACTTCGATGTCGTGGGCGAGCATCGCGTGCAGCACGGCGGGGTCGATGTAGCCGGCGAGGCGGTTGATGACGGCTTCCGCGAGCAGGTAGCTGCGGGCGAGGCCGCCGAGGGTTTCGTCGCCGATGGGTGCAGCGCCTTCGCGCGGCAGTAGCGTGGCGCCATCGAGGGCGAGCTTCAGCAGGTGCTGGTTGAGCTCGTTGTCGTCCTTGATGTAGAGCTCGGTCTTGCCGTGCTTGATCTTGTAGAGCGGCGGCTGCGCGATGTAGATGTGGCCGCGCTCGACGAGCTCGGGCATCTGGCGGTAGAAGAAGGTCAAGAGCAGCGTGCGGATGTGGGCGCCATCGACGTCCGCGTCGGTCATGATGATGATGCGGTGGTAGCGCAGCTTCTCGGGCTTGTAGTCTTCCTTACCGATGCCGGTGCCGAGTGCGGTGATCATCGTCGCGATTTCCTGGCTCTGCAGCAGCTTGTCGAAGCGCGCCTTCTCGACGTTGAGGATCTTGCCCTTCAGCGGCAGGATCGCCTGGAACTTGCGGTCGCGGCCCTGCTTGGCGGAGCCGCCTGCGGAGTCACCCTCGACGAGGTAGATTTCGCACAGCGCGGGATCCTTCTCCTGGCAGTCGGCGAGCTTGCCGGGCAGGCCCACGCCGTCGAGCAGGCCTTTGCGGCGCGTCATCTCGCGCGCCTTGCGGGCAGCGTCGCGGGCGCGGGCGGCTTCGACGATCTTGGCGCAGATGGTCTTGGCGTCGATCGGGTTTTCCTGCAGGAAGTCGGTCAGCTTGTTGGCGACGACTTCTTCGACCGCCGGACGCGCCTCGGAGGACACCAGCTTCATCTTGGTCTGGCTGGCGAACTTCGGGTCGGGCATCTTCACCGACAGCACGCAGGCGAGGCCTTCGCGCATGTCGTCGCCGGTGATGTCGACCTTGGCCTTCTTCGCGATCTCGTGTTCTTCGATGTACTTGTTGATGACGCGGGTCATCGCGGCGCGCAGGCCCGTGAGGTGGGTGCCGCCGTCGGCCTGCGGGATGTTGTTGGTGTAGCACAGCACCTGTTCGGCGTAGCTGTCGTTCCACTGCATCGCCACCTCGACACCGAGTTCGGCGTCGTGGCCGTGGCCGGTCGGGATGCGCGTGGTGCCTTCGGCGTAGAACACGCTCGGGTGCAGCACGCTCTTGGTGCGGTTGATGTATTCGACAAAGCCACGCACGCCGCCCGCGAAGGCGAAGTCCTCTTCCTTGCCGAAGCGCTGGTCGACCAAGCGGATCTTGACGCCGTTGTTGAGGAAGGAGAGTTCCCGCAGGCGCTTCGCGAGGATGTCGTAGTGGTATTCGATAGTGCCGAAGATCTCTTCGTCGGCGAGGTAATGCACTTCGGTGCCGCGCTTCGCGGTTTCACCCATCACCTTCAGCGGGCTGGTCTCGATGCCGGCGACGAGCTCGATGATGCGGTCCTGCGGCACGCCGCGATGGAACTCCATGAAGTGCTTCTTGCCGTCGCGGCGCACCGTCAGGCGCAGCCACTTGGAGAGCGCGTTCACGCACGAGACGCCCACGCCGTGCAGACCGCCCGACACCTTGTAGCTGTTCTGGTTGAACTTGCCGCCCGCGTGCAGCACGCACATCACGATCTCAGCCGCGGAGCGCTTCGGTTCGTGCTTGTCGTCCATCTTCACGCCGACCGGAATGCCGCGGCCGTTATCGGCGACCGAGATCGAGTTGTCGGGGTGGATGGTGATGACGATGTCGTCGCAGTGGCCGGCCAGCGCCTCGTCGATCGAGTTGTCGACGACCTCGAACACCATGTGGTGCAGGCCGGTGCCGTCGGAGGTGTCGCCGATGTACATGCCTGGGCGCTTGCGCACGGCCTCCAGACCTTCGAGCTGCTGGATGCTCGATTCGTCATAGGCGCCGGAGCCGGCGGCGGGGGCAGGGGCGGACTGAGGCAGGTTTTGCGGTTCGGACATCGTCTATCTCGGGTGATTCATCAAAGAACACGCCCCGGGAGGGCCCGGGGCGGAGGGCACACGGCCGGCGGCGTGCCGGCCGGCGTCAGATTCTCATGGGCATGACGACGTACTTGAAGTTGTCGTTGCCCGGCAGCGTCACGAGCGCGCTCGAATTGCCGTCGTTGAAGCGCCATTCGACATGGTCTTCGTGGGTGTTGTTGAGCACGTCGACCAGATAGGTGACGTTGAAGCCGATGTCGAGCGGGTCGCCGTGGTAGTCGACTTCGAGCTCTTCCTGGGCTTCTTCCTGTTCGGCGTTGGTCGAGGCGATCTTGAGGCTGCCGTCGCCGAGCACGAGGCGCACGCCGCGGAACTTGTCGTTGGTGAGAATCGCGACGCGGGACAGGGTAGCGAGCAGCGGCGCGCGCTCGAAGGTGATCATCTTCGGGTGGTTCTGCGGGATCACGCGTTCGTAGTCGGGGAACTTGCCGTCGATGAGCTTCGAGACGAGCTCGATCGGGCCGAAGCGGAATACGACCTGGTTGCCGGCGAGGATCACTTCGACCGGATCTTCCGTGTCGGCGAGCTGGCGCGCGAGTTCCATCACGGTCTTGCGCGGCAGGATCGCTTCGCTGCGCGGCAGCTCGACCGGCAGCGGGCTCGACGCGAAGGCGAGGCGGTGGCCGTCGGTCGCGACCATGCGCAGTTCGGTGCCGGCGACGATCAGCAGCAGGCCGTTGAGGTAGTAGCGGATGTCCTGCTGCGCCATCGCGTAGGCGACCTGGGCGAGCTGGCGCTTGAACTGCTTCTGGCTCACCGAGAAGCGCGACGCTTCGGCTTCGGGCAGATTCATGCGCGGGTAGTCGGCGGCGGGCAGCGTCTGCAGCGCGAAGCGGCTGCGGCCGGACTTGACCGTGAGGCGCTTGTCGTCGAGCGTGACGTTCACTTCCCCCGCCGGCAGCGCGCGCAGGATGTCCTGCAGCTTCTTCGCCGCAACCGTGATCGACGCATCCTCGCCGCCGATGTGCCCGCCCGTCGTGGTGCGGATCTGGATCTCGATGTCGGTGGCGAGCATCGTGAGCTGGTCGCCATGCTTCTCGATCAGCACGTTCGACAGGATCGGCAGGGTGTGGCGCTTTTCGACAATGCCGGCGACCGACTGCAGCGGTGCAAGGAGCGCGTCGCGGTTGGTGTTGAGCAGAAGCATGGCGTCAGTGTCTTCCGTGTGGAGTTATGCAGGTTGCGCGCACGGCGCGCGGTCGAGATGGGGCGGGGCTACGAAATCGGGGGAGGGAAGGCGCATTGCGGGTCGCAGGCTCATCCGCGCAGCACCTGGGTGAGCACGTGCACGTCGTGGTTGAGCTGGTGGTCGCCGAGGCGCAGTTCGGTGATCGTGCGGCAGGCATGCAGCACCGTCGTGTGATCGCGCCCGCCGAAGGCTTCGCCGATTGCCGGCAGTGACATCGGCGTGAGTTCCTTCGCGAGCCACATCGCCACCTGGCGCGGACGGGCGATCACGCGCGTGCGCTTCTTCGAATGCATGTCGGCGATCTTGATCTTGTAGTAATCGGCGACGGTCTTCTGGATGTGCTCGATCGTGAGCTGGCGGTTGTGCGCGTTGAGGAGATCCTTCAGCGCGTCCTTGGCGACTTCGAGCGAGATGCTGCGGCCGTGGAAGCGCGCGAAGGCGACGACCTTGTTGAGCGCGCCTTCGAGCTCGCGCACGTTCGAGCGCAGGTTCTTGGCGATCAGGAAGGCGACGTCGTCGGTGAGTTCAACGCGCAGCGCTTCGGCCTTCTTCTGCAGGATCGCGACGCGCATCTCGAGCTCGGGCGGCTCGATCTGCACCGTCAGGCCCCAGTCGAAGCGCGAGATCAGGCGATCTTCGAGGCCCTGGATGTCCTTCGGATAGGTGTCGCAGGTGATGACGATCTGCTTGCGCGCTTCGGTCAGCGCGTTGAAGGCGTGGAAGAATTCTTCCTGCGTCCGGTTCTTGTTGTTGAAGAACTGGATGTCGTCGATCAGCAAGAGGTCGAGCGAGCGGTAGTAGCGCTTGAAGGCGTCGAAGCTCTTTTGCTGGTAGGCGCGCACGACGTCGGCGTAGTAGTCCTCGACGTGGACGTAGCGGATCACCGCACGCGGGTTGTGGCGATAGACGGCGTTGCCGATGGCGTGCACGAGGTGGGTCTTCCCGAGGCCGACGCCGCCATATACGAAGAGCGGGTTGTAGGACGTGCCCGGGTTCTGCGCGACCTGCATCGCGGCGGCGCGGGCGAGGTCGTTCGCGCGGCCGGTGACGAGGGTGTCGAAGGTGAAATCGGGGTTGAGCCGCGTCTTCTCGTAGGCGAGCTCGGAAGGGCTCGTGGCCGGTTCGGGTTCGCTGCGCGTGATGATCGCCGGCGCGACAGCAGCGCGGGCAGCGCTCACCGGCGCGGCGTCGCCGTTCGCGGCGGCAGCCGTGGTGGTCGAGGGTTTGGGCGCCGCGGCGCGTGCGGCACCGCCGGCGGGCAGCGTGAGTTCGAGTTTCAGCGGTTCGCCGTGAAATTCCTCGCCCAGCTCCTCGATGCGGCGCAGGTAGCGCTCGCGCACCCATTGCATGACGAAGCGGTTGGGCGCGAGCAGGCGCAGCGCCGGTTCGGGCGCGGGCGAGTCCTCCGCTGCCTGCAGGGTCTTGATCCAGGTATTGAACTGCTGCTGGGGCAGCTCGGTTTCAAGACGCGACAGGCAGAAGGACCAGAAGGCTTGGCTCACGGGCTGAAGGGACGTTGCTTGTGGCACGGTTCTCGATACGGGCCCGGCTCCACGCAACACCATGGAGGCGGGCTGGATACGGCAGCTTGAATAAGGTTCGGGATGCTTCGGCCGCTTGCGGGCCGCAAGCGCCGGCGACAGGGCGCTCGACGAAATTGCAGCTGGAGTGCGGCTAAAGGCGGAACCACGGGATTCTACTCGCAGGGGACAAAGTTATCCACAGCTTCATTCAAAAATTGTGCTTGACAAACAGGATATTATCCAATTAAATCTCCGGTTTGACCCAAACTCTGGCAGACCGAAATGAAACGCACCTATCAGCCTTCCGTCGTCCGTCGCAAGCGCACCCATGGTTTTCTGGTTCGCATGAAGACCCGTGGCGGTCGCGCCGTGATCCGCGCTCGTCGCGCGAAGGGCCGTCACCGTCTCGCCGTCTGAGGTGAGCAGCCCGTCGGGCGTTGACGAGCGATTCCTCAGCGCCTACAAATTATGCAAAACGGATGAATTTTCATCCGTTTTTGCTTTTCGGCGGGCCCTCAAGGGACGGTTCTTCATGATCCACTACCGTCCCAATGAGCTCCCGACGGCCCGTCTCGGCGTGGTGGTGGCGAAGAAACTTGCCAAGCACGCCAACCTGCGCAATCTCCTGAAACGCATCGTGCGCGAACACTTCCGCAAGATCCGCGCTTCGCTTCCGCCCCAGGACCTGATCGTGCGCCTGCACGCCCCGGTGCGCGGCGTGACGCGTGCGGCGATCAACGAAGATGTCGCGCAGCTGTTCGGACGCGTGCAGCGATCATGAAAATCGTGCTCCTCGGCCTGCTGCGCGGCTATCGCTACGTCGTCAGTCCGATGCTGGGGCGCAATTGCCGTTTTTACCCGAGCTGCTCCGTGTACGCCGTCGAGGCCGTTGAGCGCCATGGCGCGCTGCGGGGCGGCTGGCTCGCGGTCAAGCGGGTGGGTCGTTGCCACCCATTCCATCCGGGCGGGTATGATCCCGTTCCCTGAACCTACAGAGCTTACAAGAATCCGATGGATCAGCGTCGTCTCATACTCTTCCTCGTCCTCTCCTTCTCCATCCTGATGCTGTGGGAAGGCTGGCAGAAGCAGCACCAGCCCGTGCCCGCGCCGGCCGCGAATGCGCCGCAGGCCACCAGCGCCGCCGACGGTGCCGTGCCGACGCCGAGCTCGAGCGCCGCCGCCGTGCCGCCGACTGCCGATGCGCAAGCCGCGGTGTCGAACGCGCCGCGCGTGACCGTGCGCACCGACATGCTGGTCGCCGAAGTGTCGGCCGAGGGCGGCAGCATCGTGCATCTCGAACTCACCAAGCACAAGTCGCGCGACGACGTCAGCCGCAACTTCGTGCTGTTCGACGACGGAGCCGAACATCTCTACGCGGCGCAGTCCGGCCTCATCGGCGACGGCCTGCCGACGCATCGCACGAGCTTCGCGCTGCCCGCCGGCGAGCAGGTGCTGAAGGACGGCCAGGACACGCTGACCGTGCGCCTCGAGGCGCCCGAGCAGAACGGCGTCAAGGTCGCGAAGCTGCTGACCTTCCACCGTGGCAGCTACGTCGTCGATGTCGCATGGGAGATCACGAACGGCAGCGGCGCCCCGATCGCTCCGCATGCCTACTACCAGTTCACGCGCGACGGCAAGCCGTCCGAGCCCGCGCGGCGCTTCGGCGTGAACGCCTTCACCGGTCCGGCCTTCTACACCGAGGCCGAGAAGTACCAGAAGGTGAAGTTCGACGAGATCGAAAACGGCAAGGCGAAGTTCGCGAAGAAGGCGAGCGACGGCTGGATGGCGATGGTGCAGCATTACTTTGTCGGCGCCTGGCTGCCGCAGGGCAATGTCGAGCGCGAGTTCTTCGCACGCAAGGTCGGCAACGACCTGTACTCGTCGGGCATGATCCTGCCGGTCGAGGCGATCGCGCCGGGCCAGTCGGGGAAGGTGTCGGCCGAGCTCTACGCCGGTCCTCAGGAACAGGACAAGCTCGCGTCGGTCGCGAAGGGGCTCGATCTGGTCGTCGACTACGGCTGGCTGACCGTGATCGCGGCGCCGCTCTTCTGGGTGCTGTCGTGGATCCACAGCGTCGTCGGCAACTGGGGCTGGTCGATCATCCTCGTGACCGTCGCCATCAAGGCGCTGTTCTTCCCGCTGTCGGCCGCGAGCTACAAGTCGATGGCGAAGATGCGCGTGCTCGGGCCCCGCATGCAGCGCCTGAAGCAGCTCTATGGCGACGACAAGGTCAAGCTGCAGCAGGAAATGATGGAGATGTACAAGCGGGAGAAGATCAACCCGCTGGGCGGCTGCCTGCCGATCCTGGTGCAGATCCCGGTCTTCATCTCGCTGTACTGGGTGCTGCTCGGCAGCGTCGAGATGCGCCACGCGCCGTGGCTCGGCTGGATCCAGGATCTGTCCGCGCAGGATCCGTACTACATCCTGCCGGTGCTGATGGGCATCTCGATGTTCGTGCAGACCAAGCTCAACCCGACCCCGCCGGATCCGATCCAGGCCAAGGTCATGCTGATCATGCCGCTCGTGTTCAGCGTGATGTTCCTGTGGTTCCCGTCCGGGCTCGTGCTGTATTGGGTCGTCAACAACGTGCTGTCGATTACCCAGCAGTGGAAGATTACGAGGATGATCGAAGGTGGAAAGTCCGCCGCGAAGCCTGCCTGACGTGATCGCCGCCGTCGCGACCGCTCCCGGTCGCGGCGGGGTCGGCGTGATCCGCGTGTCCGGTGCTGGCCTGCTGCCGATGGCGCAGGCGCTGGCCGGCAAGAGCCCCGAACCCCGCCATGCGGGGTTCGCGCGTTTTACGGACGCTAAAGGCGCGACCATCGACGAAGGAATCCTGCTCTATTTCCCGGCGCCGCGCTCCTTCACGGGCGAGGACGTGCTCGAATTGCAGGGCCACGGCGGGCCGGTCGTGATGCAGATGCTGCTCGCGCGCTGCCTCGAGCTCGGTGCGCGTCTCGCCGAGCCGGGCGAGTTCTCGCGCCGCGCCTTCCTCAACGGCAAGATGGACCTCGCGCAGGCCGAAGCCGTCGCGGACCTGATCGAAGCCTCGACCGCGGCCGCGGCGCGCTCCGCGGTGCGCTCTCTGTCGGGGGTGTTCTCGGATGAAACCCATCGAATCACGGATGCTCTGATCGACCTGCGTATGCTGGTCGAGGCGACGCTCGATTTCCCCGAGGAGGAAGTCGAATTCCTGCAGAAGGGGCGGGCGCTGGAGCGGCTCGCGGGGGTGCGTGCTCAGCTCCTGGACGTGCTCGACCGCGCCCGCCAGGGGGCGCTGCTGCGCACGGGCATGAACGTGGTGCTGGTGGGGCAGCCGAACGTCGGCAAGTCGAGCCTGCTCAACTGCCTCGCCGGCGAGGAGCGGGCGATCGTGACCGAGATCGCCGGGACGACGCGCGACGCGCTGCGCGAGACGATCGCGATCGAGGGTATCCCGATCCACATCATCGATACCGCGGGTCTGCGCGAGACCGTCGATCCGGTCGAGAAGATCGGGGTCGAGCGCACCTGGCGCGAGATCGAGCGGGCCGACGTGATCCTGCGCCTCGTCGAGGCGCGCAACGGGTTGCAGGCTGAGGATGCCGCGATCGACGCGGCGCTGCCGGTCGGCGTCGAGCGCATCACCGTGTTCAACAAGATCGACCTCAACGGGCAGGCGCCCGAGCGGCGCGATGACGAGGCCGGCATCGCACTTTACCTGTCGGCGAAGGCGGGGCAGGGCATCGACCTGCTGCGCCGCGAGCTGCTGCGCGTGGCGGGTTGGCATGCGCATGGCGAGGACGTGGTGCTCGCGCGCGAACGTCACCTCCTTGCGTTGCGTCGCGCGCTCGAACACGTCGATATGGCCGGAGAGCAGAGCGCTGCGCTCGAGCTCTTCGCCGAGGAATTGCGTCAGGCGCAGGAATGCCTGGGCGAGATCACCGGCGAATTCACCTCCGACGACCTGCTCGGCGTCATCTTTTCGCGGTTCTGTATCGGCAAGTGAGCGGCGCCCGCGATGGGTGCCGCGGCCTCGTGGCGCTGTTCCGAATATGCGTAGCGCGTGACGTGAAAAGTTTGGCAAGAGCGTTTTCTTGCCGATTGTTAGTCCGCCCGAAAAATGACAAAGTGTTAACGCACGGAGCGCCTGCGTAGTTCGAGCAGGCGAAGGCGTTTCCTCCTTGTCCGTGGGTGCGGCACCGGAGCGTGTCGCGTGTGCTGCCTTCCGCAGGAGAGCAGTGATGGGCAGGGGATATAAGCCCGAATGGTTGTACGAGTCGCTCCCGCATCTCTATCTGACGCGCGGGGTGCTGACTATCGTGTGGTTGCGAAGTCCGTTCGCGATGCTGAGCGGAACGCTCCTCATGTCGACCGCGGCTGTGATGTTGAGGATGCGGCGCCGGTTCAGGCGTGCGATGGCCGCGCAAGTCTTTGTTCCGCCCGACGGCACGTTGCGGCAATTGGCCTGGCACCCTCAATTCGAAATCGGCCATGCCGTAATCGACGAGCACCATCGCGCCTTGTTCGCCCGTTGCAACGAGCTGATCGACGAGATCCAGGGCGACAAGGCGATGAGCGTTATCGAATTGCGCGTGTATGAGCTGCTTTGGGCCTTTGAGGCACATTGCGAAGCGGAGCACGGACTGTTGGCTCGGGTCGGGGCGCCGCTATCGGACGACGAGGTCGACGCGTACGAGGGGATTCTGTCGGACGCCAAGCTGCTGCGCGAGCGCTATCACGAGGGGGCGCTGACGATGGCGGAGCTGGTGCGCTTCGTCGCGTATGAGGTGCTGTTCAAACACGTCGTCGGCAGCCCAGAGCTCATCGACGCGAACTGAGTCGCGGGTGTTCGCTCGCGTAGGATTAGGGGGCTGCCGGGAGGGGGCAGCGCGGGTATCATTGCCGTCCCCATCAGTGTTCCACGTGAAACAACCCCCAGATGCCCGAATTCGATTCCGTATTGCTCCTCCTTGGCATCGCGTCATTCTTCGCAGGGTTCGTCGATGCGGTGGTCGGAGGAGGGGGCCTGATTCAGATCCCGGCGCTGTTCGCTGCGTTTCCGCAGATGCTGCCGGCCACCTTGTTCGGGACCAACAAGCTGGCGAGCGTTGTCGGGACGAGCAGTGCCGCGATCCAGTATGCGCGCCGCGTCGCCGTGCCCTGGCACGTTGCCTTGCCTGGCGCGATCGCGGCACTCCTCGGCAGTTGGTGCGGGGCTCGCGCGGTGGCCTATCTTCCGCCGACGCTGCTGAAGCCCGTGATCCTCGTGCTGCTGATCTTTGTCGCGGCCTACACATTTGCGCGCAAGGATTTTGGCGCGTCGGCGCAGGAGCACCCCGATGGGCGCCGCGTGCGAATCATCGCGATTGCGATCGGCCTAGGCATCGGTTTTTACGACGGCTTCTTCGGGCCGGGCACGGGCAGCTTTCTGATCTTCCTCTTCGTGCGGGTGCTGGGAATGGACTTCCTGCGTGCCTCCGTGACCGCCAAGATCCTGAACGTAGCAACCAATATCGCAGCGATCGCCTTCTTTGCGCTGAACGTGCCGATCTTGTGGGCCGCGGCGGCGATCATGGCGGCCTGCAATCTGTCCGGCGCGATCATGGGTTCCCGCCTCGCGTTGCGGCATGGTGTCGGCTTCGTGCGCAAGATGTTTCTGTTCGTGGTGTGCGTGCTGATTGCGAAGATGGGCTGGGACCTCGTCGCGCACTGATGGGTGACATGTTTCACGTGGAACATCCCGTTGGCCGATCGGGTTGCGCCACCACCGAAAACCACAGGTCTTCCCGACGGTCACATCGACAGCAAACCCGAGGAGCATCGAGATGAAGGACCCCTTCCTTTACGAAGCCCTGAACGACGATGTCCGATTCGGCCTGCGCGGCGGGCGTCTTCTCGAAGCGGGGGAGACCGAGCACCAGCGTTACGAGGTCTGGGACACGCCGCAACTCGGCAAACTCTTCCGCCTCGACGGAAGCTTCATGACTTCCGAACGCGACGAGTTCTTCTACCACGAGAACCTGATCCACGTGGCCGGCTCGGCGCACGCGGGGCTGCGCAGCGCATTGATCATTGGCGGCGGAGACGGCGGCTCAGCGGAGGAGATCCTGAAGTACCCCGACGTCGAGCGCGTCGTGATCGTGGAACTCGACGCCAAGGTGGTCGAGATCGCGCGGGCGCATCTGCAGGCGGTGCACCGCGGCGCGCTCGACGATCCGCGGCTCGAACTTCGGATCGGCGACGGCTTGTGCTACGTCGCCGAGCGGGCGGAAAATCCGCCTGAGCGCTTCGATCTGGTGGTGCTGGACCTGACCGATCCGGTTGGACCTGCGCAGGCGTTGTACATGGAGAGCTTCTTCGCTGCCTGCAAGGCGCTGTTGAGCGAGGGCGGCGCGCTGACACTGCATCTCGGTTCGCCGATCTTCCAGCCCGACCGCGTACGTGATCTGGTGGTGCGCTTGAGAACGGTCTATCGGCACGTGGCGCCCTATTTCTTGTACATCCCGCTTTATGGATCGCTGTGGGGACTGGCGGTGGCCTCCGACGCGCTCGATCCGACTTCGCTCAATGCGGAGGAAGTGGATCAAGGTCTTGCAGCACGCGGTATCGGCGCGTTGCAGTATTACAATGGCGAGGTGCATCGTGCGCAGTTCGCATTGCCGAATTTCCTGCGCGACATGTTTTGGTGAGCACCGCAAGCGGCTCAGTCCACCCACTCTGAACGGATCGTTTACTTGGCACCCAGACCTTCATCCTACCCGGCAAAGCCGCTCGTGCTTCCGATCGATAGCCTTGGCTACAGCCTTGCCCGCGCGGCGGAGCTGGTCGCCGCCGTGCTCGAAGGCGCGAATCTGACCGACGCCTGGGAGAGGGCCCTGAAGGCCAATCCGGGCTGGCCGGACGCGACGCGCGGCGCCGTACGCGATCTCGCATGGAGTTGTCTGCGCGCCTACGGGCGTGGTGACGCGGTACTGCGCGACCTGCTGCACAAGCCCTTGCCGACCGAACTGCATGCGCTGTTGCTCGTAGCCTTGAACCGGCTGGAGAGTCATCCGCAGCAGGCTCACACCGTCGTGGATCAGACGGTGGACGCGGCCGCGTCGCTGATCCCGGCGTTGAAGGGCGTGATCAACGGCGTGCTGCGCAATTGTCTGCGCAACCGCGACGCCTTCGCGGCGACGGTCGAGGCCGATCTCGCCGCGCGTTACCGGCATCCCGCGTGGTGGATCAGGCGTCTGCAGCAATCCTTTCCGGATCGCTGGGAAGCGGCCTTGGCAGGCGGCAACATGCATCCGCCGATGGCGCTGCGCGTCAATCGTCAACGCGCGGATGTCCCGAGCACGACGGCGGCGCTTCGAGAGGCGGGCCTGTCGCTGCGCGAGCTTGATAACGGCGCACTCGTGCTGGACACGCCGGTTGCCGTGACGGCCCTGCCGGGCTTCGCCGAGGGCAGGCTGTCGGTTCAGGACGCGGGCGCGCAGTGGGCGGCCCCATGGCTCGGACTTGAGGCCGGACAACGCGTGCTCGACGCCTGCGCCGCGCCGGGCGGCAAGTCCGCGCATATCCTGGAGACTGCGCCGGTCGAACTGCTGGCGCTCGAGCTCGATCCGATGCGCACGCAGCGCATCCGCGACAACTTCGCGCGTCTTGGCCTCGCGGCACCGGTGCGCACGGCGGATTGCCGCGACGTCGAGGCGTGGTGGGATGGACGTCCCTTCGACCGCATTCTTGCCGATGTACCGTGCTCGGCATCCGGCGTGGCGCGGCGCCACCCCGACATCAAGTGGTTGCGCCGCCCCGAGGATATCCGCCGTTTCGCTGCGCAGCAGGCCGACATCCTCGACGCGCTGTGGCCGACACTCGCGCGCGGTGGCCGCATGCTCTACGTCACCTGTTCCGTCTTCGACGACGAAAACTCACGCCAGATCGCCGCCTTCTGCGCCCGCCACGACGATGCCCGCCGGATTGATATCGACGGGCAGCCCGACCGCCAATTCCTCCCCAACGCCGACCATGACGGCTTCTACTACGCGCTCGTCGAAAAAGCCGCTTGATCGCCTGCGCGCCGTCGCCACGGCGGCCTTGCTCTGCCTATGGCTGCCGCTCGCAGCGATGGCGGCGGAGGGCCGCATTGGCTACGCGGAAATCGTGTCGGGCGAAGAGGGCTATGTCGTCAACGCCGACATCGACGTGGAGCTCAATCCGCGACTCGTTGATGCCGTTTCGCGCGGCGTGTCCCTCTATTTCTCGGCGCAATTCATCGTCGAGCGCGAGCGCTGGTACTGGCTGAACGAAATCGTGGCCGACCGCACGCTCAACTACCGTGTTTCGTACAACGCGATCACGCGCAGCTATCGTCTCTCGGTCGGTAGCCTGCACCAGAGTTTCGAGACCCTGGACGAGGCCGTTCGCACGATGCTGCGCATCCGAAACTGGCAAATCGCGCCCATCAGCGCGCTGCAGCCTGGCACCTCCTACAATGTGGCGCTGCGCTTCCAGCTCGACACCAGTCTGCTGCCGAAGCCCTTCCAGGTGACGGCGATCGGCAGCCGCGACTGGAATCTCAGCACCGACTGGACACGCTGGACCTTCCTGGCGGGGGCGCCGCGATGAAGCGCGCGCTGCTGCTCGTCGTCGCGGCGATCGCGGCGATTTCGCTGTTCCTGCTCGCATCGGCAAGTTCCAACACGGATCTCTTCGCGGCGAGCTACCCGTATCTGCTCGCCTTCAACGGCGCGATCGTCGTCGCGCTGCTCGGCCTCGTCGCCTA
The DNA here is from genome assembly GCF_035254505.1 of Aromatoleum sp. Lineage (GTDB taxonomy): Bacteria > Pseudomonadota > Gammaproteobacteria > Burkholderiales > Rhodocyclaceae > Aromatoleum. The sequence continues at coordinate 41,508 of NZ_DATFAO010000099.1, read as the reverse complement.
CCAGCTCTCCGGGCTGTGGCGCGAGTACCGGGCGCGCCAGTTCGGCTCGCGGCTGAAGTACCGCCTGCTGCTGATGTTCGCGCTGATTGCGCTGGTGCCCGGCGTCCTGATCTACGCCGTGTCGCTGCAGTTCGTCGTGCGCAGCATCGACTCGTGGTTCGACGTGCGGGTCGATTCGGCGCTCGAAGGTGGCATCGCGCTGGGCCAGAACGCGCTCGAGTATCTCGTCGGCCAGGTCAGCGACAAGGCGCGCGACATGGCGATGGACCTGGAGATGACCGACCCGGTGCCGCCGACGCTACTGAACCGCAAGCGCGAGCAGGTCGGCGTGGGCTCGGCAACGGTGATCGGACCCAACGGCCAGGCGCTCGTGACGACCTCGGACGCGCTCGACAGCTTCATGCCGGAGGTCCCTGGGCCCGCACAGTTGCGCGAAGCGCGGCAGACCCAGCGCTACCATTCGGTCGATACCCACCCGGGGGCGGGCATGATGATCCGCGTGGTGGTGCCGATCCCGTCGCGGCTGCTCAGCGTCGAGACGCGCTATCTGCAGCTCACGCAGCGCGTGCCGGAAAGCTTCACGCGCAATGCCGAGGCGGTGCAGGAGGCCTACCGCGAGTATCAGCAGCTGACGCTGGGACGCACCGGGCTCACGCGCATCTACACGCTGACGCTGACGCTCACGCTGCTCCTCGCGTTGCTCGCGGCGGTCGCCGTCGCCTTCGTGCTGTCGCGGCGGCTCGCGGCGCCCTTGCTGATCCTCGCCGAAGGGACGCAGGCGGTCGCCCAGGGCGACTTCAGCCCGCGTCAGGCGCTGCCCGCGCGCGACGAGCTCGGCGTGCTGACGCAGTCCTTCAACCGCATGACGCGTCAGCTCGTCGAGGCGCGCGATCTGGCGGAACGCAATCGGGGCGCCGTCGAGGCGGCCCGTGCTTACCTGGAAAGCGTGCTGGCGAACCTGTCGACGGGCGTGCTCGCATTCGCCGCCGACGGCAAGCTGCGTGCGGCAAACGCCGGCGCGATGCAGATCCTGCACGACGAGCTCGAAGGCTTCGAGGACATCGCGCTGGCCGCATGGCCCCGCCATCATGCCTTCCGTGACGCCCTCGTGAAGGGCTTCGCCGAGAACGAGGGCGATTGGCACGAGCAGTTCGAGCTGAAGCCCGAGGACCGTCCGCCGCAGACCCTGCTGATCCACGGCGCGCGGCTGCCGCAGGCCTCGGGTGGCGGCCTGGTGGTGGTGTTCGACGACCTGTCCAACCTGATCACGGCGCAACGCGCTGCGGCCTGGGCGGAGGTCGCGCGGCGGCTCGCGCACGAGATCAAGAATCCGCTGACGCCGATCCAGCTCTCGGCCGAGCGCCTTGCGTACAAGCTCGCGGATCGGCTGGACCCGGAAGGGCGGGAGATCCTCGAGCGGGCGACGCGCACGATCGTGAACCAGGTCGAGTCGATGAAGAATCTGGTGAATGATTTCCGCGATTACGCCAAACTGCCGACTCCGGTGATCGGGCGCCTGGATCTGAACGGCCTGATCACCGAAGTGCTGAACCTGTATGAAAGCTCGCCGGTGATGATCCGCGCCGAGCTCGCGCGCAATCTTCCGCTGGTGGCCGGCGACGCGAGCCAGCTGCGGCAGGTGATCCACAACCTGTTGCAGAATGCCGAGGATGCGCTGACCGGGCGGGAGGATGGCGAGGTCACCTTGGTGACCCGTCTCGAAGGGGATCGGGCGGTGCTCGTGCTGAGCGACAACGGACCGGGCTTTCCGGCCGAGATCCAGGCACGCGCCTTCGAACCTTATTTCACGACCAAGAGCCGCGGCACGGGCCTGGGTCTGGCGATGGTCAAGAAGATCGTCGATGAACACGGCGGCGAAGTCCGCCTGCTGAACAGTGAATCCGGCGGCGCCGAAGTCCGCATTCGCCTGCGGCTGGCGGGCGCCGACCAGTGAAAGTGACACATGGCAAACATACTCATCGTTGACGACGAAGTCGGTATCCGGGAACTCCTGTCGGAAATCCTGAGGGACGAAGGGCACGACGTGCTGCTCGCGGAAAATGCAGCGGCCGCACGGGCCATGCGCAACGCGCGCCGCCCCGATCTGGTGCTCCTCGACATCTGGATGCCAGACACGGACGGCATCACGCTGCTGAAGGAGTGGTCGGCGAACGGCCAGCTCAACATGCCGGTCGTGATGATGTCGGGGCACGGCACGATCGATACCGCGGTGGAGGCGACGCGCATCGGGGCGATCGACTACCTCGAAAAGCCGATCGGGCTGCAGAAGCTCCTCGCCGCCGTCAAACGGGGCCTGCAGCGGCCCGCGGTGCAGGGGGCGCCCGCACCCCTGACCCTCGCCGCGTTTTCGCGCTCGGCGCCGCTACGCGAGCTGCAGCGCCTGGTGCAGCAGATGGTCGCGACTTCTCGCGTGCTGCTGCTGCGCGTCGGTGCGGGCAGTCTGGCGGAACTCGCGGCGCGCAGCTTCCAGGCGAAGGGCACTTCGTGGCTCGACTTGTCCGCGGTGTCGGCTCCGCTGGACGTCAACCAGCTGCAGACCTGCCAGGCCGGCGTGCTCTTCGCGCCCGAGTTGTCGCGGCTGTCGCGGACTCAGCAGAAGAATCTCGCGTTTGCGCTAGAGCGCCTCGAACGCTACGACCTGCGGCTGGTGGTGGCGACCGATCACACGCTCGAAGCCCTGGTCCGCGAAGGCTGGGACGAGGGGCTGCTGCTGCGTCTCTTCGAAGTGAGCCTCGCGCCGCCGTCGATCTCGGACGTGCGCGACGACCTGCCGGAGATTGCATCGCAGCTCCTGCTGCATCTCGTCGAGGCGGGCGAGGTGCCGCAGCGGCGGTTCGCGACTGCGGCACTCAATGTGCTGCGCGCCCACCCCTGGCCCGGCGGGTACGCCGAGCTGCGCGCGGCGGTGAAGTCGCTCGCGCTCGGGACGCTGGATGACGAGATCGACGCGACCGACGTGCGCAAGCTCTTGATCCCGCCGAGCGAAGGGGCGATCGCGGTGTCGCTCGATCAGCCGCTGCGCGAGGCGCGCGAGGCTTTCGAACGGCTTTATTTCGAGCACCATCTGCGCCTCGAAGGCAGCAACATGACGCGGCTCGCGGAGAAGAGCGGTCTGGAGCGCACCCACCTGTACCGCAAGCTCAAGCAACTGGGCCTGCAGGCGGGGCGTCGTTCCGAGGAGGCCTGAGGCGCCGCTCGCCAGCAGTTTTCGCTCCCGGCAGCCCCGATGCACATGCATGGTGCATTTTAGGCCGGCGATGCTTCATCGCGGGGCGGAAGCGATGTCGAGAGCGTTTTCGCTGATCGTCGCTGAGAGCCTTACTCACTGAAAATAAAGGTTTTTATTAGACTGGCATAGCCCTTGCGATAGGAAATGGCGACGCATTGCATTGCACCAATTTCCGCCAAGGGGGGCCAGTCGATGAACCGCCGCAGTTTCGTTCAAGCACTCGCACTTTCCGCTTCAATCGCCGCGATCGGCGCGCCGTTCGGCGCTCGTGCCGCGGACACGATCAAGGTCGGTGTCCTGCATTCGCTATCGGGCACGATGGCGATCTCCGAGACCGCGCTGAAGAACGTCGCCCTGATGACGATCGAGGAGATCAACGCCAAGGGCGGGGTGATGGGCAAGAAACTCGAGCCGGTGGTCGTCGACCCGGCGTCGAACTGGCCGCTCTTCGCCGAGAAGGCGCGCCAGCTGCTGACGCAGGACAAGGTCGCGGCCGTATTCGGCTGCTGGACCTCGGTGTCGCGCAAGTCGGTGAATCCGGTGTTCAAGGAATTGAACGGCTTGCTGTTCTACCCGGTGCAATACGAGGGCGAGGAGCTCGAGAAGAACGTCTTCTACACCGGTGCCGCGCCCAACCAGCAGGCGATCCCGGCGGTCGAATATCTGATGAGCCCGGAGGGCGGCGGCGCGAAGCGCTTCGTACTGCTCGGCACCGACTACGTCTATCCGCGCACGACGAACAAGATCCTGCGCGCCTTCCTGAAGAGCAAGGGTGTCGCCGAAGCGGACATCATGGAGGACTACACGCCCTTCGGCCATTCGGACTACCAGACGATCATCGCGAAGATCAAGAAATTCGCCGCCGAGGGCAAGAAAACGGCGGTGATCTCCACGATCAACGGCGACTCGAACGTGCCTTTCTACAAGGAGCTCGGCAACGCGGGCCTGAAGGCGACCGATGTGCCGGTGGTGGCGTTCTCGGTGGGCGAGGAGGAGCTGCGCGGCGTCGATACCAAGCCGCTGGTCGGCCATCTCGCGGCGTGGAACTACTTCATGTCGGTGAAGAACCCCGAGAACGACGCCTTCGCGAAGAAGTACAAGGACTGGGCGAAGAAGAACGGCGTGCCCAACGCGGACTCGGTCGTCACCAACGACCCGATGGAGGCGACCTATGTCGGCATCTACATGTGGAAGCAGGCCGTCGAGAAGGCCAAGTCGACCGACACCGACAAGGTCATCGCCGCGCTCGGCGGGCAGACCTTCAAGGCGCCATCGGGCTTCACGCTGACGATGGACAAGACCAACCACCACCTGCACAAGCCGGTGTACATCGGTGAAGTGCGCGGCGACGGCCAGTTCGACGTGGTGTGGAAGACCAAGGAACCGATCCGTGCCCAGCCGTGGAGCCCGTTCATCGCGGGCAACGAGGGCAAGCAGAAGCTTTAAGGGACAAAAAAGGACGGAGGATGGAGGAGACATTCCGGGTCAGCGGCTGGCATGACCCGGGGCGGATCAGTGATCCGCATGCAGCACTGCGAGCCATCACTCCTCGTGTCATCTTGGGGCCGGCTTCGGTCGGCCCCGCTTTTTTTGAATTCTCGCGCCCGGCCACGGCGGGGCGTCACGCGGCGGGTGGGCCATGGGGCGAGGGCTGTCCGGAAGACTGATCTGCGGTATCGCGATGCTGCTGGCGCTGCTTGCCGCACCGGCGCGGGCAGCGCTCGACGAGGCTGCCTTGGCCGGGTTTGGCGGCGATTTCCAGCGCCGGATCGATACCATTGAGGCGCTCGGCGTGGCCGGAGGCGACGACGCACGGCGCGTACTGGATGCGCTCGAAAGCGGTGCCCTCGGCGTCAGTGGCGGTCGGGTCGTCGTTGTGCAAGGCGAGACCGTCACCGCGGCCGCAAACGGCGAGAAACTGGATGTGAAGCCCGCGTCCGTCGATCTCATCACCGTGAACAACCGAGTGCGCCGCGCGCTGGCCACCGCCCGCGCGGCAGCGACGCTCACATCGGGCGAGCGCGGTGATCGGCTCGCCGCAGCCCGCACGCTCGCCGACAATGCGGACGAGTCGCTGCTGCCGGTCTTCGAACGCTCGCTCGCGAACGAATCCGATGACGAGATCCGCGGCGTCGTCGGTCGTGCCGCAGCGCGCGTGAATCTCGCCTCCAAGGACGCGGCGAAACGCCTTAAGGCGGCGGAAGCACTGGGCGAATCGTCCGATCCGGCGGTGAAGAACCTGCTTGCCGCGCTGCTTGAAAAGCGCGACGGCGGCTGGGTGGACCCGAGCGCCGAAGTGCGCGCCGCGGCCGACATGTCGATCCACGCGATCGACCGCCGCATCGCCACCGCCGAGAGCATCGGCACGCTGTTCTCCGGCCTGTCGCTGGGCTCGATCCTGCTCCTCGCCGCGCTCGGCCTCGCGATCACTTACGGCGTGATGGGCGTGATCAACATGGCCCACGGCGAGCTGTTGATGGTCGGCGCCTACGCGACTTTCCTCGTGCAAAGCTTCTTCCGCAGCTATCTGCCGGCCTATGTGGATTGGTACGTCGCCGTGGCGATCCCCGCTGCCTTCCTCGCAGCAGCCTTCGTGGGCATCGTGATGGAGCGCCTCGTGCTGCGCCACCTCTACGGCCGACCGCTCGAAAGCCTGCTCGCGACCTCGGGCCTGTCGCTCGTCCTGATCCAGGGCGCGCGCGTGATTTTCGGCCCGCAGAACGTCGAGCTGTCGAACCCGACATGGATGTCGGGCGGCATCGAACTCGCCGCGGGCGTCGTGCTGCCATGGAATCGCATCGTGATCGTCGGCTTTGCGGTCTTCGTGCTGATCCTGATCTGGCTGATGATGCAGAAGACGCGGCTTGGGATGTTCGTCCGGGCGGTCACGCAGAATCGCGCGATGGCCGGGTGTGTGGGCGTGCCGACCGCGCGCGTCGACACCCTTGCGTTCGCGATCGGCTCGGGCGTCGCGGGCCTCGGCGGACTCGCGCTGTCGCAGATCGCGAACGTCGGCCCGGCGATGGGCACCGGCTACATCGTCGACGCCTTCATGGTCGTGGTGCTGGGCGGCGTCGGCCAGCTCGCCGGGGCCGTGTGGGCGGCGCTGGGGCTGGGCATCGTCGCGAAATTCCTCGAAGGCTGGGCGGGCGCCGTGATTGCGAAGATCCTGGTGCTGGTGTTCATCATCGTCTTCATCCAGAAGCGGCCGCAGGGGATTTTTGCGTTGAAGGGACGGTTCGCCGACAACTGAGGAAACCTAGGGCGGATGAGCCGAAGGCGTCATCCGCCGTACGAATCACGGCATCAACGAACAGAGAACAAAAGTCGGTCGGGGGTGTTTGCGGAGCAGGCGAGGACTGTCTGAGCGCAGGCGCGGAAGCGCGCCGCACCGCGAGTTCCGCAGCCAGCGGAGCAAATGCCCTCGGCCGACGAAAGCGTAGGCACCGATCTTACAGCCCGGTCGGTTTGAAATCAGAACCCAGGAGCGGCGCACATGCGCACCCCATTCACGCTAAGACTGCTGCAGAGCACCCCACGCGCCGGCTGGATTGCGCTGGCGATCTTCGCCGCAATCACCTGGATCGGCGTGCCCGTCGCCCATGCCGTGCTGCCCGACGCACATCCGCTGCATCTGTCCGCGTATACCGTGAGCCTCCTCGGCAAGATCCTCTGCTACATGGTCGTCGCGGTCGCGATGGACTTGATCTGGGGCTGCGCCGGCATCCTGAGCCTGGGTCACGGCCTCTTCTTCGCGCTCGGCGGTTATGCGTTCGGAATGTACTTGATGCGCCAGATCGGCCATGACGGCAGCTACGGCGCCGACCTGCCGGACTTCATGGTCTTCCTCGACTGGAAGGAGCTCCCCTGGTATTGGGCCGGCTCGGACTCCTTTCTGCGCGCGCTCCTCCTCGCCGTCGCCGCGCCCGCGCTCGTCGCCTTCGTCTTCGGCTGGTTCGCCTTCCGCTCGCGCATCAAGGGCGTGTACTTCTCCATCATCACCCAGGCGCTGACCTACGCCGCGATGCTCCTCTTCTTCCGCAACGAGACCGGCTTCGGCGGCAACAACGGCTTCACCGACTTCAAGCGCATCCTCGGCTACTCGATCACGTCGCCCGAGATGCGGGCAACGCTCTTCGCGCTGTCGGCGGCGCTCCTCGTCGCAAGTCTCGTCCTCGGCCGCTACCTCGTCACCTCGCGCTTCGGCCGAGTGCTTGCCTCGATCCGCGACGCCGAATCGCGCGTGATGTTCATCGGCTACAACCCGCTGCACTACAAGCTCTTCATGTGGACGCTGTCCGCGGTGTTGTGCGGCCTCGCCGGGGCGCTCTATGTGCCGCAGGTGGGCATCATCAACCCGTCCGAGCTGAGCCCCGCCAACTCGATCGAAATCGCCGTGTGGGTCGCCGTCGGCGGGCGCGGCACGCTCGTCGGCGCGGTGCTCGGTGCCGGGATCGTGAATCTCGCGAAGAGCTGGTTCACGATGTCCTTCCCCGAATACTGGCCCTTCTTCCTCGGCTTCCTGTTCATCGCGGTGACGCTCTACCTGCCGGATGGGGTCGTCGGGCTGTGGCGTAAGCTGCGCGCCAAGAGGAAAGGCGCACCGCCCATCGCGCCCGTGCCTGCGCAGCCGAAGTCGGCCGTGGAGGCACGCAAGGACACGAGTTCTCCCATGTCGCCGCAAATCGAATCCAACCGTATCTCGGCGGCAAAAGGAGCGCGCGCATGAGCACGGTCACCGACCTCGAACGCGCCGAGATGGAAAGTGACGACCATCTCAACAACTGGAGCGGCAATGCGTCGACCGGCCACGTCGCACCCTCGGATGAACTGGACTTGTCCCACAAGGTGATCCTCTACCTCGAGGACATCACGGTGAGTTTCGACGGCTTCCGCGCGCTGAACAAGCTGAGCCTCGAGATCGACGCGGGCGAGCTGCGCTGCATCATCGGTCCGAACGGCGCCGGCAAGACGACGATGATGGACGTGATCACCGGCAAGACGCGCCCGGATTCGGGTGAGGTTTTCTTCGGCCAGACGATCGACCTGACGCGCCTCACCGAGCCGCAGATCGCCCACGCGGGCATCGGTCGCAAATTCCAGAAGCCGACGATCTTCGAGCAGCACACGGCTTTCGAGAACCTGGAATTGGCGATGAAGGCGGACAAGCGCGTGCGCCGCACCTTGTGGGCGTCGCTGATCGACGACGAACGCGACCGCATCGCCGAGGTGTTGTGCCAGATCCGCCTCGACAAGGAGGCCGACCGCCAGGCTGGCTTGTTGTCGCACGGCCAGAAGCAGTGGCTGGAGATCGGGATGTTGTTGATGCAGGAGCCGAAGCTGTTGTTGTTGGACGAGCCGGTCGCGGGGATGACGGACGACGAGACGGAGCGTACGGCGGAATTGTTTGTGAGTCTCGCCGGCAAGCATTCGCTGGTGGTGGTCGAACACGACATGGCGTTTGTGGAGGCGTTGGGCGGGAAGGTGACGGTGTTGTCGGAGGGATCGGTTTTGGCGGAAGGGGAGCTCGCTGAAGTGCAGGAGGATCCGCGGGTGATCGAGGTGTATCTGGGACGGTAGAACAGAGAAAGCGGCCGTCGGCAACGAACGAAGTTAAGCCGGACATAGGGGGTGTTCCCGGAGCGGCGAGGACTGTCTGAGCGCAGGCGCGGAAGCGCGCCGCACCGCGAGTTCCGCAGCCGCGGAGGGAATTCCCCCTGTGGCCGGCGCTTAGCAGCACAACCGGATTGCACTGGGCTTCTTCGGCGATGGTTGAAAAGCGACGGTAGCGGAAGACCGTGGGAGTAATCGCCAGCTGCACGGGGTATCTGCTCCAGGGCTGCGGAACTCGCGCAGCAGCGCGCTTCCGCGCTTGCGCTCAAACAGTCCTCGCCCTTCCGCAAACACCCCGTACATCTGGCTTGCATCGGGGCTTTATTGAGGTTTGGATTCGAAGGATTTAGGCATGCTGAAAGTCGACAACCTCAACCAGTACTACGGCGGCAGCCACATCCTCCGCGGGCTGTCGTTCGAAGTTCCGCTCGGCAAGGTCACAACCCTGCTCGGACGCAATGGCGTCGGCAAGACGACTCTGCTGAAAACCCTGATGGGCCTCGTACCGGCGGCCAGCGGCGGCGTCAGCTTCGGCGACGACGACATCACCCGCGCCCCCTCGCATGCACGTGTGAAGGCCGGCATCGGCTACGTCCCGCAGGGGCGTGAGATCTTTCCGCGCCTCACCGTCGAGGAAAACCTCCAGATGGGCCTCGCCACCCGCCCGCGCGGCACGCCACTGCCCACCCGCATCTTCGAGATGTTCCCCGTCCTCAAGGAAATGCTCGGCCGGCGCGGAGGCGACCTCTCGGGTGGCCAGCAACAACAGCTCGCGATCGGCCGCGCGCTCGCCTTCGGGCCGAAACTGCTAATCCTCGACGAGCCCACCGAGGGGATCCAACCCTCGATCATCAAGGACATCGAACGCGCCATCCGCAGCCTCGCCGAAAGCGGCGAGATGGCGATCCTGCTCGTCGAACAGTATTACGACTTTGCGCGATCCCTCGCCGACCAGTATCTCGTCATGGAGCGCGGCGAGATCGTGATGCGTGGGGAGGGCGCTCGCATGGACGCGGACGGGGTGCGCGAGGCGCTGGCGGTGTAATCAGCGTTGTTCCGTCGTGAACGGTTTCGGGGCACTGTGGGTCGCGCTAATCCCTGTCCGCTCGTATTCGGAGATCACCTGGGCCCCCAGCAATAGCAGGGTTGCGGCAATTTCCAGGCTGAGGAGGACCGCGATCGCCGTCGTCAGAGATCCATAAACGGTGCTGATCTGCGATAGCGTCGCGAAATACCACACCAGCACGTGGCGAGAGATCTCCCACAACAGCGCAGCCGTGACCCCGCCGAGGAGCGCGTGCCTCAAGGATAGGCGGCCGACCGGCATCACGAGGTAGATCGAAGTCAGCACGAAGATCTCGCCGGCAAGACCGAGCAGGTAAAGCAGTACTCCCGACACGCCGCTGAGCGACCAGACATGCCCGAGCAACTCCACCTTCTCCTGGCCGATGAGCTGAAGGCTGCCGGCGACCAGCGTCACCAGCAAGAGCCCGACGCCGAGGCTGAGGATGTAGCCGTAGGGGAGCAGCGCGGAGACGAGAAAATGGCGTCGCCTGATGGCGACCCGGTGGTGAAAGATCACCGACATCGCGTTTTCGAGCACCGTGAAGGCCAGCGAGCTGAAGAACAGCATCGTCCCGAGCAAGACCCACCCGATGACTTCACGGTGCGCGAGGAAGTTCGACAGCTCGGCGACGATCGCGTCGGATTGTCCCGGCAGCAGCCATTCGAGGTAGCGGCCCAGGGTCTGCAGGAGTTCGTGCTGATCGACGACATGCGACAGCGCGATCACGATCAGGATCAGCAGCGGGACCGTCGACAGCAGCGCGTAATACGCGACCGCGCCTGCGAGCAGCAGGCCCTGGTTGGCGCGAAACGCCTTCAGCGTGCGCACGACGAACGCAAGCGGGTGCTGGAGGATAGTCTGTGCGGCCTGGCTGGTCGGCATCGATCGATCGAAACGGAAGCCTGCGGAACTTGCCTCTAGGGCATCGCCAGACTACACCCAGAAGCGGACAAGATGGATCGTTGAAACGTCCGGAAGCGCATTACATGCGCATCAGCGGAATATGGCCTGCGGATTGCTTGGTGAATTGCATGAACGCTGCGCTCGATGCTCCTTTCAGTGCCGAATCGGCCATTCCGGCGAAGCCGAGCGTCCCGGGCTGGTGCGCGCAGCTTCAACTTGGCTTCGAACGGCGTGATGCGCGCACCGTGCTGGTGCGTCGTCACCATTTTGGACCCTTGCGACTGCAGAAGGCGCTGTATCCGGAAGGCGAAGGCGTGTGCCACGGCATCGTGCTGCATCCGCCCGCGGGCATCGCCGGAGGCGATTCGCTGGAGATCGATGTGTCGGTCGGGGCGGGGGCGCATGCCCTGCTGACGACGCCCGGCGCGGGCAAGTGGTATCGGAGCGCGGGTGCGCCGGCGCGGCTCATGCAGCGCATCGCTGTCCGCGAGGGTGGCGTGTGCGAGTGGCTGCCGCAGGAGAGCATCGTGTTCGATGGCGCCCTCGGGCGGCTGGAGACGGAGGTGGAGCTCGTTGGCGACGCGTGCTTTGTCGGAGCCGAGATGCTGTGCTTTGGGCGCACCGGTTCGGGGGAACGCTTTGCGCGCGGCGAGCTGAGGTTGGCGACACGGATTGACCGCGACGGCAAGCCGCTGTGGCTGGAACGCGGGTGCATCGCCGGCGGCAGCGACTTGCTGGATTCGCCGGTGGGGCTCGCCGGGCAACCGGTCGTCGGCAGCCTGCTGGTCGCGTCACCGAAGTGCGAAGCGGCGCTGCGCGATCGCTGTCGCGACATTGTGCCGGTGGTCGGGCAGGGCGCGGTCACGCTGCTGCCGGGACTCCTGGTTGCGCGCTGGCTGGGGCCGGCGTGCGAGCCCGGGCGGGAGTGGTTCGTACGCCTGTGGGACGCGATTCGGCCCGCGGTGGTCGGGCTGCCGATGCGCGTGCCGCGAATATGGAACACCTGAAGGAATACCTGGACGAGGACAACAAGAATGGAACTGACTCCACGCGAAAAGGACAAGCTGCTGCTCTTCACCGCGGGGCTGCTGGCCGAGCGGCGCCGCGCGCGCGGCCTCAAGCTCAACTATCCGGAAGCGGTCGCACTGATTTCGTGCGCGATCCTCGAAGGGGCGCGTGACGGACGCACGGTTGCCGAATTGATGAGCGAAGGCACGACGATCCTGACGCGCGACGACGTGATGGAAGGCGTCCCGGAGATGATCCCGGAGATCCAGGTCGAGGCGACCTTTCCGGATGGCACGAAGCTCGTGACCGTGCATAACCCGATCGTCTGAGGAAGCCGCCGTGAGTACCGAAGACATCGAACTCCTGCGTCTGCTGGCGCGTTTCAAGCTGCAGTTGCGGCGCCTGCACGACCGCGCCGTCGATCTCGCCGCGCTGATGGCCGACCGCGACTACGCCGACGCCATCCTCTCCGATATCGAGGACCTGACCGACGACGAGGAATTGCTCGTCTTGGTGCTGCAACTGCGCGCGCGCCTGCTGAAACCGGTGGCCCCGCCCGCCGTCAGCGACGTAGCCGTCCCCGGTGAGCTTCCCGCGGCACAGGTCGATTCCCCGCGCCACTACCGCTACGGCGCCCGCGGCGGCTGAGCCGCGCCTTCGAGAACTGGAGAACACAGCGATGATCCCAGGTGAATATCTGGTCGCCGACGGCGAAATCGAACTCAACGACGGACGCCCGACACTGACGGTGACGGTCACCAACACCGGCGATCGGCCGGTGCAGGTCGGCTCCCATTACCACTTCGCCGAAACCAACGCCGCGCTGGCCTTCGATCGTGCGGCGGCGCGCGGTTTTCGCCTCAACATCGCTGCCGGCACCGCGGTGCGCTTCGAGCCGGGGCAGTCGCGCACCGTCGAGCTCGTCGCGCTCGCGGGCGAGCGCAAGGTCTTCGGCTTCAACGGCGACGTAATGGGAGCACTGTGATGAGGAGGGCCCTATGAGCCTGAAGATCTCGCGCCGCGCGTACGCGGAGATGTTCGGCCCGACGGTCGGGGACCGGGTGCGGCTCGCGGACACCGAGTTGTGGATCGAGGTCGAACGCGACTTCACGATCTATGGCGAGGAGGTGAAGTTCGGCGGCGGCAAGGTGATCCGCGACGGCATGGGGCAGGGGCAGAAGGTCGCGGCGGAAGTCGCCGACACGGTGATCACGAACGCGCTGATCGTCGACCACTGGGGCATCGTCAAGGCCGACGTGGCGATCAAGGACGGCCGGATCAACGGCATCGGCAAGGCGGGCAACCCGGACATCCAGCCGGGCGTGACGATCGCGATCGGCGCCGGCACCGAGATCATCGCGGGCGAGGGGATGATCCTCACCGCCGGCGGCATCGACAGCCACATCCACTGGATCTGCCCGCAGCAGATCGACGAGGCGCTGATGAGCGGCGTCACGACGATGCTGGGCGGCGGCACCGGCCCTGCGACCGGCACCTTCGCGACGACCTGCACGCCGGGGCCGTGGCACCTCCATCGCATGCTGCAGGCCGCGGACGCCTTCCCGATGAATCTCGGCTTCTTCGGCAAGGGCAATGCGAGCCTGCCCGAGCCCTTGCGCGAGCAGGTCGCGGCCGGTGCGATCGGCTTGAAGCTGCACGAGGACTGGGGCACGACGCCGGCCGCGATCGACAACTGCCTGGCAGTCGCGGATGAGATGGACATCCAGGTCGCGATCCATACCGACACGCTCAACGAATCGGGCTTCGTCGAGACGACGCTCGCGGCCTTCAAGGGCCGCACGATCCACACTTTCCATACGGAAGGAGCAGGGGGCGGGCATGCGCCGGACATCATCCGCGCGGTCGGGCAGGCGAACGTACTGCCGTCCTCGACCAACCCGACGCGGCCCTACACCGTGAACACCATCGACGAGCATCTCGACATGCTGATGGTGTGTCACCACCTCGACCCGGCGATCGCGGAGGACGTCGCCTTCGCCGAATCGCGCATCCGTCGCGAGACGATCGCCGCCGAGGACATCCTGCACGACACGGGCGCGTTCTCGATGATGTCGTCGGATTCGCAGGCGATGGGTCGCGTGGGTGAGGTCGTAATCCGCACGTGGCAGACGGCGCACAAGATGAAAGTGCAGCGCGGGCCGCTGCCCGAGGACAGCCCGCACAACGACAACTTCCGCGTGAAGCGCTACCTCGCGAAATACACGATCAACCCGGCGATCACGCACGGGATTTCGCACGTCGTCGGCTCGGTCGAGGTTGGGAAGCTCGCGGATCTCGTGTTGTGGAAGCCGCCCTTCTTCGGCGTAAAGCCCACGCTGATCCTCAAGGGCGGCATGATCGCCGCCGCCGCGATGGGCGACGCCAATGCGTCGATCCCGACGCCGCAGCCGGTCCATTACCGGCCGATGTTCGGTGCCTTTGCGGGAGGGTTGAAGACTTCGGTGACCTTCGTGTCACAGGCGGCGCTGGCGAACCCGGCAGTTGCGGCCTTGGACCTCGCCAAGCCCTTGGAGGCGGTGCGCGGCTGCCGCAGCGTGACGAAGGCGGACATGATTCACAACGGCGCGACCCCGGCCATCGATGTCGATCCTGAGACCTACGTGGTGCGGGCCGACGGCGAGCTTCTGACCTGCGAGCCCGCCGACGTGCTGCCGATGGCGCAGCGCTACTTCCTGTTCTGAGAGGGTTTTGCGATGGCCGAGAACGATTCCAGCGCGCCGGCAAAGACGATGCTGCTCCTCGAAGCGCTGTACGACGGCCCGGAGGCCGCAACAGAACGCCTGCAGCTCGATTTCGCGTATCGCACGAAGAGTCGCCTGCGCGCAAAGCTCGCTTCCGGCGAGGAGGTCGGGATGTTCCTGCCGCGCGGCACGATCCTGCGTGGTGGGCAGAAACTCCGGGGCTGCGACGGACGCATCGTGGACGTTGTCGCCGCGCCCGAGGATTTGCTGGAGGCGCGCTGCGCGGAGGCGCTGGGTCTCGCTCGGGCCGCCTATCACCTCGGCAATCGGCATGTGGCAGTGGAGGTCGGTTCGGATGCGATGGGCGAGTGGTTGCGCATCCAGGCGGATCACGTGCTCGAGGGGATGCTCGTCGGCCTCGGCGCGAGGGTGACGGCGCTGCGTGCGCCCTTCGAGCCGGAGGCGGGGGCGTATGCGCACGGGCATCAGCATCCGGGGGATGGGAGTGGGGCGCGGATTCACATGATGGGCGGGCGGTGATCGTGCTGCTTCGGAGCCGGCTGACTTTAAACCCGCCCCCCGCCGGGAGGTGTTCCGCGCCTCGTTCGACGCGTGGCGGAGGCCTCGGCGCGAAACACCTCCCGACGGGGGGCTGCGTCTTGCGTGGGCGGGGTGACGTACCTCTACTGGAAGCCGTCAATGAGTCGGCTCGTGACGGCCATCGATTACCGTTCGGGCTGGGCTTATCGAAGCCCTCTCGACGCCCGCCGACAAGATCGGGTCGAACGAACCCAGGGCGGGAGGCACGATGCTGCCCTTGATCCGCCTGCTGCAGCTCGCGAGTCCGGCCTTGCCCGTCGGCGCCTATACCTATTCGCAGGGACTGGAATGGGCGGTCGAGTCCGGCTCAGTAAAGGATGAAGCAGGCGCCGCGCGCTGGATCGGGGGCCTCCTCGAATGGAATCTCGCGCGCTTCGAGGCGCCGCTCGTCGCACAGCTGATCCGCGCGTGGGACGAGGATGGGGACGTTCAGGTCGCCCCGCTCAATGCCGATTTCCTCGCGAGCCGTGAAACCGATGAATTGCGTGCCGAGACGGTGCAGATGGGCTTTTCGCTCGTCCGCCTGCTGGCGGATCTCGACGCCTTCGCGGCCCTGCCGGGCTGGCGGACGCGGCTGCTGGCCCTCAAGGAACCGAGTTTCCCTGCCGCCTGGAGCGCGGCCGCCGCGGCGTGGGGAATTCCCGTCGACATGGCCCTGCCGGCCTACCTCTGGGCCTGGCTCGAAAATCAGGTGATGGCCGCCGTGAAGACGGTGCCGCTCGGGCAATCGGCCGGACAGCGTCTGCTCGCGACGCTCGGGGCGCGCATCCCGGCGCTGGCGGTGCAGGCCGCCGCGCTGCCAATGGCCGATTGGAGCAACTTCACCCCCGGCCTCGCGCTCGCGAGCAGTCGGCACGAAACCCAATACACGAGGCTATTCAGATCATGACTTCGAGCACATCCCAACCCCTGCGCGTGGGCATCGGCGGGCCGGTCGGCTCTGGCAAGACGGCGCTCACGCTCGCGCTGTGCCGCGCGCTGCGCAGCCGCTACGACATCGCGGTGGTTACCAACGACATCTACACCGCCGAGGACGCCCAGTTCCTCGTACGCAACGAGGCGCTCGAACCCGAGCGCATCATTGGCGTCGAGACCGGCGGGTGCCCGCACACGGCGATCCGCGAGGACGCGTCGATCAACCTCGAGGCCGTCGACCGCCTGATCCGGCGCTTTCCCGGTGTCGAGATCGTCTTTGTCGAATCCGGGGGCGACAACCTCGCGGCGACCTTCTCGCCCGAGCTGTCGGATCTGACGCTCTACGTGATCGACGTCTCGGCCGGCGACAAGATCCCGCGTAAGGGCGGGCCCGGCATCACGCGAAGCGACCTGCTGGTGATCAACAAGATCGACCTCGCGCCGATGGTCGGCGCGAGCCTCGAAGTGATGGACCGCGACGCGAAGAAGATGCGCGGCGAGCGACCCTTTGTCTTCAGCAACCTGAAGACGGGGCAGGGGCTTGCCGACATCATCGAGTTCATCGAGTGCCAGGGACTGCTGCGCGGTGCGTCGAAGACGGCGACTGGAGTGGAAACCGAGTGACCGGCCCGACGCCGAGGTGGAAGGCCAGTGGCCGGCTGCGCGCAGTGCCGTCCGTGCCGGCGCGCATGCGCAGCCCCTCCGGGCTTTGGCACGCATCTTGATTGCACTTCCATCAGAGAACCGTCGTCCAATCTGCCCTTCAAGGATATCGTCATGAACTTCCTTCGTCGTCTTCCCGTCGCACTGGCCCTCTCCGTCGCGGCCGGTTCCGCCATGGCGCACGGCGGTCACGGCGAGCACAGCTTCTTCGCCGGCTTCGCGCACCCGATCGGCGGCATCGACCATCTGTTGGCGATGCTGGCGGTGGGCCTCTTCGCGGCGCGTCAGCGCGGCGCGCTCCGTTGGGCGCTGCCGGCCACCTTCGTCGTCGCGATGATCGGTGGCGCGCTGCTCGCCGCGTCCGGCCTCGTGTTGCCGAGCGTCGAAACCGGCGTCGCGGCCTCGCTGCTGGTCTTCGGGCTGCTGATCGCCTTCGTCGCGAAGCTGCCCGCCGGCGCCGCGCTGCCGCTGGTCGCCGCCTTCGCGATGTTCCACGGGCATGCGCACGAGGTCGAATCGGGCCACGCATCAATGCTGATGTACGCGGCGGGCTTTGTGTCCGCGAGTCTCACGCTGCATGCCGCGGGCTTCCTGCTGGCGTGCTGGATGCCGGAATCGGCCGCCGGCCGTGCCGCGCAGCGCGTGCTCGGCGGGCTAATCGCCGGTACTGGCCTGGTGTTGCTGGGGAGCTGATCGCCGCACAAGCGGTCGCCGTCGGCCCCCTCCCTTCGATCCGCTTCCGGGGCTTTTGACCGGTATCAAGGCCGTTTGCTAATTGTTGAGGAAAATACTCAACAATCAAACCGTCCTCGGGAGGAGGCAAGCATGTCGGGATCGGGAATGCGACAGGGGCCTGTGCTACGCGGGCGGCGCGTGTGATGGAGCGCGGGCCCGACGCCCTGGGAAGGGCCAAGGAGATCGGCGACTTCGCGGCCGAGATGGGCATCGATGCGGCCGAGATCGAGTCGCGCAAAGCCTTTCTCGAGCTCGGCGAGGCGGACGTTCGGCATCTACGCGCGATCCGCGATCGGCTGAGCGGTGCGCAGCATGGCTTCGCCGACGGTTTCTACGAATACCTGCGCCGCCTGCCCGAGCTGGCGGCGCTGTTGCCGGACGATGCGACTGTCGCGCGACTGAAGCACGCCCATGGCCGGTATTTCGACAGCCTTACCGGCGGGGACTACGGCGAGGAATACGTCGGCGGGCGTCTGCGAGTGGGCATGACCCATGCGCGCATCGGGCTCACCCCGAAATGGTATGTCGGTGCCTTCCGCAAGTATCTGTCCGACATGCTGCGCGCGATATGGACGGCGACCGACGGCGAGGTCGGCTCGTTCATGGCGACCTTCGATGCGCTGCTCAAGGTCGTCATGCTTGACCTGGGACTGACGCTCGACACTTACATCCATGCCGACAAGCGGGCCATCGCGTTGCGCGACCGCGCGATCGAATCGAGCGTCAACGGTATCTTTATCGCCGCCGCCGCGCCGCACGATTGCCGGCTGATCTATGTGAATTCGGCGTTTTCGCGCATTCTCGGCAGCCCGCGGGAAGAGGTGCTGGAGCGGCCCTGCCTGTGTGCCGGGGACGAGGATGGCTTTGCCGCCATCCGCACGGCGATCGCGGCCGGGCGCGACGGCTACACGACGCTGTCGCGCAGTCGCGCCGACGGTTCTCAGCAGTGGATCGAGCTCTTCCTCGCGCCGGTGCTCGGGGACGCCGGGGGCGTGACTCACTACGTCGGCATCCTCAACGACATCACGGCGAGACAGGAGGCCGAGGCGCAGCTCGCGTTCGTCGCCCATCACGATGTGCTGACCGGCCTGGCCAATCGCGGCCTGTTCGATCTGCGGCTGCGGGGCGCGCTCGCCCACGGGGCCAGCTTTGCGCTGTGCTTCATCGACCTCGACCGTTTCAAGCTGATCAATGACAGCCTCGGTCACAGCGCGGGTGATGCGGTGCTCGTCGAGGTGGCGCGGCGCCTGCATGGCGTCTGCCGCAGCCGGGACACGCTGGCGCGCCTGGGCGGCGACGAGTTCGTCATCCTGCTCGAAGGCGTGGCGGACGCCCATGCAGCGGCCGAGATCGCGACGCGCGTGCTGGGGGTGCTCGAGCCGCCCGTGCGGGCCGCCGGGCGGGACATCGACGTCGCGGCGAGCATCGGGCTTGCCATCCATCCTGACGACGGCAGCGACATCGAAAGCCTGCTGCGCAACGCCGATGCGGCGATGTATGCGGCGAAGGCGGCCGGGCGCCGCACCTTCCGGTTCTACGACGAGGCGATGAACCGGCGCGCCAGCCAGCGCCTCGCCTTCGAATCCGATCTGCGGCGTGCCGCGGCGCGCGGGCAGCTCCAGCTCTTCTACCAGCCGCAGGTCCGGGCGGACGACGGCAGCCTTGCCGGTGTCGAGGCGCTGCTGCGCTGGCACCATCCCGAGCGGGGCATGGTGTCGCCGGTCGAATTCATTCCGGTCGCCGAGGAGGCGGGGATCATCGCCGAACTCGGCGAATGGGCGCTGCGCGAGGCAGTGCGGCAGATGGTCGACTGGCGCCGGCGCGGCGTCGGTGTGCCGCGCGTGGCGGTGAATCTGTCGCCGCGCCAGTTCCGCACGCCGGATCTGGCCGAGCGCATCGAGCAGATCGTCGCCGATGCCGGTGCTCAGACTGCCTGGATCGAGCTCGAGATCACCGAGTCGGCGGCAATGCAGGACCCGAGGGCCGCGGTCGCCGTGCTGCGGCGCCTGCGCGAGCGCGGCCTGCAAGTCGCGCTGGACGATTTCGGCACCGGCCATTCGTCGCTCGCGATGCTCCGCACCCTGCCGCTCAATGCCCTCAAACTCGACCGCAGCTTCGTGCAGAACTTACCCATGTCCGACACGGATGCTGCAGTCGCCGCTGCCGTCGTCACGCTGTCGCGTCCGCTCGGCCTGTCGGTGGTGGCGGAAGGCGTCGAGACCGACGCGCAGCGCAGCTTTCTCGCCGGCCTCGGTTGCGAGCTGCTGCAGGGCTTTCTTTTCGCTCGTCCGCTGCCGGCGACGCAGCTCGAAGAGTGGCTGGAGTGCCGGCTCGACCCCGCGTAGACCGCTTCCGCTCCCCGGTTTGCACCGAAACCCGCAGCTTTCGCGGCCCGAGGGTCGGCATGACGGCTGAAAACGGGGATAATTGCGGCTTGTGCCCGCACCGGGCAGATTTGAGGATGTAATCGTGAGCCGTCTGCAGAACGACACCTTCCTGCGCGCCCTGCTGCGCCAGCCGACCGAATACACGCCGATGTGGCTGATGCGCCAGGCCGGCCGCTACCTGCCCGAGTACTGCGAGACCCGCAAGCGCGCCGGCAGCTTCCTGAACCTGTGCAAGAGCCCGACGATGGCCTGCGAGGTCACGCTGCAGCCGCTCGCCCGCTACAACCTCGACGCCGCGATCCTCTTCTCCGACATCCTGACCGTGCCGGACGCAATGGGCCTCGGCCTGTACTTCGCCGAAGGCGAAGGCCCGCGCTTCGAGCGCCCGCTGCGCGACGAATGGGAGATCCGCAACCTCGCGATCCCCGATCCGCACGCCGAACTGCAATACGTGATGGACGCGGTCGCCGAAATCCGCCGGGCGCTGAACGGCAGCGTGCCGCTGATCGGTTTCTCCGGCAGCCCCTGGACGCTCGCCTGCTACATGGTCGAAGGCGGCTCGTCCGACGACTACCGCAAGGTCAAGGCGATGGCCTACTCGCGTCCCGACCTGCTGCATCACATCCTGTCGGTGACGGCGGATTCGGTGGTCGCCTACCTCAACGCGCAGATCGAATCCGGCGCGCAAGCCGTGATGGTGTTCGATTCCTGGGGCGGCGTGCTGTCGGAAGCCGCCTACCACGAGTTCTCGCTGCCCTACCTGAAGCGCGTCGTCGACGGGCTGATCAAGGAGCGCGAAGGCGAGCGCGTGCCGAACATCGTGTTCACGAAGGGCGGCGGGCTGTGGATCGAGAACATCGCCGGCATCGGCTGTGACGCCGTCGGCCTCGACTGGACGATGGACATCGGCCGCGCGCGCAAGCTCGTCGGCGACAAGGTCGCGCTGCAGGGCAACCTCGACCCGAACGTGCTCTTCGCCCCGCCCGAAGCCATCGCCCGCGAAGCCAAGCGCGTGCTCGACTCCTTCGGCAACCACCCCGGCCACGTCTTCAACCTCGGCCACGGCATCTCGCAGTTCACGCCGCCGGAATCGGTGTCGGTGCTGGTCGATACCGTGCACGAGCACAGCCGCAAGATCCGTAGCGGCAGCTGAACGAACTGTCTCATCATCGGACCCCGGCGGCCGGCGCGATGCGCCCCGCCGGGGTTCTGTTTTTCGCGTGCCCGGCGGCCGGAAAGAGAGTGCCTGACGATGGCTTGTCAAGCAGAAAAACTTTCCAAGTCGGCTTGACTTATGCACACCGAGCAGTTCCGAGGGCATCATGATGCGCGGGAGTGGGGGTTATTCACCATTAAAGGCAAGTTATTGAAAAACAAAGAAAAATTTTTCGCTCATTGTTAAGGCAATGTGACAAAAAGCCTGTGCCCACGCTGGGTTTGGCACTTTTCACCCACCCTATCAACAAAGTTATCCACAGGAATTGTGGACAAGCAGCGGAAGGGTTTCGCGGCAAAGATTTAACCGGATTTCCCAGGTATCGGCTTAACAAACGCCGCTAAGTTTTTGATACAAAACAGGTTTCAGTTACACGTCAAAATCCCGGATGGCCATCGTTCGCGTCGCGCTTCCCGTTCCATTGCCCCAACTCTTTGATTACACGTCGGAAGACGTATGCAAAGAAGATGTTGGCCGCTGCGTGCGGGTACCCTTCGGCAAGGGTGAAAAGAGCGGGGTCATCGTCGCGTTGCCGGCCGACTCGGACGTGGACCCCGCGCGCCTCAAAGCAGTGCGCCACATTCAGCGCGAAGTCGCGCCGCTGCCTGCGGACTGGCTGGAGCTGGTCGGATTCGTCGCCCGCTACTACCACGCCCCGCCCGGCGAGGTCATCGCGCTGGCGCTGCCGCCGGGCCTGCGACGGGCCGACGCCGTCAGTGACCGGGAGAGCGATCCGCTACTCGACCTCACGCCGGAAGGCCATGCGGCGCTTGACGAGTCCCGCCGCGCGAGCCGCGCCTTGTCGCTGCTCGCGCAGTTGCGCGAAGCCGGCGTGATCCGTCGCAGCGCGGCGCGCGAACTGCCGGACGGCGCCGCCCTGGCGGATGCGCTGCGCCGGGGCTGGATCGAGCCCGTGCGCGCGGCGAGCCCGGCCACGCCCGCTGCGAACCAACCCGAGCTGACCGAAGGCCAGCGCGCGGCCGTCGATACCATCTCGGCCGAACCGCCCGGCTTCGTGTCCTGGTTGCTGCAAGGCGTCACCGGCAGCGGCAAGACCGAGGTCTATCTGCGCCTTGCCGCGCGGGCGCTGGCGGCCGGGCAGCAAGTGCTGATGCTGGTACCCGAGATCGCGCTGACGCCGCAGCTCGAATCACGCGTCGCGAACCGCTTCCCCGCCGCCTGCGTCGTGAGCCTGCACTCTGGGCTCGCCGAAGGGGCGCGTTCGCGCGGCTTCGTGCAGGCGCTCGAAGGGCGGGCGGACATCGTGCTCGGCACCCGGCTGTCGGTGTTCGCACCGCTGCCGCGCCTCGGGCTGATCCTCGTCGACGAAGAGCACGACCCCTCCTACAAGCAGCAGGAAGGCGTGCGCTACTCGGCGCGCGACGTCGCCGTGTGGCGGGCGCGCCAGCGCGGGGTGCCGGTGGTGCTCGGCTCCGCGACGCCTTCGCTGGAAAGCTGGCACCACGCACGCGGCGAACGCTA
The DNA here is from genome assembly GCF_035254505.1 of Aromatoleum sp. Lineage (GTDB taxonomy): Bacteria > Pseudomonadota > Gammaproteobacteria > Burkholderiales > Rhodocyclaceae > Aromatoleum. Next base: position 18,968 of record NZ_DATFAO010000099.1, on the reverse strand, counting down.
CCGCAGCCTGCGTCTCGATGCCCGCGCGCTTGCGAGCACGCTGCCCAAGGTCCGCCGCATCGATACGCGCCGCATGAAACTCGACGAGGGCTTGAGCCCCCAGCTGCAGGCGGCGATCGGCGAACGCGTCGCGCGCGGCGAACAGAGCCTGGTCTTCCTCAATCGCCGCGGCTACGCGCCGGTGCTGTCCTGCCCGTCCTGCGGCTGGGTGAGCCAATGCCCGCACTGCTCGGCGAACCTCGTCGTGCATCTCGCGGACCGGCGGCTACGCTGCCACCACTGCGGCTGCGACACCGACGTGCCGCGCAACTGCCCGGTGTGCGGCAACCAGGACATTCAGCCTTTCGGCCGCGGCACGCAGCGCATCGAGGCGCGCCTCGCCGAGCTCTTCCCGGACGCGCGTGTGCTGCGCGTCGACCGCGACTCCGCGCGCACGCGCAACCAATGGGAGCAGATGCTCGCGCAGATCGCCAACGGCGAGGCCGACATCCTCGTCGGCACGCAGATGATGGCGAAGGGGCACGACTTCCCCAAGCTCACGCTGGTCGGTGTGATCGCTGCGGACGCGTCGCTGCATGCGGCCGATTTCCGCGCGCCCGAGCGCCTTTTCCAGCAGCTGATGCAGGTCGGGGGACGGGCCGGGCGGGCGCACCTGCCGGGCGAGGTCTTGGTGCAGACCGAGTACCCTGACCACCCGCTGTATCGCTGCCTCGTAAAGCACGACTTCGACGCGTTTGCAGCGAGCGAACTCGATCAGCGCCGCGCCGCGGGTTTTCCGCCCTTCACCTACCAGGCGATGCTGCGCGCCGACGCGCCGGCGCTTAAAGACGCGATGGACTTCCTCGCCCACGCGCGCCGCCTCGCGCAGGATACGGCGCCGGCAGGCCTGCGCGTGTTCGACGCAGTGCCGATGCGCCTGACGCGGCTCGCCCGGCGCGAGCGGGCGCAACTGCTCGTCGAGGCTGACGAGCGTCCCTTGCTGCAGGGATTTCTCGGGCGCTGGATCGAGATGCTGCGTGCGCAACGCACCGGACGCGAGCTGCGCTGGCAGTTGGACGTCGATCCGCTCGAGGTATGAGGGGCCTCAGTTCTTCTCCAGCCAATCCGCACGTTTGGCGAGCCGCTCTGCCTTGTCCGGTGCAAGGCCGGCCGCCGCAGCCATCGCGCGCAGCGCCGCGGGCTCGGGCCGATGTTCCAGCGTCGCGCGCCAGTAGGTCGCAACGCTCAGTTCCGGGTTGGGACGCTCGACGAGTTCGATTGCATCGCCGGGTGCGATCGTGCCGACTTCGCGCACGCGGTAGTACCAGCCGGTGATCCCCTCGTGCGCGACGAACAGCGACGCCCCTTCGGCGTCGAGGCAGTGATCGATCTTCCAGCATGGGCTACGTGGCTGGCTCAGTTGCAGCAGCGCACTGCCGACGCGAAACACGTCGCCGATGCAGACCGTCTCCTCGGTCCAGCCGCGAGTCGACAGGTTCTCGCCCAGCGTCCCCGCCCGCAAGATGCCCGCGCTGTGCGGAAAGCGCTGCGCGAGGCGCGCGTAATGCTCGGCGGGGAAGTGGTGCACCGCCTTCTCGGCGCCGCCGTGCACGCGCCGGTCTCCCTGGAAGTCGCCGGCAAGCCCCTCAGGGCCGACGGCCACGGGCCGGTCGACGGCACTCTTGTAGATGCCGGTCATCTGCCCTTCCGGGGGCAGCGGGCGCAGCGCGCCGACGAAGAGCTGCTCGAGTTGCGTATTCATGACGAAATTATCTCCGCGCCGTGCGGCCACAGCCACGCGGCGCCGCGCACGCCCGACGCGTCGCCGTGCAGGCTCGGCACGAGGCGGGTGACGATGGAATCCGAAAAGACGTGCGGCGCCCAGCGCCGCGGCACGTTGCGATACAGCCGTTCAAGCCGCGACAGGCCGCCGCCGAGCACGATCACGTTCGGGTCGAGGATGTTGATGATGCCGGCGAGTGCGCCCGCGAGCCGCCCCTCATAGCGCTGCAGCGTCGCTTCGCAGTCCGCGTCGCCCGCGTCCGCCCCTTGCGCAATCGCCTCCGCGCTGATCATGCGGCCGGTGTGCTTCTGATGGTCGGCGCTCATGCCGGGCCCCGACAGCCAGGTCTCGATGCAGCCGCGCCGGCCGCAATAGCAGTCGCGCGCTGACCCGTCGTCATCCAGTGCAGCGGCCAAGGGGTTGTGGCCCCATTCCCCGGCGATCGCGTTCGCCCCTTGCAACAGCTTGCCGTGCACGACGATGCCGCCGCCGACTCCGGTGCCGAGGATCACCGCGAACACGACGTCCGCTCCGGCGCCGGCGCCATCGGTCGCTTCCGATACGGCCAGGCAGTTCGCGTCGTTCGCGGTGCGTACCTCGCGCTCGAGCCGCGCCGAAAGGTCCTCGATCAGCGGTCGGCCGTTGAGGCAGGTCGAATTCGCGTTGCGCATGTGACCGCTGGCCGGCGAGCGAGAACCCGGCGTGCCGATGCCGACCGTGGCCCGTGCATCGAGGGCTGCCTCCGCCTCATGGACGAGGCCGACGAGGGTATCGACGGTCGCCGCGTAGTCGCCCTGCGGCGTCGCGACGCGGCGCCGGAAGCATTCGCGGCCGCTCGCGTCCAGCGCGACGAGTTCGATCTTGGTACCGCCGAGGTCGATGCCGATGCGAAACATGGGGAGAGCGGGTCGGTGTGTGCCGGATAGCTAGTTGTTCGGGATGAGCCCAGCTTTCTTGCGGGTCGCTATGAACAGCGTGCGCACCCTATTTCGGGTGACTCAAGGAGTATGGCGAGCGTCTATGTACACCCACGCCTCTTCGCCCGAAGACAGCGGCGCGAGAACACGCTTGTAGGCAGCAACCTCGTACTTGTCCGAATGTTCCAGTTCCAGTTGCGTAACCTCGAACACCGTTCCGGGGACCCGGTCGTCGCGGACGCCCGTGAACCGGACAATCGGATGATGAGTCTTTCCACTTGTTCTTACGACTTCGGGGTCGTCGATGGCGATCATGGAAACCGAGTACCCGAGCAACTCGGCGGACCTGCCCGCGAGCAACCTGCCGAAGGTCGCGCGTTGAACGTTCTCTTGTTGCAGAGTGCCATAAGAAAAGAGGAGTGGCATGGGGGCTTGTCCTATCGGGGCGAAGGTGCAGTGGAAGAGCAACGTTACCACTGCTGGCATCGACCTGGCGCTTACCGCGCTTCGGACCTACACTCCATGCACCATTTGAGCAAAGCAAATTGCCAGGAAATGTGTTTGAGCAAATATGTCATTGAGCGCGGTCAATGACCGCTGCTGCTCGTGACGATAGGATCCAGCCCCTCTACTCCCGGGGGAACTGCTCTCCTGGCCACAACAAAGGAGGTTCCTCATATGAAAGCATCCGTAATCGTCGCCGCCTCGCTGGCGGTCCTGCTCAGTGCTTGTGGGCAGAAGGAAAGCGCCGCGCCCGCAACGGCCCCTGCAGCAAGCGCGCCCGCTCCGGCCCCGGCGGCACCCGCCGCTGCAGCGCCTGCTGCCGCCAATTCCGCGGGCAGCAGCATATTCAACAAGGTCTGCTCGCTTTGTCACGCAGCGGGCGTGGGCGGTGCACCGAAAGTCGGCGACAAGGCCGACTGGGGCCCGCGCATTGCGCAGGGCAAGGACGTGCTCTACAAGCACGCGCTCGAAGGCTTCACCGGCCAGAAGGGCATGATGCCGGCGCGGGGCGCGAGCGCTTCGCTGACGGATGACGAAGTGAAGTCGGCGGTCGACTACATGGTGTCGAAGGCGGAGTGACGGTCTAGCGCCGGCTCGCTGCAACAAGAAGGGACGCGCACGTCGGGGGAAAGGGCTGAGCCTTTTCCCCCGACGTGTCTGGCCTGACGTCAGAAATTAGACAAGTCTTGCGTCAGGTCATCCGTAGCATCTTGCACGGTATCTTCCGCCATATCGTAGAAGTTCCCACCGCCCGTTCTCTTTGCGTTGGTCTCTGTCGTGCTGGCGACTACGGTTCCGGTCGCTTGGTCGATGCCTTCGATGTAGGCCTCGATCGTTCCTTTGCCAACACCGAACATGCCGGCAACCGAGCGAAGGGCCCGGTCGCCCGGATCGTATTTGACCTTCACGTTGATCGCGATCAGTCCGTTTCCCGTTCCCGGGTTTTCCGGTAGAACGGTGAATCCCTCCTCCTGGAGTTTCTCCTTGATGAGTGAGGGGATTCTGCTTTCGAAATTCCTCTTATCCCTCAATCTCCTATCGTCAGGATTGTCGACAAGCAAGGTGACGGAAACATTGGCGATATAGGCCAGCGTGTATTTCTTCTGATGAGGTGCTGCCGCTTCGCTGACTGGCTTGCTTGGATTGGAACCGCAGGAAATCAGCAATGCAGCAAGCGACAAGAAAATCAGAGCTCGAAGAATCGATCTAAACATGGTTGGCAGAGAGATTGCATTCCTGACGGAGGGAGGGAGGCACAGGTCGCGAGAGCTCACTTCTCAACGATCTTTTCCGTAGCAGGCTCTCCTGTGTCGGCATCTTCGATCCAGACCGCGGAACCTCCCTTCTTCAATTCACCCTTGACGACGTACTTGCCGTTGGGCTTCGGGGAAAAGTCCACGGTTCCTTCTACCGAGTGGAACGTTCCGGCCAGCTGGCTTGCTATCGCGTGGATCGGCGCCCCCGTCGTGTGACTGGCTCTCAATGTTGCCTTCATCGGCTCGGCGGGAACTTGGCGGTCAGAAATCACGACCGTCAGCGCGAACCCTTGGCCGCGGCTCGCGTTCGCAGAAGCCCAAAAACTGTTCATGATGCGGTTGCCATTGATTTCGGTCAGCGCGAACAGTTGTCCCTTTGAGCCGCCTTCGGAATATCCGTTCTCGGAATAACCGCTATCGGTGATCCTTGCGACAGCCCCGGCATATCCCTCGGGAACAGGCCGGTAAGTCGCACAGCCGAACAGATTGGCGGCTAGAAGAAGCAGGAAGACTCTTTTCACTTGTTTTCTCGTGACAGGTGGCAACGGGTCGTACGGAGCGCACTGCCGGGCACTCGCGCGACGCGACATGACAGTTAAGTCATTGATACGAATTGTAACATTCGGCCACGCCGGTGACATAGCGACAGATCTCACCGTTGCCCCCGCGATGTGACTCCGGAAGCGCGAGTTGTCGGCTTGCGAGGGAAAGCCGGGGCAACTACAGTTCCAGCTCCCAGAATTCCTGCTCGAACCGGTGCCCGTACTTGCGGACATCCGAGGTCGATCTCGCGAGGCGAAAGCCGAGCTTCCGGTACAGCGTGCGCGCCGTCGTCAGGCAGCTGTAGGTCTCGAGCTGAAGTGTCTTGTAGCGCCGCTGCCGTGCGCACTCGATGACGCGCAGCATGAGCTGCGTCGAGATTCCCCTGCCCCGGTATCGGTTCAGTACCAGCAGGAAATTGACGAAAGCCATGTCTTCGGAGCGTCGCGAAACCGCTACGGAGCCGACGCGCCGGCCGTCTACTTCGGCGATCCAGACCTTGAGGTCCTCCGCGTTGTCGTAGAGATTGAGGACCTTTCTCGCGATGTCCAGCTCGAAGTCCTGCGAGAACGCGAAGTCCTCGGCATACACCTTGCCGTGCGACGAAATCAGCCAGCCGACGTCACCCGGCCCCGGAGGGCGCAGGATTGCGGGGCCTTGCATGTCAGCCGGATTGGGTGCCGTCGTTTGCATGATCGCGCCGCCCGCAAGTTGTCGTTGCAGGACGTTAGTGCACCGAAATGCCGACGTCAATGCAAGTGTGTCTGGCGAATCGGGGTCGGACATGAGCTGCCACCGATCAGAAGATCTGCGCCCCGAGCTGATCGACCAGCGCCACCGGATCGACATCCGGCACCTCGAATTCCAGGTCGTCCAGCGACACGTCGAAGGGCTCGCCTTCGCGGTAGGTGATCGGGAAACGCACGCCGAATTCGAGGCCTGATCCCAGTTCGACGGCGGCGAGTTCAAAGCGTTCGTCGTAGAGGCTGGCGCCCAGCGCGGTGACGGCGACGTAGCCGGAAACGTCGAAGCGGAAGGTGGATTGGGCGTGCAGCGCCGCTTCGGCGTCGATGGCGAGGCCCTGGGAGGGCATCCAGTCGATGTGGATGCCGGCTTCCGCCGCGCCGGAGATGCCCAGCGTCCCACCGATCTCGATGCCGCCGGTGGCGCTGGCGCCGGTGATGCCCAGCCCGATGCCGGCGCGGGCGCCGAGGCGCAGGCCCGCCTGGGCGGGGACGTTGAGGTGGGCGTCTCCGGTGACGTGGGTGTTTTCCTCGTGCGCGGGGGCGTATTCGATGCCGATGCGCAGCTGGTCGATCGCGCCGGGGCCGATGCTGGCGTTGGCGCTGAGGTTGCCGCCGACCTCGGCGACGATGCCGGGGATGATCGGGATCTGGGTCGACAGGCCGAAGAGGCGTTTGTCGTATTCGAGCTTGGAGAAGATCTCGAGCTGGTTCGGCAGCGCGATTTCGCCGGAGACGGTGATTTCGCCGTTGGGGTCGAGGCGGATGCCGGCGGTGCCTTGCAGCCAGGGGGCGATCTGCACGGTGGCGGAGCCACTGCCGTAGACGATGATGGGGGCGTCGGGCGCGGCGTCGCCGCTCGGGCGGCCGTCCTCGCCGATGCTGCGGTTGGTGGCGCCGACGGTGATCTGGCCGGAGAGCATGCCGCGCGCGAAGGCGCCGCTGAACTGGGCGTCGAAGGCGCCGTCGTCGTAGGTGACGGTGAGCTCGGAGTCGACGCCGGGAATCGCGGGCTGGGCAGTGCCGGTGGCGGAGACTTTCCAGTCGCCTTCGTCCTTCTTGCATTCGACGTGGATCGAGCCGGAGCGGATCGCGGGGTTGGCGGCGAGGGCGACGTCGCCGGCAATGGTGAGGCCGGTGTCCCCTTGAGTGATCGAGATGCCGGCTTCCTTGACGCCGGGGACCGAGAGTTCGGCGCTGCCGGTGAAGCTCCAGGCGCCTTCGGTGACGCTGACCGTGGCGGTCGCGCTCTTGATGCCGCGGATCTTGTCGGGGGTGTCGATGCCGATCGTGCCTTCGGCGCCGAGCGCGCCGTCGCGCCACCATGCGCGGACGCGGGCGCGGTCGAAGAGGGAGCGTTCGAAGGTGAAGCCGCCTTCGAGCTGCACGCCGCCGGCGGTCGATACGGACGCCGCGAGTTCGCCGCTGCCGGCGCCTTCGATCGAGAACAGTACCTGGCCGCCGAGGCCGAGGCCGCGGGCGGTGGAGTAGAAGACGCTGACGTAGGCGTCGTCGATGGTCGTGCGCGGGATCGGCAGGCTGATCTGGTCGGGGCCGTAGTCGAGCGAGAAGCTCAGATCCTTGCCGCGCAGGCGCACCGTGATCGGGGCGTTGAGGATGGGGATCGAGGGCGTCAGCGTGCCTTCGGCGGAGAGTTCGCCGTCTTCGGTCGAGATCGATGTGAAGCTGACCGGGCTGAGGTGGGTGTAGGTGAGGTTCAGCGCCGGGACGGCCGAGGGGTAGCCGCGGTATTCGCCGTCGCCGGTGAGCGCGATCGTGACGGCGGGGGTTTCCGGCTGCCAGTCGGCGGGGAGGTCCCATTCGGCGGAGAGCGAGCCGACGGGCCCGGTCGGGGTGCCGGCGTTGTCGGTGAGGCTGATCGCTGTGATCCGCAGGCCCGCGAGGGCGCGCGCCTGGGTCGTGCCGATCGCGGGTGCGCTGCCGGGGCTGTGGCGGAAGCGGCCGACGGTGATGCCGCCGGGGCCGGAGGTGAGGATGAATTCGCCGGCCGTGCCCTGGGCGACGCCGTCTTCGGTGGCGTTGGGCGGGCTCGCGGTGTTGAGCGGTTCGGCGGCCTCGATCTCGGTCTTGGTCCACCAGGCGGACGCGCCCGCGGCGGAGCCGGCACCGGTCGCGGCGGCACTGCTGAAGACGACGTCGTGCTGGCGCAGCACGGTGCCGCGGTCGGGCTTGGGGTCGAAGGTGTCGAGGTAGGCGTCGACTTTTCGGTAGATGCCGCTGCGGATCGTGCCGCCGGAGCTGCTGTTCGACGGCTGGTCGAGGAGCTCCATGTTCTGAACGCTGTTGCCGACGCCCGAACCCATCTGGCCGGAGACCTGCAGCTCGACGATGTGGTCGACCTGGAACTGCGGGATGGCGCGGCCGTTGCGGTCCCAGGCTGGGATGCGCAGCAGCGTTTGCAGCTCTGAAATTCGTTTCGACGTGAGGCGCGCGCCGCGATGGAGTTTCAGACGTACACGGCCGCTGTCGTCGGCGGGGACGGGGATGTTGCGTTCGCCGAGTTTTGAGCGCACGGCGTCGGCGGGGACCTGCAGCTGGTTCCACACCGCGCGCTGGTCGGCGCCGTCGCGGCCGTAGCCGCGGACGCGCTTCAAGTTGCCGGCGGAGGCGAGGCCGCTGTAGATCGGCAGGTGGCGCGATTTGACGGCGGGGATTTCGAGGCGTTCGAGGGCTGTGGCGGCGGCGGAGGTGCGGTCGGTTTCGTGGAAGCGGGTGTCGAGCGTCGGGTCGACGGCGCGGGCGAGCACCGCGGCGGCCTGGCCGTCCTGCTGCACGACGTGGGTGAGTTCGTGGGCGAGCAGATGCCGGCCTTCGGCCGTGTCGGGCGCCCACGCGCCGGGGGCGAGGTAGATGTCGCGGCCGGAGGTGAAGGCGCGCGCGCCCAGGGCGGCGGTGAGGCGGGCGGCTTCGGCGTCGGTGTGGATGCGCACGTCCGCAAAGTCGCGGCCGAAGTGGCCTTCGAGGCTGCTGCGGGCGTCCTTGGGAATCGGTTCACCTCGGCCGCGGCGGGCGTCGACGCGGCCGGCGGCGTAGGCAGGCAGCGACGGCGTGGATGCAGTGGCAGTGCCGGGCAGAGGAGTGGGCGCAGCGGAAGCACCGCCGGTGGCGGCTGGCGAGCCCCCGGCAGAAGCGGGCGAAGCGGCGGCTGAGGTCGTTCCACCCGCGGCGGCGCTGCCCGGTGCAGTACTCGTGGTGCTCGTCGGCGTGGGGTCAGGTACGGCGAGGGGGGTGACAGCGTTGGCGCGCTGTTGGGCTTCGCGTTCGATGCCTTCGCCGGGCTGACTCACACGAGCGGCGGGACGGCCCGGTGGCTGCGCGTAGGCGGGCAGGGCTGGTGGCGGCGCGGGGGTGCTGGCCGATGAGGCGGCGGGCGAATTGCCCTGTGCGCGTGCTTCGGCGCTGCGCGAGGCGGCGCGCGGGGTCTCGGGCGCCGGCCGTTCGCTCGGCCGGCGTGCGAATTTAGGCGACGGCGTTTCCATTGTCGCTGCCGGGCATGGGGCTCGCCGGCGGGGTGGCGGGCGTCGGCGGGTTTGGGGTCGGCGTGGGCCAGTCGCCCTTTGGCGAGGGGGCGCCGCATTCCATCGCCACCTGCCACTTCGGCTTGTGCAGTCCCAACGACCACGGCGACTGCGCGGTGACGGTCTCGAGCGCGTGGTGGAAGGTCGAGTAGTGCTGCGGCCGGACTTCGGTGCCGAAGGACATGATGCCGCCGTTGTGTTCCTTGATCGCGCCGGGCAGGTGGACGCCGTTGGCGTCGGTCATGGCCTTGGTCATCGCGTCGTGGTCGACGGGGTCGCCGATGTTGGTGCCGCCGGTGACGTATTCGTCGTCCACGCCGAAGGCATGCCCCCACTCGTGCGCCGCGGTGATCATGCGCTCGCCGCCGTCGACGATGAGGTCCGCGCGCTGGTCGGTGGCGAGTTTGGGCTGCGTCTGGTCGGCCTCGGTTTCGCCGCGCGGGGTGATCGTGACGCGCGTGGCGGTGTTCGCGAAGCCGTTGGCGGCCAGGTGGTCGCGCACGGCATTGGCGCGGCGCTCGGAGAGGTCGTGGTTGTACTGCTCGGTGCCGGAGGCGCTCGCGTGACCGACGATCTCGACGCGGACTTCCTGGTGCGCGGCGTTGCCGACCGCGCCGTTGAAACGTGCGATGAAGTCGTTGAGTTTCCCGACCGCAGTGCCCGTCAGCGCATCGGAATTGAAGCCGAATTCGACCGATTCGCGCAGCAGGTCGTATTCCTTGGGGCCGGTGGTCGTGCTGGCGAGCCGCATCGTCTGGTCGCGCGGGTCGGTGAGGCTGCCGGGACCGACTTCGTGCGAGATGTCGAAGGTGCGCAGGCTCTCGCCGGGGGGCGTCTTGTAGATCTCCGCCGCCATGTGGTCGCCGGCGGCTTTCGCGCGCTGGCCGATGTCGAGAGCGACTTTCACGTCGGCGCCGAGCCAGGTCCAGCGCGGCTTGTTGAGGAAGAAGCTGTGCTTGCCGCCCCAGGTGGATTCGATCAGCGTCTTCAGGTTGGCGAGCCAGGGGGCCTGCTCTGCGGGCGTCCATTGGTAGCGCGCCAGCAGCGCGTTGCGCACGAACGCGACGGGGATGCCGTTGATGCGGTTGGCGAGCGCGGTGATCTCGGGGGTGGCCGGGAGGTCGGGGTGCGGCGCGACGATGCCGGCGTTCTGCACGAGGGTGTCCTTGAACTCGGCGGCCACACCCTGCTGGATGTCGAGCACGCCCTCCCCTTCGGTCGGGTCGCTGCGGTATTGGGCGTCGAAGCCGCCGTAGCCGGCCGCGCCGATGATGCCTTGGGGTGCGGCTGGATAGGGGCCGGCCTTGGCCCATTTTTCCGATTCCGCGAGTTCCTTGTTGCAGCCGGCCATGGGATCGGCGGGGGCGCCACCGTCGCCGAAGAGGTCATCCCAGAAGTCGCGCTGCAGCTTGGGCGCGGCGCTCTGCGGGCCGCCCGCGGACTGTTGGCCGACGTGGGTGAGTTCGTGGGCGAGGAGTTCGAGTCCGGCGTCGGACTCGGGGGCGTAGCTGCCGGCGGAGAAGTAGATGTCGTTGCCGACGGTGAAGGCACGGGCGTGCATTTCGACGCACATCGCGTCGGCTTCGGCGTCGGTGTGGATGCGCACCGCGGAGAGGTCGCGGCCGAGCTTCGCCTCCAGTTCGGCGCGCAGGTCCGGCGCGAGCGCCTCGCCCTGGCCGCGGCGGGCGCCGATACGCTGCTCGGTTTCGGGCGGGGCTTCCTTGCCGGCGAGGGCGTCGGGCTTGTTTGCAGCGGGTTTGTCCGACGGGGCGGACTTGGCGCCGTCGCCGGGCGCGGCCTTCTGCTCTTCGGGCGCCGGGGCGCGCATCAGCTTCGGCGCGAGCACCTCCTTCTTCGGCGGGGTGATCGCCGGTTCGAGGCTGCCGCGCGGGCCTGCGCCGCCGCAGCTCGAACACTTCGCGGGGGCGTTCGACGACGAGCGCATTGCGCGGCGGACGTCGCCGGCGACCTTGTCGGCTTCCTGTTCGTCGGCGTCGCCCGGCTGGCTGACGGCGAGCTTGACCTGCAGGTAGCTCGGCGGCTGCGTGCCCCGGCCGTCGGTGGCGCCCCTGTCGCCTTCCTTGCCCTGAGCCTTCGCGGTGCCGGAAGGCTTGGCCGCCGCCTCGCCCGCCTTCTTGTCCGGGGCGGAAGAGGGGGCGGGCGCCGGCGGAGTCTTGCGGCGCAGCGTGCCGCCGGGTGCGAGGCGGCTCATTCCGCACTCCGCGCGTGCATCAGCTGCGGCGGTGGGCTGCGGCCGATCTTGCGGTATTCCTCGATCAGCGCGGCGACGAGTTGTTCGACGGCGATCGGGCGGGCGCCGTCGCCGTCGTCCGGCGTCGCCGGATCGAGGGCGGCGGCCTGCAGCACGGCATTGCGGATATGGCCGCCGGGCAGTGTGCAGTAACTTGCGAGGTGGCGGCACAGGGCCGCGTCGGGGGATCGCTGACCCAGGTGCGACTGCCAGATGCGCAAGCGTTCTGCCACGCCCGGCGGTGGAAACTCGATGATGGCGTCGAAGCGGCGGGTGAAGGCGGCGTCGATGCGTCCGCGGGTATTGGTGGTTAGGACCACGATGCCCGGGTGCTGTTCGATCCGCGTGAGCAAAAAGTTGGTGAGCATGTTGGCGTAGCGTTCGCCGGTCTCCTTGCCTTCGCCGCGGCGGCCGAAGAGGCTGTCGGCCTCGTCGATCAGCAGGAGCACGTCGAGCGCGGCCGCCTCGTCGAGGAGGCGCCCGAGGTTCTTCTCGGATTCGCCGATGTATTTGTTCATCACGGCCGCGAGGTCGACGCGGAAGAGCGGAGCGCCAAGCAGCGTCGCCAGCCGGCTCGCGGCGAGCGTCTTGCCGGCGCCGCTGTCGCCGGCGAAGAGGGCCCGCACGCCGGGCGCGGGGTCGGCGAGGCTCGCGCCGAGACCGTCGCGGAGCTTTTCGCGCTGGCGGCAGCGGGCGACGAGGGCGTCGAAGCGTTCGACGAGTTCGTCCGGCAGCACCAGCGCGTCGGGGCCGACTTCGCGCGTCACCGGTTGTGCGAGCTGGCGCAGGCGTTCGCTGCCGAAGCCCGCGCGGGCACGACGCAGATGGGCGAGGCCGGGCGTTTCGCCGCGGACCTGGGCGTCGAGGCGCAGGCGTTCGGCGATCGTGTGCACGGTCGGACCGTCGAGCAGCGCGTGGTCGGCGAATTCGCGGCCGAGTTCCGCGTCGCCGAGGCCCGCGTCGTTCGCCGCGAGGGCGGCACGCCATGCGGCGTGGCGTTCCAGGGGGGAGAGCTGCGGCAGGTCGATCTCGGTCAGCCGCGGGCCTTCGACGGCGCCGTCGTGGCCGGTGACGATCAGCATCGGCACGGCGAGCGCCGGGTTCGGCGGCAGCGTGTGGCGTTCGCCGGGGCCGAGGTCGAGCGTCAGCACCGGCAGCCAGCCGGCGTAGCGGCACGCGGGGGCGAGCGCGGGATCGCGCGCCCAGGTCGCGGCTTCCATCTGCAGCGGCGGGCGGCCGACGGCGGCGGCGAGGCGGGCGGCGGCTTCGAGGCCGGCGCCGCGCGAGCCGCGCAGCACGACGTATTGGGTGACGCCGCCGCGCAACATGCTCGCGAGCGAGGGGAGCTGGTCGCAGTAGCGTTCGGGCAGCACGGCATTGGTGACGGGCAGCGGCGAGGTGTCCTGCCACGCGCTGGTGTCGCCGCAGAGCAGGGCCCAGAGCTCGGGCGCGATCGAGAGGCTGCGCGTGGGCATCGGGCCGTCGCCGGTGACTTGGAGGATGCCGGCGCGGACCAGGCAGTGGTTGGGGAGCGCGAGCGGCGGCAGGGCGGTGCCGAAAAGCGCCTCGCCGAGCGCGGCGACGAGGTGCAGGCCGGGGCGCACCGGGCCGGGGGACTGCAGCTCGGCGACGGCGAGATTGAGCAGGTAGCTCGATTCGCTTTCGCCGCAGAGGGCGAGCGCGAACCATTCGTGGAGCTGCAGCTTGAGGTCGGTGAGCAGGCGCCCGAGCGGGCCGCGCAGTTGCGGGGCGAGTTGCGCGAGCGCCTGGCACGCGGCCGGCCAGTCTTCGCGCGGGGTGTCGAGGAGGGGCGCGAGGTCGTCGGCGCCGCCGCTCGACGCCAGCGCGTCGAACGCCGCGGAGCGCGTGCCGAGACTGAGCTTCGCGAAGTGCAGGATGCCGGCGTGGACGAAGGCGCGCGACAGGCGGGGGCCGTCGAGCGGCGGGGCGGGTGTGTTCATGACGTGAAACCTCCGCTGTCGTAATGGAAGTGCACGACGCGTCCGAGCCAGGGCAGCCAGCCGGGGTCGAGGTCGAGGCCGGGGCGTCGGATGTCGAGGTCCACGTCGGCGAGGCGCAGATGGATGTCAACGTGGCTGCGCGTTGCGACCACGTGCGCCGGGCGTTCGGCGAGCGCGGCGCGCAGCGCGGTTTCGCCATAGTGGCGCAATGCGGTGTGCAGCACGATGCCGGATTCGGTGCCGCGGGGCAGGTGTGCGAGCGCGATCGCGGGCTCGTCGGGAGAGCCGTCGTCCGGCGCGAGACCGCAGGCGTCGGCGAGGAAGGCCGCGAGCGGCGAGTCGGGGGTGAAGCCCAGCGTGGCCGCGAGGCGGACGAGTTCGCGCCAGCCGGCCTGCGGCTCGTCGAGGCGGGCGCGCCAGTCGCGCAAGGCGGGAAGGTCCAGCACGTTGAGCAGGAAGAAGAAACCGCCGCCGCGGGTGTGGAAGTCATGGTCCGCGGCGGGCGGAAGCGTCGCGAACGAAGCCGCGACGGAGGAGACACGTTGGGGGGTGGAGGGCGCGCGGTTGGGGAGGTTTTCCCGGGGGGCGCCGGTGGTGGTAAGCGGATCGCGCGCCGCGGCGGGCGATGAAGTGTTGTCCGCGGTGGCAGGAGCCCGGGGGGCCGAGTCTTGCGTCGGGCCGGGCGCTTGCGCGTCGGCGGGGCGATGGCCGCGTCCTGCGTGGCTGAGCCGATCGGAATGGCGGTCCGGTGTCGATGGGGCCGCCGGAATGAGAAGGGCCCCGGCGGCGGCGCGCAGCGCGTCGGCGGCGTTCGCGCCGGCCAGTGTCGCAGGGGCTTGCCTCCACAGCGCGAGCGCCGCTTGCAGGACGACGCGCGGGTCGGACGAGGGCAGGTCGCGGAGCTGTGCGGCGCGCGGGGCGGCGGTGTCGAACACGGAATCCGCCGTCTGTGCCGGTGTGGGCGGTTCGGGCGCTTGGGCCGTCGACCGGGCATCGGGTGGGCGCTCAAGCGCCGGGGGGCCGGATGCGGTGCGCTTTCCCGCCCCACGTTCCTGCGAGGTCGGGCTGAGTGTGCTTGTGATGGCGCTTTGCCAGCCGGTCGCGGTGCCGATGGCTTGCAGGATGCTGCGGGCGGCGGGGGCGTCGAGGGTGCGCCACAGGGCCGGGAGGCTGTCGCGCAGCGCGGGCCGTTCGAGGAGGGCTGGCAGCGCCAGCGCGTCCTCGCCGAGGAGCTCCGCGAGCGCTTGCGCCGTGGGGCGGGCGAGCAGGGCCGTGCGATGGCGCCACAGCCAGCGCCGGTGCGCGGAGCCGGCGACGAGGTCGCGGAGCAGGCAGGCGCGGTAGTCGAGCGCGTTGCGGAAGCGCACCGCGTCGGCGGCGTCGGCGGCCGGGCTCCAAGGGTCGGCGGCGCGGCGGGCGAGGTGCTCGGTGGCCGCGGCCGCACGCGCGGGCAACTCGGCGGCAGTGCCGGCCACCGCGACGCGGCGGACGACGACGATCGCGTCGTTGGCGTCATCGGGCCAGTGTGCGCGGGCAAGCGCGGCGAGGAGCGTCGCGCGTGCGGCGTCGATTGCGGACGCGGTGCCCCGCAGCACGACGCGGCCGACGCGGATGTCGCCCGAGCTCATCGCGTCAGCCCCGGTTGAGGCCGCTGATCTGCAGCGCGGCGGTGAGTATCGCTGCGGGATTGCGTTCGAGCTGCGGGTCGAGGATGCTCGCGACGGACGCGACCGTCCCCTGGTCGTCGTGGTCGTCGACGCGCAGCGTCGCGATGACGCGCTGGCGGTCGTCGAAGAGCTGCAGCAGCGTGCCGGGGGCGGCTTCGCGGTTGAGCGTGAGGCGCAGCGCGTCGCCGAGGCGGAAGCGGCCGGGGATGGTCTTCAGGCGGCCCTGGACGAGCTGCTGCGGGTCGTCGCTCGCGGCGAGCAGCAGGCAGGCGCGGACGAGGTTCCTCATCGCGGTGCGGCTGGCGGCGGAGGCATCCGCGTCGAGCTGGCGGAACCACCACGCGACGAGTTCGACGAGGGTGCGTACGCCGTTGAAGTCGCGCTCCTCGGCGTCGGCGATGCCTGGCCAGCGTTCGGGCGTCTCGACCGCGAGGCGGTTGGCTTCGGCATCGGCGGACCATCGCAGGCGGATCGACGGGGCGATCGTGCGCAGGCGCGCGAGGAGGCAGCCGGCGGCGGCGTCGAGGCGCTGGTGGAGCACGCGCGCCGGGTCGCGCAGCAGCGGCGAGGGGATCGCGAGGAGATCGTCGAGGGCGAGGATCGCGCTGCCCTGGCGCTGCAGCTCGGACAGTGCGCCGGCATTGAAGGGGCGCGCGGCGAGGTCGCGCACCAGCGCGTGGTTCTGCTGGATCAGCGATGTGAGCACGGGCGTGTCGGCGACCGGGACGCGATTGAGGCGCAGCGCGAGCTTTTGGCGGCGCGTGTCGATGAGTCCGGCGAGGATCGCGCGGCCGGGCAGCAGGTGGCCGAGCGGGCGCAGGTTTGCCCAGTCGCCGGCGGGAATGTCGTAGACGGCTTCGATGAAGGGCGCGAGCGCGGCGGGCAGCGAGGTTTCGCGGTTTGCGCAGCCCGGGACGAGGTCGTCCGGAGACGCGGGCCGCAGGTCGAGCGGGTCGGGCAGCGTGCGGCCGAGCGGGGTCTCGCGCACCTTCACGTAGAAGAGGCCACGGTGGCTTTCGATGACGCGCTTGCGCTCGGCGTAGTCGGCTTCGATCTCACGCCAGTGCTCGGCCAGGAGGCGCTGCGCGACGGCGTAGTCGTCGAGGGCCTCGACGCGTTCGCGCTCGCGTACGTCGAGGGTCCGGATCTCGCCCGGGATGTCGGCTTCGAGGGCCGCGAGGCGCGCGCGCAGGTCGTCGAGGGCTTGTTGGTGGCGGCGGCGCAGCGTGGTGAGCGCGCCGCGCAGCGCTTCGATCTTGCGGATGTCGTCGGCGACGACCTTGCCGGCGGAAAACAGTGCGGATTCGTCGTTGTGCTTGAGGCCGTCGCCGGCGTCGTCGCCGGGCCGCGGGATCGCGAGGTCGAGTCGCGGGCGCAGCAGGAAGCCGTCGGCGTTGTGCAGGTCGGGGGCGACGAAGAGGCGGAAGGCGGGCGCCTCCTTGACGTCGGTGATGGCGCCGAGGCGGCGCAGCTCCTCGGGCTTCAGGTAGTCGTCGAGGAAGTCGCAGACGCGGTCGATCAGCGACTTCGCCTGGTTCTGGCGCGAGTTGGCCTTGTCGCGCAGGTCGAGGAGATCGCGCCGGACGTTGAGGAAGCTGTCGCGGATCACGTCGACGTGCGACAGCATGCCTTTCGCGGTCGTCGTCGCCTTGCTGAAGACCGGCTCGGTGAGCGGTTCGCTGGGTTCGGCGGCGACCTGGAAGGAGCCCGCGAGCGCGGCGAGGCTCGCGGCGGAGATCGTCGGCTCCAACTGCACTCTTGCGTCCGGAACCAGTGTCCCGGCGGCGAGCTTCACTTCGGTGAATTCCGTGGCGTTGGCCGTGAAGCGGTTGAGGATGTCGCTCATCTCGGTTCCTCCGGAGTCGTCGCGACCTTCGGCACGAACTGCGCCTTCGTCGTCCAGCGCACGAGCTTCGCGCCGAGGCCGTCGCCGGGCACGCCGCCGGCGAGCGTGCTGAGCGAGACGGTGAGGGTGTCGAGCTGCTGGCGCTGCAGACCGAGGAAGTCGTTGACCTCTTCGAGCAGGCGGAAGCTCTGGTCGAGCGCCGCTTCGAGGTGGCGGATGTCTTCGCGCAGGTCTTCGCGCTGGCGGAAGAGGCCGGGATCGCCGGGCTGCGAGTCTTCGACCGGCGAGTAGCCCGGCGGGGGCGGATGGCGGTCGGCGACGTGGCTCGCGTAGGGCTCGGGCAGCGGCGCGGTGGGCAGGGCGACGGCGGCCGTGGTGAAGATCGGGCCGGTTGCCGGGGCTAGCGTCGCTCGGCGGGCGGTGACGAGGTCGTCGCGGTAGAGGTCGGGGTCGCGCGGCGCGATGGCGCGCAGCATCGGCGCGCGCAAGGCCTTCAGCTGTTCGGGCGTGAGGCCGTGGAAGAGCGCGAACCACTGCTGCTTCCAAGCCTGGAAGGCGCGGGCGGCCGCCTCGCCGCGGCGGAAGAGTTCGTCTTCGAGTTGCGTGTCGCGCTGGGGCAGGTCGAAGAGATCGCGCCGGTAGTCGAGGTCGGGGATCGCGAGCAGCAGGCGGATGCGTTCGCCGAGGCCGTGGATCAGGTCCACGCTGCCGCGCGAGAGTTCGTCGGCGACGACGCCTTCGACGGTGCTCGCGGGCACGGGTGCGAGCTCGACCTGCAGGTCGGCGGGGAGGAAGGCGAGCGTCGGGGTCTTGCCGGCCGGGTCGCGCAGCAGTGCCGCCGGCAAGGGACCCGCGGCGGGCAGGTAGTCGAGGCCGAGGAGTTCGGCCAGCGTCTGGGTCGGCACGTTCGGCAGCGGTGCGGGGTGATCGCGCTGCCAGGCTTCGAGTGCCGCGACGGTCTGCGCGAGTAGCGTGTGGGCGGCGGCGCCGGGCTCGGCCAGCAGCCGCCCGGCGAGCGGGTCGAACCATACCGGAAGCTTGCCGACGACCTTCACGAGGCCCAGCGGTACGGCGCCGCTGTCGGCGCGGAAGGGCGACTCGCGCAGCAGGCGGGCGCCGATGCGGTTCGCCGCCTGCGGTTGCGGCATCGCCATTAGCCGCGGGCTGCCGGCGATGCGCTGCAGGCCGAGGAGGCTGACGGTCTCGATGCGGCGTTCGCGCAGCGGGTCGGGCTCGGTGCGCGTGCAGGGCTCCTGGTCGGTCGGGTCGTCGATCGGCTCGACGGCGCTGCGGATCGTCACGAGGAAGAGGCCGTCGCGCAGCGGCGTGTCCTGGTCGCGCTCGGCTTGCGCCGCGAGGTCGGTCCAGGCCTGGTCGAGCGGGTAGAAGAGGCGGATCAGCTGGCCCGCGGCGCCGACCGCGAGGCCGGGTTGTACGCGCACGCGGGTGTCGGCGCCGGTGCCGAAGAAGGCGCAGGGCAAGCCCTCCACGATGCCCGGTTCGAGGCTCGCCAAGAGCGGCGCGACGCGGTCATCGACGTAGGCCTGCAGGCGCTCGAACTCGCGTTCGCCGAGCGCGCGGCCGGCGAAGAGGTTGAGTCGGCGCGGGTCGTCCGGGCGTTTTTCGGGCTCGTGGAGGCGGATATCGACGGGCACGCGCGGCAGCAGCGTCAGCGCCGGACGCAGCGCGAGCGCGGCGAGCAGGCTGGGCGAGAGGAAGGACGGGGTGGCCATGATTGCTCAACGCCTCCTGTTGATTCGGAATGCGGCATTCGGGCGATCCCGATGTTCGCCTCGCGCCATGTTCATCAGCCGACGACCCGCTTCCACAGTTCGAGCTGCGTGCCCGACAGGCCGAAGTTCTGCCCTTCTTCGAGGAAGAACTTCGCGAGGTCGAGGTCGCCGGCGGCGTCGAGGAAGCGGTCGCGCAGCTTCTCGAAGACGCCGAGGTCGAAGCGCGCGAGCGCCGGCATCGTGGGCCAC